>NZ_CP133782.1:4010000-4677500 GCF_034351645.1 Pseudomonas sp. DC1.2 | reverse complement strand
GATGCGGTAGAGGAGCGTTCTGTAAGCCTGTGAAGGTGAGTTGAGAAGCTTGCTGGAGGTATCAGAAGTGCGAATGCTGACATGAGTAACGACAATGGGTGTGAAAAACACCCACGCCGAAAGACCAAGGTTTCCTGCGCAACGTTAATCGACGCAGGGTTAGTCGGTCCCTAAGGCGAGGCTGAAAAGCGTAGTCGATGGAAAACAGGTTAATATTCCTGTACTTCTGGTTATTGCGATGGAGGGACGGAGAAGGCTAGGCCAGCTTGGCGTTGGTTGTCCAAGTTTAAGGTGGTAGGCTGGAATCTTAGGTAAATCCGGGATTCTAAGGCCGAGAGCTGATGACGAGTTGTCTTTTAGACGACGAAGTGGTTGATGCCATGCTTCCAAGAAAAGCTTCTAAGCTTCAGGTAACCAGGAACCGTACCCCAAACCGACACAGGTGGTTGGGTAGAGAATACCAAGGCGCTTGAGAGAACTCGGGTGAAGGAACTAGGCAAAATGGCACCGTAACTTCGGGAGAAGGTGCGCCGGTGAGGGTGAAGCATTTACTGCGTAAGCCCATGCCGGTCGAAGATACCAGGCCGCTGCGACTGTTTATTAAAAACACAGCACTCTGCAAACACGAAAGTGGACGTATAGGGTGTGACGCCTGCCCGGTGCCGGAAGGTTAATTGATGGGGTTAGCTAACGCGAAGCTCTTGATCGAAGCCCCGGTAAACGGCGGCCGTAACTATAACGGTCCTAAGGTAGCGAAATTCCTTGTCGGGTAAGTTCCGACCTGCACGAATGGCGTAACGATGGCGGCGCTGTCTCCACCCGAGACTCAGTGAAATTGAAATCGCTGTGAAGATGCAGTGTATCCGCGGCTAGACGGAAAGACCCCGTGAACCTTTACTATAGCTTTGCACTGGACTTTGAATTTGCTTGTGTAGGATAGGTGGGAGGCTTTGAAGCGTGGACGCCAGTTCGCGTGGAGCCAACCTTGAAATACCACCCTGGCAACTTTGAGGTTCTAACTCAGGTCCGTTATCCGGATCGAGGACAGTGTATGGTGGGTAGTTTGACTGGGGCGGTCTCCTCCTAAAGAGTAACGGAGGAGTACGAAGGTGCGCTCAGACCGGTCGGAAATCGGTCGTAGAGTATAAAGGCAAAAGCGCGCTTGACTGCGAGACAGACACGTCGAGCAGGTACGAAAGTAGGTCTTAGTGATCCGGTGGTTCTGTATGGAAGGGCCATCGCTCAACGGATAAAAGGTACTCCGGGGATAACAGGCTGATACCGCCCAAGAGTTCATATCGACGGCGGTGTTTGGCACCTCGATGTCGGCTCATCACATCCTGGGGCTGAAGCCGGTCCCAAGGGTATGGCTGTTCGCCATTTAAAGTGGTACGCGAGCTGGGTTTAGAACGTCGTGAGACAGTTCGGTCCCTATCTGCCGTGGACGTTTGAGATTTGAGAGGGGCTGCTCCTAGTACGAGAGGACCGGAGTGGACGAACCTCTGGTGTTCCGGTTGTCACGCCAGTGGCATTGCCGGGTAGCTATGTTCGGAATAGATAACCGCTGAAAGCATCTAAGCGGGAAACTAGCCTCAAGATGAGATCTCACTGGGACCTTGAGTCCCCTGAAGGGCCGTCGAAGACTACGACGTTGATAGGTTGGGTGTGTAAGCGCTGTGAGGCGTTGAGCTAACCAATACTAATTGCCCGTGAGGCTTGACCATATAACACCCAAGCAATTTGCAGGCTTTGAGCCCAAGGGCGAAAGAGCACCAGATTGCGGTGTGTGAAGACGACACAAGTCGAAAGTTTGCGATCAAACACACAAATCTATTACATACCCATTCGCTGGCGTGTTACCCGTAAGGGCTGACGCACTGGCTACCGAATTTCTTGACGACCATAGAGCATTGGAACCACCTGATCCCATCCCGAACTCAGTAGTGAAACGATGCATCGCCGATGGTAGTGTGGGGTTTCCCCATGTGAGAGTAGGTCATCGTCAAGATTAAATTCAGAAACCCCTATCTGCTTATGCAGGTAGGGGTTTTGTTTTTGCGTCCAGGAAAGTTCTTACAATCGCGGCATAAATTTGCACAGTTATTTTTAATTCAGAACACTAGAATAGGCGAATCTTTTTCGGAGCCAGAGCCTTTATGCCAGATTCGGTTGACGCCCCCGGGCTGTCAGATTTACCGCTGGACGACTTGGTTGCGTGCCATGAATGCGACTTGCTGATGCGCAAGCCTAAACTCGTCCATGGCGAGAAAGCGCTCTGTCCGCGCTGTGGTTATGAACTCTATGCTCATCGACACAATGTCGTGCAGCATAGTCTCGCCCTGGTTATCGCTGCCTTGTTGTTGTATGTCCCTGCGAACTTTTTACCCATCATGCAGCTCAATCTACTTGGGCGTTCATCGCATGACACTGTCTGGAGCGGCGTTGTTGGGCTATTCCATACCGGTATGCAAGGCGTAGCGATAGTGGTGTTCCTTTGCAGCATGGGCATCCCTTTGCTCAAGCTGCTCTGCCAGTTTGTGGTGCTACTGACTATTCGTTTCAATGTCGGGCGCAGTTACGGCTTGCTGCTGTACCGCATTTATCATCATCTACGCGATTGGGGAATGCTCGAGGTTTACCTCATGGGCGTACTGGTAGCGCTCGTCAAACTGGCAGATTTGGCAGCCATCACTTTAGGTCTTGGCTTGGCGTGCTTTGTCAGTTTGTTGTTGGTTCAGATCTGGTTGGAGGTTGTGATGTCACCCCATCAGATCTGGCAGGCTTTGTCAGGAGAAGATGCCCATGCGGGCGATTGATGCAGGCATTCTGACTTGTACTGAGTGCCATGAGTTAAACAAGCAGCAAGCCGACAGTGACGAACAGGTTTGCACACGCTGTGGCGCGCTGATTCACGCCCGTAGGCCGAATAGCCTAATGCGTACCTGGGCCTTACTGATCACCGCTGCGATTCTCTATATTCCGGCGAATATGTTGCCAATCATGACGGTCAGTTCCCTAGGGCAAGGCGACCCCAGTACCATCATGTCCGGCGTGATTCAGTTGGTTCAGCACGGCATGTTTCCCATTGCAGCCGTGGTGTTCATTGCCAGTATTGTGGTCCCGACGTTCAAACTGGTGGGCATCGCGTTGCTACTTTTTTCGGTGCAACGCCGCCAGCCACTTTCGGCACGTCAGCGCATTCTCATGTACCGCTTTATCGAGTTCATAGGTCGCTGGTCGATGCTCGATATCTTTGTGATCGCCATTCTCGTGGCGGTTGTGAATTTCGGACGGCTTGCCAGTGTCGAAGCCAATCTTGGCGCCATCGCCTTCGCCAGTGTGGTGATTTTGACGATGCTTGCCGCAGTAACTTTCGATCCCCGACTGATTTGGGATAACACGGAGTCGGACGACGACCATGACTGATTTGCCTAAAGCAAAAACCCGACCGGCCTCGAATTGGTCGGCTATTTGGGTATTGCCACTGATCGCGCTAATTATTGGTGGTTGGCTCGCCTGGCGTGCCTACAACGAAACCGGTATCGAGATTCAGGTTCGCTTCGAGAGCGGCGAAGGCATACAGGCCAACAAGACCGAAGTGGTCTACAAAGGCATGTCGGTCGGCAAGGTAAAAACCCTCAAGCTTGATGACGAAGGCAGTTCCAAAGGCGTCATCGCCACCGTCGAGATGAACAAGGATGTTGAGCAATACCTCAAGACCAGCACCCGATTCTGGTTGGTCAAACCGAGCGTGAGCCTAGCGGGGATTACGGGTCTGGAAACCCTGGTTTCGGGTAATTACGTCGCCATTAGTCCGGGGGATGGAGAGCCGACGCGCAGGTTCAAGGCGCTGGCCGAAGAACCTCCGCTGTCTGACTCAAAACCAGGTTTGCACCTGACCATTAAGGCGGATCGGCTTGGCTCGTTGAACCGTGGCAGCCCAGTGTTCTACAAGCAGATCAAGGTCGGTCAGGTCAAAAGCTACTTGCTGTCTGAAGATCAGAGCACTGTTGAGTTGAAAGTCTTCATTGAGCCCACTTACGCGAGCCTTGTGCGTAAACACACGCGTTTCTGGAACGCCAGTGGCATCAGCATCGATGCCAATCTGTCCGGTGTGAAAATACGCAGCGAATCCCTGGCGAGTATTGTCGCCGGCGGTATCGCATTTGCTACGCCGGAAAACCGCAAGGACAGCCCGCCGACTGACACCAGCCTGCCATTCCGTCTCTATGAAGACTTTGACGCTGCCGCTGCCGGTCTCCGGGTCAAAGTCAAACTCAGTGATTTTGAAGGCTTGCAGGCCGGGCGCACCCCGGTGATGTACAAAGGCATTCAGGTCGGCAATTTGAAAGCGCTGAAAATTGACCCTGATCTGTCGAGTGCTACCGCCGAATTGACCCTTGATCCGTTGGCCGAGGATTACCTGGTGACGGGTACGCAATTCTGGGTGGTCAAACCGTCGATTTCCCTCGCGGGGATCACCGGACTGGAAGCCTTGGTGAAAGGTAACTACATCGCCGTGCGCCCAGGCGACAAAGGCTCCGCGCCGCAGCGTGAGTTCGTGGCACGGCCCAAGGCGCCACCGTTGGATCTGCGTTCACCGGGCCTGCACATGGTGTTGTTCACCGATACCCTGGGTTCTTTGGAGGTCGGCAGTCCTATTCTCTACAAACAGGTCAAGGTCGGTTCGGTGCAGAGCTATCAGTTCTCGCGCACCCAAAAGCAGTTGATCATCGGTGTACACATCGAGAAGGAATACGAGGGGCTGGTCAACGCTTCGACACGGTTCTGGAATGCCAGCGGCATTACGCTCACCGGCGGGCTGACCGGTGGGATTCAAGTCAAAAGTGAATCGCTGCAAAGCTTGATGGCCGGCGGTATCGCTTTCGAAACGCCAGAGGCCAAGGCGCCGTTGCAGAAACGGATTCCACGTTTCCGTCTGTTTGCCAATCACGATGAGGCCTCACAGAAAGGCGCCGTTGTAACGATCAAAGTTGATCGCGCCGACGGTTTGCGAACGGGTACGCCAGTACGCTTCAAAGGGCTGGATGTCGGCAAGATTGAGGACGTCGATCTCAGCGATGACCTGCAATCCGTATTGCTGACGGCACGGATTACCGAAGTGCCGGAGCGTATTGCGCGGGTGGGTAGCCAGTTCTGGGTCGTCAAGCCTGAACTGGGCCTCATGAAGACGTCCAACCTCGAGACATTGGTGACCGGGCAGTACATCGAAGTGCAGCCTGCGCCGAAGAACCTTGGTCCACAGAAGAGCTTTGTCGCCTTGGCCAATCCGCCCGAGGTTGCCAAGGCCGAAGCTGGGTTGAGCCTGGTGTTGAGCGCGGCACGTCGTGGTTCGCTGAAAACCGGGGTGCCGGTGACTTACCGCGAAATCACCGTGGGCAAGGTGACGGGCTATGAACTTGGCCAGACGGCTGATCGGGTGTTGGTCCACATCCTGATCGAACCGAAGTACGCACCGTTGGTTCGCAGCGGTACTCGCTTCTGGAACACCAGTGGTTTTGGTTTTGACTTCGGCCTGTTCAAAGGGGCGACTGTGCGTACCGAGTCACTCGAGACTTTGGTTCAGGGCGGTATTGCCTTCGCCACCCCCGAGGGGGATCGCATGGGTAATCCTGCCCGTCCTGAACAGACATTCCCGTTGTTCGACAAGTTTGAAGATGAGTGGCTAACCTGGGCGCCGAAGATTTCACTCGGCAAGTAGCCTATTCGTGTTTGTGCGATGGGCCTTCAGCTAACCCACGAACTGATGCCCACAAAAAAGGCCGTGATCCATTGGATCACGGCCTTTTCATTCGTCACGATAAACGTAAATCAGACCGCATCCAGCTCTGGCTCATCCGATTTTACGTTAACGCTAGGCTTCACCTCATCGTGCCGGCGAATGTACTTCCAGTCGGCTTCGTCGATGTAAATCCCGTTAGGTCCGCTGCCACCTTCGAGGTCAATCGCCACACTGGCGCAGACTTGCGGCTTCACACTTGCCAGGATCGGCACGAAGCCCAGTTGCAAGCTGGTTTCCAGCAAAGCTGCCTGGTTCTTCTCGTCGATGTCTGCCGCTTCGTCGAGGTAGTACGGTAGACGCACGCGACCGGCCTGGTCGCGGTCCATCAAGTGCAGCAACAAGTACATGTTGGTCAGCGCTTTGATAGTCATCGTGGTGCCGTTGGACGCCGCGCCGTCGATGTCGGTGTGGATCACCGGGGAACCGTTGACCTTGGTTATTTCGAACGCCAGCTCGAACAAGTCTTTTAGACCGAGCTGGTTATGGTTCGCCGCCACCAGCCGCGCCAGGTATTCCTTGGCTTCTTCGTTCCTGTTGTCCTGATCGGCGCTTTGGCTCAGGTCGAACACGGAGAGGGTTTCGCCCTCTTCGTATTGGCCAGCGCTGTGGATGATCTGGTCGATGTGCTTGAGCGCCTCCTTGTTTGGCGCCAATACGATGCGGAAGCTTTGCAGGTTGGAGACCTGACGCTTGTTGATTTCACGGTTGAACAGCGCCAGTTGATGCTCAAGACTGTCGTAGTCGCTGCGGATGTTGCGCAGGGTCCGGGCGATGTCGGTAACAGCAGCACGGCGAGCCTTGCCGAGCGTCAGCGCTTCGTCGGTACGGTGCGCATACGCGTTGATCAGCAACTGTAGACGACGCTCCATATCGTCTTCGCTGTCGAACTTGGCCACGCCTTTGAGGCGAACCTGAGCGTACAGCGCATCGATCTGGCCGTCGCTGCGCAGCAAGCCTTGCCAACTGTCCTGATAGTCATTGAGCAGCGGTAGCAAGTTATCCATGGAGTCGTCGATCGGGTCCATGAATGGCGTGCCAAACGGCATGTCCGCCGGCAGCAACTGGCGGCGGCGCAAGGCGTCGTCGAGAGTGCGTTGCTTGGCCTCCATGTCGCCTATCTGCCGGCCGACCAGTTGCAGCTTGGCCGACAGTTGCTGGACGCGTTCGGTAAAGGCATCGCTGGAGCGCTTCAACTCCTCCTGCGCGGCTTCCATCTGCGCCAATTGCTCAAGCTTGTCGCCTTCCTCTGCACTCAAGGTTTGAGCGCGCCGGAAATCTTCCAAGGCTTTTTGCGCATCCAGCACTTGCTGGTACAGCGCTTCGGTCTGGGTCTTGCTCGCCGCACGGTCAGCAACAACAGCCGCTTGAGTTTTCAGTTGCTTGAGTTCTTTCTCCAGGCGTTCTTTCTGATCGCGCAACGCAGCACGGTCAGCCAGGGCCTGCAGCGCTGGCGGCTCGATGTGCGAGATGTCGATGGACAGCCCCGGCACGTCGAAACGCTCGC
The DNA here is from genome assembly GCF_034351645.1 of Pseudomonas sp. DC1.2. NCBI lineage: Bacteria > Pseudomonadati > Pseudomonadota > Gammaproteobacteria > Pseudomonadales > Pseudomonadaceae > Pseudomonas > Pseudomonas sp. DC1.2. The sequence goes on along the minus strand of NZ_CP133782.1, from coordinate 4,670,193 downwards.
CTTTGAAGCCGTCGAGGATCAACTCCAGGGATTTGACCCACTGACCGTCCTCGTCCAGCGTAATGCCGTGCTCACCCAGCGGCAGGCTGAACAGCGCACTGTTGAACAGACGCATCAGGCGTTCCACGTCCTGTTGCGAGAACTCTTCACGCAGACGGGCGTAGCTGTTGTTGTCGGCGTGATCGAGTTGCTGCTTCACCGACTTCAGGCGTTTTTCCAAGTCCCGTAAACGCTCTTCCAGGTCTTCGGCGCTGAACTGCCGCGATTGGGCCAGCGCACCGGCCAACTCATCGTGCGCATCCTTGGCCGCGAGCAGTTGTTGCTCGAGGACTTTGACGTCATTGACCAGCGCGAAACGATGCTTGAGCACCGACAACTCACCCAGCCAGCGCTGGATGCCAGTGATTTCCCGCTCCAAACGCATCAGCTCTTGAGTGCCGCCGCGTTGATCGTTTTGCAGCGCGTCCTGCTCGTTGCGGTAGTGCTCGGCCTGAAGGGTCAGCTCTTCCTTACGCGCACCGGCGTAGTCCGACCAAGTGCCGAGCAACGAATCAAGTAACGGCGAGATGCGGTGCAACTTACCGCGCAGGGTATTGCGCTGGGCAACGCCTGAGGCCAGCGCTTCAACCAGCGGGCCGGCGGTGACCAGTGCGTTGTAATCCTGTTCCATGCGACGAACATCGCGAAAGGCTTCTTCGCACGCCGCGATGTAATCGACACTGCCGGAACGCAGGCTGTGTTCGAAGGCATCGAGGAACAATTGCTTGAGCTTGGCCGCAGTAATTTCGCGCATGTGCAGCAGATTGATGAACAGCGCGCGGAAAGTCTTCAGGCTCTGTTCGCTGGTGGAGCGCAGCGGGATCAGCGTCAGGTCCAGCGGAATCGACGTGTGGCCACCGACCAGCAAACGCCGCAGTTCATCCGGCTTCAGCTCGTAGGCTTTCAGCCCTTCGCGCTCAAGGTTGCTGAACAACTCTTTCTGGCGCAGGCAGGTGTCGTTCTTTTGGTAATGCGCCAGGTCGAGTTTGCCGGCATAGGCAAAGAACTGGTGACCAAAACCACCGCCCGGACCGCGACCGACCACGCCGATTACGTGCGGGCCGTGAGGCAGCGAGACTTCGACGAGGATGTAACTGGTGTCCGAGGCGAAGTAGAAGCGCCGGGATTGCTCCAGGCTGTACTTGCCAAAACTCATGTCCGACATGCGCGCCAGAATCGGGAACTGCAAGGCGTTGATCGACGCGGATTTACCGAGGTTGTTCGCGCCGTAGACCGACAGCGGCTCTTCCAGCGGAAACAACCCGAGGCTGTAACCGGCGGTGTTCAACAGGGCGAAGCGGCGAATGCCGTAGCGTTCCTTGCTCATGCGTCAGTCTCCTGTTCTTCGGCAATGGCACGGGCCATCGCGTCTTCTTCGTTTTCTTCCTCAAAGTCACTCAGGTCCAGCGGGTCATCGGTTTCCAAAAGCATTTCGTCGCTGTCGTCATCGATAAGCACCGGAGCCGGCAATGGCAGCACGCTGTGCAGGCTGGCCGCCAGATCTCGATCCTGCTGGACTGACAGGCAAACGTCGAGGAAACGGTGCATCGGTGGCAGGAACCGGTAGACGCCATTTTCTTCGCCCGCGAAACCGAGTTGCGTCATGCGGCGCATGATTTTTTCTTCCAGCTCCTCCACGGTCTGCACTTCGGCCTGAATAAACAGGTCGCGGTATTTCTCCAGCAGCGACGGCAATTCATCACGACCGAGGCTACCGCCGTCGAGCACGGCAATCGGGTCGCGGCCCTGATCGGCCAAGTGCTCGACGAGGATGAAGGTGAACAAGGCCAGACGCTGCGCGGTTTTATTCACCGCGGCTGCCGCAAGGTCAGGCACGAAGTAGTAGAAGCCACGGGTGTCGCAGACCAGTTCAAAGCCCAGCGCCTTGAACAGCGTGCGGTACTGGTCCTGAAAATTCGACAGTTGCGCGTACAGCTCTGGGTCGCGGCGGCTGACGTGGTAGCCCTTGAACAGCTCGCGAAAGATCGGCGCCAGTTGGGACAGTTCGGATAGATCAAGATGCATGGGGGATGCTCGCAGAATTCTCGGCAGCGCTGTCGCCGGCCGAGAGCAGGGCGAAGGAGCGCAGGCTGACCTGATGCTCATGAGTGTGATAGTCGCGGCGTTCCAGACGCTCGCGTTTGAAGCGTTTCTCCCGTGACAGGCGCGAGAACCAGTACAGCAATTCATCGGTGGCCCCGTCCGGCTCCTGCTCCAGCAACCAGTTCATCAGGTCTGGCATCGGCAGCGCATCTTCGCAGCGGTCGAGCATTTCTCGAACCGTGCGTGGCGCACGTGGGGCTTCGCCTTTCTGAGTTTTGTGGGCCTTGGGGAAGCGTGCCGGTTTCGGCTCGAAACGGGCCAACGCATAAACGTAGGCTTCGACTTGGCTGGCACTGCCGAGGAACGTGCTTTGCGCACGCGTGAACATTGGCATCGCCGCTTGCGGTACGGCATCGATGCCTTTGCGGCGGATGACCGAAAGGGCCAACGCGGCGCCTCGGGTCACCGCGTTGTGGCGACGGGCTTCTTCACGCAATGGAAGCAGCAATTCACGGGCATGACGCAGGGTCAACTGAGCGCTGGTCTGCATTTCGAGGATGCGCGCGTGGGTGCGCAGCAGCATATCGTCATCGACCAAGTGGCCGAGGCGCTGCTGTTCGGTGAGCATCTTCAGCAGAACGTTTTCGACCTTGCGCACGCCTTGTTCGAAGGCGCCGTCGGCATTGACCAATTGAATCATCGGCTCGACGTATTCGTCCCAAGTTGCCAGGACTTCCGCGTAACGCTGACGTAGCGGAATCTGCCGGTCGCTGGTTTTGGCCCGTTCGGCCACGGCCACCAGTGCCTGTTCGTCGTTGGCGAGTTTCTTCAGTACGTCCCGTACACGCATGTCGAGTAAACGCAATTGACGGGCCAGGTCGTGGCCGTCGCGGATGTCGAAGGCGTCCTGGATGTAACCGGCCAAGCGCTCGAGGTGACGTAGATAGGCTTCGATTTCCAGGCACAGGCCCAGCCGGTGTTCACGGCGCAGGTAAGCGAGGAAGTCGTGGATCTGTGCATTGAGCTCGAAGCGGTTCGGGCTTTTCGCCACGGGCACCAGAATGTCGAGGCGGATCCACACGTCCAGCAGGCTGGTGATGTCCTGCGGTGTGCTGTCCAGTTGCTGGGCGGCCAGTTGCGCGCGCAGTTCGTTGAGGCTCAGGGTGCCTTGGTCGAAGTGCTCGCACAGTGGCTCCAGAAGTGCCCAGTGTTCAGCGAGGGCGCGCAAGACGCGCTTGGGTTCGATCATCGGAATGGCCGGCTGGTTGGCAATTAAAAGCAGCGATTGTACTGCATCGCGCCCGTTGCGATTCACTCTCGGGACGGGCTGTCGCTGTTTCTATGGGGAAGAGTATCGATCAAGCGCGGGCGATCTTGAGCGAAGGGCGGTAGAATCAGCGCACTTTTAGTTATCCACAAGTGGCCGACCTTTGCTTATCGAGTCTCGTCGCCGCGCTTATTTGACCGCCATGCAGGTGGTCAACTGGCTGCCGCGCACCGAATTGCCCTTTGCCGCGCCCTCGCGCCCCGAACTGTTGGAGGTGCCCGAGCCGTTGGTCATCCCCCCGGTGGCGTTGGCCCCTGTGGCTGAAGCGCCCGTGGAGCCGCAGGTTCCACCGGCCGAACGGGTGAAAATCGAGGTGCCGCGACCATCGTTGGCCAGCACGCGCACCAACGCCAAGGTCGAAGAAGAGACGGCGCCGGTCGTGGCCAAGGCGCCGGTCGTGCCGCCACCGCGCTTCGCTTTGCAATTGCTGCGAGCCGGACGTTGCCTGCTGCTGGTCGAGTTACCCACAGGCGAATCCTTCCAGACCCGCGACCCTGCCTATTTGTTGCTCAAGGACATGTTGCGTGCCGCCGGTCTGCCGGACAGTCCGCAGATCGTCGGCGAACCGGTGCGCTGGCCGTTGCTGGTTCGCGGCACGATGGATCAAGGCCCAGAAGCCGCGCGCGATTTCGTACAAGGTTTCCTCTCGGCACGGCTCGAAGACGGCCCGTGCGTCTGCCTGTGGTTGATCGGCCTGCCAGCGGTGCGTTTTGCCGGTGAGGCCAACGCCGAATCGTTCAACCGTGAACTCCAGGTCGAAGGCCTGGGCTCGGTCTGGGCCCTGCCGGGTCTGGAATTATTAATGGAAGAGCCACAGCGTAAGGCTGATGTCTGGCAAGCCATGCGTCGGCTGATGGCGCGCTGGAAAGAATCGAATGAGTGACGCTGTATCGTTCCGCCCGATGACCGAGGCGGATCTCGACGCTGTGCTGAAGATTGAATACGCGGCCTACAGCCATCCCTGGACCCGTGGGATTTTTCTCGATGGTTTGGGCAAGTACCAAATCTGGCTGATGTTCGAGGGGTCGCAGCAGGTCGGTCATGGCGTAGTGCAGATCATTCTGGATGAGGCGCACCTGCTTAACATCACCGTCAAGCCGGAGAATCAGAGCCGAGGCCTGGGTTTGACGTTGCTCGAGCAGTTGATGTCGAGGGCCTATGACGCCAAGGCGCGCGAGTGTTTCCTGGAAGTGCGTGACAGCAACCGCGGGGCGTTTCGTTTGTACGAGCGCTATGGTTTTAACGAGATTGGTCGTCGCCGGGACTACTACCCGGCGGTGGGCGGGCGTGAAGATGCGGTGGTCATGGCCTGCACCTTGGTTGATTGAGGTTTTAAAAGCTTCGCGAACAGGCTCGCTCCCACAATGAATCGGTGTCGTCTGTACATCGTGTGGCAGTGAGCCTGCTTGCGAAGGCCGGGTGTCAGGCGCTGAAAATCAGCGATTGCCGTCAATCGGATCGCGCCGCGCCAACTCCGCTTCATCCAGCCCGTTACCGCCACCGATATCGTCCTCATCGACGATGCTCAGATCCCAATCGGCCTGATGGCCTTCGCCAGCCTCATGTGCATCCCGTGCGCCGTCTTCAAGAATCAACGTTTCCGGGCTCATGTCATCGTCGGTGGGTTCATGGTCATCGGTCGAGGCCCCGGTCATTCCGGCTTCTTGCACACGCTCACGGGGCATAAGACGTTCGCGTTCATTTTCCGGCAGCTCATCACCGATTTTCGCGCTGGGTTCTTCCTCGTCGAAATCCAGCTCATGCATCGAGCCCATCCGGTCTTCGTTGTCATCAATGGGCTCGGGTTGAACCGCATCGAACGGACGTCGTGATTCAGTCATGGCAATTCCTCATACTGTGGGCCTTACTAAAGTGGACCCACTGGGCTTGTGAGAATTCCACCGGCATGGAGCGACGGTTGTAGGTATCAAGGAGGTATCTGTATCACTCGCGTGACCCCGACGGGCCATCGTGTGTCAAAACTGCGCATCATTCTTGAGGCTTCATTGCATGAACGAATTACAAGATCTGATTGATAACAACGAGCGTTGGGCTGACGCGATCACTAAAGAAGATCCGGACTTCTTCGCCAAGCTGGCTCGTCAACAAACCCCTGAGTACCTGTGGATCGGCTGCTCTGACGCCCGCGTGCCGGCGAACGAGATTGTCGGCATGTTGCCGGGCGATCTGTTCGTACACCGCAACGTGGCCAACGTGGTGCTGCACACCGACCTCAATTGCCTGTCGGTGATTCAGTACGCGGTGGACGTGCTCAAGGTCAAACACATACTGGTCACCGGCCACTATGGATGCGGCGGTGTGCGCGCCTCGATGCAGGATCGTCAGCTCGGCTTGATCGACGGCTGGTTGCGCTCGATTCGTGATCTTTATTACGAAAACCGTGAAGTGCTGGCCCAACTGCCTACCGAAGAGGAGCAGGTCGACCGTCTCTGCGAATTGAACGTGATCCAGCAAGTGGCCAACGTCGGTCACACCAGCATTGTGCAAAACGCCTGGCACCGAGGGCAGAGCCTCTCGATCCACGGTTGCATCTACGGTATCAAGGACGGGCGCTGGAAAAGCCTGAACGCGACCATCAGCGGTTTTGAGCAACTACCGCCGCAATACCGCCTACGGCCAGTTGGGGCGCCGTAAGGCCCTTCAGCAGAGGCTTCGCCGACGCCAGTGCCTGAAAAACAGCTGGCCGTCGGCGTTCGGTGGTTCGTCGTAGCCGGTGATCCAGCCGCGACACTCCGTTGATCCGCACAGGCAGGCGAACTGATGCAGCAATGTGTCTTCAGTCGCTGCGTAATCCATCGTCAGCGGGTCGCCTTTTTTAATGTCCTTCAGCGCCCACAACCACAGCTCGCTCATGTCGAAAAATACGTTCGGGTCGCAGGAGTGGCGCAGCAGGCCGCTGAAGCGTGGGTCGTAGACATGAATGCCTGGCGCCAGTTGCCGCGTATACCTGCACCGATAAGGCAACAAGTGCCCTGAAGCCCGGCATAGGCGACTGATGCGTGGGAATTCCCGGAGCGCCGCAACGGCGACGGCTGAGCCGTTGGCGTTGTAGATAACCTCGAAGTCGGTAGTGGAGGGGAATCCAAGGTGAACCGGTAATTCTGCAAAGGGATAGATGCCACCTGTTGGCTGCGCAAGCGTCCCGTGATGGGCATGGTGTTTCATAACGATCCTTGTCGATGTTTGTGCGAAGAGGCGGGGAGGCTCACAACCCTGTCAGCCCGGTAACGTGTGGATTGCTTAAAGCCTCTCGCAATTAGCCCCCACGGTCTACTGTCAGAACTGACAGACGAAATAGGCGATTTCCCGCGTCAGCCAAGGCTTACGCGGGAAAGGTGATTATCGTTTCAAAGCACTGGGGTCGGCGTCGCAGCCAGGGGCGCCGGGGCTTGCAGTTGCTTGAGTTGAGACTTGATCGGCGTCGTTGCACACGTGGCCACGGCCTGCTCTTGCGTCAGGTGGCGGATTGAGGTGTAGAACAGCTCGCAGGTTTTTTCTTTTTGGGTCACTTGCCAGGTTTGGGTGCAGCTTTGCAGCTGTGCGGCCGGATCGGCGCCCGGCTGGCTGCCCATCCCGGCCTGCCAGCACGCGGCGCTCAAGTCCTGCCCCATGACCTTCAGGCCTGCGGCGTCGGCCTTGGCCTGGGCGTCGCTGCCGGTGTAACTGGCAGGGTCGGCGGCGTACCAGATGTAGCTCGGATGGTTGGAACCCAGTACCGGCACTTTCAACCCGTTGCTGGGGCTGATCGTGGCCAGCCCCAGCACATCGACCGTCACCCCGTATTGCTGTTTGAGCCAGTTACGCACAGGCGCGCCGAAGGCGACCATGGGTAACGCGGCCCCTTTCGCGTTCTGGCTGACTTCCTTGACCATGGTGGTCTGGTAGTCCTTGAAGTGGTCGTAGACGCCTTCCAGGTCTTTGCCCGCGTTAGACGGTGCGGCAATGGGCGCGATGTCGATGATGGTTTGATAGGCCGGCGTCTGTTCGGCGGGAATGCCATTCGCCGTCAGCAGCGTGGCCCAGCGATCAGTAGTGGCGGAGCGTAGGTAATCCTGGGCTTGGGTCAGGGAGTAATCCGGTGGAAAGTGCAGAAGTTCGACGCTCTTGCGGTTTTCCAGTGCCATGCCGAGCGGCAGGAACAAATACCAGTTGTATGCCCACTTGCCATCCGCGTTGAGTTTTCTGGCGCCGGTGTAGGCCAGCTCCCCGGCATTAAGCAGCGCCGCCAAGGGTTTTTCGTAACTGTTGGGGACGCCCTTGATGTTGGCGTAAATTTGCCCGTTATCGGTTTTAACCACAACTTTCGCCGCACTGTAGCCGTCGCGTTGCACACTCTGGGTCAGGTAATGCTCGACGGTTTGCTCCAGCGTCCAGTTGCGAAAGCAGATCACGTTGCAATTGTTCGGATAGGCAAACAGCCGGGTGACGCGCTCGGTGCTACCGAGCTTGAGATCGACATCGGCGTGGGCGGCGGCGCTCAGCGTGAGGGCGGCGAGGGTAAGCCCTGCGAGTTTGAACATGCTCAGATCCTTTTCAGCGTGAGCCCCTTTGGGGGCAGGCGTTAGGTACTAAAGCAGACTGGCCGGAAAGCGTAGGCCGCGATTGGAAAAAACCCGAATGCGCGCCGTACCGCAGTCGTTAGCCAGGCAGCAGACGGGTTAGCGGGAAACCGGTTTGGTTGATCTGGCAGAACAGCGTGATCCCCACCATAACCAGCAAAAACACTACCTGCAGTGGGCTGAAATGCGCCCAATGCAGCGCGGTCAACCAAGGGTGCCGTGCGCAGAACTCTGGATCGAGTTCACCGAGGCGTCGCTTGTGTACGAACCCGATAAGCATGAAGCCCAGGTAAGTCGCCATGCCCAATCCCCCTAGCAAAAAGCCAAACAACAGCAGCATCACGACCTGAGGAACGCCATGGCGCAGCAGCAGCCATCGGGAATCCGGGTCCCATGCTTTGGGGACAATATGCCCGGTCAGCCACAGGTCCAAGACAAAAAAGTAAGACGTAATCGGCACCCACCGAATTAAGGCGAAACGCAAGAACCAGACCGGAACGCAGGCAAACACCGTCGCCGGTACGAGGAGGCTGTAGCTCGATGAGGCGCGGTCGCTGCCGCAATAGTACAACCACAGTGCCAGCGCGATGCCGGCCCATACCCGCACCCAGGTTTGGGCAGCAATGGGGCGCGGAAGAAACTGTTGCCAAAAAAATACATCAGCGCAGGGCAGCCGTGAGAGCAGTTGCGGATAACGCCACTTGAGGTTGTGCGCCAAGTCTTGGCAAGCTTGCCATTCATTGGCGCCGAAGCCGTTGATCATCTTCTTTTGTTGCGTGGGCGACATTGGCGTCATGAGCAACCGCGCAGCCTGCACATCGGCGGCCCAGTGACGGTCGCTCTCGGACTTGGCCCGTTGGCTTTGATAAAAGCTCTCCTGTTTGCAACGCTCAATCAGCGCTTGCCAGATCCAGGCCGGTTCCGGGTGAATACCTTTTTGATCATCCCAGCCGAACACCTGAGCGACACGGTCGAACAGCGGCACACTCCACTCGGTGTCGTTGAACAGTTGCAGGATGATCTGCTGCCATTGTTGCTGTCGGTCAAACACCTGTAGCCAGGGTTGAGCGGAGTAATTTTTGATCAAGGCTAAAAATTCGCGCTCTTGCTTGGCTTCGAGTCGCTCCTGAGCCGTTTGCCGATAGTCCTGTAGCAAACAGTTGGCGAGTGCGTCCTGCTCGCCTTCGCTCATCGAGACGCGCTGCCAGGGTGTGAGCCAGTCCAGATGCAGCACGGCCCACCCGGCAACCGAGCTGCGCAGGCCCGGGTGATTGAAGCAAAACCGCAGCAGCCGCCGCTCGAAGGCTTGCGCACAGTTTTGTTGTTGTGCCTGCTCCCAGCGCTCTGACAGGTTGTCCTGCGACAGCCCCTCTAGCAACGCCCGTGCGGTTTGCTCGGTGTCCTGGACAGTCGAGTCACGGGGCAGGGGCTGCGAGTGGCGCGGTTCTAGGTCAAGGGAGTGAAGTGGACGCTGATTCAGCGCTCCAGGGTTCAGGGGTGCAAGTTCGAGCAGATCGGACCACGCACGCAGGTTACCGGCGTCCGCTTGTTCAAGCATCGGGAGCGGCTCGGCGCCTGTTTCTTCAGGCTCGTCGGCGGCCTGCTCGGCTCGCCAGCGTGCGATGTCGAGCGCCTCTTCGTAGGCTTCGCGCAAACGCTGGAAACCTTCGGGGTCTTCATCGGGCCGGAATACTTTCAGCAACCGCGCATAGCTGCGCTTGATGCTGCGCGCATCGGTGTCTTCGGGCAGTTGCAGCAATGACCAACAATCCATGTGGGTGGCTCCTAGTGCCAGAGGCCGCCTTCGAGGGTGCTCAATTGTTGCGTCAGCTCACTGCGTGCTTCACGAATCCGGCGCTCGTCCTGAGAGTCCAGGACGTGCTGGAACTGTTTGGCCCAGTGGGCGATCTGCTCGCGCACCTGCCCGAGACTTTCCTGGTACAGCCGTTCAAGGCGTGCGGTCAGTACCGTGTTGACCTGTTGGTCGCGTGGATGAATTTTGAGCAGCGCCAGGCCTTGCAAGCGTTGCTGAATCTCGACGGGCGTCAGCACCCCCGGATTGTTTTCGATCACCAGCGAATGCTGTTCGCCGGTCAGGGGAATGCTGACCTGGGCTTCCAATAAACCGTTGTTGTCGTAAGTGAAGCGCACGTCCAGGGAGACTTCACCGGCCTTGCGCTTGGGCACCGGGATGTCCAGTTCGCCCAGCGCCACGTTGTCGCGCACCAGACGGCTTTCGCCCTGATAGATTTTCAGCAGGACTTGTTGCTGGTTGTCTTGCAGGGTGTAGACCGTCTTGACCCGGCTCACCGGCACGATGCTGTTGCGCTCGATGATCGGCAGGTAATGCCCGCTTTCATATTGCTGGCCGACCTGGGTCGAGGTTTCGATGCCCAACGTGTAGGAGCAGACGTCGGTCAACACCACTTCTTCCAGTGCGGCGGATCGCGCTTTGAGTGCCGCCTGAATCGCCGCGCCGTGGGCCACGACTTCATCCGGGTCGAGGCTGATGGAAGGAAACCTGCCAAACAGGCCCGCCGCGAGTTTGCGCACCAGCGGCATGCGGGTGGTGCCGCCGACTAGCAGGATCTCGTTGAGGTCGCTCACCCGAATGCGTGCGTCCCTGAGGGCGCGCTCGATTGGCGTGCGCAGGCGTTCAAGCAAGGGCGCGTAAAGCGTTGCCAGTTGCTGTTGAGTAATGGTTTGTGTCCATTGCTGGCCGTCGACCCGCAAGCTGAATTCGGCGCTGCTGTCGTGCCCTAAGGCTTTGCGCACCCGCTCGGCCTCACGCCGTAGGGGCTGAACGACGCTGTTGCGGTCAGGAAAACCGTCGGTGGCGCGGTGGTGCTCGAGGAAGTGTTCCAGCAGCACACTGTCGAAGTCCTCACCGCCGAGGAAGTTATCGCCCGCACTGGCTCTGACTTCCATCACCCCATCGAAAAGTTCCAGGATCGATACGTCAAAGGTCCCGCCCCCCAAGTCGAAGACCAGGAATGAGGTTTCCTTGTCCCGCTGGTGCAAGCCATACGCGAGGGCGGCGGCGGTCGGTTCGTTGATCAGTTTTTCAACTTTCAGCCCGGCCAGTTCGCCGGCAATGCGTGTCGCCTTGCGCTGGGCATCGCTGAAATACGCAGGGACACTGATCACCGCTTCATGCACGGTTTCGCCGAAGGCTCGCTCGACATCTTCCTTCAGGCTTTTGAGCACGAGGGCGGACAGTTCTTCGGGACGAAATTGCTTTTCCCCCAGCCGGACTTCCGTGGCACTGCCCATGTGCCGCTTGAACAACGATGCGGTCTGGCGCGGGTGAGTGTGCAAACGCTCACGCGCGGCCTGGCCGACCAGCACGCGGCCCTGGTCATCAAGGCCGACCACACTCGGTGTCAAAAACTGGCCGAGGGCATTGGGCACCAACTCACTGGACTCCCCACGCCAGACGGCGACGAGGCTGTTAGTGGTGCCTAGGTCAATCCCTACGATCATGACAACGAACTCCCTTTCGATTCTGCAAAAAATTGAAACAGATAATATTCGCGCAAGGATATTACCGGAGCAGTGAAGGGGTAAAGCGGATAGTGGCTCCTAGCTATTATTATGATCATTTGAGCGCCGGTGGCGTTCGCTTCACAGGGCAAGCGAACGCTCCTGAGCCTGCTCGGGGCTAACGGTCAGCCAGGAAAGTGCAGGGCGTTGCTCAAATCCCCCATCGGTTTTTGGCCGCGCGCAATCATCGACTCATCCCGCAATTTGAGTCCGTCGAGCTTCTCCAACTGAAACACCCGCGTGATCAGTCGCAGGATCGAGGCCGTGTCATACACCGTGTGATCCACTGTGCCTTGGCGTGCGAACGGTGAAATCACCAGCGCCGGAATGCGTGTTCCTGGGCCCCAGCGATCACCCTTGGGTGGCGCAACGTGGTCCCACCAACCGCCGTTTTCATCAACGGTGATCACTACCACCATGTTTTTCCATTGCGGACTTTGTTGCAGCACTTTCAGTGCCCGCACGATGTGCCGGTCGCCCGAGGCCACGTCGGCATAACCGGCGTGCATGTTCAAGTTGCCCTGAGGCTTGTAGAACGTCACTGCGGGCAACGTTCCCGCTTCGGCGTCGGCCAGGAACTTGTTGGTGCTCGATTCATCGCCCAAGCCACCATCGCGCAGACGTTTGCTGCGCTCGGCGGGGTTTTCAGGGCCTTGCTGCTTGAAGTAGTTGAACGGCTGATGGTGGTACTGGAAGTTCGGAATCTTTGGAATGCTCCCCGAATCCTTATACTCATCGATGGTGGCTTGCCAGGCGCCGCCATACCACGCCCAATCGACGTTTTTCTTCGAGAGCTTGTCGCCGATGTGTTCGTGAGTCTGAGGCACCAATACGCTGGGTAAAGGTTTGGCGTAGTCCGGGCGCTCTGGATCGCGGATCCAGGTTGGCCAGTACGGTGGCGCCATGGTGTTCACGGCGAAGCCATCGGGGGTCAGCAGGCTCGGGCCAAACTGCGGCGGCCCGGTCATCGCACTGGCCGGGGACGCGTCCAACGGTTTTAGGCGGGTATCGGTCGGGTCATCGCTTTGCAGCGTGGCCATCTGCACTTTGGCTATCGAATTGGCTGCGTCCGGGTAAAACGGTACTTGAGCACTGATCAGGTATTGATGGTTCAGGTACGAGCCACCGAAAGCGCCTTGGAAAAAATTGTCGCAAAGCACGAATTCTCGGGCGACATCCCACAAACGCAACGAATAACGGGTCTGGGCGTAATGACCCATGGTCAGGCCACCGGAGTCGGCCCACGCGACAAAGCGGTCATTCTTGCCGCCATTTATTTGCATCTGATTCTGATAGAACACATGCCACAAATCGCGCGTGACCAGGCTCAGGGGTAAGTCTTCGCCTTGCGGGCCTTTGAGTGCATAAGGCGCATTGGGCAGATGTTCCTGAAACTGTGTGCCGCTGGGGTAGGTCACGCCATCAAGGGTTTGCGGGCCGACCTGGTTGACGCCTCCCCACACCGGCGGCAGGTTCGACAGCGCCGTACCGTCGCGGTCCTGTTGCTGATACTGCTCGGGCTTGAGCGCAGAGAGCGGATTTTCGACACCTGGGAAATCCGCGAACAAATTGTTGAAACTGCGGTTTTCACCGTAGATCACCACCACGTTTTTCACGTTTTCGTGCAACGCTTTGTCCAGCTCGGCGGGTGTCAGAGGACGCTCCACCGGTTTGCCGGGCTCGTTGCCCTGATTTCCGCAGGCACTCAGGGTTGCGCCAACACCCAGTACCGCCACGCCGCCCAGAAAGCGGCGACGGCTGGTATCGGTGGGTTGACCGACTTCGGGGGAGGGGATGTCGTTTCCGTCTTTGTCGTCGTTCATTCCAATTCCTTTTTCACGAAATTGTTGCAGTGTGTTTCGGCGGGACGCTAGCAGCGCGATGTGACGGGGAGGTTACACGAGGTCGGCCCTGATCCGCAGTCGTATGGTTGATACAGAACCTGTGCCGAGGGCGCACACGCGCTCGGCACAAAACAGGCGCTGATTGGCTGGCGAATGAGCGCCTGGCACTTTACGGCATGACCGGCGGCATATACGTCAGGGTCTTGCCCAGCGCCCACAGCAGAAACAGCACCAGCGGCGTATGCACCAGCAACTGCACAAACGAAAACCCGATCAAATCACGCGCCTTCAACCCGAGTACGCCCAGCAGCGGCAGCATGTAGAACGGGTTGATAAGGTTCGGCAGGGCTTCGGCGGCGTTGTAGATCTGCACGGCCCAGCCCAAGTGGTACTTCAGGTCGGTGGCCACTTGCATCACGTAGGGCGCTTCAATGATCCACTTGCCCCCGCCGGACGGTATGAAGAAGCCGAGGATCGCTGAGTACACGCCCATCAGTAGGGCATAGGTGTCGTGTGACGCGATTTGTACGAAAAAGGTCGAGATGTGGTGGGCCAGCGTCTGAGCGTCAGTGCCTTTGACGGTGGTCATGAGCGCAGCAATCGAGCCGTACAGTGGAAACTGGATCAGCACCCCGGTGGTGGTCGGCACGGCACGGGAGACCGCGTCGAGAAAGCTGCGAGGGCGCCAGTGCAGCAGGGCGCCGAGCATCAGGAACAGAAAGTTATAGGTATTGAGCCCGGAAATCGCACTGATTGCCGGTTTGGTCGAGAACTCATGGAACAGCCAGCCGGCCGCCAGTAGCACCAGAAGAATCGTCAGCAATGGGCTGTGTTCCAGCCATTCGCCGGGTCGTGTGCGCGGTTGCAGTGGCGGCAGGTTGAAACTCGGGTCAATGCCGCAGGCTTCGGCATCACGTGCGGTATTCGGGCCGGGGGCGGTGGCGTAGGCGATGATCAGCGAGACCACGATCAGCGCGAGCAACAGCACGCCGGACTGCCAGAGAAAGATCGTTTGAGTGAACGGAATTACCCCGGTGATCGACAGAATCGACGGCGGCAGGCTGGCGGGGTTGGCTTGCAACTGCGCGGCGGACGAGGAGAGCCCCAACGCCCACACCGCCCCAAGGCCCAGATACGCCGCCGCACCGGCCGCGCGATAATCCATTTTCAGATCGACGCGGCGGGCGAGGGCGCGCACCAGCAAACCGCCAAACACCAGCGACAGTCCCCAGTTCAGCAACGAGGCGACCATCGAAATCAACGCTACCCACGCCACGGCTGAACGACCGTTTTTCGGCAGCCGCGCCAAGCGATCGATCAGCTTCACCGCCGGTGGCGAACTGGCCACCACATAACCGCCGATCACCACAAAGGCCATCTGCATGGTGAACGGGATCAGGCTCCAGAACCCATCACCGAAGGCCATCGCTGCGTCAGTGGGTTTGGCGCCCATGGCCAGGGTTGCCACGGCGACGATAATCACCGCCAGTGCGGCGAATACCCAGGAGTCGGGGAACCAGCGTTCGGCAAAACTTGAACAGCGCAGGGCAAAGCGGGCATAGCGGCTATCGTCGATATCAGCGGCCACGGGGGATACTCCGGATTTTTATGATTATTGTCATGTTCAGGGCCGCAAAGGCCCGTCTGGTCAAGCGCCAACAGTAAATCAATCGCCCCGGTTTTGTGACGCTGTTTTTCGAATCCGTGACTATGGTCTAACGGGTTGTCCAGCATCGCATTTGCGTAGACCATGTGCGCCTTGGTTTTTGCCTGTGCCAGAGTTCTTTTCATGACTGCTAACACCGATACGAGCCCCGCGCCGTTCACCCGCTCGGATTACAAGACCTTGGGCCTCGCGGCCCTTGGCGGGGCGCTGGAAATTTACGATTTCATCATCTTCGTGTTTTTCGCCCTCACCCTTAGCCAGCTGTTTTTCCCCCCGGACATGCCCGAGTGGTTGCGTTTGCTGCAAAGCTTCGGGATTTTCGTCACCGGCTATCTGGCACGCCCACTGGGCGGGATTCTGATGGCGCATTTTGCCGACAGGCTAGGGCGCAAGAAGGTCTTCAGCCTGAGCATTCTGATGATGGCGCTGCCGTGCCTGCTGATCGGCATCATGCCGACTTACGCCCAGATAGGATATTTCGCACCGCTGTTACTGCTGGCCCTGCGCATTCTCCAGGGGGCGGCGGTGGGCGGTGAAGTCCCCAGCGCCTGGGTGTTTGTTGCCGAGCACGCGCCGGCCGGGCGGCGCGGTTATGCGCTCGGTTTCCTGCAAGCGGGGCTGACGTTTGGTTACCTGATTGGCGCCTTGACCGCGACCTTTCTGGCGCAGGCGTTTACCCCGGCCGACATCCTTGATTACGCTTGGCGTTACCCGTTCCTGCTGGGCGGCGTATTGGGTGTGATGGGTGTCTGGCTGCGGCGCCTGCTCAGTGAAACCCCCGTCTTCATGGCCATGCAGGCCCAGCGTGAGGCCGCCGTTGAATTGCCTCTGCGCACGGTACTGCGTGAACATCGGCTGGCGATGTTGCCGGCCATGCTCCTGACCTGCGTCTTGACGTCGGCGGTGGTGGTGTTCGTGGTGATCACCCCGACCATGATGCAGAAAACCTTCGGCATGACCGCCAGTCACACGTTCGCCCTCAGTGCCTTGGGCATTGTGTTCCTGAACATTGGCTGCGTGCTCGCCGGGTTGCTGGTCGACCGTATCGGCGCGTGGCGCACGGTCATGCTTTACAGCCTGCTGCTGCCACTGGGTGTCGGCACGCTCTACACCTGCCTGATTATTGGCGGCCAATGGACCGGCCTGGCCTACGCGATTGCCGGCTTGTGTTGCGGCGTGGTCGGCGCGGTGCCGTCGGTGATGGTCAGCTTGTTCCCCGCGCGGATTCGTGTCTCTGGCATCTCGTTCACCTACAACATTGCCTACGCCGCATGGGCCAGTATCACACCGTTGCTATTGATCGGCCTGATGCCGTGGAGCCCTTGGATCTGTGTGATTTTCTGCGCGGTGATGGGCGCGGTGGGCATCAGCAGCGCGGCCTATTTTGGCGCGCGCATGCCGACGGTCGAAAGCCGCCATGCGGCTCCCTGTTTGTAGTTATACGGTGCGAGCGTTGCGGTTCAGGTCAACCAATGCCACCACAGCAGCGTACCCACCAACCCCACTACCGAGACAATGGTTTGCAGAATCGACCAGACCCAGATCGTCTGTTTGAGTTGCAAGCCGAAGTACTCGCGCACCATCCAGAACCCGGCATCGTTGACGTGGCAGAAAAACACCGAGCCGGCGCCAATCGCCAGTGCCGCCAGCGAGCTTTGAGTCGCCGCTAGCCCTGCCATCATTGGCGCAAGGATCCCTGCGGTGGTGGTGGTCGCGACCGTCGCCGACCCCGTTGCCTGACGTAACGCAACGGCGATCAGCCAGGCGAGCAGCAGATACGGCATGTGTGCGCCTTCGGCGACTTTGCTGATGGTTTGGCTGACGCCGGCATCGAGCAGCGTCTGTTTCAGGCCGCCACCGGCACCGATCGTCAGCAGCAACACGGCAATTGGCGCGAGGCTTTTACGCAGCGTGCCGCCGACGGCTTCACGCGACATGCCGTTGGCCCAGCCGAGGCACATGACCGCCGCCATTACGGCAATGCCCAGCGCCACCAGTGGCTCTCCGAGAAACCTCAGGGTCAAGGCGACACTGTTTTGCGGGCTCATCGCGACTTTCGCCAAGGTGCTGCCAAGCATCAACAACACCGGCAGCAGAATAATCAGCAATGACACGCCGAAGCTTGGCTGACGCGGGGCCTTGGGCGGGGCGCTGAAGAGCGCGCCGAGTTCCGCCGGCTCGTCGACGTGCATGCGTTTGGACAGCCAGTTGCCGTAGATCGGGCCCGCGAGAATCACTGCCGGGATCGCAATACTGAACCCCAGCAACATAGTCAGACCGAGGTCGGCGTGCAAGGCACTGACCGCAATCAGCGGCCCTGGGTGCGGTGGCATCAAGGCGTGCAACGTGGTCATCCCGGCCAAAGCTGGAATGGCGATCTTCAGCAACGGCTGACCCGAGCGACGGGCCATGACGAAGATGATCGGCACCATCATCACCAGCCCTACTTCGAAAAACAGCGGCAGACCAATCACCATCGCCACCACTGCCATAACCCACGGCAATGACCTGCCTTTGCCCAGACCGAGCAAGGTCGAAGCGATGCGGTCGGCGGCCCCGGACTCGGCCATCAAGGCGCCGAGCATCGAACCCAAGGCAATGATGATCCCGGCTTCACCCAGAATGGTTCCGGCTCCTTTGCTGAAGGCTTTGGCGACCTCTTCGGGCGGCAGACCGGCGCCGACGCCGGCGATGAACGTGCCGATCAGAATCGAGAGAAAGGGCGGGAGTTTGGTGGCGCTGATCAACACGATGATCGTGGCGATCGCCAGCAGGCAGCACACAATTAAGCGGGTGTCGTGAACCATCCAGGCAGCGGTCGATAAATCCAAAAGGGGGCTCCTTAGCGGGCAGGTGTCGCTGCAATATATTGTTGCAAATTGCCCCGAGAATACCTGATCTGGTTGTGCCAGAGCGGTAGGTTTTGTAACGAGTCCAGCTGTGTTGGTAAGCGTCCTGTGACACGTCGTCACTTTTTTGCTGGACTCGCCTGAAACACGCTTCAGAAAATATCCCGAAGGCCGATGGCTAGCTATAGATCGTCAGATCGCTCTCTAACCTTGCCCATCGGTGCTTTCCATGTTCAACAAACGCTTGAAGCAGGAGCTGTCAGCTCTTCGCGAAGAACTCTCCAGCCTTCAGCAAGTCAAGGAAAGCCTGGAAAGCGAGATGCTGTTTCTGACGCTAGACCCCGATGGGCGAATTCAATCAGTCAATCAGAATTTCCTCGGCGAGATGTTTTACAAAAGCAACGACCTGATTGGCCGTGCGATCGATGACATCGTTCCGGCGCACGTGAAGTCGGACGAATTCCATAAGCGGTTCAAAGCCGCACTGAGCCGTGGCGAGCATTTTGCCGGTGCCGTGCGCTTGCTGCGTGGTAATGGCGCTGAGGCCTGGCTGCGTTCAATTGTGCAGCCGGTGCGATCTTCGGACGGTCGGATCCGACACTTCTCGATTTGCGCCAGCGACCTGACTCGCACCATTGAGGCCTCCCGCGAACACGAGAACCTGATCGGCGCACTGGTGCGTTCGACGGCGGTGATCGAGTTCGACCTCAATGGCAACGTGCTGAGTGCCAACGAACGGTTTCTCAACGCGATGGGTTACAACCTGGGACAAATCCAGGGCAAGCATCACCGCACGTTTTGTGAGGCGCATGAATACAACAGCGCGGAGTATCAGAACTTCTGGCGCCGTCTAAACAACGGTGAGTTTGTGGCAGGCCGTTTCAAACGTATCGACAGCCATGGCCGTGTGGTCTGGCTGGAGGCGTCTTACAACCCCGTGTTGGATGCCAACAACACACTCTACAAAGTGGTGAAATTCGCCACAGTGATCACCGACCAGGTTAACCAGGAGCAGGCCGTTGCGGACGCGGCCAACATTGCCTACAGCACCTCGCTGCAAACCGATAACAGCGCTCAGCGCGGTACGGCCGTGGTGACTCAGGCGGTGGACGTAATGCGTGACCTTGCCAAGCATATGCAAACTGCCGGCGAAGGCATCGAGGCGCTGAACGAGCAGTCACTGGTGATCGGTACCATCGTCAAGACCATCAGCGGCATTGCTGAACAAACCAATCTATTGGCCCTCAACGCCGCTATTGAAGCCGCCCGGGCCGGTGAGCAGGGCCGAGGTTTTGCCGTGGTGGCCGACGAAGTCCGGCAACTGGCATCGCGTACCAGCCAGGCCACCGATGAAATTGTCGTAGTGGTGCGCCAGAATCAGGACATGGCGCGCAACGCCGTGGCCCTGATGACTGACGGGAAACTCCAGGCTGAGCAGGGACTGTCGCTGGCGGCAGAGGCCGGCACGGTGATCGTCGAGATCCGCGACGGTGCGCAGAAAGTGGTGAGCGCGGTAGGGCAGTTTGCTAACCAGTTGGCGACATAAGGCGCGTCAACTGAATCCCGCTACAATCGGCATTTTGTGCTGGAGCAGACCCCCATGACCGTTTCTCATCGCCGTCCGGTTCCTTTGTCCAAGGCCTATCGCTTGCTCAATCACGGACCGACTGTGTTGGTCAGCGCGGCCCACGATGGCCAACGCAATATCATGGCGGCGGCCTGGGCCATGCCCCTCGATTTTGATCCCCCGAAAATTGCCGTGGTGCTGGATAAGTCCACCTGGACCCGGCAACTCCTGGAAGCCTGCGGCACGTTTGTGCTGAACGTGCCCTGCGCCGCGCAAGCCGATATTGTGCAGACCGTTGGCTCGACGTCAGGGCTGGCGTTGACGCAGGAGCAACATCAGGACAAGTTCCAGGCTTATGGTTTACAGACCTTCAGCGGCGAGTTGATTGACGCGCCGCTGCTGGAAGGGTGTGTCGCCTGGCTGGAGTGCCGGCTGTTGCCGGAGCCTCATAGTCAGCAGCAATACGACCTGTTTGTGGGCGAAGTCATTGCCGCTCATGCCGATGAACGAGTATTCGGCGACGGTCGCTGGCATTTCGATGGGCAGGATGCGCTGCGCACTTTGCACCATGTTGCCGGCGGGCATTTCCTGACGATCGGTGAACCGGTGGACGGCAAGGTTCTGGGCGAATAGGGCCTGCCGGCAACTGCGCTGTTTCGGATGCCTGCCGGTTAAGGCAGGTCATCGGGACGGCGATCATTGTGTCAGGGCTCAGGCCTGACAGGGGGGCGATTGCCACAACGGACTCAAATCCACAGGTCGTTTTGCGCCGTGCGCTCGCCCCCTTGACCACCGGTGTTTACGACGCCTTTGGGTTCGATCAGCAGCAGCTTTACCTCCTGCTCTGCGAACGGTTTGTGCTCGACGCCTTGGGCTACCACATACATTTCCCCCGCGCAGATCAGGACGTAACCGTCGCGAAAGTCGATGCGCAGTTGTCCTTCAAGGACGATGAAAGTCTCATCGGTCTCCTGGTGATCGTGCCAGATGAAATCCCCCAGCATTTTCACCACCTTGAATTGATAGTCGTTCATTTCGGCGATGACCCGAGGCGACCAGTGTTGCTCAATCAGATTGGTTTTCTGTACCAGGTTCAGGCTTTTGTAGCTGTTCATCAGGGCGCTCCGCGGGTGGATGTCGGACCCAAGATAGCGAGCGCTTCTGCGTAACTCTTGAACGATTGTGCGGTTCAGCGGCGGTGCATATTCATCCATCGCGCTGGCGAGAGGCCGTAGGCTTTGCGAAATTGGCGGGTCATATGGCTCTGATCGGTGAAGCCGGCGATCAACGCAGCGCTGACCAGCGGCTGCCCCTGGACCAGCAGCGAGCGGACCAGGTCGAGGCGACGCAGGGTCAGGTATCGATAAGGACTGGTGCCGAACAGCAGACGGAAATCGCGTGACAGGCTCCAGCGATCCCGCCCGCTGTGTCGCGCCAGTTCCTCAAGGGTGACGGTGCGGTCCAGAGCGCTGTGGATAAACTCCCGTGCGCGCTCGGCAGCGACATAGTCGAAGCGCTGACGTTTGGCGACCACACCGGACACGGTACTTAAGGCGTGTGCCAGGTCGAACAACGCGTCCTGTTGTTCCAAGGGTTCAAGAGGGGCGTCCAGACTTCGCAGCAGTACATCGGTGGCGGCCAACAAACGTGGATCCGTGGACAGACCCGTCTTGATGAACGGCAGTGGCTGGCCGCCGAGCATCTGCTGTATCAGCGCCGGTTCTACGTACAGCATGCGGTATTTGAAACCGTCCTCAGTGCCCGCCTCGCCATCATGGAGTTCGTCCGGGTGCAGCACCAACGTGCCACCTGGCAGGCTGTGGCGCCAGCCGCCGCGGTACTGAAAACGCTGGACCCCGGCCAGGGTGCGGCCGATGGCGTAAGTATCGTGGCGGTGAAGGTCGTAGCCATGACCGGCGAAAAACGCCTCGAAACGCTGGAACCCACCCACGTCAGGCGCCCGGTAAAACCAGTCGATGCGAGGCGAGAGCTTGTGCATGGTTGATGCTCGATTGCCTTGGGGGCGATGTTCGACACAGTAAGTCAGAGTGGTTGATATGTCCTCAGAAGCTTGCAGATACATGTTTTACAGTTATTAATTATTGTTTTACGATAATTAAATGCTTAGGATTTTGCTTCCGCCCATTCCTGTAAGGCTACGCCATGACTTCCAATCGTCTTGCCCAACTCAGCCAGCGTATGGCGGTGGTCACTCTGTTGCTGATCGCCGTGATGCTCCTGCTCAACGCTTTGCTCTGGCTCGTTCCTTCCCTGGTTGAGAAAAATGGGTGGGGGTTGGGTTTTGCTCTGACCGAGCGCCAGCTCGGGGATATGGCCGACCAGGCAGCGCTGTTTCCTTGGTGGCAAGCGCTGGGCGGTATCGTGTTATCAAGCGTGCCCCTATTGGCGATGGCGTTCGGGTTGGTGTACTTGCGTCGCTTGTTTCAGACCTATGCTCGCGGGGAGTATTTTTCCCGTGAGGCCGCACTTCACCTCGGGAAGGTAGGGCGTGGCGTGGCTATCTGGGTGCTGCTCGATTTTCTGTGCGAGCCTTTGCTCAGCGTTTGGGTGACCATCAATGCGCCGGTCGGTGAGCGGTTGGTTTCGTTAAGTATTACGGCACCGACGTTTGTTGCGTTGTTCCTGGCTGCCTGTATTTCGATCATCGCGCGTATCCTGTGGCAGGCCAGTGAAGTGGACTCTGAAAACCGCACCTTCGTTTGAGACTCTTATGTCAATTGTCATTCAGTTGGACGTGATGCTTGCGTTGCGTAAGGTCAAATCCAAAGACCTTGCGGCCGCTATCGGGATTACCGAAGCCAACCTTTCTCTGCTGAAGCAAGGCAAGGTCAAGGGGTTGCGTTTGGCAACCCTGGACGCGATTTGCAAGCACTTGAATTGTCAGCCGGGCGACCTGTTGATCCATGTGCCCGAGGTCGAGTAATAGTAAGCACCGCGTCAAGACCGACCACCAAGGAGGTTTCCAGGATGGAACAAGCACACGTGACGTATGCCGCACACCTTGGTGTCGTTGGCCGTGTTGTAGACGGTCGCGGTGGTAACGCCGGGGCCCAACTTCTTCAACACTGCACAGTTGGCCGCCAGTTGCTACCTGCTGTTCGGCGCGCACCTGCTGGCCAATCGCTGAGGAGGTGTCGTCCTGACGTCCGGAATTGAAGCGTGGAAGTAGGTTAGGGCGTAGTTGTGTTGTTGCCTAATGGCGTGAGATCCCGAATCATGCACAAAGTTGTATACAAAAAAAATCAATAGGGGCAACAACATGAAAGTCAGCGCACGTAACGTCTTCAAGGGCACCATCAGCAAACTTCAGCCAGGCGCCGTCAACGCCGAGGTATCGCTGAAACTGCCGGGAGGCAATGAACTGGTGGCTGTCGTGACCATGGAAAGCGTCAAGAGCCTTGGCCTGGCGGTTGGCAAGGAGGCGGTCGCGTTGGTGAAGGCGCCTTGGGTAATGCTGATGACCGAGTCCAGCGACATTCGTCTTTCGGCGCGTAACTGCCTGGAAGGCAAGGTCACCAGCGTGACTGATGGTGCGGTGAACGCTGAAGTGGTCATCACGCTTGAAGGCGGCAGTGACGTCTATTCGATTGTTACCCGTGAGGCTGTCGCCGAACTGGGACTGGCGCCGGGCGTTAGCGCTACAGCAGTGATCAAGGCGTCACACATCATTCTGGGCGTGCCTGCGTGATGTCGCGTGTGGCGAGACCACTCGCCACAGGTTTCCCCTTTTAGCCAGGCATCGCACTGTTCACTGCTTAAGCGATGTCGATCACCACTTTGCCCACCGCTGATCCCGACTGCACCGCGTCGTGAGCGGCATGGGCGTCGGCCAGTGAATAACGGTGCGCGTCGAGCAGTGGTTTGAACGTCCCTTGCTCAACCATCTGCGCGGCCTGTTTAAGAATGTCACCGTGGTGCGCCCGGCCAATGCCACTGAGCATTGGCAGTAGCACAAAGACGCCGGACAGGGTGGCACATCGAAGTGAACCCACCGCCAGGCTGTGCTGAGCGAAGGCGGCACAACTGGCGATATGGCCGTAATGTGCAATCGCCTCGAACGAGGCATCAAGGCTGGCGCCACCGACGGTGTCATAGATCACATCGAACCCTTGGCCTGCGGTGTGGGCCTCGACGTAGTCGGCAACCCGACTGGCGTTGTAGTCGATGGCCGTGGCGCCGTAGCTTTCGACGATGTTTTTCTTGCCTGCCGAGACCGTGGTGAAGACCTCGGCGCCCATGGCTTTGGCGATTTGAACCGCCGCGTGGCCCACTCCTCCGGCACCGCCATGCACGAGTACGCGTTGACCGGCTTTGACGCCGACGCGATCGACCAAACCTTCCCATGCCGTCAGAAACACCAGCGGCATCGCAGCCGCTTCCCGCAGGCTGATATTGCTCGGTTTATGAGCTAGCAGGTCCGCATCGACGGCGGCGTATTCAGCCAGTGATCCCTGAAGGCCCCGCACACCACCCGTCAGGCCGAACACTTCGTCGCCGAGCGCAAACCGGGTCACGCCAGGGCCCAGAGCTTCCACCACACCGGCCAGATCGGTCCCGATAATCGCCGGCAGATCGGGCATCGCATAGGGCGCATTACCGGTGCGGATCTTGTAGTCGATCGGGTTCACACCACTGGCTACTACGCGCACCAGCACTTGACCGGGGCCCGCCTCGGGACGGGGCATCCGGGTGTCGGTGAAGTAACCGGTGGCATAGTCGTTCAGTATCAATGCGCGCATCGTGCTGGACATGGGCAAACCTCAAGCAGGAACGGGAGCGCTTGTCGCCTCCGTAAATGGGCGGAATTATTCGCGGCCCGTGGTCGACTGTAAATCAGGCACCCTTCAGTCACCAAGGCCTCTCGCTGTAACCCTGAATGGCTCTACGCCCGATCCGTTGATCATCCAGGAAGGCTGCGCGCCCGGCGCCTCCATTCGCCGAGTATAAAAAGGCCTGCCTCGCGGTAAGCCCGTTCTGATTAACGCGCAGGACTCAATTTCCCAGCGCGGCGCCCTCGCGCCGTGGATCGGCGCCACCCGCCAACGATGCCTTTCCCTGCGCATCCTTGATCCGAACAATCGCCTGCGTGCCGCTGGTCATGTCGATTTCGTTCACCGCGTGCCCCTTGTCCTTCAGCGCTTGTATCAGTGCCGGGCTGAACTGGCCTTGTTCCAGTTCGGTCGGACCGTTACGGCTGCCGAAGTTGGGCAGGTTGATGGCGGTTTGCGGGTCGAGATTCCAGTCGAGTAAGCCGATGGTGGTTTTGGCGACGTATTCGATGATCTGCGAGCCGCCGGGGGAACCGACGGTGGCGACGAATTCGCCACTCTGACGGTCAAAGATCAGTGTCGGCGCCATGGACGAGCGCGGGCGCTTGCCGGGTTCAACGCGGTTAGCGACCTTTTGCCCGTTCTCTTCGGGGATGAACGAGAAGTCAGTCATTTGATTGTTGAGCAAAAAACCCTGGACCATCAGGTGCGAGCCGAACGCGGCTTCGACGGTGGTCGTCATCGATACCGCGCCGCCACGGTCATCGACCGCCACCACTTGCGAGGTGGAGATGCGCAGCGGCGAACGGTCCGGTGCGTAGGCGACCTGAATTCCCGCTGGGGTCCCAGGTTTGGCCACGCCCATGCTGGTGTCGCTGATCAGTGCGGCGCGGCTGGCCAGGTAGGCGCGGTCCACCAGACCGTTGACCGGCACCTGGACGAAATCGGTGTCGGCGACATACTGCGCGCGGTCGGCGTAGGCCAAACGCTCGGCTTCGCAAATCAGGTGTACGGCTTCAGGCGCCGGTTCGATGCCTGCCGGTTTGGTTGTCTTGAGCGGTTTTAGCGGTGCCAGGGCGAAGCGTGGGTCTTGGGTTTCCAGGGCTTGTAACGTGCCGAGGATTTGCGCCACGGCAATCCCGCCGGATGACGGTGGCGGCATGCCGCAGACTTGCCAGCGTTTGTAGTCGGTACACAGCGGCGTACGTTCCTTGGCCCGGTAACCTTGAAGGTCGTTCAACGACAGGCTGCCAGGGTTTTTGTGGCCTCGGACTTTGGCGACGATTTCAGCGGCGATGGGGCCTTTGTATAGCGCATCCGGGCCTTCGGTGGCGATGCGTTGCAGCACGGCCGCCAGTGCCGGGTTTTTCAGCAGGGTGCCGACCGCTTTCGGACTGCCATCGGCATTGAGAAAGTACGCGGCCATGTCAGGCGAGCGCTGGATGTAAGTGTCCGAGGCGATCAATTGATGCAGGCGTGGCGAGATGGCGAAGCCGTGTTCCGCGAGTTTGATCGCGGGCTCGAACAGTGTCGCCCATGGCAGCCGGCCGTTTGCTTGATGGGCCAGTTCGAGCGCGCGCAAGACGCCCGGCGTCCCGACGGATCGTCCACCGATCTGCGCCTGGGGGAAGGGCATCGGTGTGCCGTCAGCGTTCAGAAACAGTTTTTCAGTGGCCCCGGCCGGCGCCGTTTCCCGGCCGTCGTAGGTGCGCACGGCTTTGCCATCCCACAACACGATCAACGCACCGCCGCCGATACCGGAGGACTGTGGCTCGACCAGTGTCAGCACCGCTTGCATGGCAATCGCGGCATCGATTGCGGAACCGCCCTGGCGCAGCATTGCTCGTCCGGCCTCGGCGGCCAGTGGGTTGGCTGCCGCTGCCATGTGTGTCGCGGCGTGCTGGGTACGCAGATCAGTGCGGTAACCCGAGGCGATTTCCGGGGCGAGTGGCAGCTTCGATACCGGCGGCGAAGCAGGCGCCGCGTTGCAAGCGCAGAGTGTTAGGGCGGTCGCAATCAGCGACAGGGCTGACAGGTGACGGCGGCTCAAGGGCAAGGCTGTAAACACGCGGTGTACTCCGTCCGTGGGATAAAGGATCTGTGGACTTTATCGGCCGACAGATAGGGACGCAACGCGCATGCGGTTAAATGGGATGACAGTAAGAAGGGTTTGACCCTTCATGCGAAGACGAATCTTCTGTAGGGTCTAGGGCAACATACCGCTCAGAAAATCAACAAGAGGCTGCTATGCAGACCGAGTTTCCTACCCAGCTCAGTTACCGTGAGCAACGTGAACAATTCCTGGCCGCGGCCACCGCTGCCGGTGCCACGTTGACCGAGTACACGCATCCGCTGAGTGGTCCATGTGGGGAGCCTCTGAGCACCGACGTCGCGGTGCTTGGTGACCCCAGCGCCAAGCGGCTGTTGATTGCGCTCAGCGGTACTCATGGGGTCGAAGGCTTCTACGGTTCGAGCTGCCAGATTTCTTGGCTGAATGCGTTGGCCCAGCGCCCACTGCCCGCGGGTGTCGCGGTGGTCATGATCCACCTGATCAACCCGTGGGGGACTGCGTGGTTACGTCGGGTCAATGAAGACAACATCGACTTGAACCGCAATCACTTGAACTTCGAACGCCCATTGCCGGACAACCAGGCCTACTCAGCGTTGCATGACCTCTATGCCTGCACCCAGTTGCACGGCCCCGAACGTGATCGCGCCGACGCATTGCTTGACCGACAGATTAGCGAGCACGGCTGGCCGGCGGTGATGTCGATTGTTGAAGGCGGGCAGCATGGTCATCCCGATGGCTTGTTCTATGGAGGGCTGGCGCCGGCCTGGTCGAATCGCACCCTGCACGAGATCATTCAAAAGCACGTGTCGCATGCAGATGTCGCCCTGTGCTTTGACTTGCACACCGGTGCAGGTGAATACGGTCATCCCATGCTGCTGACGATCACCGAAGCGGCTTATCCGGCGTTGCCTGATGCGCAGCTCATTTATGGTCCGTGGCTGTACACCCTGCACACCGGCGCCAACACCACCAGTGAAACCGGCGTGGCGGCCACAGCAACCGGCTACACCTCGCAGGCGCTGCTCAATGCGTTGCCGCAGGTCAGGTTGATGCCGTTTGTCATCGAGTGCGGCACGTACCCTGGCGCCGTGGTCCATCGTCATCTGCGCGATGACCACTGGTTGCACCTTCACGGTGATCCGTTTGATGCCGTAGGGCGCGAAATCAAACTCAATCTGCTGGAACAGTTCTACCCCGCAGACCCCGACTGGCGGGCCATGGTCGAGTTGCGTACCCGGCAAATCTGGGAGCGAGCGTTGTCAGCGTTGGCGAGCTGAGCGTGCGTCGTGAGTGCTCCGTCACAGGGGCACTTTTCTTGAGGCATAAAAAAACGGCCTACCTCGCGGTAAGCCGTTTTTAGTACTTGGTGGCTACACAGGGACTTGAACCCCGGACCCCAGCATTATGAATGCTATGCTCTAACCAACTGAGCTATGTAGCCAAGTGGCGCGCATTATTCACCTGTAACCCAAATGCGTCAAGCGTAAATCTAAAATATTTCTCCACGCTTTCAACCGGTTATCGTCCAGACCTGCAAATACGGGGGAGGGCGCTCCTTAACTGAGCTGAAATCTCCCGGTATTGGCACTCAGTGCCTTACTGCCCTGGCTCAAAGTATCCGCTGCCAGGTTCACCGCTCGCGCACCTTCGAGCAAACGTACTGCGGCCTGATCGACTTGCTGGATGTTGCTGCTGACTTCGTCGGCCGTGCTCGCTTGTTCTTCGACGGCGGTGGCGATCTGCGCCAAGGTATCGGTGACGCTCTGCACCGCGCTGGCGATTTCCCCTAGTCGTTCACCCAGGCCGGTCACTGCTTCAGCATCGGACTGCGCCTGGCCGCAGGCGGCCTGCATCAGGCTCACGGCCTCGTTCACGGTATTGCGCAGGCTATCGACCGTGCCGGCGATTTGCGCGGTGGAGGACTGGGTGCGTTGTGACAGGCTGCGCACTTCATCCGCGACCACGGCAAAGCCGCGACCTTGTTCGCCCGCGCGCGCGGCCTCGATTGCGGCGTTGAGTGCCAGCAGGTTGGTTTGTTCGGCGACGCCACGAATGGTGTCAACCACCAACTGAATCTGCTGTCCTTGCTCACTGACCCGGCCCAGCGCGGCGGCCGTGTCGTTGAGGCGCTGATTGAGTTGTTGAATGCTCGCCGTGGTGCGTTGGCTGTCACGGCTGCTATCGGCTGCAATGCGTTGAGTGTGCTGAGCGCTGCCCGAGGCCTGTTCGCAGCTCTGCGCCACCCCTTGGGAGGTGGCGGCCAGTTGCGTGGCTGCTGTGGCGATCTGGCTGATTTGGATTTGCTGAGCCTCGACTTCGCCGAGGGCGCCGCTGGAGTGATCGTTAAGCGTGCGCACTGCGTTGCTCAGTTGCAAGGTCTCGTGATCGACCCCCAGCAAGCTGTTGCGCAGTTGCACCACGGCGACGTTAAGGGCGGTGCTGATGGCCGCCAGTTCGTCGCGGCCCTGCACTGGTACTTGCAAACTCAGATTGCCATCACGCAGTGCTTCAGCCAGCACAGTGATGCCGCTGGCGCTGCGGCGAATCGAGGCCTGCAAGCAGACGAACAAGTACAAGGCAGCCAGCAGCAGGCAACCAAAGATCGTGGCCACGACTATTAACTGACGGATCGCGGAGCCGTGGTAGTAATCGAGCCGCTGATCCAGCGATACCAAAGACTGCTGGCGCAGCGCTGCAAGGTCGGTGAGCAAAGCGTCGAGGCTACGTTCAAAGTCTTGCGGCTTGAGATTGATACTGCCGCCGAATACGCCGTCATCGAGGACTTTCAGGCCCGCGTCGAGGTTCTTGAGGCTGTCGTGGTATTGCCCGGCCCACGTTTGCAAGGCACTGGGCAAGCGTGCTTCGAGCAGGCTCGCTGTTTTGGCAAGTTGCTCGCGCGCATCGCCGATACGCCCGCGCAAATCGCGCAATTGCAGGCGGCTTTGCAAGGTGAATTGTCCTGACACCACCGACGCCTGTCCCACCGCGGCAAGACGGCCGACCCGTTCGATCAGGTCCGGTGCGTGTTGGGTTGAGATCTGGGTCAACAGGTAGGTTTCCAGCCATGGCGCCAGGGTCAGTCGATTGTCCATGGCGATCTGCTCGCGCAAGGCTTGCAGCGCGGTCAACGCGTTGGTAAAGCGGTCGTAGCCGTCTGGCCACCAACCGACGCTGCTCAGGCTTTTCGAGTCGAGGCCGGCGAGGGCCGTTTGCAGTGCCTGGTAACGGGTCAGGGTTTCACCCTCGGCGCCTTCGGTTTTCAGTGCTGCGCCCAGGTCTGAGGTGGCTTGGGCGACCGCGGGCTGAACACTGTCGAACGCCGCCATGGCAGCGAGGGTCGCCGGTGTCGGTTGGCGATTGGTTTCGGTGGCGCGCCAGCGCGCGGCACGGTCACGCTGAGCGGCGAGCAGATTATCGAGCGCATCTAAGGCCAGTAACTGTCGAACGCCGGCACGCTCGCCGGAAATCAGGTTGAGTTTGTCGCGATAGTCTTGACCTATCATCCACAGGCTGCCCGCCAGCGGCAGAATAAACAGCAGAAACAGCAGCTGAAATTTGCGGGCGAAGCCAAAACGCCCCAGCAATCCGATCCCCGGTGATAAAAATGCCTGCATGCCTCATGACTCCCGTGGACACCACGCACCAATGGCGTGCGTCGGGGTCGTTGTGACCGCGACGTGTGCCCTTTTAAAAGGCCTCGAAAGTTCACCTTTGTAAGCTCTGTAGGCCGACTTTGTGGTGAAACTTCCCATTCTCGGCCTGCTTTGTAAGAAGGCCGCGTTGAAGGAGATTTACAAGGCAAGATTCAGACCATGGCGTTACGCTACTACCCTCGAGATTGAGGTCGTTAGGTGCCTAAGGGGATGGCGCTCTCGCACTGAAAAGTGGCACATTGACGGCCCTGCCTGTGTGCATCCATTTGTCGTACGGAAACTTCTATGGCTCTCAGCAACGCCCCGGCTGGCGCGACGCCGGTCCCCGCGACAGCTCAAAGCAGTCCGCTGGTTATGCGCATTATTGGCGCGGTAGCGCTGGCGCATATGATCAACGATCTGATTCAGTCGGTCCTGCCGTCGATCTACCCGATGCTCAAGGCCAATTACGGTCTGACCTTCACCCAGGTCGGCCTGATTACCCTGACCTTTCAACTGACGGCTTCGCTGTTGCAGCCGTGGGTCGGTTATTACACGGATCGCCATCCCCAACCCTGGTTGTTGCCGGCCGGGACGGTCTGCACGTTGGTGGGCATTTTAATGATGTCCCAAGTCGGCACCTTTCCTCTGATTTTGCTGGCGGCGGGGCTGATCGGCATTGGCTCGTCGACATTTCACCCGGAGGCCTCCCGCGTGGCGCGGCTGGCCTCGGGCGGGCGGTTTGGTCTGGCGCAGTCGACCTTCCAGGTGGGCGGCAACGCCGGCTCAGCGTTCGGCCCATTGCTCGCGGCGGCAATCATCATCCCTTACGGCCAAGGCCATGTAGCGTGGTTTGGATTGTTCGCGGTGTTTGCGCTGTTCGTGCTCTATCGGATCAGCCGTTGGTACGCCAATCATTTGAGCCTGTTCAAGCTCAAGCAAGGTCAGGCGGCGACGCATGGGCTGTCGAAGCGCCGGGTGATCAGTGCGCTGGTGGTGCTTGGGCTACTGGTGTTCTCGAAATACTTCTACATGGCCAGTTTCACCAGCTACTTCACTTTCTACCTGATCGAAAAGTTTGATCTGTCAGTGGCAAGCTCGCAGTTGCACTTGTTCCTGTTTCTGGGGGCGGTGGCGGCGGGGACCTTTTTCGGTGGGCCGATTGGCGACAAGGTTGGGCGTAAGGCGGTGATCTGGTTTTCGATCCTCGGCGTAGCGCCATTCACCCTGATCCTGCCGCACGTCGATCTTTTCTGGACCAGTATTCTCAGCGTCGTCATCGGTTTCATCTTGGCTTCGGCGTTCTCGGCCATCGTGGTGTACGCGCAGGAGTTGGTGCCGGGGAATGTCGGGATGATCGCAGGCGTGTTCTTTGGTTTGATGTTCGGTTTTGGCGGGATTGGTGCGGCACTGCTGGGGCACCTGGCGGATGTTCGAGGGATTGAGTACGTGTACTTTCTGTGCTCGTTCCTGCCGTTGTTTGGCGTATTAGCGATCTTGCTGCCAAGAACAAAAAAGGCCTGAGCGCCCGCCGTCTAATGTGGCGGGTGATTATTTCAGGTGCAAAAAAGCCGCGTATAAAACGCGGCTTTTTCTTGTGCGGGTGTTTAGACGTTGAAACGGAAGTGCATTACGTCGCCGTCTTTCACGATGTAATCCTTGCCTTCCAGACGCCATTTACCGGCTTCTTTGCTGCCAGCTTCGCCCTTGTACTGGATGAAGTCGTCATAGGCGATAACTTCTGCGCGGATGAAGCCTTTTTCAAAGTCGGTGTGGATCACGCCAGCGGCTTGTGGCCCGGTAGCACCGACGCGGACGGTCCAGGCGCGAACTTCTTCAACGCCGGCGGTGAAATAAGTCTGTAGGTGCAGCATCTCGTAGCCGGCGCGAATCACGCGGTTCAGGCCCGGTTCTTCGAGGCCCAGGGCTTCGAGGAACATGTCTTTCTCTTCGCCATCATCCAGCTCAGCGATTTCGGCTTCGATCTTGTTGCAGACCGGAACCACGATTGCGCCTTCCTCTTCGGCAATGGCCTTGACCACGTCCAGCAGCGGGTTGTTCTCGAACCCGTCTTCAGCGACGTTGGCGATGTACATGACCGGCTTGGTCGTCAGCAGGTGGAAGCCACGAATCACCGCTTTGTCGTCGGCATGCATGGTCTTCATCAGCGTGCGCGCAGGCTTGCCGAGGGTGAAGTGAGCGATGAGTTGCTCCAGCAGCCCTTTCTGGACCACGGCATCCTTGTCGCCGCCCTTGGCGTTGCGGGCAACTTTCTGCAGTTGCTTCTCGCAGCTGTCGAGGTCAGCGAAGATCAGTTCGAGGTCGATGATCTCAATGTCGCGTTTCGGGTCGACGCTGTTGGAGACGTGAATTACGTTCTCGTCTTCGAAGCAGCGGACCACGTGGGCGATGGCATCGGTTTCGCGGATGTTGGCGAGGAACTTGTTACCCAGGCCCTCGCCTTTCGAGGCGCCGGCAACCAGGCCTGCGATATCGACGAACTCCATTGTGGTCGGCAGGATGCGCTTTGGATTGACGATGGCTGCCAGGGCTTCCAGACGTGGATCCGGCATTGGCACGATACCGGTGTTCGGCTCGATGGTGCAGAAGGGGAAGTTCTCGGCCGCGATCCCGGATTTGGTCAGGGCGTTGAATAGGGTGGACTTGCCGACGTTAGGCAGGCCGACGATGCCGCAATTGAATCCCATGGTGTTTTCCCCGAGGAGTGAGTCAGGCCTTCTGGCTGTGCAGGTTTTTCATCGCGCGGTTCCATTCACCGGCGAGGATATCCGGCAGCACGCCGAGGGCAAAGTCGATGCTGGCATCGAGTTTTTCCTGTTCGGCGCGTGGCGCACGACCCAGGACGAAATTTGAAACCATACTGGCAACGCCCGGGTGGCCAATGCCAAGCCGCAAGCGGTGAAAGGTATTCTGATTGCCCAGTTGCGCAATGATGTCGCGCAACCCGTTGTGACCGCCATGGCCGCCGCCCTGCTTGAGTTTGGCAACGCCCGGAGGCAAGTCGAGTTCGTCATGCGCCACCAGGATTTCTTCAGGCGTAATACGGAAGAATCCGGCAAGTGCCGCTACGGCTTGGCCGCTACGGTTCATGTAGGTGGTGGGAATCAACAGACGAACATCCTGACCTTGATGCGAATAGCGTCCGGTCAGGCCGAAATATTTGCGATCGGCCGCAAGGTTAACACCCTGGGCGTTCGCGATGCGCTCAACAAAAAGGGCCCCTGCGTTATGCCGAGTCTGTTCGTATTCAGCGCCTGGATTTCCCAGGCCAACGATCAGTTTAATGGCAGTCACGATAGGGGCCCTTCCTTGGAGTTTTGGATAACATCGCCGCAATCAAAGCGTGCGGCAAAAGTGGACGACAAGTGCTCATTTACCATTATGTAAACTCCGCGTTCCCGTCCGCTTTCTCGCTACGTTTCAGTTCGCGATGTTACCTGGTCACTCCGGCGTTACAGAGTAATTTACTCTGCAGCGCCTTCTTCAGCTTCTGGAGCAACACGTGGAGCGTGAACGTTGGCAACAGCCAGGTCGTTACCGTGAGCCAGAGCAACAAACTCAACGCCTTTAGGGGCTTTGAGGTCAGACAGGTGAATGATCGAGCCGACTTCGGCGTTAGCCAGGTCAACTTCGATGAATTCAGGCAGGTCTTTCGGCAGGCAGGACACTTCGATTTCAGAAGTAACGTGCGAGATTTCGCCGCCTTTCTTGATCGGAGCAGCTTCGCCGATGAAGTGTACAGGCACGATAGCGGTCAGTTTCTGGCCAGCTACAACGCGTACGAAGTCAGCGTGCATCACGTGGCCTTTGGCCGGGTGACGCTGCAGAGCTTTGATGATGACGTTTTGCTTGGTGCCGCCAACATTCAGCTCGATGATGTGGCTGTAAGCCGCGTCGTTTTCGAGCAGTTTGGCAACTTCTTTAGCTTGCATGCTGATGGATTCAGGGGCTTTCTCGCCACCGTAAACTACAGCTGGAACCAGGCTTGCGAGACGACGCAGGCGGCGGCTCGCACCTTTCCCCAGGTCGGAACGCACTTCAGCATTCAGGGTAAAATCGTTCATGTTGTATCTCCAAAATAACCACATTCGCCCCAGCGGTTGCGACCAGCGCTAAAGGCGATATGGGCAAAAAAGCCCCGCCCCGACAGGAATGCCGGGGCGGGGCGCTTTTCGACAACGAGAGGTTCGAGAAGGGCAGGGCCCTTAGCGGAACATCGCGCTGATCGATTCTTCATTGCTGATGCGGCGAACCGCTTCAGCAACTACCGGCGCGATATCCAATTGACGGATACGTGTGCAGGCTTGAGCAGCAGCGGACAACGGGATGGTGTTAGTTACCACCAGTTCGTCCAGCATGGAATTTTCGATGTTTTCGATCGCTCGACCGGACAGCACAGGGTGCGTGCAGTAAGCGAAAACCTTGGAAGCGCCATGCTCTTTCAGGGCCTTGGCCGCGTGGCACAGAGTGCCGGCGGTATCGACCATGTCGTCAACCAGAATGCAGGTACGCCCTTCGACATCACCAATGATATGCATCACTTCAGAGTGATTGGCTTTCTCACGGCGTTTGTCGATGATCCCGAGATCTACGCCCAGGGACTTGGCAACAGCACGTGCACGCACGACGCCACCAATGTCCGGGGACACGATCATCAGGTTTTCGAAGCGCTGATCTTCAATGTCATCCACCAATACTGGGGAGCCGTAGATGTTATCTACCGGAATATCGAAGAAACCCTGAATTTGGTCAGCATGCAGATCAACCGTGAGAACACGATCGATGCCGACTACGGTAAGCATGTCAGCAACGACTTTCGCGCTGATAGCCACACGTGCGGAACGCGGACGGCGATCCTGACGGGCATAACCAAAGTAAGGAATAACAGCAGTGATACGAGTAGCTGAGGAGCGGCGGAAGGCATCAGCCATCACTACCAGTTCCATCAGGTTATCGTTGGTCGGAGCGCAAGTCGGCTGAATAATGAAAACGTCTTTACCGCGGACATTTTCATTGATCTCGGCTGTAATTTCGCCGTCGGAAAACTTACCGACAGAGATGTCACCGAGAGGGATATGCAGCTGACGTACAACACGCCGAGCCAGATCGGGGTTAGCGTTCCCCGTAAAGACCATCATCTTGGACACGCGCAGTACCTGAAGGCTGAGGGTAACCTGGATGAGTATTAGAAAATGGCAGGGGCGGCTGGATTCGAACCAACGCATGGCAGGATCAAAACCTGCTGCCTTACCGCTTGGCGACGCCCCTGTATTTGTTGCAACGAGTACCCAGTACTCGATTCCTTTTAGAGCAGACTTTGCAGCTTGCGATGCAACATCGAAATGTTACTT
Organism: Pseudomonas sp. DC1.2; assembly: GCF_034351645.1. Lineage (NCBI taxonomy): Bacteria > Pseudomonadati > Pseudomonadota > Gammaproteobacteria > Pseudomonadales > Pseudomonadaceae > Pseudomonas > Pseudomonas sp. DC1.2. Next base: position 4,634,870 of record NZ_CP133782.1, on the reverse strand, counting down.
CCCTTTGCTACAAACCCTGTAAGGGTCTCTGTAAGAAGGGCCGAGACTTTATCAGCTTCAGCTTTGCTTGGGAAGCCCCCAAACACACAACTTCCAGTTCCGGTGAGTTTTGCTTCGGTAAATTTACCTAACAAATCCAATGCGTTACGTACATCTGGGTAACGCCTTGCTACCACCGGTAAGCAGTCATTTCGACTGTTTCCCTTGGGAACGGGGCGCACTTTAATGGGAGAAGAGTTACGTGTCAACAACGGATCTGAAAAAATTTCTGCTGTACTTACAGATACTTGCGGCACGAGTACCAGATACCAAGGTTCTTCGGGGTCTACAGGGGTGAGTTTTTCGCCCACACCTTCCGCAAAAGCTGCATGCCCACGCACGAAAACCGGGACGTCGGCGCCCAGCGTCAGGCCCAGCACGGCCAGTTGGTCTTCATCCCATCCCAATTGCCAGAGATGATTGAGGCCGAGCAATGTGGTGGCGGCGTTTGAGCTGCCGCCACCAATTCCACCGCCCATGGGCAGGATTTTTTCGATCCAGATATCGATGCCCAGCGAACAACCCGATTGCTCCTGAAGTCTTTTTGCGGCTTTGACGATCAGGTTGCTGTCGTGGGGGACGCCCTCGAATTCGGTATGCAAGCGAATGACACCGTCATCGCGCACGGCGAAGGTGATGTCATCGCCGTAATCGAGAAACTGAAAAATAGTCTGCAACTCGTGATAACCGTCTTCACGGCGCCCGAGAATGTGCAGCATCAAATTAAGTTTGGCAGGTGAGGGCAGCGTCAAGCGCGGAGCAGTCATGTTCACTGCCCCAGTTTGCGTGGTTGCCATTCCTTGATCACCAGCGTGACGTCAAGGTCAGTTCCATGCAGTTTGATTCGCTCGGGCAGCCAGTAACCGTTTTGCTCGGCATAGCTCAAGTATTCGACCTGCCATCCATCTTGTTCCAGGCTGGCCAGTCGGCTGTCAGCGTCGAGGCTTAGGCGGCTTTTGCTGTCCGGTGCCGGTAGCCCGCGAACCCACCAGGCGAGGTTGGACACTGGCAGCTTCCAGCCGAGCTGTTCTTCGAGCAGGGCTTCCGGGGTGGGCGCCTCGTAGCGACCCTGATTGGCAACTTCCAGCGAGACCTTGCCGGGGCGCCCCGTCAGGCGTGCTGCGCCGCGACCGAGAGGGCCGGAGAGGCGAATGTCGTAGTAATCCTGTCGTTGCAGCCAGAACAAAGTGCCGCTGCCCGAGTCTTTCGGCGCGCGAATCCCGATCTTGCCGTTGATCTGCCAGCCGTCGAGGCTGGTCATTTGCTGTTTGTGTACGCGCCATTGGGCGGGGTCGCCGTGACCCTCGACCGACTCGCGGGCGCCGAAGCCCGCGCAACCGGCGAGCAGGGCGATAAAGCTGAAAACGATAACGTGGCGCAAAAACATAATCTTAAAGAGTCTCTGATCCGGTCAGGCGCTTGATGGTGCTGCGCAGGGTAGGGCTGTCGGGCTGGTTCTTGAGGAACTTGCCCCAGACTTGCTTGGCTTCGCGTTGCTTGCCGTTGCTCCACAGGACTTCGCCCAGGTGAGCGGCGACTTCCTGGTCGGGGAAACGCTCCAGGGCCAGGCGCAGATAGCGTTCGGCTTCATCAAGGTTGCCCAGGCGGAAATTCACCCAGCCGAGGCTGTCGAGTACCGCTGGGTCTTCCGGGTTGAGCTGGTGCGCGTGTTCGATCAGGGCCTTCGCTTCGGCGTAACGCGTCGTCCGGTCAGACAAGGTGTAGCCAAGGGCGTTCAGTGCCATCGCATTGTCCGGGTCGCGCTTGATGATCAGTCGCAGGTCTTTCTCCATCTGCGCCAGGTCATTACGTTTTTCGGCCAGCATGGCCCGCGTGTAAAGCAGATTCAGATCGTCCGGGTATTGCTGCAAGGCGTGTTGCAAGACTTTCCACGCCTTGTCGTCCTGTTTGTTGGCGGACAAAGTCTCGGATTCGATCAGGTACAGCTGGATCGCATAATCCGGTTGCGTGTCGCGCTCTGCTGCCAGCTTGGTTTGGGCTTCAGCGGTTTTGCCGTTGTTCATCAGGATGTCGGCCTGGCGCAATTGCGCAGGCAGGTAGTCATTGCCGGGGCCGACTTGGGCGTATTCGATCAGCGCGCCTTGTGGGTCGTTGCGCTCTTCGGCAATGCGGCCCAGGTTCAGGTGCGCGGAGTCGACGTGGCTTTCGCGTGCGATAAGGTCTTCCAGGTAACCCTTGGCCTCGTCCCAGGCCTTGGCTTCCAGGCAGACAAGTGCCAGGGAGTAGCGCAGTTCGTCGTCTTCGGGGTATTGCTGCACCAGGCTGGAAAACTCGACCTTGGCATCGTCCATACGGTCCTGCTCGACCAGCAAGCGGGCGTAAGTCAGGCGCAGGCGTTTGTCGTCCGGGTATTTCTTGATGTTTTTTTGCAGCAGCGGCAGCGCTTCGCCGCCTCGGTTGAGCGCTTGCAGCAGGCGCGCGCGCAACAAAATCGGTGCAATTTCGCCATCGTCCGGCGGATTGTCTTCCAGCAGCGTCAGTGCGCCTTTGCCATCGCCGTCTTGCTGCATCAGCAAGGCCTTACCGAAAATCAGCTGGCTGTTTTTCGGGTGGCGTTGCAACAGGCGGTCAAAGCTTTTCATCAAACCGTTGCGGGTGTCCTGGTCGGTATCAGCGGCAGACAAGGCAAGAAAGTCAAAGTGTGTGTCACCTTTGCCCTGCAACACTTTTTCCATATAGACCATGGAGTCGTCATAGCGACCGGCGCGAGCCAACTGCACGGCGGCAGCCCGTTGCGCTTCGAGGTCGTCCGGTGCATTTTTTGCCCAGATCAGCGCGGTGTCCAGGGCTGCCTGATCGGCGCCCAGGTACTCGGCGATACGGAATGCCCGCTCGGAGATGCCCGGATCCTGAGTGTTGATGGCCTGGGTCACGTAGTTGTCCAGGGCAATGTCGAAACGATTGCGCTGGCCAGCCAGTTCGGCACTCAACAGGCTGAAGATGGTTTCTTCACTGAATGAGCTGTAAACCTTGGGCTTTTCAGGGGCGGGAGTGCTGCCTTCAACCGGCGGCGTACCGTCCGGCGAAACGGGTGCCATGGCTTGGCAGCCGCTGAGGAAGACAAAAGCAAGGAGCAACGCGGAAGATCTATTCATATAGGAGAAGGACGACTAACCTGCGGTCGGATCATCATGACACAAGCTTTCGGCCAAACATAACCGAGTCTCAGTGGATGCCTGATAGGGGCTGGTAATTGGGACAATAGTCAGCAGTAGTTGTTCTGTCTGTGGCGAAGTAGGACAATTGCCGGCTTCACGTCACCATCAGCGACCTTGAATGGCCTTTCTTGCACTCGGTATTAACCACAAGACTGCTTCCGTAGACGTCCGCGAGCGCGTGGCCTTCACCCCTGAGCAGCTGGTGGAGGCCTTGCAACAGCTCTGTCGCCTCACTGACAGCCGCGAAGCCGCGATCCTCTCAACCTGCAATCGCAGTGAGCTGTATATAGAACAGGATCAGCTTTCATCTGACGTCGTGTTGCGGTGGCTGGCTGATTACCATCATTTAAGCCTCGAAGAGCTGCGTTCGTGTGCTTATGTACACGAAGATGATGCGGCAGTTCGTCACATGATGCGGGTGGCGTCCGGACTCGACTCGTTGGTGCTCGGCGAACCGCAAATTCTCGGCCAGATGAAGTCGGCCTACGCCGTGGCTCGCGAGGCCGGCACCATCGGTCCGTTGCTCGGGCGGCTGTTCCAGGCGACGTTCAATGCCGCCAAGCAAGTGCGCACGGACACCGCCATTGGGGAAAACCCGGTGTCGGTGGCCTTTGCTGCGGTCAGCCTGGCGAAACAAATTTTCAGCGATTTGCAACGCAGCCAGGCGCTGCTGATTGGTGCCGGTGAGACCATCACCCTGGTCGCGCGTCATCTGCACGAGCTGGGTGTGAAGCGTATTGTGGTCGCTAACCGCACACTGGAGCGTGCGAGCATCCTGGCCGAACAGTTCGGTGCCCACGCGGTGTTGCTGTCGGACATCCCGGCTGAACTGGTGCGCAGTGACATCGTCATCAGCTCCACGGCCAGTCAGTTGCCGATCCTCGGCAAAGGCGCGGTGGAAAGTGCGCTGAAGCTGCGTAAGCACAAACCGATTTTCATGGTCGATATCGCCGTTCCTCGGGATATCGAGCCGGAAGTCGGCGAGTTGGACGACGTTTATCTTTACAGCGTCGACGATTTGCACGAAGTGGTCGCTGAAAATCTCAAGAGTCGACAGGGCGCTGCCCAGGCGGCGGAAGAGATGGTCTCGATCGGTGCCGACGATTTTATGGTTCGCCTGCGCGAGCTGGCGGCTGTGGATGTGCTCAAGGCTTATCGTCAGCAAAGCGAGCGCATGCGTGACGAAGAATTGCATAAAGCTCAGCGCATGCTGGCCAACGGCAGCAGCGCTGAAGACGTGCTGGTGCAATTGGCGCGCGGGTTGACTAATAAATTGCTGCACGCCCCAAGTGTGCAATTGAAAAAGCTCACTGCCGAAGGCCGCCTCGATGCGCTGGCCATGGCCCAGGAACTCTTTGCCCTCGGTGAGGGCTCGTCGGATAGCTCGGATAAAAAACCGCAATGAAAGCGTCACTGCTCAATAAGCTGGACATCCTCCAGGACCGTTTCGAGGAATTGACCGCCCTGCTTGGTGATGGCGAAGTCATTTCCGACCAGAACAAATTCCGCACTTACTCCAAGGAGTACGCGGAAGTCGAGCCCATTGTTGAAACCTATAAACAGCTGCTTAAAGTGCAGGGCGATCTTGAAGGCGCCCAGGCGCTGCTCAAGGACAGCGACCCGGACATGCGTGAAATGGCCGTGGAAGAAGTCCGCGAAGCCAAAGAGCAACTGATCGACATCGAAGCCCGCTTGCAACGCATGCTGCTGCCCAGAGACCCGAACGACGGACGCAACGTGTTCCTCGAAATTCGTGCGGGCACCGGCGGAGATGAGGCGGCAATTTTCTCCGGTGACCTGTTCCGCATGTACTCGCGTTACGCCGAGCGGCGTGGCTGGCGGGTAGAGATTCTCTCGGAAAACATCGGTGAACATGGTGGCTATAAAGAAGTTATCGCCCGGGTCGAGGGTGACAGCGTCTACGGCAAGCTGAAATTCGAATCCGGTGCGCACCGCGTACAACGAGTCCCGGCCACTGAATCGCAAGGCCGCATCCACACGTCGGCGTGTACCGTGGCGGTATTGCCCGAGCCGGACGAGCAGGAAGCGATCGAGATCAATCCTTCGGATTTGCGCGTCGACACCTACAAATCTTCCGGTGCCGGTGGTCAGCACGTCAACAAGACCGACTCGGCGATCCGCATTACGCACTTGCCATCCGGCATCGTGGTCGAGTGTCAGGAAGAGCGTTCTCAGCATAAGAACCGAGCCCGGGCGATGTCATGGCTGTCGGCCAAGCTCAACGATCAGCAAACCAGCGCCGCGGCGAATGCTATTGCCAGCGAGCGTAAGTTGCTGGTGGGCTCGGGGGATCGTTCCGAGCGCATCCGCACCTACAACTTCGCCCAAGGCCGGGTCACCGACCACCGGGTCAACCTGACGCTGTATTCACTCGACGAAATCCTTGCCGGTGGCGTCGATGCAGTGATTGAACCGTTACTGGCCGAGTTCCAGGCCGATCAATTGGCAGCGATAGGTGAGTAAATGACAATCATTGCCAGTTTGTTAAGGGCTGCCGAGCTACCTGACTCGCCGAGTGCGCGTCTGGACGCTGAACTGCTGCTGGCCGCGGCCCTGGGCAAGCCCCGCAGTTTTTTGCACACCTGGCCCGAGCGCATTGTGCCGAGCGAGGCCGCGCTGGCGTTTGCCGGCTACCTGCTGCGGCGCCGTGGCGGTGAGCCAGTGGCTTACATCCTCGGTCAGCAAGGGTTCTGGAAACTCGACCTGGAAGTGGCGCCGCACACGTTGATCCCGCGTCCCGACACCGAGTTGTTGGTCGAAACCGCGCTGCAATTGTTGCCCGCCACACCGGCCAAGGTCCTCGACCTTGGCACTGGCAGCGGTGCGATTGCCTTGGCACTCGCCAGCGAACGTGCAGCCTGGAATGTCACTGCCGTGGACCGAGTGCTCGAAGCCGTGGCGCTGGCGGAGCGAAATCGCCAGCGCCTGCATTTGAATAACGCCACGGTGTTGAGCAGTCATTGGTTCAGCGCGCTGCAAGGTCAGCGTTTTCAGCTGATCATTAGCAACCCGCCCTACATTGCCTCAGCCGACCCGCACCTGGTCGAAGGCGACGTGCGTTTCGAGCCGGCCAGTGCCTTGGTGGCTGGCATCGACGGGCTCGACGACTTGCGGTTGATCGTTGCCCAGGCACCGGACTACCTCGAGGCCGGCGGCTGGCTGATGCTCGAGCACGGTTACGATCAAGCCGAGGCCGTGCGCGATTTGCTGCTGATCCACGGTTTTAACGAGGTCCACAGCCGCACCGACCTCGGTGGCCACGAACGCATCAGCCTGGGGCGCCTGCCGTGCTGAATGATCAGGAATTGTTGCGCTATAGCCGGCAAATTCTGTTGCAACACGTAGACATCGACGGTCAATTACGGCTCAAGGGCAGCCGTGTACTGATCGTGGGCCTGGGCGGTCTTGGCTCTCCGGTCGCGCTTTACCTCGCCGCCGCGGGTGTCGGTGAGCTGCACCTGGCGGACTTCGACACTGTCGACGTGACCAACCTGCAACGCCAGATCATTCATGACACCGACAGCGTAGGCGTAAGCAAGGTCGATTCGGCGATCCGCCGTCTTGGCGCGATCAACCCCGAGATTCAATTGGTCGCCCATCGCACGGCGCTCGATGAAGACTCGCTGGCCGCCGCTGTAATGGCGGTGGACCTGGTGCTGGACTGCTCCGACAATTTCGCCACCCGCGAAGCGGTCAACGCCGCGTGTGTGGCCGCTTGCAAACCCTTGGTCAGCGGCGCGGCGATTCGGCTGGAAGGGCAACTGTCGGTGTTTGACCCTCGCCTTGCGCACAGCCCTTGTTATCACTGTTTATACGGGCACGGCAGCGAAGCCGAACTGACGTGCAGCGAGGCGGGTGTGCTCGGTCCGCTGGTGGGTCTGGTGGGCAGTCTGCAAGCCCTCGAAGCCTTGAAGTTGTTGGCCGGGTTTGGCGAGCCGCTGGTCGGTCGTCTGTTGTTGATCGATGCCTTGGGTACACGCTTTCGTGAGTTGCGGGTCAAGCGTGATCCGGGTTGCAGCGTCTGTGGGTCACGCCATGCGTGAGGCGCCGATTGGCGTGTTCGATTCCGGTGTCGGCGGGTTGTCGGTGTTGGCCGAAATCCAGCGTCTACTGCCCCACGAGTCTCTTTTGTATGTCGCCGATTGCGGGAATATTCCCTATGGCGAGAAAACCCCGGAATTCATCCAGCATCGTTGCAGCGTGATCGCCGAGTTTTTTCAGCGCGAAGGCGCTAAAGCGTTAGTGCTGGCCTGCAACACCGCCACGGTGGCTGGCGTGGCTAATTTACGCCGCGATTATCCCTTTTGGCCGATCGTGGGCATGGAGCCGGCAGTCAAACCGGCCGCCGCCGCTACTCGCAGCGGCGTGGTCGGTGTACTCGCCACCACTGGCACCTTGCAGAGTGCCAAGTTTGCGGCCTTGCTGGACCGTTTTGCCACTGATGTGCGAGTCATCACCCAGCCGTGTCCCGGTCTGGTGGAGCTGATTGAAGGTGGCGACCTGCACAGTCCGACCCTGCATCAACTGCTCAAGAGTTATGTCGATCCGCTGCTGGCCACCGGGTGCGACACGATCATTCTTGGTTGTACGCATTACCCCTTTCTCAAGCCCATGCTCAAACAGATGATCCCGGCAGACATCAGCCTGATCGACACCGGCGCCGCCGTGGCCCGGCAACTTCAGCGGTTGTTGGCCGACCGTGAATTGCTTGCCGAGGGGCCAGCTCGGGCTGCCCAGTTCTGGACGAGCGCCGACCCGGATCATTTCAGAAGTGTCCTGCCTGTACTGTGGAATTCACAGGGCCTGGTACGAAGTTTCGACAGGTAAAAAAATTGTGAAATAAGGCTCAAATGGGCTGAACTTCTGATTAATCGTCGACTTCTATAGCTGGTCTGTTGAGTAACAAAAAAACCACATTTACATCGTTCGGGAAAGGACGTTTCTAATGAAGAAACTATTCTGCTTGGCTGCGATTGCGGCCGCATTGTTTGGGCAAAGCTTGACTGCGCAAGCGGCAGGCGTGGAGTTCGGGGTCGGTCAGACCAGCGATTCGACCATGACTTACCGGCTGGGTCTGCAATTCGATTGGGACAAGAGTTGGCTGCAAAGTGACGTCGGTCGAGTGACCGGTTACTGGAGTGGCGCTTACACTTATTGGGAAGGTGACAAGACGCCGGGCGCCAGCAGCCTCTCGTTTTCTCCGGTGTTTGTTTACGAGTTTGCCGGGCAGAACGTCAAACCGTATGTCGAGGCAGGGATTGGTGTGTCGTTGTTCTCCCGGACTCAGCTTGAAGACAACAACATTGGTGAGTCCTTTCAGTTCGAAGACCGCCTCGGGTTCGGCCTGCGCTTTGCGGGTGGGCATGAAATCGGGGTTCGCGCGACGCACTATTCCAACGCCGGTATCAACAGTAACAATGGCGGCGTAGAAAGCTACGCGCTGCATTACACCCTGCCGTTGTAATCCTCAAAGATTCGCTAGCCGCTCGCTTCTACAGGCGTCGATAGTTTCCTGTGGAGGTGAGCCTGCTCGCTAAAGCGTAAGTGCCGTCAACACGTGCGCTTGAATCGGCTGGTTTTATCGGTACACCGACGTGATGCCTTGGCGCTCTTCCATGCACTCCGGCGAACCCGTGGCGAATTCCCGGCAGATCAGCGGTCGTTTTTCGTAGATGGTACACATCATCGTGTTGCGATCCAGCGCGGCGCACCAGCCGTCATCCAGGCGCAGCATGACTTCCCCGCCCCAGTCATCGGTATCGATAAAACGATCGGGCACGCCCGTGTCGGTGATCAGCATGACTTCGAGCTGACAGCAGCAGGCGGAACAGGTCGAGCACGTGACCGCCGGATCAGCGATTTGCGTGTGGGGAATGGTTTTCATGGCGCGCAGTGTAAGGCAGTGGATCGATGCTGTGTGAAAGGCCTGACAGACGTTTAGTCTCGGGTGTCCGTCGCCAGCCGTTGGGCCATGAAGTGGAGGGCCGGAAACAGCAAGGCCCAGAGCAGTGCGATGCCGATCAGCGTCGGTGCCTGGCCGTAGGGGAATTGAACGCCTGCCAGTTTTCCACCGGCGTAATACGATACCGCTCCACCCACGGCACCCAGTACGCTGGCCAGCCACCAAGGGCTGGCGCTCCACTGCAAGCAGTGGCGCAAGGTGGTTGCCAGTAGTGCCCACAGCAACATAAGCCACAGCGGAATCAAGGGCGAGACGTCCGCGAACTCGAAAACACCCAGCCAGCGCAATGAGCTGTCCACGGTGGTGCCGAGCAACACTACGCTGAGAATCAGCCGGCCTTCATCGGCCCAATGACTTATCCACAGCAAATGAATCACCAGTGCTGCCAGCGCTACCAACAGCCACAGGCTGTCGCCGCCCGCCACGCAGGCAAACCAGCCGAGCTGAAACAGCACGGCGTTGGCCAGACGTTCAAGCATCGAAGCGGCCAAGCAATGGCGCCGGCATTGCGCAAGGTTTGGCCAGCAGCAATTGCGCCGTACCGATGGTGCGCTCAAGGAAGCCGCCTTCGCAGTAGCACAGGTAAAACTCCCACAGCCGCAGGAAGTAGTCGTCGTAGCCCAACTCAGTCAAGCGACTGTGCGCATGGCGAAAATTCTCATGCCACAGGCGCAGCGTCCGCGCGTAGTGCAGGCCGAAGTCCTCCATGTGCAGCAGGTTCATGTCGGTGTCGCGGCTGACAACTTCCAGCATCTTTTGCACACAGGGCAGGGCGCCGCCGGGGAAGATGTAGCGCTGGATAAAGTCGACATTGGTTTTGGCTTGTTCGTAACGCTGTTCGCGGATGGTGATTGCCTGCAACAGCATCAAACCGTTGCTTTTGAGCAAATGCGCGCATTGCTTGAAGTACGTTGGCAGGAAGCGATGACCCACCGCCTCGATCATCTCGATCGACACCAGTTTGTCGTACTGGCCGGTGAGGTCGCGGTAATCCGACAGCAGCAACGTGACCTGATCCTGTAGGCCGAGGGCTTCGATGCGCTTTGCGGTGAAGGCGAACTGCTCTTTGGACAGCGTGGTCGTGGTGACTTTGCAGCCATAGTGCTGCGCCGCGTAGAGCGCCATGCTGCCCCAGCCGGTGCCGATTTCCAGCAAGTGATCGCTGGGTTTCAGCGCAAGTTTCTGGCAGATCCGTTCCAGTTTGTTCAGTTGTGCTTGCTCCAGGCTGTCCTCGGGGCTAAGGAATTGCGCCGCCGAATACATCATGGTCGGGTCCAGAAACTGTTCGAACAAGTCGTTGCCCAGGTCGTAGTGCGCCGCAATATTTTTCTGCGAGCCCTTTCGGGTGTTGCGGTTGAGCCAGTGCAGGCCTTGAACGAAGGGGCGCGTGAGTTTTGCCAGACCGCCTTCCAGCGCATCCAGCACCTCCAGGTTGCTCACAAACACGCGGACCACCGCGGTCAGGTCCGGCGAACTCCAGTAACCATGGATGAACGCCTCGCCGGCGCCGATTGAGCCGCTGCTGGCGACCAAGCCCCAGGCGGCGGCATCAAGGATATGGATCTCCCCCGTGAGATGACTGCCAGGCGTGCCAAACACATGCCGTTCGCCGTCTTCGATGACCACCAGTTGCCCATGCTTGAGATGCGCCAACTGACGCAGCACGCCGCGCCGAAGCAGCGACCCGGTCAATCCGTTGGCGCTTATCAGATTGGCTTTTGCCGTAACACTAGAGGATTTCATGGCGGCGATCCTTTGGGGGGACGATGGCGGTTTTAAAGCTGCCATCGGCAGCTTGATGAGCAAAAATCGGTATACGTTTGAGCAACAGGCGCACGGCCTGCCAATAGATCGCCAGGCAGGTTTTCGCGGTCATCCACGGAAACTTTCGCAGGTAGCGATGCAGGCTGCTGCGGTCTAGGGGTTCACGTTGCAGGCTGAGTGTTGCGTCGAATAGTTTCAGCTCGCCCTGCCAGTCCGCCATGTGTACGCCAAGCCTTTGCGCGGCGGGGCTGAAGCTCATGCGGTATTCGAGGTCACGTGGTAAAAATGGCGACACATGAAACGCCTTCGCCACGGCAAAGTGCTGATGGAAATCGCTCAGATCTTGCGGGGCTTTGGCCGGCAACACGTAGTGATAGCGCTCGCGCCATGGGGTGTTGGTGACTTCGCAGAGAATCGCCGCCAGTTGGCCGTCGGCCTCATGGCAGTAGAAAAAACTCACCGGATTGAACGACAGGCCCCAACTGCGCGCCTGTGTCAGCAGGCAGATCGAACCTTTCGGCTCGTGGCCGATGGCGAGGGCGACTTGCTGGCGTACCGCATCGATCAAGCGCATGCCGGTGCTGGTGAAGGCTTTCAGGTAGTCGTTTTCACGAAATGAGAACGGTGAGAAGCGGCTGTTACCTGACAACGGTGACAGCCCAAGTACGGCATCCTGTTCGTCGAGGTCCAGGTACAACAAACCAATCCGGTAGCGGAATTGGTGAGTCTTTGGCGCGAATCGCCGATGGGCGATCCAGCCGCTGTAGAGCGCGCTGTTCACAGGGTTTCTCCAAACGACTGGGCAACCCGCAAGGCACTGACTACGCCGTCTTCATGGAAGCCATTGGCCCAATAGGCGCCGCAGTAATAGGTATGTTGAGCGCCGTTCAACTCTTCCCAGCGAGCCTGTGCCGCAACGGCCGCCAAACTGTATTGCGGGTGGGCGTAGGTGTATTTGGCGAGCACCTTAAGCGGATGGATACCGGCACTCTGATTGAGGCTGACGCAGAACGTGGTGTCGCTGTGGATGCCTTGCAGGATGTTCATGTCGTAGGTGACCGCCGCCAACGCATGACCAGGTCCACCCAAGCGATAGTTCCAACTGGCCCAGGCGAGTTTCCGCTCCGGCAGCAGGCGTATATCGGTGTGCAACACGACTTCGTTGTCGGCGTAAGGCAGGGCGCCAAGGATCGACTGTTCCGCACTGCTGGGGTCGGCCAGCAGGTTGAGCGCTTGATCGCTGTGACAGGCGAACACCACTTTGTCGAAGCGCTCGCTGCCGATGGCGCTGTGGACAACCACACCGTCCTCGTCGCGTTCGACTCGGGATACCGGGCAATTGAGGCGAATTCTGTCTTTAAAAGAGGCGGTCAGCGGCGCCAAATATGCACTCGATCCGCCTTCGATGACGCACCACTGCGGACGATTGCTGACGGACAACAAGCCATGATTTTTAAAGAAACGCACAAAGAACTGCAACGGAAAACCCAGCATGTCGGCCATCGACATTGACCAGATCGCCGCGCCCATCGGCACGATGTAGTGCAGGATGAAGCGCTCCCCGTAGCCGCCAGCCTTCAGGTATTGATCGAGGGTGGTGTCGGCGGCGATCCGCTGTTCTGCCAGGTCCCGCTGCGACTCTTTGTTGAAGCGCAGGATGTCGCGCAACATGCCCCAGAACCCCGGCGACAGCAAATTGCGACGCTGGGCGAATAGGCTGTTGAGGTTGTTGCCGTTGTACTCAAGACCAGAGTCAGGGTCGGTCACCGAGAAACTCATTTCTGTCGGTTTGAAACCCACCCCGAGCTGACCTAACAGGCGAATGAAATTCGGGTAGGTCCAGTCGTTGAACACGATAAAACCAGTGTCCACGGCGTAGCGCTGACCATCGACGGTCACTTCCACGGTGTGGGTGTGGCCGCCGACCCAGTCGCCGGCCTCGAACAAGGTGATGTCGTGTTGGCGGTTCAGCAGGTAGGCGCTGGTAAGGCCCGAGATCCCGCTGCCGATAATGGCGATTTTCACGGTTTATCCTTAATCGGTGCCGGACTGCGTAGCATTCGCTTGCCGATCGCCAGCTTCCATCGATTGGGCATTTTCGACAGCGGCCAGAGCATGGCCATGAACAGCGCCGGAAAGGCGATCTCCAGTGGCCGATTTTTGAGCTTGGCGAAAATGTGCCGTGCGGTTTTTTCCACTGGCCAGCTCAGGGGCATCGGGAAATCGTTTTTTGCGGTCAGCGGTGTATCGACAAAGCCTGGGCTCACCACGGTGACTTCGATGCCTTCCGGGGCGAGATCAATGCGCAGAGATTCGAACAGGTAACGCAGCCCTGCCTTCGAGGCGCCATAAGCTTCGGCGCGTGGCAGCGGCAGGTAAGTTACCGAACTGGAAACCCCTACCAGATGCGGCGCTGTGCCGGCCCGCAACAAGGGCAGGGCCGCTTCGATGCAGTAGCTGCTGGCGAGCAGGTTGGTGCGGATCACGTGTTCAATGATCGAGGCGTCGAACTGCTGCACATCGACGTATTCACAGGTGCCAGCGTTCAGGATCACGGTGTCCAGCGAGCCCCAGGCTTCGGTAATCTGTTCGCCGATTTCACGCACGGTCTGGCTGTTGGTCAGGTCGCCGGCCACCACCAGCACCTGCCCCGGATAGCGCTGTGACAAAACCTTGAGCGGCGCCACCGAGCGCGAACTGACGGCCAGGTGGGCACCGGTTTTCAGTATTTCTTCGGCCAGTGCGGCACCAATGCCGCTACTGGCGCCGGTCAACCAATACCGCCGAGCAGGTGTAAGATTCATCCCATTCTCCTTTTCAGCCAGGCAATCGCGCGGCCCAACACGGGTAGATGTTCATAAAGCATTGCTCCGGCATCGAAGTAATCCCGGTGACGATAAACCTTGTCGCGCCAGCGCAAATGCGAGCAGCCGTCCACCCGAATCAACCGGCCGCCGGCCAGGCGTGGATGGCGATAACTCATCACCCAGCGCAGATATCCTTCGCCTTCAGCAATCTGGTCGAAGCCGTGAAAATCGAAACGCAGGTCGTTGACGTTGGCGTAGAGCTCGGTGAAGTAGCTGCGCAAATGCGCCAGCCCCTGCACTTCATGCAGCGGATCGGTGAACTGCACGTCGTCCGTGTACAACTGATCGAGGCGTTGCAGATTGTTCTTGTTGAGGTCGGCGAACTGGCGCGCAAAGCGCCGCAGGAAATCACTCATGGCCACCCCCCACTGCTTGCCGCGAAGGCAGGTTCTTGAACGCTGCCAGCGCCCGTTGGCGAGACTTGCCCAGGTCGACGATTGGCGATGGGTAGTCCGCCACGCCGAACAAACCGCCGACGGTGGCCGGGTTGTGTACTTCCTTCTTGTTCAGCCCTGCCAGCTCCGGCAGCCAGTGCTTGATGAACACACCGTCGGCGTCGAATCGTTCCGATTGGCTCAATGGGTTGAAAATACGGAAGTAAGGCGCCGAATCGGTACCAGTAGAGGAACTCCACTGCCAGCCGCCGTTGTTGGCCGCCAAGTCACCGTCGATCAAATGCCGCATGAAAAAGCGCTCGCCTTCACGCCAATCAATCAGCAGGTTCTTGGTCAGGAACATCGCCACCACCATGCGCAAGCGGTTGTGCATCCAGCCGGTTTCCAGCAACTGGCGCATGGCCGCGTCGATGATCGGCAGCCCCGTGCGCGCCTGTTGCCAGGCCGCCAACTCGTCCGGGGCTTCACGCCAAGCCACCGCGTCGGTTTCCGGGCGGAAGGCGCGGTGTCGTGAAACGCGGGGATAACCGACCAAAATATGTTTGTAGAACTCGCGCCACAGCAGCTCATTGATCCAAGTCACGGCGCCGACGTTACCGCTTTCAAATTCACCCTGATTACTTTGCAGGGCGACGTGCAAGCACTGGCGCGGGGAGATGACACCTGCCGCCAGATAAGCCGAGAGCTGGCTGGTGCCAGGTTTCGCCGGGAAGTCGCGCTCGCTTTTGTAATAATCGATTTGCGCGTCGGCGAAAGTTGCGAGGCGACGTTGGGCTTCGGCTTCACCGGCGGGCCACAGGGCTTGCAACGTGGCGTCAGGTGTTTCGAAGTGTTCGACACGGGTCGCGATGGCATCGCTCGGCAGGTGCAACGGTGCCTGAGCAACAGGGGCGCGTACCAGGCCCGGCACTGAACGGTGCAGGCGCTCGTAGCACACTTTGCGGAACTGGCTGAAGACCTGGAAGTAAGTCCCGGTTTTGGTCAGTAACGTGCCTGGCTTGAAAAACAATTGATCAAGGTAGCTATGGAATTCGATGTCGCTACGGTCGAGTAACTGCGCCACTTGCGCGTCACGCCGGGTTTCATGAATGCCGTACTCCTCGTTAACGTGTACCGCGCCGACCTTTAACTGTTGGCACAGATCGAGCACGACCTGTGGCGCGTCATCCCAACGTGGGGCGTTGCGGATCAACAAGGGAATGTTCAGTTCGCCCAGCGTGCGGCTCATCTCGTTCAGGTTACGCAGCCAGAAATCCACCTTGCACGGCGCGTCGTCATGTTCCAGCCACTGCTGCGGGCTCAGCAGGTACACCGCGGCGCACGGGCCGCGAGCGGCGGCGGCCGAAAGGGCGGTGTTGTCGTGTACGCGCAAATCGCTGCGCAGCCAGATCAGTTGCATGGTGGTTTCCGTCGTCGACATTAAATGAGCCCGCGCTGAACCAGCTCCTGATGAGCCGACAAGGGATCTTCGGCCAGGAACAAATCAGTGATCTCGGTGGTTCTTACGGATAACTCGGTGTGGTGGATGCATACCGTTGGTCCGACTATTACTTTTGGGCAACTGACGCCACTTAAAAGTTTCGGCAACTGCGCCAGGTTCATGGCTTTACTGGAATACAGCAGCACGCCGCGAGCTTGCAGGTGATCAACCGCCAGTGCCAGTTCGCCGACCGGCAATGGCCAATCGAACACCTCCACCGGACAATCGGCGCTGCTGATTAACCAGGCGGTGAGCCACAGGTGCGGCTCTAAGGGCAGATCCGAATGATTGATCAACAGCAGCGGAGCGGTGCGTAACTGACGGTTGTTATGGTAGATGCGTGCGCCGAATTTGCTGCGCAACCAGGAATAAAAGAACACTCGTTCCATCTGCGCGCCGAACTGGCCTTGCCAGCGCTGCTCCAACTCTGCCAGCAATGGCATCAGCAGTTGTTCGCACAACGTGCGCGGTGGGTACAGCGCCATGGCCTGGTTGACAGTGTCGTCGAGGGTGCGCTCATCCAATTGAGTGACCGCTTGCAGCAAGGTGTGATGCAGCAGTTGCCAGTCATTTTCAGCCGAGTCGGTGAAGGCCTGTGGCGTATCGAGCAACTGCTTGACCTGGCTCACTGCCACGCCGCGATTGAGCCACGTGAGGATCGTCAAAATGCGTTGGACGTGTTCGGCCGAGAACAGCCGATGACCCTTTGGGGTGCGCTGGGGAACGATCAACCCGTAACGCCGCTCCCAGGCGCGCAGGGTGACGGCGTTTACACCCGTCTGCCGGGCCACTTCGCGGATCGGCAGCCAGCCTTCGTCCAGCGCCTTTTTAAAGTCGACGCCAAGGTCTTCGTCGCGACTGTTATCGGGTGTGGTTTTCATTTAGATCGCATTTCGCAGGCTGAGGTTTTCCGGGTGCGGTTGCAGGTAAACCTGTTGCGCAATGTAAGGATGGGGGTGTTGGCGAAAGTAATGTTTGAGCAGGGTCAGTGGCACCACCAACGGCACGATGCCGTGACGGTACTGACCGATGATGTGCTGCACTTCCTGCTTGTCTTCAGGGCTGATGGCCTGCTTGAGGTAGCCGCTGATGTGTTGCAGGACGTTGGTGTGAGTGCGGCGGGTGGCGCATTTCTTCAACGCTTCCATCAGTTCGCTGAAATAGCGTGGGCCGAGCTCTTTTGGGTCGGTCTGGCCCATGTTGCCCAGTAGGGCGCCCAGGGTTTTGTATTGCACCGGGTTATGGGCCATCAGTAGGTACTTGTAGCGCGAGTGAAACGCGATGAGGCCGCGACGGGTTAGGCCTTCTTTGAGCAATTGCTGCCAGGCGCTGTAGGCGAATACGCGGGTGAGAAAGTTTTCGCGCAGTACCGGATCATTCAGGCGACCATCCTCTTCCACCGGCAGGTCAGGGTGTTCGGCACAGAAGGCCTGGGCGTAGATTCCGCGACCACCGCCGTCCACTGGAGCGCCGTTGGCGTGGTAAACCTTGACCCGCAGCAGCCCGCAAGACGGCGATTTCTGCATGAAGATGTAGCCGCAGATGTCATTCAGTTCGACGGCCATTTTCTGGCCGTATTCGGTGAGCGGCTGAGTGACGTTCAGCTCGCGGTTCACCGTGCCGACGGCCTCGGGGTGTTCAGCATCGCCTACCAGACGAATCGGTTCCCGGGGGATCCCCATGCCGATAGCGACCTCGGGACAGACCGGGACGAAATCGAAGTAGTCAGTGAGCGTTCGGCTGCACAGCCGAGATTCCTTGTGACCGCCGTTGAAGCGTACTTCGGCGCCCATCAGGCAAGCGCTGATGGCAATTTTTGGTTTCGCGGTGGAGTCGAGCATCGGGGCACCTCGAATCTAAACCTGTACAGAAATTAGGCTCTGTACAACATACGGCTTATCATAGATTCAAAGGTGTACAAGTCAAAGTATTTGTATAGGTTTTTCTCGAGAAGCGTTAAATCCTTTGCGAAAACACGCGTGCTTCCCCTGGGTTTACTTCCAGCCCAACAACCAGGTGTCGCTGTTTTTCAAGGTTTGCCAGGCCATTCGCTCTGTGCGTTGGGTCAATACCGCCTGCAACTCGACTTCCAGCACCGTGCCTTCCTCATCGCGAAACAGCTCAGTGACCAGGAAATGCTTTTCACGGTTTTGCGGTTGGGCTGCCGTCCATTTTGACAGCAGCAGTTTTGCCGGATTAACGCGATTCACTGTAAGTGCTCGTGTAAGCGGCGAGCGGCTTCCTGGCCACTGAGCCAAGCGCCTTCTACACGCCCGGACAGGCACCAGTCGCCACACACGTACAAACCCAGGTCGGCGTCCGCCAGCGCGCCCCATTCATGGCTGCTGGCCGGGCGAGCGTAGAGCCAGCGATGAGCAAGGCTGAAGGTGGGCGCCGGCATTGCGCTGTGCAGCAGCTCGGCGAAGGCGCCGTGCAACTGTTCAATCACCGCTTCTTTTGGCAGGTCGATATGTTGGCGACTCCAGGCGCTGGTGGCGTGTAGCACCCACGTGTCGAGTCGATTGTCGCGCCCTGGCTTGCTGCGGTTGCGGGCCAGCCAGTCGAGGGGGCTGTCTTGCACGAAGCAGCCTTCCATGGGCGTATCCAATGGTTTGTCGAAGGCCAGGGCGATGGCCCAGGTCGGGTCCATTTTTACCCCGGCGGCGGCCCCGGCAAGTTTTGGCGCTGCCGCCAGCAGTGCGGTTGCTTGAGGCGCCGGAGTCGCGATCACGACGTGGCTGAAAGGGCCGTGGGTGAAACCGTCGGCGTCCTGCAAATGCCAGTGCTCTTCACCGCGATAGACTTCGGTGATGCGGCAGGCGAAGTGCGCTTCCAGGTCGCCGAGCAGGCCGCGAGTGATGGCGCTCATGCGTGGTGTGCCAACCCAGCGTGTCTGCTCGTCCGGCGATAGATTCAGCTGCCCGCCCTGGAAGGTGTAGAGCTGCGGCGTCCACTCCGCGACCCAGCCGTTGGCTTGCCAGCGTTGGACCTCGGTGACAAAGCGCCGATCGCGTGCAGTAAAATACTGCGCGCCCATGTCCAGAGCGCCCGCATCGCTGCGTTTGCTCGACATACGCCCGCCGCTGCCACGGCTTTTATCGAAGAGTTGAACGGCATGCCCGGCCTCTGTAAGGGCTTGGGCGGCGGAAAGTCCGGCAATGCCGGTGCCGATGATTGCGATTGGTACAGTCATAGGGGCCTCGTTTACCTTTATGTACAGATTACGCCGTGCTTTAAACCTGTACAATATTGTTTTTTGGTATAACTTTTAGCGTTCTCGTTCTGACAGCTTGGCCTATTGTTAACAATAGAGCCTGCTCGATGCCAAAGATCCCTGTTTTAAAAATAGACTAGTGATCCGGGTAAAACGCCACGCGAGGAAGATGTCATGCACATATTGCTGACCGGCGGTACTGGTTTGATAGGACGTCAACTCTGCCGACACTGGTTGAGTCAGGGGCACCGGCTTACGGTCTGGAGCCGTGATGCGCAAAAAGTCGGGAAAATCTGCGGTGCGCAAATCCGCGGTATTACCCGTCTGGAAGACATTGGCCAAGACACCGTCGATGCCGTTATCAACCTGGCCGGGGCGCCGATTGCGGATCGGCTGTGGACGCACAAACGCAAAGCGTTGCTCTGGAGCAGTCGCATTACGCTGACTGAAACCCTGCTGAGCTGGCTTGAAAGTCGCGAGCAGAAACCCAGGGTGCTGATCTCCGGTTCTGCGGTTGGCTGGTACGGCGACGGTGGCGAGCGGGAACTGAACGAGGACTCGCCCCCGGTCAATGAGGATTTCGCCAGCCAGTTGTGTATTGCCTGGGAAGAAACCGCACAGCGCGCCGAGGCGTTGGGTATTCGCGTGATTCTGGTGCGTACCGGGTTGGTGTTGTCGGCGGAGGGCGGTTTTTTAGCGCGGCTTTTGCTGCCGTTCAAGCTGGGGTTGGGTGGGCCGATTGGCAACGGTCGGCAGTGGATGCCGTGGATTCATATCAAGGATCAAATCGCCCTGATTGATTTTCTTCTGCATCACGACAACGCTGGCGGTCCCTATAATGCCTGCGCGCCAAAGCCGGTGCGTAATCGCGAGTTCACCAAAACCCTGGGCAATGTCATGCACCGTCCGGCGTTCATGCCGATGCCGGCCTTTGCGTTGAGGGTGGGTCTGGGCGAGTTGTCATTGCTGTTGCTGGGTGGTCAGCGAGCGATACCTGCGCGCTTGCTGGACGCCGGTTTTACTTTCCAGTTCACTGATTTGCGCGCGGCGTTGGACGACCTGTTCAGCCGCCCTGAGAAATAGGATTTTGCATGACCGATCACGCGTTGCTTCTGGTCAACCTGGGCTCGCCTGCCTCCACGTCGGTGGCCGATGTGCGCAGTTACCTCAATCAATTTTTGATGGATCCCTATGTAATCGACGTGCCGTGGCCGGTGCGCCGCTTGCTGGTGTCGCTCATCCTGTTCAAGCGCCCGGAGCAGTCTGCGCACGCCTACGCATCGATTTGGTGGGAGGAGGGTTCGCCGCTGGTAGTCCTCAGCCAGCGCTTGAAACAGGCCATGACCGCCCAGTGGACCCAAGGCCCAGTGGAGCTGGCGATGCGCTACGGCGAACCGTCCATTGAATCGACGCTGTTGCGTCTGGCTGCTCAAGGTCATAAGAAAGTCACCTTGGCGCCGCTTTATCCGCAGTTTGCCGACAGCACCGTGACCACGGTGATTGAGGAAGCCCAGCGGGTGGTTCGAGACAACAAACTCGATGTGCAGTTTTCGATTCTCCAGCCGTTCTACGATCAGCCGGAATACCTCGACGCGCTGGTGACCAGCGCCAAGCCGTATCTGGAACAACCTCACGATCACCTGTTGCTGAGCTTTCATGGTTTACCGGAGCGGCACCTGACCAAGCTCGATCCGACCGGCCAGCACTGCTTCAAGAATCAAGATTGCTGCAAGAATGCTTCGCCGGCCGTATTGGCGACGTGCTATCGCGCGCAGTGCCTGCGCACCGCGTCCGAATTTGCCAAGCGCATGGGCTTGGCGGATGGCAAGTGGTCGGTGTCGTTTCAGTCGCGACTGGGGCGGGCCAAGTGGATCGAACCCTACACCGAAGCACGCCTCGATGAGTTGGCCAAAAGCGGGGTGAAGAAGCTCCTGGTGATGTGCCCGGCGTTCGTCGCCGATTGCATCGAAACCCTGGAAGAAATCGGCGATCGTGGACTCGAACAGTTCCGCGAGGCGGGTGGCGAGGAGTTGGTGCTGGTGCCTTGCCTCAACGATGAGCCGCAGTGGGCGAAGGCGTTGAACATTTTGTGCGAGAGAGCACCGCTGGCGTTGTAACGTCCAAAGCGTCGCGGGCACGCGCGCTCCTACACTGATCTTCTATGGGCACACTCGTGGAGAGCGTCCGAAATTAAAGGTAGGAGCGGGCTTGCCCGCGATGGCATTTTTCAGGCGAGGATCAATTCCGCGTCTGCTTACAACAGCGAATCATCCGCCTTCTTGTGCTTCCAGCTGTCATTGCCTGGCAGCAGCAGATTCAAGCCAATCGCTACCACCGCGCACAGCGCGATGCCTTTGAGGCCGAAGTCGTCTGGGCCGGTGCCGGTGCCGATCAGTACGCCACCAATACCGAACACCAGTGTCACCGAAACAATCACCAGGTTGCGCGCCTCGCCGAGGTCAATTTTATGGCGAATCAGCGTGTTCATGCCCACTGCCGCAATCGAACCGAACAGCAGGCACAGAATGCCGCCCATCACCGGCACCGGAATGCTCTGCAACAGCGCGCCGAACTTGCCTACGAATGCCAGGCTGATGGCGAAAATCGCCGCCCAGGTCATTATTTTCGGGTTGTAGTTTTTGGTCAGCATCACTGCGCCCGTCACTTCGGCGTAGGTGGTGTTGGGCGGTCCGCCCAACAGACCGGCGGCGGTGGTGGCAATTCCGTCGCCGAACAGCGTGCGGTGCAGGCCCGGTTTTTTCAGGTAATCGCGGCCGGTCACGCTACCGACAGCAATCACGCCACCAATGTGTTCGATGGCCGGCGCGAGCGCGACGGGGACAATGAACAGAATCGCCTGCCAGTTGAACTCCGGTGCGGTGAAGTGCGGAATCGCAAACCAGGGCGCGGCGGCAATCTTCGCGGTATCAACGACGCCGAAGTAGAACGCCATGGCAAAACCTACCAGTACCCCGGAGATGATGGGCACCAGGCGAAAAATGCCTTTGCCGAACACCGCGACGATCAGCGTGGTCAGCAACGCCGGCATCGAGATCAGCATCGCCGTCTGGTAATGAATCAATTCGGCGCCGTCGCCCGCTTTGCCCATTGCCATGTTGGCGGCAATCGGCGCCATGGCGAGGCCGATGGAGATGATCACCGGACCAATCACGACCGGTGGCAGCAGACGGTCAATGAACCCGGTGCCTTTGATCTTCACGGTCAGGCCGAGGAAGGTGTAGACGAAACCTGCTGCCATCACGCCGCCCATGGTCGCCGCGAGGCCGAATTGGCCCTTGGCGAGAATGATCGGAGTGATGAACGCAAAGCTCGACGCCAGGAACACCGGCACCTGACGCCCGGTCACGATCTGGAACAGGATCGTCCCCAGTCCTGCCGTGAACAGCGCCACGTTTGGGTCCAGGCCGGTAATCAGCGGCATCAACACCAAGGCGCCGAAAGCCACGAACAGCATCTGCGCGCCCGACAGCACGGTGCGCCAGAGCGGATCGTTGAACTCATCCTGCATGCTCAAGCGTCCTTCTGCTTGGTGCCGAAGATTTTGTCACCGGCATCGCCCAGGCCCGGGATGATGTAACCATGTTCGTTGAGTTTTTCGTCGATGGACGCGGTGTAGATGATCACGTCGGGGTGAGCCTTCTCGACGGCGGCGATGCCTTCGGGCGCCGCCACCAGCACCATGGCGCGGATGTCACGGCAGCCAGCTTTCTTCAGCAGGTCGATGGTGGCAACCATGGAACTGCCGGTCGCGAGCATCGGGTCGATGATCATCGCCAGGCGTTCGTTGATTTCCGGGACCAGTTTTTCCAGGTAGGTGTGAGCCTGCAACGTTTGTTCGTTGCGGGCCACACCGACGGCGCTGACTTTGGCGCCAGGTATCAGGCTCAGTACGCCTTCGAGCATGCCGATGCCCGCACGCAGGATCGGCACTACGGTGATTTTCTTGCCGGCAATTTTCTCGACCGACACGGTGCCGCACCAACCTTCGATATCGTAGGTTTCCAGCGGCAGGTCTTTGGTGGCTTCATAGGTCAGCAGGGCACCGACTTCCTGAGCGAGCTCACGGAAATTCTTCGTGCTAATGTCGGCGCGGCGCATAAGGCCAAGTTTATGACGGATCAGCGGATGGCGGATCTCACGGATGGGCATGGGGAAAGGCTCCGGCGGCGGGCAAAAAAACCGGCCTAGATTAATCTATCCGAGGGTGTTGTCCTATAGACATACAGTACGTTAGTCCACAAACGCTTGATCTGGCCGTGCGGGATGCGTACCTTTGCCCGCTTTTCCGAATCCGCCACCCACTTGGAGAGCGCCATGTCCGCTGATCTCGAGCATATCCGTCAAATCATGCGAGAGGCTGACTGCCTGTACACCGAAGCTGAAGTCGAGGCGGCCATCGCCCGCGTCGGTGCGCACATCAATGAACAGCTGGCTGACAGCAACCCGGTGGTGTTCTGCGTGATGAACGGCGGGCTGATTTTCTCCGGCAAGCTGCTGACGTATCTGAATTTCCCGCTGGAAGCGTCCTACCTGCACGCCACCCGCTATCGCAATGAAACCAGCGGCGGCGACCTGTTCTGGAAAGCCAAGCCGGAAGTCTCGTTCATCGACCGTGATGTGCTGATCATCGACGACATCCTCGACGAAGGTCACACCCTTGGCGCGATCATCGATTTCTGCAAACACGCCGGTGCGCGCAAGGTGCATACCGCCGTGCTGATCGACAAGGACCACGACCGCAAGGCTCGTCCAGACCTTAAAGCCGATTTCGTCGGTCTGCCTTGCATCGACCGTTACATCTTCGGCTACGGCATGGATTACAAAGGCTACTGGCGTAACGCCAACGGGATTTTTGCCGTTAAAGGCATGTGATTCCCAGCCACATAGCACCTGTATGAGCCTGCTCGAGAGGGTGGTCTGGCATTAACTGATGTCAGCAAACACCACTATCACGAGCACATTGGGTTATTCGTCTTTGAATCCTGGTCCTGTGCTGCGCGCCATTCGTTGATTGTTTTGGTGATGCCTGCGGCCGAAGCGTCAGCTGCTGATTTCGGAGACTGTCATGAGCCGTTTGATCCACCCTTGCGCCGTCCTGTTGCTGGCCCTCAGTCTGCCTCAGGCGGCCGCTGCGGCACCGATGCATGCGCAGTTTTTGCCGGCGGACGAATTGGCCCTGCGTAACGCCGAACCTGAGCAACAACAACTGTTGCAGGTCACCGAGTATTCGGTGGTGGCGGGCAGCCAGCGCCAATCCACTCAACAGCCGATTCCGGTGACGTCACCGCTACTGATCCGGCTCAAGGGCAAGTCCTTGAACAAGGGCGCGAGCATCAATCAAGTGCTGGTCAACTTTGATGGCGAAAGCAAAAGCCTGAAAAAGCCAATCTACGATGAACCGAGTAGAACCCTGACGCTTTACTACCCACTGGCCCAGTACCGCGCAGTGATTGATTTGCTGCGCAACGACACGGTGTATTGCCAGTTCCTTAGCTACGCCAACGGCCATGTCTGGGCGGATCTGCACACGGGCACTGTGCGTGCGCGTTGAGCCTGGCGCCAAGGCAGGGGTAAACTGCCTGCCCCGTGAAATGTCTGCGAGCTGGAGTCGGCAATGCGTAAAGATAAGAAACAACTGATTGGTGACGAGATCGGCGATGCGCAGATCAAGCTGTTCCTCGACTTCGAGCCAGTCGACGCCACTTCGCCGTCGCTGCACAAACTGATCAAGGCTTATCGCGGTCTGCGTGTCGATGACTTCGAACGCTTCCTGACGTTTTTCGTTGAGGCCGGGTATGACCTCGATGGCAAGGATGAACACGGTAATGACTTCGTCGCGGTGATCAAGGATCAGCGGAACGCGCCCGAGTACATCGAGCTGATTGCCAAGGCTCGCGGTTAAGGTTATCCCCAGCTAAAAAAACGCCCCGTTCTCAATGTGAAACTCACAATGAGGGCGGGGCGTTTTTTATGACGACCGAATCAGGCGTAGCTTTCGGTCTCGTTACTGGCTGCAACCAGTTCCAGCGCGACGTTGTTGTGCGCGTTGATCTTGCGATACAGCGCCGCGTCAGTTTCCAGAGTCTTTTCCCTCGCCGGGAAAATTTCTGCCAGTTTGCTTGCCCATTCGCCGGCTGCTTTGGCCGGGAAACATTTTTCGATCAGTTCCAGCATGATCGAAACCGTCACCGAGGCACCTGGCGAAGCGCCGAGCAGTGCGGCAAGAGAACCGTCCTTGGCCGCGACCAGTTCGGTGCCAAACTGCAAAACGCCGCCCTTTTTCGGATCTTTCTTGATGATCTGTACCCGTTGTCCGGCCACTTCCAGGCGCCAGTCTTCAGCTTTCGCTTGCGGGTAAAAGCGGCGCAGCGACTCAAGGCGCTGTTCCATCGACTGCATCACTTCACTGACCAGGTACTTGGTCAGGTCCATGTTGTTTTTCGCCACGGCCAGCATCGGTCCTATGTTGCCGGCGCGAACCGACAGCGGCAGGTCCATGAACGAACCATGCTTGAGGAACTTGGTGGTGAAACCGGCGTATGGCCCGAACAACAGGGACTTCTGCCCATCCACCACGCGGGTGTCCAGGTGCGGCACCGACATCGGCGGCGAACCGACCGCTGCCTGGCTGTAAACCTTGGCCTGGTGATGTTTGACCACGTCGGGGTTGTCGCAACGCAGCCATTGACCACTGATCGGGAAGCCGCCGAAGCCTTTGCTTTCTTCGATGCCCGAGGCTTGCAGCAGCGGCAGTGCCGCACCGCCAGCGCCGAGGAAGACGAATTTGGCGTCGACTTCACGGGTGTTACCGTTGTTGACGTCCTTGATGCTGACGGTCCAGCCATGGGCGTTGCGCTTGAGACCTGTTACACGCTTGCAATACTTGACCTGGGCATCGGGTGCGCTGGTCAGGTGCTTGAGCAGTTGATTGGTCAGGGCGCCGAAGTTGACGTCGGTGCCATTCATCACTCGAGTGGCGGCGATGACTTCATCGGCCGGCCGGCCAGGCATCATCAATGGCATCCAGTCCGCCATTTTCGCCTTGTCTTCGGTGTATTCCATGTCCGAGAAAGCGTGGTGTTTGCTCAGCACGTTGAAGCGTGACTTGAGGAAGGACACGCCTTGGTCGCCCTGCACGAAGCTCAGGTGCGGTACCGGGCTGATAAACGATTTGCACGAGCCGAAGGTGCTTTTCTTGGTCAGGTACGACCAGAACTGCTTCGACACCTCGAACTGGGTGTTGATGTGTACGGCTTTCTTGATGTCGACGGTGCCGTCGGTAGCCTGCGGTGTGTAATTGAGCTCACACAGCCCTGCGTGACCGGTGCCGGCATTGTTCCACGGGTTGGAACTCTCCGCGGCACCGGAGTCCATCAGTTCGACGACCTCCAGCTTGATCGCGGGGTCGAGCTCTTTGAGCAGTACAGCGAGGGTGGCACTCATGATGCCGGCCCCAACCAGTACTACGTCGACTGCTTCGTTATGCGCCATTTAACGCGTCTCCAAAATCTTCAGCACCAAATTGTCGGCATAGCTGCCAGGCGTTCCGGGGCGAGTCAGTGATGCCCCAGGTATCCATGGCCAGGATCACCATGTCCGAATCTTCGCAATTTTTCGCAACTTCGACGGACGCTACCGGCCGGGCCTATGAGTGATATGAACTCATTTCAGCACACGGCTGGCAATTCGACTTATGGCCGAGACATCCGTTTGTGCAACCAAATCCGTAGCGGACAGGCTTCAGGCTCCGGTGTTCGAGGCGTACTCGGTCCTGTGTCGTTGGGCTGTTTCAGACGCTAATGGTGCATGTTCAGACGCAAAACTATTCATTTGCTCGCCACACTCTTGTGAAGTTGTGAAAACCCGTTTTTTCACGCTCTTTTGAAGACGTGAACCTCAAAAAAGGGCTGCCCCAGCCTGGCACTGTGCCCAGATGATTGCCGCCTTGGGATACATGGCAGGCAAAACGGGCAAACAGCTCAGTAACCGAGCGTAATGACAGCTCTGCAGATTCGCGAAAAGTGGGGTTTTGCTCAGGAAACAGCAAGCGCACCAGCTTCACTCGATCTGTGTGGGCGGCTCTCTGTGGGCGGTGTTGAGTGTCAATACAAGCGCATTGACGATGCAGCGGGGCCCGATCAGGAGACGTCCTTATAATCGGGGGGAGATTGTAGCGAAGAAACGCGGGGAAATGGTCGTGTTTAATGACTTTTATTAGGCGCTCGGTCAGATGGTCAACAGTTGCTGTGTGCGCGCGCGTGGCTGGGGCTGGGCGATACGGGCGCTGGCGGGCAGCGGCTGGTGCAGCCAATTGAGGCGAATTTCATCGATTTCGACCCAGCCATCGCCCATGGGTTGCAGGCTGCACTGCTTGAATGCCTGGCAGTGGCCGTTGCGGTCGAGCAAGGCAAAGCTACGGTGCAGCGGGCGTGGAGCAAACAGCGAGATGAGATAGCGCATGGCGAATGACCTGTGGGGTGACTGCGCTAAAGGTTGCCAGTGAGGCGTGACGTAGGTGTTTAGGTTGTGTGACAGATAGATGACAGGAACCGGCGGCTGAAGGGTTTGTCAGAGATTTCGGTAATCATTGCAGGACGCTAGTTACCCAAGGTGGCGCGCCGTTATACTGCGGGCCTTGTGCCTGATTCTGGAGAGAAGAGCATGTTGCAACGCCTGTTGTTCGGTTTGATCACTGTGAGCGCTTTGACCCTGGCTGGCTGCGCCCACAGCCCGCAACAACTGAGTCCGGAACCGAAGCTGACGACTCAGTTTGCAGCGGTCGGGCATGGCCAGCAGGTCGTGGTTCGAGTGGTAGACGGTCGTCCATCGCCAACTCTGGGGACCCGTGGCGGTCTGTACCCTGAGACCAGCGCGATCACCGTGCAGGGCGCGCAGATTCTGCCGAAGTTGCAGGCTCAGGCTGAGGCGGCTGTGCGTCTGCTGGGTTTTACCCCCGTGTCCAACGGCATGAATGCGCCGCAATTGACTGTGACCCTGGCCGAACTGAAGTATCAGTCGCCTAAAGAGGGCATGTTTGTGACCGAGGCGACCATTGCCGCGACGTTCCGCTCGGACGTGCAGAATGCCAATCGTCGTTACAGCGGTCGTTACGGTGCGTCGCTGGATCAGCGATTTGGCGTGGCGCCGAACCAGGAAACCAACACCAAACTGGTCGGTGATGTGCTGAGTGATGCGTTGACCCGTGTGTTCAAAGACCCGACTGTGGGTCAGATGCTCGGCGAGTAACGTTTCGCTAGCTTAAAAAAAGCCCGGCCCTGTAAGGGGCTGGGCTTTTTCATGGTGCGCCAGGCATGGCGCGTTGCGCGCAAGCGCAACCAGTTTGGCTGTGGTGGCCACGCTGGTGACTTGGAGGTGCAAGTCCTCTACACACCCGGCAAGGGGAAGTGTTAGCCGAAGGCAAGGGTGTCGCGGGTGACTGCGAATCTGAAGGAAGCCTTAGGCAAAATGCTGGCCTGACGAACAGGAAGCGGATGAGGCGGCGTAGCGGGGTAAGGTGGCCATGATTACCAAAGCCCGATACTTGCACGGAACGCTACGACGTAGATCCGACAGGCATAAGCAGGAAGGTCGCGCGAATTACCTTGGGAGATCTGCACGTTTGCCATTGTGCTACCGAGCGTCGTGAGGCGACGGGATGAGCGTGCAGAAGTCAGCCGAGGCCGTAGTAAGTGACGAATAACCCCGTCACCAAGGGCTGAACAGGTTATGCCGCCAGTAGGCGTCAGAGTCTCGTCGAATGTCGAAAAGCAGAAATTTCTCCGAGGGAGAACTGTGACCCCAAGTTCCGGACAGAATCCGCGGGCGACGGCTGGCAGTGCGCAGGCATCGGCGGCGTCTGTGGCGTGGACGAGCGCGGAGCCGGACACGCTGATGGAGCGGGTGCTTGCACCGGCAAATCTCAAGCGTGCGTATCAACGCGTGGTCAGCAACAAGGGTGCGCCGGGTGCCGATGGCATGACGGTCGACCAATTGGCTGACTATGTGAATCAGTATTGGCCGACCCTCAAGGTGCGGCTGCTGGCCGGCGAGTATCACCCGCAAGGTGTGCGCGCCGTCGAAATCCCAAAACCCAAAGGCGGAACCCGTCAGTTGGGTATCCCCAATGTGATGGATCGCCTGATCCAGCAGGCTCTGCTGCAACAGCTCACGCCAATCTTCGACCCTCTGTTCTCGGACTACAGCTACGGCTTTCGTCCAAACAGAAGCGCTCACCACGCCATCGAAACAGCCCGTGCCCATGTGGCGGCGGGCCACCGCTGGTGTGTGGAGCTTGATCTTGAGAAGTTCTTTGATCGGGTCAACCACGATGTATTGATGGCTTATGTAGAGCGTCAAATCGAAGACAAGCGTGTGCTCAGGCTCATTCGCCGTTACCTCGAGGCCGGCGTGATGTCAGGCGGTATCGCCAGTCGACGGCAGGAAGGGACGCCGCAAGGCGGCCCGCTCTCGCCGTTGCTGTCGAACATCCTGCTCAACGAACTCGATCGCGAGCTGGAACGGCGGGGTCATTGCTTCGTGCGCTACGCCGATGATGCGAACATTTATGTGCGCAGTCGTCGTGCTGGGGCGCGAGTGATGGCCAGTGTTGAGCGTTTCCTGAACCTGCGTCTGAAACTGACGCTGAATCGGGAAAAGAGCCGTGTGGTACGGCCTTGGGCCTGTGACTATCTGGGTTATGGGATGAGCTGGCATCAACAGCCGAGGCTAAGAGTGGCGACGATGAGTCTGGGTCGTTTACGCGACCGACTCAGAGACCTGCTGCGCGGAGCGCGGGGCCACAAGATGGCGAACGTCATCGAGCGGATAAACCCCGTACTACGCGGTTGGGCTGGCTACTTCAAGCTGAGTCAGAGCAAGCGGCCCCTTGAGGAACTGGACGGCTGGGTGCGGCATAAACTTCGCTGCATCATCTGGCGTCAATGGAAGCAGCCCTCTACGAGGGCGCGCAACTTGATGCGCTTAGGACTCAGCGAAGCGCGTGCCTGCAAATCAGCGTTCAACGGTCGAGGTCCATGGTGGAGCTCGGGAGCGCCACATATGAATCAGGCGCTGCCGAAGAAACTGTGGGATGGACTCGGGCTGGTCTCGATACTGGATACGATAAACCGGCTTAGCCGTATAACCTGAACCGCCGTATACGGAACCGTATGTACGGTGGTGTGAGAGGACGGCGGCTGTGAAGCCGCCTCCTACTCGAATCCTGGAAATTATGCGGGTGTACGCCGATCAGCTCTGAACCCTGCGGGCGCCGTACTTGCGTGCGATGAGGCCGGCACATTCAGCATGGATCTCGGCTGATACTGCGCCATCACGAGCAGGCTCGCTCACGCAGAGCGCGGCGTCAGGCGGCTTGCGAGTAAAAGTCCAGCACGCTCACGCCCGTCAGCAAGTCTGTCTCGGGCAAGTCCGCATGTTGGTGCCCTCCCAGTGCGCAATACACCAACCAGTGACGGTCCTGAACGTTGAACGCCAGGCTGCCGACCAACGTTTGTTGTTCGTCGCTAGGGGCGATGAGGTAGAGGCGGTCTTGGTTTTCGGCGTGCAGCATAGTCAGCTCTGTCTGGGTGGCGAGGGGCAACAGACTGGCGGGTTTAGATGACGATCCGGTGACGCGTGAAATTAATTTCATCGGGTTGAGGGCCGTTATTTGTCGGAAAGTCGGGCGGGGAAGGTGGCTTTCGGTAGAATTCGCGCCGTGGTCGTCGATCCGGCGCCTGCCAGCAGTTTTGCCCGAGGTCCGTGATGTCGTTGCATTTGATTTCGCTGTTTACCCAACATCCCGCCAAGTTGATCAACCTGCTGGCCTTGCTCGTGGCCTTTCCGGGCAGTTGGTTGCTGCATGCCACCCGTCGCCGAGAACAGCGCGCGCTGGCCATCATCGAAGCCCGAAGTCAGAACCAACGTATCGATGAACCGATGTTGATGCTCGATGGTGCAACGCTGCGCATGAACCGTTTTTTCTACCGTTTTGGTTTCGCCTGCCTGGGCGTGGCCTTGCTGGTGTCGTGGGTCAGCACTCGGTTCTGATCGGCCGATGTGCTCGCGCGAAACACAAACGGCGCCCGAAGGCGCCGTTGTTGTATCAGGCCTTGTTGCTTACAGCGCTAACCCGGCCTTCACCCGGTACTGGTTACGCACCGGCGTCGCATACTGCAACACCATGAACGGACGATGCTCCGTGGGGCAGGCGTCCAAGCGGCGTTGCCATTCTTGCTGCGCCTTGGCCAGTTCGTCCGCCGGGAACACGTCAGCGGCGTTCGGCACCTGCAACTGCGGGTCGGCGTCAGCCCACTGGGCATACGCCAGGTAATGCACTGGGAACAGCCGATAGCCGCCGAGTATCTGCCGGTCCATTTCGATTGCCAACAGTTTGGTGTCTTCGAACAGCTCGGTGATGGGGGCGGCAAAGTTCACGTGGACTCGGCCCTTGTACCCGGTGATGCCCTTGGCGATGCTCGCATCGTCCTCGCCCGGTACTTTGGTGTAAGTGCCGGTAGTTGCACGAATGAACAATTCTCGCGCCTTGGCCTGGTCGCAGGGGTCGTATTCATAGCTGATCGACACTGGGGTGAGGTTCAGGGAGCGGATCACCTCGCCGAACGGCTCGTCTTTACGGCTCATGTGGAACATCTTGAGGATCGCCGACTCGGTGCGGTCGTCGCCGTCCTTGGCCCGGCCTTCGGCCTGAGCGATCCAGATCGAGGCGCAATCGTTGCGGATCGAGTGGTTGATGTACGCCGACAGCAGTTGATAAGCGGCCATTTTCTCGCGGCGACCGGAAATCGAACGGTGGACGATGAAGCTCTTGTTCAGGCGCATCAGGTCGCTGACAAAAGGCTTTTGCAGCAGGTTATCGCCAATGGCGATGCGCGGCGTCGGCAGGCCAGCGTGGTACACCGCATAGTTGACGAACGCCGGGTCCATCACGATGTCACGGTGGTTGGCGATGAACAGGTAAGCGCTGCCCGACTTGAATTGTTCGACGCCGGTGTAGGTCACACCGTCTGTGGCGCGTTCGATGGTGTGGTCGACGTAAAGCTCGACTTTATCCTGCAATGTGGCCACCGACGTCACGCCGGCGAACTCACGGCGCAGCCGATGAGCTATAAGAGGTTTGAGCATCCAGCCGAAGGCACCGGCAAAACGCGGGAAGCGGAAGTGGGTGAGGATATCTAGAAACGCCTTGTCGCCGAGCAATCGTGCCAGCACCGCTGGGACTTCGCTGTCGTCGTAAGGTCGGATGGCATCGAATTCGCCCATCATGCTCTCTTGTTAGAAACGGCTAGGGTAAGTAAAGGTTTTGTTCGAAAACCAACGGGGCACGGTCTGAAAAATCACCCAGACAAAAATAGCCCTGCAAATAGACCGGCGATTATACGCACAAGTCACTTGGGAGACCGCGATGCTGGAAACCGCAGCTTATGAATGCCCGTATTGTGGTGAGGAGGTTGAGACTTCTCTGGATCTGTCCGGTGGCGACCAGACGTATATCGAGGACTGCCAGGTGTGCTGTCGACCGATCAAGTTTGTGTTGCAGGTTCACGGAGATGAATGGCATTTCGAAGTCTTCAGTGAAAACGAATGAAGGGGGCGCCCGATGCAGCGAATCTACGAACCGGAAAACCTGATGGAAGGCGAGTTGCTGCAAAGCATGCTCGCCAGCGAGGGTATCGAAGCCCATCTGGTGGGGCGTGATTTGCTCGGCGGCACGGGCGAACTGCCAATTTTTGGACTACTTGGCTTGTCGGTGGACAACGATCAGGCCCAATACGCCCGGGAGTTGATCACGGCCTACAATGCCGCGTTGCCGATGCCGGAGGATGAACCGGAAAGTTTTCCCGGCACGCTGGTCTGTTAGGCTGGCGTTCGTTTTATCCAGAGTCGTGTTGCCCCATGTGTGGACGTTATGCCCTGTTTCGCTGGAACCCCGCCTTCGCGGCCCTGCCAGGTTTTCCCGCCGATCAGCAGGCGCAGTGGAATATTTCCCCCAATGATTCGGTGTTGATGCTGCGTGCCGGCCCGGACGGCCAGCGTGCGTTGGCCCGTGCCCGCTGGGGGTTGACGCCGCCGTGGCTGACCGATCTGTCCCGCACGCCGGCCCACGCCAGGGCGGAAACCGTGGCCGAGCAGCCGATGTTTCGCCAGGCCTTGCGCGAGCGCCGCTGCCTGCTGCCGGCCAACGGCTTCTACGAATGGCGCGGCACCACGCGCAAGCGCCCGTACTGGCTGACGCCGGGTGAGGGCTCGGCTCTGTTCTTTGCGGCGA
The DNA here is from genome assembly GCF_034351645.1 of Pseudomonas sp. DC1.2. Taxonomy (NCBI): domain Bacteria; kingdom Pseudomonadati; phylum Pseudomonadota; class Gammaproteobacteria; order Pseudomonadales; family Pseudomonadaceae; genus Pseudomonas; species Pseudomonas sp. DC1.2. The sequence goes on along the minus strand of NZ_CP133782.1, from coordinate 4,601,641 downwards.
TCTGGGAAGCGTATCCCGTGCAGGAACAGGTGTGGCTGAGTACGGCGGTGATTACGCAGCCTGCGGCGAGTCAGCGCCGGCCATTGATTCTCGATGCTGTAGGACAAGCGGCTTGGCTTGATCCTGAGACGCCGTTGCATGTATTGCAGGGGTTGTTGGCCAGTGAGCCGGCGGCGTTGCGCGAGCGGGTGCTGGCGAATCTGGTGAATGATCCGAAGCTCAATGGGCCGGAGTGCTTGACGCCGGGTTGACCGGGCGCCTTTTGCCGAGACTTTCGCGAGCAGGCCTCTTGATCAACCCCGGGGCGGATTGATCAACCCTCTGGCGCCGATACAATTGAGCCCCTACGATACGCGACATGTTTTCAGGGAGCTTTTTTGATGAACAAGACATTGGTTGTGGGAGTAATCAGCGCAGGCTTGCTACTCGCCGGTTGTCAGTCGGTCAACACCACCAGCGCCGGCGCGGTGGGCGTTGAGCGTAAACAGTACATGTTCAGCATGTTGTCCTCCGATGAGGTCAACCAAATGTACGCACAGTCCTATCAGAAGACGGTGGGCGAGGCGAATACCCAAGGTGTGCTGGATAAGACCAGCAGCGATGCCAAGCGCGTCCAGGCGATCGCCACTCGGCTGATTGCCCAGGCGCCAAACTTTCGTCCGGATTCGGCCCAATGGAAGTGGGAAGTCAACCTGATCAAGAGTGACGAACTCAACGCCAACTGCGGTCCTGGCGGCAAAATCATTTTCTACACCGGGCTGATCGACAGTCTGAAACTCACCGACGATGAAATCGCTGCGGTCATGGGGCATGAAATCGCCCACGCCCTGCGTGAGCATGGGCGTGAAGCGATGTCCAAGGCCTATGGCATTGAAATGGCCAAGCAGGGGGCGGGTGCTTTGCTTGGTTTGGGGCAGGACAGCCTGGCCTTGGCAGATACCGTGGCCAACTACGGTATGACCTTGCCTAACAGTCGGGCCAATGAAAACGAGGCTGATCTGATAGGCCTGGAGCTGGCGGCCCGCGCCGGGTACAACCCGAACGCCGCGATCACCTTGTGGAACAAGATGAGCAAGGCGTCTGAAGGTTCGCCTCCGGAATTCATGAGCACCCACCCGGCGTCGGCCAGTCGTATTTCGTCGTTGCAAGCGGCGATCCCGAAGGTGATGCCGCTGTACGAGCAAGCCCCTAAATCCTGATGGTGTTGAATCGTCAGTAAGGGCCTCATCGCGAACAGGCTCGCCCCCACAGTTGATTGCATTTCAATGTGGGAGCAAGCCTGCACGCGAAGAACGATTACACGGTCCTACTGACTGAGCGCGTCAAACCCATCCACTGCTCTGCATTGCTTTGTACACCGCGACAATCGCCAAGACCACGAACGCCGAGGCGGCCAAACGACGGATCAGGGTCAGCGGCAGTTTGTCTGCCGCAAAGTTGCCGGCGAGTACCACGGGCACGTTAGCAATCAACATCCCGGCCGTTGTGCCGATGATCACCAGCCACAGGTCCGGGTATTGTGCGGCGAGCATCACCGTGGCGACTTGCGTCTTGTCACCCATTTCCGCCAGGAAAAATGCGATCAGTGTGGTCAGGAACGGCCCGTACTTGCGGACGGCGCTGGTTTCGTCATCGTCCATTTTGTCAGGCACCAGTGTCCACAATGCCGTCGCGGTGAAGCTGGCGGCCAGGATCCAGTGCAGCATCACATCCGTGAAGAAACTGCTAAACCAGGAGCCGACTGCAGCGGCTGCCGCATGGTTGGCCAACGTCGCGACGAGGATGCCGGCGATGATTGGCCAGGGTTTGCGAAATCGAGCGGCGAGAATGAGCGCGAGCAGTTGAGTCTTGTCGCCGATTTCGGCCAAGGCAACGACTGCGGTAGGAACGAGAAGAGAATCCAGCATCAGGGTTTTCCTAAGGGGCGGGTCGACACGGCTATGACACGTACAGCCTCCCCGCCCCGGGTAAGGTGTTCGTGTCATAGGTCTGGTCAAACCCTGGCGATCCGTCTGTGCGGACGCTTGGGTCGCATACGCCATGGTCTGTTGACCAAGTATGTTGACGTATGCCGGACGAGCATGGCGCTCGTGGGAGACTACTCCCCTAGGACGGGGCGGATTCTGCCTAGGCAAATCCGATTGGGCAAGCTCTGTTTTTTTTAATAAGGGTCAGCCGCGTTTGGCTCGATAGATTCGAAAACCCTGTCCTTCGGCCTTGATTGCACACACGCCCAAGTGCTCTTCGATCAATGGTTGGTACTTCAGGAAACTGTTCGCTACTAAACGCAGTTCGCCGCCGTTTTTCAGATGTTTGGCTGCTTTTCGTAGCAAGTTCTCAGTGGCGAAGTAGTCGGTGTGTACGCCGACATGGAAGGGCGGGTTACTTAGGATTGCGCTCAAACCCATGGGGGCGGCGTCGATCCCGTCACCGGTAATCACCTCGGCCTCCAAGCCATTGGCGGCCAGCGTCAGACGGCTGCTGGCGGCAGCAAATGCATCCACGTCGAGCAGCGTCACCTGATTGTGTGGGTAACGCCGTTTAACCGCTGCGCCCAACACGCCAGCGCCACAACCGAAGTCCAGCAAGTGACCGCTCGGCAACTTGTCCAGGTGCTCCAGCAGCAGCGCGCTGCCGCGATCCAGTCGACCGTGGCTGAACACCCCCGGCAGGCTGATAACTTTCAGTGGGCCTTCGGCCAGTGGCAATTCGTATTCCTGGGCCAGGCTTTCCAGCGACTGGGCTTGCGGCGCTTCGGCCACGGTGACCTGCCAGAGTTGGCAGTGCCGTGCGCTGTCGAGCTTGCGCGGTTTACCGAACGGGGTCAGTTGCTTGGCCGCGCCTTCGATGCCGCTGCGCTTTTCGCCCACCAGGTACACCTCGCGCCCGGCCAGTTGTGAGGCAACGGCATTGAGGATGTAATCGGTGAGGTCTTTGGACTTGGGCAGAAACACCACGGCGGTATCGAATTCACGCTCGGGCACGTGTACCCCGAAATGGCTGCGACCTTCAAAGCGAGCATCCAGCGCCGCTTGATCGCCCGCGTGCCAGCACCAGCCATGAGCGTTGGGCAGTTTCCCTAACAGGTCGTCGGCGGGCAAACCGGCCAGCAGCACCGAACCCTGGAATAAATCGGCCTGACGAAGCAGGACTTCACTGCGCGGATCCATATTCTGCTCCTTGAAAAAAAGTGCAGCAGTTTATCAACTGACGACCCGCAGCGCTTTACCGTTGAAGAAAGCCAAGGCGTTTTCTGTCAGTTGGCCGACGATGCGTTGGCGCGCCTCGCGACTGCCCCAGGCGTTGTGCGGGGTCACGATCAACCTTGGAATGTCCGGGGCCAGTAATGGATTGCCTGCCGTCGGTGGCTCGACGCTCAGCACATCCGTCGCCGCGCCGCCCAGATGACCGCTGCGCAAGGCATCGGCCAAGGCCTGCTCGTCGATCAGGCCGCCGCGGGCGGTGTTGACCACGAAGGCGCCACGCTTCATCGCTGCCAGCTCCCCGGCGCCGATGAAGTGGCGCGTGTGCTCGTTGAGCGGACAGTGCAAGGTCAGTGCGTCGATTTGCGGTAGCAGTTCATCGAGCGGCAAGCGCTCTGCACGGGCCGGGCGGCCCGGAATCTGTCCCAGCAACACGCGCATGCCGAACGCTTCGGCCAGTCGTGCCACCGCGCTGCCCAGTTCGCCATGACCGAGCAGGCCGAGTGTTTTGCCCTCAAGTTCGACGATCGGGTAATCGAGCAGGCAGAACTGTTTGGCCTGCTGCCAGCGACCTTCGCTGACCGCTTTCTGGTAATCGGCCAGGCGCGTGGCGAGGTTGAGCAGCAACATGAGCGTGTGCTGAGCCACCGAGGGCGTACCGTAACCCTGGCAGTTGCACACGGTAATTGCGTGAGCGCGGGCGGCGGCGAGATCGACGTTGTTGGTGCCGGTGGCGGTGATCAGGATCAACTTCAGGTCGGGGCTGGCGGCCATGGCGTGGGCGTCGATCACGATTTTGTTGCTGATCGCGACGGTGGCGCCGGCGAGGCGCTCGGCCACCTGGTCCGGCGTGGTTTGTGCGAAAAGCTGTAAATCACTGAAACACTCGCGTAACGGACTGAGGTCCAGATCGCCGAGGTCAAGGGAAGGGTGATCGAGAAAAACGGCGCGTCGAGAGTTCGTCATCAACTGTACCTTTTGTGCGGTGAACTGAAGGCGTAACCTGCCGAGACTACCAGATGAAACAAATGGTTACGCTTACCCGGCCGGACGCTGAGCCCTGGGGGGACGATAGCCCGGTGAATTTCACTTTGATCGATCTGCCCTCAGAGGAGCCGCCATGTACTGGACCGAGTTTTTGACTGTCGCCCTGATTCACCTGCTGGCCGTGGCCAGCCCCGGTCCGGACTTTGCGGTGGTGGTGCGTGAGAGCGTGACCCACGGTCGCCGTGCCGGAACCTGGACCGCATTGGGCGTCGGCACTGCAATTTTCCTGCACGTCGGTTATTCATTGCTGGGAATCGGCCTGATCGTGTCTCAGTCGATCATGCTGTTCAACGCCTTGAAATGGGCTGCCGCCGCTTACCTGCTGTACATCGGTTTCAAGGCCCTGCGGGCACAGCCGGCCAAACCGGTTGCCGACGATCTGCACAAGGAGGTCGGTGAGCGCACGGCTCGCGGCGCCTTCACCTCTGGCTTCGTGACAAACGGCCTTAACCCGAAGGCCACGCTGTTTTTCCTGTCGTTGTTTACCGTGGTGATTAACCCCCACACGCCGCTGGTCGTGCAGGCCGGTTACGGCATTTATCTCGCATTGGCGACGGCAGCGTGGTTCTGCCTGGTGGCCCGGTTGTTCAGCCAACCACGCGTGCGTGCCGGTTTCGCCCGCATGGGCCACTGGTTCGACCGCACCATGGGGGTTGTGCTCATCGCCATCGGTGTGAAACTTGCCTTCACCGAGATGCATTGATTGCGTTGGACTGACTCGAGAACTTCCGGGAGTTCTCTCTGAATCGGCGGATCAGGGCTTCCATTAGCCGCAAATGCTGGCGCAAATGCTGGCGCAAATGCTGGCGCAAAGCTAGCATTTGTATGGCTCTGCAAATCATTCCTTTGACTGATTTGGCTGGCGTATAACGGCTCTAGAGTGCTTGTCTTTAAGCCACACCGTGCAGTCAGAAAAGGGATTCTTATGTTGCAGACTCGCGTTATCCCGCCAGCCGAAGGCGCTTACCAGTATCCGTTGCTGATTAAACGACTGCTGATGTCCGGCGCTCGTTACGAGAAAACCCGCGAGATCGTTTACCGCGACCAGTTGCGCTACAGCTATCCGACCCTGATCGAGCGGGTCGCGCGCCTGGCCAATGTGTTGACGGCGGCCGGGGTGAAGGCCGGGGATACCGTGGCGGTGATGGACTGGGACAGCCATCGCTACCTGGAGTGCATGTTCGCCATCCCGATGATCGGTGCGGTGATCCATACCATCAACGTGCGCCTGTCGCCGGAGCAGATTCTCTACACCATGAATCACGCCGAGGACCGCTTCGTGCTGGTCAACAGCGAATTCGTCGGGCTGTATCAGGCCATCGCCGGACACCTGACGACGGTAGAGAAAACCCTTCTGCTCACCGACTTGCCAGAGAAAACCGCCGATTTGCCGAACCTGATCGGCGAATACGAACAGCTACTGGCCGCCGCTAGCCCGCAGTACGACTTCCAGGATTTCGACGAAAACTCCGTCGCGACGACCTTTTACACCACGGGCACCACCGGCAATCCGAAAGGCGTGTATTTCACCCACCGGCAATTGGTACTGCACACCATGGGTGTGTCGACCATCATGGGCTGCATCGACAGCGTGCGGCTGCTGGGCACCAACGATGTCTACATGCCGATCACGCCAATGTTTCACGTGCATGCCTGGGGCTTGCCTTACGTGGCGACCATGCTCGGGCTCAAGCAGGTCTATCCGGGTCGTTATGACCCTGAGTTGCTGGTGGCGTTGTGGGCCAAGGAAAAGGTCACCTTTTCCCACTGCGTGCCGACCATCCTGCAAATGCTCCTCAACGCCAAGGCGGCGCAAGGCGCTGATTTCGCTGGCTGGAAAATCGTCATCGGCGGCAGTGCGCTCAATCGCACGCTCTACGAAACCGCCAAGGCCAGAGGCATTCAGTTGACCGCCGCCTACGGCATGTCGGAAACCGGGCCTCTGGTGTCCTGTGCTCACCTCAATGACGAATTGATGGCAGGCACTGAAGACGAGCGCACCACTTATCGAATCAAGGCAGGTGTGCCAGTGCCATTGGTGGAGGCAGCAATTGTCGATGCCGACGGTCACTTTCTGCCCGCTGATGGCGAGACTCAGGGGGAATTGGTGCTGCGCGCGCCTTGGCTCACCGAAGGTTATTTCAAAGAGCCACACAAGGGCGCCGAGCTCTGGGCCGGCGGCTGGTTGCACACGGGCGATGTTGCCACTCTGGACAGCATGGGGGTGATCGATATCCGCGACCGCATCAAGGATGTGATCAAGACCGGGGGCGAATGGGTGTCGTCCCTGGACCTGGAGGACCTGATCAGTCGTCACGTGGCGGTACGCGAAGTAGCAGTAGTGGGCATCGCCGATCCGCAGTGGGGTGAACGGCCGTTTGCGCTGCTGGTGATCCGTGAAGGGCATGAGATCGGGGCTCGCGAACTCAAGGAACACCTTAAGCCGTTCGTCGAGCTAGGGCACCTGAGCAAGTGGGCGATCCCGAGTCAGATCGCCCTTGTTACGGAAATTCCCAAGACCAGTGTCGGCAAACTCGACAAGAAGCGTATCCGCCTCGACATCACTGAATGGCAGGCCAACAACAGCACCTTCCTCTCAACGCTTTAAGCGTTTTTTGACGCGCTCTGGCGTGCCCGCAACGGCACGCCAGCCCCACCAAGCAAGCGCTTGGCTTGTCAAATCCGAATTTTCAGCCATCCTTGCCGTGCCGACACCTGTCGGACTGGCGAAAGGACTGTTCCAGAGTGGCCGGCAGCTATAAATCACACTTTAGAGGGATCAAGCAGTACAGCCTGCTGGCTATAGTCCGCTCAAGGATTTTTAAGAACGGAGCAAACGCACAAAACGGGGCGATGCAACTTTGGAGTGACTTCGGACATCTTGGCTTCCGGTCACCCTCAGCGTTTTTAAAAGTGCTCACTGCCATAACAATAATGCACATGGAGTAGCGTCGATGACATCAGTAAACCAGTTCTGGCGCCGGGCGAAATTGCCCTTGGCGGTCAGTCTTGCCTCTACGCTCGCCGGGCCCGCATTCGGCGTCAGTTTCAACGTCGGTGAAATCGAAGGTCAGTTCGACTCGTCGCTCTCCCTGGGCATGAGTGTCTCGACCCAACAGCCGAACAAGAACCTTATCGGCGTCAACAACGGCGGCAAGGGCTTGTCCCAAACCTCTGATGACGGCCACTTGAACTTCAAGAGCGGGCAAGCCTTTTCAAAGATTTTCAAGGGCATCCATGACCTTGAGTTGAAATACGGCGACACCGGTGTCTTCGTTCGAGGCAAATACTGGTACGACTTCGCGCTGCAAAACCAGGACCTGGAATTCAAGAACGTCAGTAACGAGCATCGCAATGAAGGTGCCAAGTCTTCGGGCGGCCAGATCCTCGACGCCTTCGTTTACCACAACTACTCCATCGCCGATGAACCGGGTTCCGTGCGTTTGGGCAAGCAGGTTGTGAGTTGGGGTGAAAGTACCTTTATTGGCGGCGGCATCAACTCGATCAACCCGATTGACGTGTCTGCGTTCCGTCGTCCGGGTGCCGAGGTCAAAGAAGGCCTGATCCCGGTCAACATGTTCTACGTGTCCCAAAGCCTCACTGAAAACCTGTCCGCCGAGGCGTTCTATCAGCTTCAGTGGCAAAAGACCGTGACCGATAACTGCGGCACGTTCTTCTCGCAACCGGACATCATTTCTACCGGTTGCGAAGACAATCTGCGCGTGCTGAACAAGCGCTCGACCATTCCGTCGGTGGCGCTCGGTCCATTGGCTGCGGCCAACGTCGACGTCAATGACGAAGGCGTTCTGGTACGCCGTGGTGCGAACCGCGACCCTGGGAACAGCGGCCAGTGGGGCACATCCTTCAAGTACATGTTTGAGCCGCTCGATACCGAGTTCGGCGCCTACTTCATGAACTACCACAGCCGTGCGCCGATTTTCAGCGCCACTGGTGCGCCACAATCGGTCTACAACGGCGTCAAGGCGCTTCCAGGGCCTTTCCAGGCGCTGGGGCCGCTGGTGGTCGCGGGTAACTCGCAGTACTTCGTCGAATACCCGGAAGACATTCGCCTCTACGGCCTGAGCTTCTCGACCACCTTGCCTACCGGCACCGCGTGGGCCGGTGAGGTCAGCTACCGTCCGAATGCTCCGGTGCAGTTGAACTCCACCGACATCCTGTTCGCCGGTGTGCGGCCGTTGGGCGGCGCATTGACCAACGCCTCGCTGTTGACCGGCACGCCGGGTCAGGACCTGCACGGCTATCGCCGTAAAGAAATCACCCAGTTCCAGACCACCCTGACGCACTTCTTTGATCAAGTCATGGGCGCCAGTCGCTTGACCCTGGTCGGTGAAGTCGGCCTGACCCACGTCGGCGGCCTGGAAAGCACCTCCGATGTCCGTTATGGCCGCGACCCGGTCTTCGGGCCGGGTGAACTGCCCTCCACCGGGGGCCTGGACACCTGTTCGCAAATCCTCAACACCTCCACCATCAATGGGGCCGGGGCCGGCGCATCGTCCAATAACAAAAGCACCAACTGCAACAATGACGGTTTCACCACGGCCAACTCGTGGGGTTATCGCGGCCGTGCCATCTGGGAATACAACGACGTGTTCGCCGGTGTGAACCTGAAGCCGAACGTGGCCTGGTCCCATGACGTCAGCGGCTACTCCCCTGGCCCTGGCGGTAACTTTGAAGAAGGCCGCAAGGCTGTGAGCCTTGGGGTCGATGCCGAATACCAAAACACTTACACCGCCAGCCTGGCGTACACCAACTTCTTTGGCGGCAAGTACAGCACCGTGGATGACCGCGACTTCGTTGCACTCAGCGTCGGCGTGAACTTCTAAGCACTGCATTTTCAGGACGAACACATATGAAAATAACAAAGAGTCTGTTCCACGCCGGTGTACTTGGGCTTTCGCTGCTGGCGAGTGCTGTCATGGCAGCAGTGCCTGCGGCCGAGGCGGACAAACTGGGCAAGAGCCTGACGCCGATGGGCGCGGAAATGGCGGGCAATGCCGACGGTTCGATTCCGGCCTGGAAACCGCTGCCGAAAAACGCCGGTGCGGTCGACAGCAAAGGTTTCCTGTCCAACCCGTTTGCCAGTGAAAAGCCACTGTTCACCATCACCGCGAAGAACGTCGATCAGTACAAGGAAAAACTGGCTCCGGGCCAATACGCGATGTTCAAGCGCTACCCGGACACGTTCATCATGCCGGTCTACCCGTCCCATCGTGGCTCGACCGTGCCGGATGACGTGTTCGCTGCGATCAAAAAGAACGCCACCAGCACTAACCTGGTGTCTGGCGGTAATGGACTGGAAAACTTCGAAACCGCTGTGCCTTTCCCTATTCCGAAAACCGGCGTTGAAGTCATCTGGAACCACATCACTCGTTATCGTGGCGGCAGTGTGACCCGTCTGGTAACCCAGGCGACGCCACAACCGAACGGCTCGTTCAGCCTGGTGTACTTCCAGGATCAGTTTGTGTTCCGCGACAAGATGAAGGACTACGACCCAAAAAATCCGGGCAACATTCTGTTCTACTTCAAGCAGAAAGTGACCGCGCCGGCGCGTCTGGCTGGTGGCGTTCTGTTGGTACACGAAACACTCGACCAGGTTAAAGAGCCCCGCTCGGCGTGGGTCTACAACGCTGGGCAGCGTCGGGTGCGTCGTGCGCCGCAAGTCTCGTATGACGGGCCGGGTACTGCGGCGGATGGCCTGCGCACTTCCGACAACCTCGACATGTATAACGGTGCTCCGGATCGCTACGACTGGAAACTCGAAGGCAAGAAAGAGATGTACATCGCCTCCGACAGCTACAAGATCGACTCACCGACGCTCAAGTACGCGGACATCATCAAGGCCGGCCATATCAACCAGGACCTGACCCGTTATGAGCTGCGCCGCGTCTGGCATGTGGTTGCTACCCTCAAAGAAGGTCAGCGCCACATCTACGCCAAACGTGACTTCTACATTGACGAAGACACCTGGCAGGCTGCCGTGATCGATCACTACGATGGTCGTGGTCAGCTTTGGCGCGTGGCCGAGGCGCATGCCGAGGACTACTACGACAAGCAAGTGCCGTGGTATGCCCTGGAAGTCCTGTACGACCTGCAATCGGGTCGTTACCTGGCGCTGGGTATGAAGAACGAAGAGAAACAAGCCTATGACTTCGGCTTCACCGCGACCACCAGCGACTTCACCCCTGCCGCTCTGCGTCAGGAAGGTGTTCGCTGATACGCACTGAATAGAGGCCGCATCCTCGAAAAAACGCCCCGACTGGTTCGGGGCGTTTTTTTGCCTGTGAAATACTTGCCAAGGTCCGAATAGCCTCTTCGTCCGGTCGCCACGCGAAGCAAGCACTCGGCGACAGGCGTGCGCGTTTTTTCATGAAAACGCGATCAAGTGGGCGTGCGTACCCGCCCGCGATGCGGGCGACTTCGGCTGTCAGCCCCCCTCCAAAGCACGTCTGACATTTCTGCACGTAGTCTTTTTGTAGCCATTTGTAGCAATAACCTTCAATAGCTCTTCGTTTACCGCTAGTCTGCGGACATCTGCAACGCCGCCAATAGCCATTCAAACAAGAGCCGGCCATGACTGATCTGTCACCACTTCCAGGTCCTGCAAGCGTTGCCGTCGCAGCATTGGACGGGCGTTTTTTCAGGCCGCCGCTGCCCGAAGGGCATGTATTGCGGCCTCGTCTGTGTGAGCGCCTGAGTGCGGGGCTCGGTGGCAGGCTGTTGTTGGTCAGCGCTCCGGCAGGGTTTGGCAAGAGTTCGTTGGCGGTGGAGTTCTGTCAGGGGTTACCGGCTCATTGGCAAAGCCTGTGGTTGGGTTTGAGCCGACGGGACAGCGATCCTGGGCGTTTTCTGGAACGTCTGCTCGAAGGTCTTCAGGACTTTTTTCCGCAGTTGGGCAGCCAGGCCCTCGGTTTGCTGAAAATGCGTCAGCGCCATCAGCCGTTTGCCTTCGAGGAATGGCTGGACGGGCTGCTCGATGAGTTGGCCGTACATCTTTCGCCGAGTACACCGTTGCTGCTGGTGCTTGATGACTACCACTTGGCTCAGGGGCCGGTGCTTGATCGTTGCCTGCAATTTTTCCTCAATCATCTTCCCGATGGCCTACTGGTCATGGTCACCAGCCGCCAGCGCCCCGACTGGCACCTCGCGCGACTGCGGCTATCGCGGCAACTGCTCGAACTGCATGAACAAGACCTGCGTCTGACCCATGATGAAGCCCTTACGCTGCTTGACCGGCACAGCAGTTCCTTGCGCGGCGAGGCGCTGGAAAGCCTGATCCAGCGCAGCGAAGGGTGGGTCGCTGGCTTGCGTTTCTGGCTGCTCGCAGCCTCGGAGGCGGGGCCCAACGGGCCGCTGCCTCAGGCGTTGCACGGTGGGGAAGGGTTGATTCGCGATTACTTGCTGGAAGAAGTTATCGATTGTTTGCCCGCAGACGTGCAGTCATTTCTTTATGACACCGCCCCGCAGGAGCGCTTTTGTATCGAGCTGTGCGACGCCGTGCGTGAGGCCCATGACAGTGCCGAGATCGTGCGTTTCCTCTTGGCGCATCAGGTTTTCCTGGTGCCCCTGGATGAGCAGGGGCGCTGGTATCGCTACCACCATCTGTTTTCCGATCTGCTGCGTACTCGGCCCACCACTCAGGCGATAGTGCCTGCCGCCAGCCTGCACTTAAGGGCCTGCCGCTGGTTCAATGCCCAAGGATTGCTCGATGAAGCGGTGGAGCAGGCATTACGCGCAGGGCATCTCGATGTGGCCGCTAACCTGGTGCAAAACCTTTCAGAAGAGCAACTGCTGGCGGAACAGAACGTCGGCATGTTGCTGCGCTGGAAAATGGATTTGCCCGACAGCCTGCTGATCAGCACGCCGCGGCTGATTGTGCTTTACAGCTGGGCGTTGGGGCTGGCCTGTCAACTGGACGCCGCTGAGGAGTTGGCCCATCACTTGAGCCGCTTCCTGCCAGCACCGTCGGCCACCGCGCAAAAATCCATGCTCGCCCAATGGCTGGCCCTGAGCGGCATCATCGCGCGCGGTCGTGGCAATCGTGCGCTGACCTTGCTCTATTGCACCGAAGCGCTGGAAAGCCTGCCGGCCAAACGTTACGGGCAGCGGCTGATGTGCCTCTCGGCGTTGTCTAACCTGGCGATTGCCGACGGTGACTTGTGGCATGCGCGGGGCCTGAACCGTGAGTCCCTGGAGCTGGCGCAACGGGTGGGGAATCCGTTGTTCGAAGCGCTGGCGCATTACGATCGTGCGCGTGTGTTGCAGGCTCGCGGGGAAATCCTGCGTGCGCTGGATGAAGTCCACCAAGGGCTGCAACGCTTGCAGGGGTTATCCCCACAGCGACTGTATGCGGTACGTGCCCGGCTGACCCTTTACGAAGGCTTTTTACTGGCCTTACGCTCGCAACCGCACGCTGCCCGGCTTCGTTTACAGGCGGGACTGCATGAGGCTCGCGCCTGTCGCGATATCAGTGTGCTGATCGGGCATTGCGTCATTGCTCGCCTTGAGGGCAGCAGCGGCGAGTTTGCCAAAGCCTTCGCCGAACTCGCCGAAGCCGAACGGCTGATGCATATCTGGGATGTGCCGCCGATTTACTACCTGGCAATGATCACGCTGGTCAAATGTGAACTCTGGCTGGCCCAGGGTCGTACTGACCTGGCTCAGGCCTGGCTGGCCCGTTTGGGCCAGACCTACACTGGCGTAGGCGCTGCTGCACCGCCGGAGTTTCATCCACAGTTGCCGTTGCATATCGAACTTCAGCGCGCGCTACTGGACGTCATCCAGGGGCAGCCGATGCTGGCCGAGGGGCGGCTCAATACGTTGCTTGAGCATGGGCAGCAGACTGGGCGGCAGATGCTTAGCGTCATGGCGCTGACGCAGAAAATTGCGCTGTTGCTGTCCGGTGGACGCGAACCCGAAGCGCGCGGCGCGTTGACTCAAGCGCTCAACGCTGCGGCCGGTGGAGTGCTGCAACCTTTCGACGGGTTGTTGGCCGAGCACGCTGACTGGTTGCGCGGACAATTGCAGGTAGCCACGCCGACGGCCGTCACGCAGAGCCTGGTGGAGCGTCTTCCAGTACAGGCCAACCGACCTGTACTGGACGCTTTTCACACCGCAGAACAGCTAAGCACCCGCGAGCTGGCGGTCCTTCGACTGATCGCCCAAGGGTGCTCCAATCAGCAAATCAGCGATCAACTGTTTATCTCGCTGCACACGGTGAAAACCCACGCCAGCCATATCAACAGCAAACTCGGAGTAGAGCGGCGCACCCATGCAGTGGCGCGGGCGAAGGAAATGGGCGTGTTGCTGTAGCTTTGGCGAAAATCACCGTTTGAACACCTCCGATACACCGTGCGTCTTGAGTCCGCGGCTGTCGGTCAATTCTCTTCGCCGGCGCTCACAGCGTGCGTCTGTCCCTCCTGCTTCAGGATCGACAGCAATCCTATTGAGCAGTCATCCCCGGTTTTACTGGCGATGGAGTGTTGCAGGTTGTCGGCCAAAACCGACTTCATTTTTTTTCTGGGTAGCGATGTATTCCACTCCAGCAGTTTCAGGATCGCCGGGGCGGGGATGCCACTGGATTTGTGGTAGAGGCTTTCTGCCGTGCCGTCGCTCATGATCGCAAAGCCTGTCGCGCCTTCTACAGGGCCACGGTACATCCTGAGGCGCCCAGCCACTTTAGGGTCCGTCAGAAACAGCGTGGTATTGGCGTACTCGCCGTTTTCCGGATGAGAGAGGGCCAGAAGTTGACCGTCTATATCAACTCGTGCGATGACGCCATCACCCAAATGGCCTGCCAGGTAGCGGCCCCGTGAAAAAGCGACGAAGGACAGGGTGCAGGATAGGTCGTTGATCTCGCAGCCCAGTTTTTTCGACTTGCGTCTGAACGCGTCCAGGCAGCGATTTATCAGGCGTTGCGCAGCCTTGGCGTGGGATTTTTCCGCGTTTTGCCAGAGACTTTCAAAGTTTTTGCAAACAAAGGCTAGCGCCGCAGTGACCGCGACCTGGGCGCCGACATCGGACCGGGCTCTGGAGCCCGCCCCGTCGGCCAATGCGATGCACGTCACCTCGTTGGACTGTCTGGCAGCGACATAGTCTTGGCAAGGTGTGTGAGTCGTGAGGTGTGAGCGTCCTGCCACAAAAGCGCAGGCTGTTTTGCAACTGAAATTGATCTGGATGTCAGGCATGGTTAGATCTGTGCCCAGGCTTCGATACCTTTAATGTCCAGCGCTACCTCTTCTCCAGGTGTCGACTGCGACACCCGCGATACGCTTCGGCTTAGCCAGTCAAAGAACTGATTGAAGTTCAAGCCCTTCAGGCGCAGGGGCGGGCGTGTCGGAGAAAACTGACTCAGCGACTGCATGTTCACCGCCGTACCGATCGCAATAGGAAAAACGCTCAGTTTGCGCTGGCTTATCAGGCTGGCCACGCGAGCAGCCGCTGAGCCAATATCGTCGGTGGGTTCGCCATCGGTCATGAGCACCATCCACGGCTGGTAATAATCAACACCGGCGCGCTGATAGTCTTCCTTACGCGCTTCCAGCAAGTCCAGCGCGATGTTAACGGCATGTCCCATGGGCGTCAGTCCTGACGCCACCAGTGGCGGCACGTCCTGACGATTAATGTCACTGAAATCCAGCACTTTTTGCGCCGTCCCGCCGAACGTGACGATGCTGATTTCAGCAGCATATTGCGCTACATCATCTTTACGGATGGCCTCGAAAAACATCTGAACGCCGGCGTGAAGTTCCGCAATCGGGTCGCCTTCCATCGAGCCGCTGACGTCCAGCACGAGGCAAATGGGCACGCGTGCTGTTGGGTTTTCGATGAGGTCTTCCTGACGAATTACATAATCTTCTTGCATGGGATCATCCTTGTGAGTCGGCGCGTTACAAAATACGCTTCAAGAGTCGTTTGAACCAGCGGACCACCAGGCTCTCTTGATTGAGGGGGCGTGCGGGTGCTGATGGATAGGGTTGCGGTCTGGGGGAAGCCGGTTGCTGCTGCGGTTTTGACGGCGCTGGAGGCGCGGGCGCAGGGGAGGGTGTCTTCCGTGCCGGTGCAGGTGCGTTTCGAACTGGCGCAGGAGTGGCGCGAGGCACGGAGGCTGCCGGAGGTGGCGCCGCACGCTGCTCTGCCTGCGCGGTTTTCTTTTGGCTTTCACTGGCCAGCTGTTTCAGTTTGGACGACCGCTGACAGTCTGCACACCGGGTCGATCTACCGACGGCCTGCATTTTCTTAAGCCAGTATTTGGATTCGGTGTAGGTTTTTTTGCAGGTGCCACAGACAGCCTCAACCGGGTCGTTGATATGAAAAGCGGCGGGAAACACCTCATCGCAATGCTTGCCCTTGCGCAACTCTTCGCCGTACTGAGTCAGCAGCCTCAACCAGTCACCGAGCGGTCGTCGCTGATTATCTTCGAAGGTGTCACTGAACGCCTGTTTGAGCGCGTAGGGTAAATGACTCCAAATGTTTTGCCAGGCACCCACCGGCGTGACGCTTACTTTGCCTTTACCGCTGTCTTTTTTGTAGCGATAGGGGAAGTTCATGTTTTTGATGTTGTCCGAGGCCGTCCCACCCCCTTGTTGCGAGTAAGGCGGTTTACCTGGCAGCAGGATCATGAACAGCATGGTTGCGACCGCGAAAGTTTCGTGATTTTTTGTGCGCAGGTAGTCGCTGTATCTTTTCCCCTGGATTTCCGGGGCGGTGAAATTCACCGTGCCGACCTCGCACGGAAAATGCCCGATCTGAAAACTGTCCGTATCGACCATCCAGACCTTGTTGCTGTCCGCTGTCACCAGCAGGTTCATCGGGTTGATGTCGCCAACAATGATGTTGAGCGAGTGCAGGTATTCCACCTGTTTCAGAAACGCGCTGGCAACATTGACCAAATCTCGTCGTGTCCACTGCGGGAACGTTTTGGCCAGCATGGGTTTGCCAAATACGGCGGTCTGCAGCGTTTTTCCCTGCGCCCTGGGCATCACATAGCCGACAAACTCTTGGTGAGCGTTGAACACCTGCTCGGTTGGCCAACAAATGCCAGGCTCAGTGATTTGGCGCGTCACCATAAGCTCGATCTTTTCGCGGCGGCGAGTCGTGAGCTTTTCCGGGTGATAGATTTTGCACACTTCAGCGTTGCCCGCGACGGCGTAGATTGTCCCTTCGCCACCGGCGCTGATCGCGGCGTTCAACGTCAACTGGCGGCCACTTGATGTCTTCACCACCGACCCGGGCGCGACAGAGACGCCTTTGTTCTGGATCAGACTGTCAGCGCCAGCGAGGGGCGCTTCAGGGAGGTCGAAAGGCAGGGTTGGCGGCGATATATTCACCGGGTTTTTCCCAGCACGACCTATCCAGCGCGTGGCTCTGGCTTGGGCGGCCTTGCAGTGACTGAGCTGCGCCTCGTCACACGTCAGCAACAGCAAGTCGTAGTGGCGGCATAAATCGACGGTTTCACCCACCTTGGCCGAGTCCGGTGGCGCAACCGTTCGCTTTAGCGCAAAGATCGGCTGGCCATCGAAAGCGTATTCGGCCAACAAGTCGCCGGGGCGCAGTGCTGTACCTTTTGGGAGTGTACGGTGCGGGCGCGAGGGGTGGCTGGCGAAAAGCTGGAAAAACTGTCGCGCGTTTTTATGGACCTGTTCGTGCCCCGTCGTCAGGGACTGAAGTTGCAGAAGATCGGCGTGGGATATGAATGGCAAACCCTTCTTGCCGCGAATGCGGTTGATAATATCCGGGTCCTGAAACAGGACGCTCTTATCGACAAGCACGTGTTCCATTGGAGAGGGCATTGGCTTCCTGCCGTTTTGTTTCAAAATAGGCGCGGCGCGAGCATAACCTATCAATTTTGCGGATCACAACCGCAGAACCAAGCCTCAGCAGTAGGATCAGTCCCATGAATACCCTGAACGGAACCCTCATCCGCGAAACTTTCCCCGTCGGCCCGTTGCAGTGCAACTGCACGATCATCGGCGACCCGATTACCAAAAAAGCCATCGTCGTCGACCCCGGTGGCAATCATGAGTTAATCCTTGCCCGGCTCGATGCTCTGGGCCTGAAAGTCGTGAGCATTATCCACACTCACGCCCACCTCGATCATTTCCTGGCCTCTGGGCAGTTGAAAGAAAAAACCGGCGCCACCCTGCACCTGCACAAGGAGGATCAATTCCTCTGGGACAACCTGGAGATGCAATGCCAGATGTTCGGCGTGCCTTACACCCCGGTGCCCTCACCGGATCGCTGGCTGGCCGACGATGAAGCGCTGGACTGTGGCTGCGGCGTGGCGATTCATACACCGGGTCATACACCAGGCTCCATGAGCTTTTGGTTTGCAGAAGCTAAGCTGCTGATTGCCGGTGACACGTTGTTTCGTCGCGGGGTGGGGCGCACGGATTTGTGGGGTGGCGATCAGGCAACCATCGTGCGCTCGATCAAGCAGCGGCTGTACACCCTCGACGAGGAAGCAGTCGTGGTGACCGGGCATGGTCCTGACACTTGTCTGGGCGATGAAATGCGCGGCAACCCCTTTGTCAGGGCATGACGGTCGGCGATTGAATTTTTGTCGTCTTCGGTGATCCAACGCCCGCAGTGGTCTATTGCCAACGTCCGTTGCACCACAGAATGCAAAAGTAGGAGCTCTTCATGTTCACCAAGCCTCGCTTGATAATTGTTGCTACCGCTGTGGCCTTGTTGGCCGGTTGCGCATCGCCCAACCCTTATGACAATCAAGGGCAAGCCGACAGTGGCTCCCAAGGCATGAGCAAAACAGCCAAATACGGTGGCCTCGGTGCCTTGGCCGGTGCGCTGGCGGGTGCCGCCATCGACCACAACAACCGTGGCAAAGGCGCGTTGATTGGCGCCGCCGTGGTGGGCGCCTCCGCTGCCGGTTACGGTTACTACGCTGACAAGCAGGAAGCCAAACTACGCGCCAGCATGGCCAATACCGGGGTTGAAGTGCAGCGTCAGGGCGATCAAATCAAGTTGATCATGCCGGGCAACATCACCTTCGCCACCGATTCGGCGAACATCGCTCCGAGCTTCTATCAGCCGCTGAACAATTTGGCGGGCTCGCTCAAGGAGTTCAACCAGAACCAGATCGAAATCGTCGGCTTCACCGACAGCACCGGCAGCCGTCAGCACAACATGGACCTGTCTCAGCGGCGCGCCCAGAGCGTGGCGACTTACCTGACGTCCCAGGGTGTCAGCGGCGCCAATCTGTCGGCGCGCGGGGCCGGGCCGGATAATCCGATTGCCAGCAACGGCGACGTCAATGGCCGGGCGCAGAACCGTCGAGTTGAAGTCAACCTGAAGGCGATTCCGGGTCAGCAATATCAGCAACAGGGTCAACCTGCTCAGCAGTACCAGTAACCGTCTGACTGAACCCCAGGTATAAACCCGCCCGATTCTCAGCAGAGCGGGTGGGGTTTTGTATCACCAGTTTGCGGTCCTTCTTGAGCAGGCAGCCAGGCCATAAAAAGCCCTCGGACAATCACTTGTCCGAGGGCTTTTTGTATCGCGCGAAACCTGATTACTTCTTCAGGCCGTAATGCTCATCAAGCATGCCCGGCGCGTTCGGGGTTTTTGGCGCGTAATCGCGTGGCGGTTCCTGATTGCGCGGCGGCGTCAGGCGTTCCCGTGGTGCCACGGCGGCGTCGGCGTGCAGGGCGGCCAGCAAGCGTTGGCGAGTCTGCTCGTCCAGGGCCAGACGGTTGGCGCCCTCGGCGAGATGTTCCTGCACTTCCTGGTAGCTCTGAGTCAGCTTCTTGACCAGTGTTGCAGTGCTGTTGAAGTGGGTCACCACCTCGTTTTGATAACTGTCGAAACGTTCCTGAATGTCATCCAGCTGACGTTGCGTGCGGTTAGGCGCGGCATTCGGCAGCAGGCGAGCGATCAGAAATCCAGCGGCGACACCCACAACCAGGGCAAGAGTCGGCAACAACCAAACTAAGAGCGAGTGTTCCACGAGTCCTTCCTCTATAAACGGCTTTGCTTTACGTTAACGGCTCGAACCTGCGCTGTATACCGCGATTAACTCGCAATAGATTGGCACAGACACTTTGCTAGACGAGTCGACCCGATTCGAGGTCACGGAGTTCCTTCCTTGCTTATGCGTGAAACCCCTGTAGTGATTGATGGCCCGGTGGGTCAACTGGAAGCTTTGTACCTGGATAACGAACAGTCGCGCGGCGTGGCACTGATCTGCCATCCGAACCCGGTGCAGGGCGGCACCATGCTCAATAAAGTCGTGTCGACCTTGCAGCGCACCGCGCGCGACGCCGGTTTGATTACGTTGCGCTTTAACTATCGCGGCGTCGGTGCCAGTGAAGGTACGCACGACATGGGTACGGGTGAAGTCGATGATGCTCAGGCAGCGGCACAATGGCTGCGCGCCAGGCATCCTGACTTGCCCCTGACCCTGTTCGGTTTCTCCTTCGGCGGCTTTGTGGCTGCCAGTCTTGGCGGGCGACTGGAAGCCCAGGGCGAACAGCTCAAGCATCTGTTCATGGTGGCGCCAGCGGTAATGCGCCTGGGTGATCAGGATCAACTGCCGCAGCAAGGCGCACTGACCGTGATCCAGCCGCAAACCGATGAAGTCATCGATCCGCAACTGGTTTACCAATGGTCTGACGCGCTTGATCGCCCCCATGAGCTGCTGAAAGTGGCAGAATGCGGACACTTTTTTCATGGCAAGCTGACCGATCTCAAGGATCTGCTCCTGCCGCGCCTTTCGAATTGATTGCAGTCTGACAAGCGATTACCCATGACGACTCGTACCCGTATCCTCACCGGCATCACCACCACCGGCACGCCGCACCTGGGCAACTACGCCGGTGCCATCCGTCCGGCGATCCTCGCCAGCCGTGACAGCAATGCCGATTCGTTCTACTTCCTGGCCGACTACCACGCCCTGATCAAATGCGATGACCCGCTGCGCATCCAGCGCTCGCGTCTGGAAATTGCCGCGACCTGGCTGGCCGGTGGCCTGGATGTGGACCGCGTGACCTTCTATCGCCAATCCGACATCCCGGAAATCCCCGAGCTGACGTGGCTGCTGACCTGCGTGGCCGCCAAAGGTCTGCTCAATCGCGCGCATGCCTACAAGGCGTCGGTGGACAAGAACGTCGAAACCGGTGAAGACCCTGATGCAGGTATCACCATGGGCTTGTACAGCTATCCGGTGTTGATGGCGGCGGACATCCTGATGTTTAACGCGCACAAGGTGCCGGTGGGGCGCGACCAGATCCAGCATGTGGAAATGGCTCGGGACATTGGCCAGCGCTTCAACCATCTGTTTGGTCAAGGCAAAGAATTCTTCACCATGCCTGAAGCGCTGATCGAAGAAAGCGTCGCCACCTTGCCGGGCCTCGACGGGCGCAAGATGTCGAAAAGCTACGACAACACCATTCCGCTGTTTAGCAGCGCCAAGGACATGAAGGACGCGATCTCGCGGATCGTCACCGATTCGCGCGCGCCGGGCGAAGCGAAAGACCCTGACAGTTCGCACCTGTTCACCTTGTTCCAGGCTTTCGCTACCCCTGCGCAGTCCGACGAATTGCGCAGTGAACTGTTGCAGGGCCTGGGTTGGGGCGAGGCGAAGCATCGTCTGTTCCAACTCCTCGACAGTGAGCTGGGCGAGTCGCGCGAGCAGTATCACCAGTTGATCGAGCGTCCGGCGGACCTGGAAGACATGCTGCAAATCGGCGCCAAAAAGGCCCGTGCCGTAGCGACCCCGTTCCTCAACGAGCTGCGTGAAGCGGTTGGCCTGCGTTCTTTTGTTGCTCAGACCCAAGTGGTTGCTGCCACCAAAAAGAAGGCTGCAAAAGCCGCGCGCTTCGTCAGCTTCCGTGAGGACGACGGCAGTTTCCGCTTCCGTTTGCTGGCGGCTGATGGCGAGCAACTGCTGTTGTCGCGTCACTTCTCTGACGGCAAAGCCGCTGGTCAAGTGACCAAGCAACTGCAAGCCGGCCAGCCTCTGGACGTGCGCAGCGAAGACCTGAGCTTCAGCGTCTGGCTGCAAGGTGAGTGCGTTGCCGACAGCCCAGGCTTCGCCGACAGCGCGGCGCGTGATGTTGCCATCGACGCTCTGCGAGTCGCGCTGACGCCGGTTCAGGACTAAACAACGGCTCGGTCCGACCAAGGGCCGATTGCCATTCCTACGGGCCGTCGCTACAGTGACCGCCCGTTTTTGTTGCCTTGCTAACGAATTATGACGCCCCTAGAACGATATCAAGCTGATCTGAAACGCCCGGACTTCTTCCACGACGCCGCGCAGGAAACTGCTGTACGCCATTTGCAGCGCCTGTATGACGACCTGGTCGCGGCCTCGCAGAATAAACCGGGCCTGCTCGGCAAGCTGTTTGGCAAGAAAGAGCAGGTGCCGGTCAAGGGCCTGTATTTCTGGGGCGGTGTTGGCCGTGGCAAGACCTACCTGGTCGACACGTTCTTCGAAGCCCTGCCGTTCAAGGAAAAGGTCCGCACTCACTTCCACCGCTTCATGAAGCGTGTACACGAAGAAATGAAGACCCTGCCCGGTGAGAAAAACCCGCTGACCATCATCGCCAAGCGTTTTTCCGATGAAGCCCGGGTGATCTGTTTCGATGAGTTCTTCGTCTCCGATATCACCGACGCCATGATTCTTGGCACGCTGATGGAAGAGCTGTTCAAGAACGGTGTGACCCTGGTTGCGACCTCGAACATCGTCCCGGACGGCCTGTACAAGGACGGTCTGCAACGTGCGCGCTTTCTGCCGGCCATCGCGCTGATCAAACAGAACACCGACATCGTTAACGTCGACAGTGGCGTTGATTATCGTCTGCGTCACCTTGAGCAAGCCGAGCTGTTTCACTTCCCGCTCGACGAAGCGTCCCACGAAAGCCTGCGTAAAAGCTTCCGCGCCTTGACACCGGAATGCACGCAAGCCATCGAAAACGACGTGCTGATGATCGAGAACCGTGAAATCCGAGCCCTGCGCACGTGCGATGACGTGGCCTGGTTCGACTTCCGCGAACTGTGCGACGGTCCGCGTAGCCAAAACGATTACATCGAACTGGGTAAAATCTTCCACGCCGTGTTGCTCAGTGGTGTCGAGCAGATGACCGTCACCACCGACGACATCGCCCGACGCTTTATCAACATGGTCGACGAGTTCTACGACCGAAACGTGAAGCTGATCATTTCTGCTGAAGTAGAGCTCAAAGACCTCTACACCGGCGGTCGTCTGAACTTTGAGTTCCAGCGCACGCTTAGCCGTTTGCTGGAAATGCAATCGCACGAATTCCTGTCTCGGGCGCACAAGCCGTAGGACGAGGGTTTGAAACTGAAAAAGGCCTGCATTGCAGGCCTTTTTTACGCGTTAGATTTGAGATAACGCGGCAGTTCATCCTGCTGCTGGCACCCGACCGTCAGCCAAAGCAGGATTCTGGCTTTGCGAGGGCAGAGGAATCCCGCCATCAATGCGCCTCGGCGTATCAAGTCAATCTCCCCCCCTAAAAAACCATATGACGATTGAGCGGTGGAGCCAGAGCCTGTGCGTGTGGCAATGATGACGGGAATATTTTTTGCGATTGTTTCGATAATGTCAGCCCAATTCGCTGGAACGTGTCCTGCTCCGAAACCGGCAATAACCAAACCGTCATAACCCAGTTTCAGGATGTTTTCCAATAAATAGGTATCGGCGCAAAGAGAAGTTTCAAGCAGGGCTATCGCCTGTGTTGTTTGTTGTGGCAAGGGTAAAACCAAGCGGCGTATCGGTTCGCGTAGATAGTAGACGGTTTCTTCCAGAATCATGCCGACAGCGCCAACAACGGGCGAGGTAAAACCCTGCAACGCCAAAGAGTCGGTTTTACGAATGACGTTTGCCTGATGAATTTGACCATTCATGACGACTTGAACGCCACGCTTACGACTGGTTCCAGCCAGTGCAACCCTGCAGGCATCCAGCAAGTTTGCCGGGCCGTCGGGGCCTGCCTGGCTCGCAGAACGCATCGCCCCGGTCAGAATCAGCGGTTCGTCATGGTTCCATAAGTAATCGAAGAAGGCGGCTGTTTCTTCGAGCGTGTCGGTCCCCTGAGTGATGACAACACCGTTTGCACCCTCAGCGATCTGGTAATTTGCCCACGAAAGAACATTCAGCAGGAACACGAAGTCCAGTGAGGCGCTAGGGAATAGTCCAAGCGTCTCGACAGTTACTTCTGCCAGGGTAGCCAGTTCTGGAACCGTGGACAGCATGGATTCACCGCTGACTGTCGGCATAACACCTTCGCCAGCATTCCCGGCTTGCATGCTCACCGTACCGCCAAGTGCTGCTACAGCCAGTTTAGGCAGGTTCATGTTGCACCTCGTTTTACTGATCGTGATTTGGAAGTGGCTGTACCTCACGGGTACAGCCGAGTGGCAAATGCTGGTAGGTGGGTTAACCGGCTATGAGAAGCCCAATCAGCGGAATGATCAGCAGGGTGCTGATGGCCATGGATAAAACATTACCGATATATGAATGCATGTAGTCGGGCAGCCGCTTGGAAATCGCTCGGGCCAAAGGTGGCGCCATCATTGCTCCGAACAACGCGCTTGAGGTGATGACTTGCCAACTGCCTCCATAAGTCAGGATGGCTGCCGGTACGACGGACACCAGAGGAACGTAAGTGGGATACCAGCCAAGTAGCATCCATTGTCGGCGCCAGATTATTATCCCGAGTGCCGAGGTCAGGGCCTGTGCACCGATCAGCTGCGGCAGTAGGCCCGAGCCGTAAACGGGACTCATTGGGTTCAATGTGTAAGCCAGTAACGCACCTAACAGGAGACCGATGCTTGCCAGTTCGTTGCCAAAGAACGGTGCCTCTGAAAAGTCCGCCAACACTCGACGCAGGCTCCAGACGACTCCGTAGTCAGGTGTTTTTGTTTGAGAGGGGGTGGGGATAGTTTCCGCCGATTTTTCGGATGAGGCCGGTTGTTGAGACTTCATCAGGTTCGGCACGAATCGACAGAGTACAAAGGCAGCAACGCTGGCGACGGCCATTCCAGAAACATTTCCGATCACTACCGGCAGGCCCAATGGATTGCACACATAGTTGACGATCAGCAGGCACATCGGAGTAACCAGCACCGCGCCCATGATTGCGCCGTTGATTGCGACTTTCCAGCCGCGTCCAAACATCAGCACCATCGCTGCCGGCAACGAAACAAAGGCCGCAAAAGTAGGCTGCCAACTAGTCGCCGTGACCGTCCATCCCCACAACAGATTACTCAGCAGCAGCCCGAGCAACGAACTGGTGATTAACCATGGCCATAAGCCGCTGCCGTAGGAAATGGCGAAGCCTTGCCAGACCTTTCCTGTGC
Organism: Pseudomonas sp. DC1.2; assembly: GCF_034351645.1. Taxonomy (NCBI): domain Bacteria; kingdom Pseudomonadati; phylum Pseudomonadota; class Gammaproteobacteria; order Pseudomonadales; family Pseudomonadaceae; genus Pseudomonas; species Pseudomonas sp. DC1.2. The sequence continues at coordinate 4,577,039 of NZ_CP133782.1, read as the reverse complement.
GATTCGCCCAGTAAGCCAGGTAGGCTCCAGCCAACAGTCCAATAGAGGCGAATTCGTGTTTGTAGAATGCCACCTCACTGATGTCACCCAATACCCAGCGTAGCCAGGCACTAGGACCTGGAAGGCTGGAGACCATGTGGTTGTAATCCGGCCAATGGGCGGCCCATGTGGAGCGGTGGGTGAATGAAAGCCAAGTAATCAGCAGCGCCGTGACGATCATCAGCACAATAATAGCCATGTCGAATGCTGATCTGCTGGCACGAGCGTTCTGCCGAGGGACTTCGGTTTTGGTTTGCATGGTGAGGACCCCTTATCAGCGCGGGAGACAAGGGTGTTGGGTGTAACCGAGCATTTGATCGTAGAGATCGGCTCGACGATCCCGATGCAGATCGTTGAGGTTGTTCCAGATGGGCGCGCTACGCGAACTCGTGAGGTCGATGTCGGCAAACAGGATTTCTTGCTTATCCGCGGAAGCCACTACGCCAATCGGCCATCCATTGGTGCCGGCAATCAACGAACAACCCAAGTAACGAGCTCCTCGCTCTTCACCTATCCGGCTGGCAGCGGCAATAAACACATTGTTAACGTGAGCCGCGGTCATCGTCAGGTACGACGCCATGCACTTTCCGGCGTCATCGAACAGCGGAGGAGGCGTCCACACCCAGTTGTTGAGGCTGCAAATAATATCTGCACCTTGCTGACTGAGAATGCGAGGCACCTCTGGAAACCAGATATCCCAGCAGATCAACAGGCCAATGCGGCCAATCGGTGTTTCAAAAACCGGAAAGCCCAAGTCGCCCGGTGTGAACCACAGCTTTTCAAGGTTCCACAAATGGGCTTTTCGGTATTTGCCGATAAAACCATCGGGCCCTACCAGCACCGCTGTGTTGAACAGCCGCACGCCATCGCGTTCGGTCAAACCGGCTACTAGATAAATCTTGTGTTTACAGGCGAAATCTACCCAGCTCTGCACACTGGGGCCGCTGGGAACCGCTTCGGAGTGATCAAACGCATCCTGTCGATTAGTGAAGAAATAACCGGTACTCGACAGCTCCGGCAGGACAATGAGGTTTGCTCCTCCGTCCACCGCTTCCAAAGTCAGTTCCAGGCTTCGACGCAGATTTGCTACTCGATTATCCGTGCCGACTTGTGGATCGAATTGTACGACTGCTACACGCACAGGGCTTGTTGACTCGCTCATTCCGGATAACCTCTTTTTATTTTTATTCACGCTGTTTAATGGCGTATTTATAAGAAGTGATTCGGGAAATAACGGGTAGTCAGTCTCTTCCGTATAGCGTGTAGTCCTTATCCCAAGATGTGGTAGTCCGAGCCAATACACCTCCAATCGGGCTATTGGCAGAGACTTGGAGTCAGCTACGGAGCTTGTATTCGGGATAGTCACTCATCGAAAAGCCGCCATTGAAGATGGCTTCAGTTTTATTGCAAATATGAATGACTGCATCAATGGCGCCTCGAAAGCAGGGCTCGGTCCAGCCGGCATCGACTGAAAACGACTCACCGGAAAAATACAGACCTGAAACATGCGCGAAGTCCCGGTTGTACTTCATCAGGCTGACTGCGTCGTAGTAGGTGCCGGGTCGGTATAACTTTGCACAACCAAGAGCGTTTTTATCGCTCATCCAGCGATGCACCACGGCTTGATCAAGGCCGATGTACGGCGAGATTTTTTCCTGGATATTGGTCGAGTTCATCAGGATGCGGTCCAGTTCATTGGCGCAGCGGGTGACCAGTTCCTTGTCGCTGAACAGCGCGAGTTTGCTGGCGTCATCCTCCCAGGTGTAACTCAGCAGAATGCAGTCGTAGCTATAGTTGTCGTTGTAGCGATAGGTGTAGACGTCGTGGATGAAGCTGTCTGGACGAGCCCCCTGAAAGACAGGACACCGTTTCCCCCTTAACATAAGGGATAGGCAAACGACTGTGTATATGACTAATAGAAACGATAAGGGTGGGGAGCTTTTGGGTCAGGAGCGGCGTCGCCGCTGGAGCCCGGAGCAAAAACTGGCCATGGTTCGCGAGAGCCTGCAACCGGGGCAAAGCGTCTCGGTGGTGGCTCGACAGAATGGCGTGAATGCCAACCAGTTGTTTCAGTGGCGCAAGCTCTATCAGAGCGGCAGTCTCTCGGCTGTCAGTGCTGGGGAGAGCGTGGTGCCCGCTTCCGAGCTGGCCGATGCGCTCAAGCAGATCCGCGAGCTACAGCGCATGCTTGGCAAGAAAACCATGCAGGTCGAGATCCTTCAGGAAGCTGTGGAGATTGCTCGGTCGCGAAAATGGATTGCGCACTCACCCTTGTTGCCGGGGGACGACCAGTGAAGCTGATCAGTGAAAGTCTCGGTGTAGCGCGCTCGCAATTGACGGTTCGACTCAACCCAAATGCTCAGGTCGAGCGGCGTCGCCCTGCGCTGGACGATGCCGCACTGGTCGAAGAAATTCAGGCTGAAGTGAGTGAACTGCCCAGCTACGGGTACCGCCGTGTGTGGGGGTTGCTGCGTCGTCGGCGTGAAAAGCAGAGTCAGGCGCCGATCAACGTCAAGCGGGTTTATCGCGTCATGCGCGATCATCAGTTGCTGCTGGAGCGACGGATTAAACAACCGGGTGTGGCACGCCGTCACGAAGGCCGAATTGCCGTGGCCACCAGCGATACCCGGTGGTGCTCGGACGGGTTTGAGTTTCGCTGTGATGATAACGCCAAGCTGAGCGTGACCTTTGCCCTGGACTGCTGCGACCGCGAAGCCATCGGTTGGGTGGCCAGCCCGACCGGGTACAGCGGCGACGATATCCGTGATCTGATGCTGGAGGCGGTGGAAAAACGCTTCGGTGAAGAGGCGCCTGCCACCCCGGTGCAATGGCTGAGCGACAATGGCTCGGCCTACATCGCTGAACAGACACGCCAGTTTGCCCGACAGATCGGTTTGCAACCGGTGACCACACCGGTGCGTAGCCCGCAGAGCAACGGCATGGCCGAGAGCTTCGTCAAAACGATGAAACGCGACTACGTCGCGCACATGCCCAAACCTGACCGGGAAACAGCCTTGCGTAACCTGACGATTGCCTTTGAGCATTACAACGAGGAGCATCCGCACAGCGCGCTGAAATACCGTTCACCACGGGAGTTTAGGCGTTTGGCAGCGGCATCAATTTAACGGGGTGCAGGTGTCCGGTTTGATAGGGGCCAGTCCACTGTCGGTGACGATGGCTTGTGGGATGTTGGTATTTTTCGACAGGAATGATTTTTTTAACGGTGCGAAAACTTTGCAGCTGGTTTCCCAATGCGCGGTTTTATAGGCGTTAATGGTGGCGAAGGGCAGCATCTGCGGGGTGAAGTTTTCGAGCTGGATCCGGGTTTCGATCAGCCAGGAGGGGAGGGTCATGATCACCGAGTCGAAGTCATCGAACTGCTCCACCGTGTGCTCGGGTTGGCTGTGTTTCCAGTCGTAATAAACACGGGTTTTCTGGTTGGTCAGTTTTTGCAGTTTTGTCACGGATGAGTCGGTGAGCAAGCCGTTACCTCGTTCCCCGCAGTGTTCGTAGAAAGACTTCGCGGACTCTTCGGTTTTCATGAACAACAGGCATTCATTGAGCGCGGCGAGCCCGACATAGCGTGGGCGCTCGAAGCCCAAGCCCCTGGAGTCGAAAACCGCTTCGTCGTGCAGACATGGGGAATCCAGCGGGTCACCCATCGAGTCCACGCGTCCGAGGATCAATTGCAGCTGGCTGCTGAACCCAAAAATGGCGGTGCGCACTGGATAGAGGGAGCACACATCGTAAAAGGCTCCCCAGCTACCGTCGCCGATGCCAATGGCATAGAAGATCGCCGACTCTTCAGCGGACATGCCCATTCCGCCGAAGTCTCCCGGCGCGCGCTCATCCCAGGCTTGCAGGGCCGGCATGCGCACCAGATCACGGAATGAAACTGCCTCGTATTTTTCCACGATAGCGGCCCACATTGCTTCCCACGCCTGGCTGGCGTAAACGTCTGCGACGTGGCGGGTCATGCGATCGGCGAAGGCTTTCCACTTTGCATAAACCTTTTGCAAGTCTGCACTGGGTGGCGGGGTCTGGTCATCGGTGTTCTTCCAGATCAGCATCCGTGGGGTCGGCCCGCCTCCCATGCTGCCTTCGCGCAAATAGATCCCTGTCGAGCTGACCCATTGGCTGCCGGGGTTGGCAAAGTCCGTATACATCAGGTCAAAGGCTTTGGCGTAATAAGCCATTAGTGAGCGGCCTTCTGTGGGGGCCTCGCCGGCCCTGTTGAAGAAGGGCATACGCATCGCGCCCATTTCAAATGGTGTATGCGATTTACTCGATTTCGCGCTTCCGGCAACGGTCAAGTGGCGGCCGCCGATGCGTCGGGATTGCTCGATCAAGGTGATGTCGGTGAAACCGCATCGATACAGTTCGCGTGCGGCCGTAAGCCCGGTGACACCGGCGCCGATGATGCAGATTTTGTGTTGCGGGTCAGTTGCCTTGGCGATGCCGTTTTCCTGTTCGACCAGTGCCCGATAGTCGAAGCACAAGTCGGGTGGATTGGGGTAACGGGCTTTCCATTTGTCTTCGGCCGAACGCTTGGGCCGATGGCTGCTGAGCACGGATGACTGGTAGTTGTAGCTTGAGCCGATGGTCATTGTCGATCTTCCCTGATGATGTTGGCTGGGAAGATCTTGAGGTGTCGAGCGGGCGGCGGATATCAGCTAATTACGGCGTTGGGGTGGCCTGAATTCCGTTTTTTGCGTGGGGAAAATGCCTGTTCATCAGGCATGCCGCAGAGTCACCCCTGTAGGAGCGAGGCTCGCTCGATAGCGGTGTGTCAGCCACATCAATGCCGGATGTGCCGCCGTCATCGCGAGCAAGCCCGCTCCCACATTTATTGATTTGTGTTGGGCTTTAAGGCCTACGCCGCCTGCTGAAACTGTTGCCGATACTGGTTCGGCGACAGCTCGGTGTGCTGGCGAAACAGCCGCGCAAAGAAGCTCGCATCGTCATAACCGACCTCATAGCTGATGGTCTTGATGCTCTTGCGACTGCCGGATAACAGCCCCTTGGCGGTCTCGATGCGCAGCCGTTGCAGGTAATGCAGCGGCTTGTCACCGGTGGCGGTCTGGAAGCGGCGCATGAAGTTGCGGATGCTCATGCCGTGCTCCCGAGCGACGTCTTCGAAGCGGAATTTGTCGGCGAAATGGTCTTCGAGCCAGTGCTGGATTTGCAGGATGATCACATCCTGGTGCAGCTTTTGCCCGCCGAAACCGATCCGTCCCGGTGCATAGCTTCGTTGCACTTCGTAGAGGATGTCCCGGGCCACGGCTTGCGCCACGTTGGCGCCGCAGAAGCGCTCAATCAAGTAGATGTAGAGGTCGCACGCCGAGGTGGTCCCGCCGGCGCAATACAGGTTGTCGGCGTCGGTCAGGTGCTTGTCCTGATTGAGTTGAACCTGTGGGAAGCGCTCGGCAAACGCATTGAAGAAGCGCCAGTAAGTGGTGGCTTCCTTGCCATCGAGCAGCCCGGCTTCCGCCAGCCAAAACACCCCGGTGGCTTCGCCGCACAGGACGGCGCCGCGCGCGTGTTGCTCGCGCAGCCACGGCAACACTTGGGGGTAACGTTTGCAGAGCGTTGCGAAGTCGTCCCAAAAGGCCGGGAGGATGATGATGTCGGCGTTTTCCAGGCCGCCGTCTACCGGCATTATCACGTCGCTGAAGCTGTGTACCGGTTTGCCATCGGGGCTGACTAGCCGGGTTTCGAACGCCGGTGTCAGGCCGTGGCCCAGTTGCTTGCCGTAGCGCAGGCTCGCCAGATGAAAGAAATCCTTGGCTTGCATAAGGGTTGAAGCAAAAACCCGGTCGATAGCCAGGATACTGACGCGCCGCAAGGGCGTGGGGACTTGGTTAGACATAATTCAACTTTATTCTTATAGGGGAAAGTGGTCACCAGACGGCTGGATCGTCTTATTTTTTGTCGGATGTGTCCAGTGTCCTGTATCGAAGGTGAGGCTTAGTCTCTGAAGAACCATTCTGGCTAACAATAATCACAGGTGCCGCATGATTCCCAGAACCTTGTTCAGCTCCGAGCACGAATTGTTTCGCGACAGCGTGCGAACGTTTCTCGAAAGAGAGGCCGTGCCGTTCCATGGGCAATGGGAGAAGCAGGGTTACATCGACCGCAAACTCTGGAACAAGGCGGGGGAGGCGGGGATGCTGTGCTCGCATCTTCCTGAAGAGTACGGCGGGCTGGGGGCGGACTTTCTTTACAGCACGGTGGTGATTGAGGAGGTGGGGCGTCTTGGGCTGACCGGGATCGGCTTTTCCCTGCATTCGGACATCGTTGCGCCCTACATCCTGCATTACGGCAGTGAGGCGTTGAAGCACAAATACCTGCCGAAGCTGGTGTCCGGTGAAATGGTGACCGCTATTGCGATGACCGAGCCGGGTGCCGGTTCTGATCTGCAAGGGGTCAAGACCACCGCCGTGCTGGACGGCGACGAGTATGTGATCAACGGCTCGAAGACGTTTATCACCAATGGCTATTTGGCGGATCTGGTGATTGTCGTGGCCAAAACAGACCCGAAAGCCGGCGCGAAGGGCACCAGTTTGTTTCTGGTGGAAGCGGACACTCCGGGCTTTGCCAAAGGCAAGCGTCTGGAAAAAGTCGGCATGAAGGCCCAGGACACCTCTGAATTGTTCTTCCAGGATGTGCGGGTGCCCAAGGAAAACTTGCTGGGACAGGCTGGAATGGGGTTTGCGTACCTGATGCAGGAGTTGCCACAGGAGCGACTCACCGTTGCGGTCGGTGGATTGGCATCAGCTGAAGCTGCTTTGCAATGGACGCTGGATTACACCCGTGAGCGCAAGGCGTTCGGCAAGGCGATTGCCGACTTTCAGAACACGCGCTTCAAGTTGGCGGAAATGGCGACCGAAATTCAGATTGGTCGAGTCTTCGTTGATCGCTGTCTGGAGCTGCACCTGCAAGGCAAACTCGACGTGCCGACAGCCGCGATGGCCAAATATTGGGGCACCGACCTGCAATGCAAGGTGCTCGACGAATGCGTCCAGTTGCACGGCGGCTACGGGTTTATGTGGGAATACCCAGTGGCTCGGGCCTGGGCGGATGCACGCGTGCAGCGGATCTATGCGGGGACCAATGAAATCATGAAAGAGATTATTGCGCGGTCACTTTGACGCGACGGTGACCGTCAGGCCGCCTTCGCGAGCCGGCTCATCGCCACAGGTGATGGTGATTTCCTGTGGGATGAGCCGGCTCGCGAATAGATCGACAGATCAATCAAGGTGCAGGATTCGGATGATCGTTGTGAATCGCCTCAATCCCCGCCAGCACCTCTTCGGAAAGCGTCAGGTCGAAGCTGGCAATGTTGCTGTCCAATTGCTCAAGCGTCGTCGCGCCAATAATGTTGCTAGTCACGAACGGCTGCGCGGTCACGAATGCCAATGCCATCTGCGCCGGGTCCAGGCCGTGTTCACGCGCCAATGCCACGTAGCGGCTGCATGCTGCTTGCGATTGCGCATTGAAGTAGCGGCTGAAGCGACTGTAGAGGCTCAGGCGGCCCTTTGCCGGGCGGGCTCCCCCCTCGTACTTGCCTGTCAGGAAGCCGAATGCCAGCGGTGAATACGCTAGCAGCCCGCACTGTTCACGAATGGCAATCTCTGCCAGGCCAACCTCAAAGCTGCGGTTCAGCAGGTTGTAGGGGTTCTGGATTGACACCGCGCGTGGCCAGCCGCGCGCTTCTGCCAGGGCAAGGAAGCGCATGGTGCCCCAAGGCGTTTCGTTGGACAGGCCGATGTGGCGGATTTTCCCGGCCTTGACCTGCTCGTCCAACGCTTCGAGGGTGTCTTCGAGTGGCGTCAGGTTGGCTTCGATTTTGTGCTTGTAGCCCAACTGGCCGAAGAAGTTGGTGCTGCGCTCCGGCCAGTGCAACTGATAGAGGTCGATGTAGTCGGTCTGCAAGCGCTTGAGGCTGGCATCCACAGCTTCGGTGATGTGTTGGCGGTTGTGCCGCAGGTTTTTGTCGCGGATGTAATCGATGGTGTTGCCTGGGCCGGCGATCTTGCTGGCCAGGATCCAGTCGGCCCGGTCGCCGCGACTTTTGAAGTAATTACCGATGTAGCGTTCGGTGGTGGCGTAGGTTTCGGCCTTTGGTGGCACCGGGTACATCTCGGCGGTATCGATGAAATTGATCCCGGCACTTTTGGCCCGTTCAATCTGAGCGAAGGCTTCAGGTTCGCTGTTTTGCTCGCCCCAGGTCATGGTTCCGAGGCAGATTGCACTCACGTTCAGATCGGTCCGGCCTAGCTGTCGATAATCCATCAGGTGCTCCTTGGGCAAAACAATCATAAAAGCAGGTTGAAATATTTTTCGCAATCTGCATAATTGCGCACCTCTTTCTGCAGTGGAAGTGATGCGCCGCCGCCGAAGAATCTTGCCGTTGAACGGACGCGCCGACCCGAGCCCCCGAAAGCGTCTGTATCCGGCTGCCTTTGACTTGTCAAAGTACGCACTATTCAGTAAGATCCGCCGTCTAATTTACAAGGCGGCCCCTGAGGCTATAAAGAATGAAAACTTTTACTGCTAAACCGGAAACAGTACAGCACGACTGGTTTGTCGTCGACGCTGCAGGTCAGACCCTGGGTCGTCTGGCCACCGAAATCGCGAGCCGTCTGCGTGGCAAGCATAAAGCTGAGTACACTCCTCACGTTGACACCGGCGACTACATCGTCGTTATCAATGCCGAGCAGATTCGTGTGACCGGTGCTAAAACCACCGACAAAATCTACTACTCCCACTCCGGTTTTCCTGGTGGCATCAAGTCGATCAACTTCGAAAAGCTGATCGCTAAAGCCCCTGAGCGCGTGATCGAGACCGCGGTCAAAGGCATGCTGCCTAAGAACCCACTGGGTCGCGACATGTATCGTAAGCTGAAAGTCTATGCGGGCGCTGTACACCCTCATACTGCTCAGCAGCCCCAAGAACTGAAGTTTTAACGGAATAGTTCATTATGTCGGCGACTCAAAATTACGGCACTGGCCGTCGCAAGACCGCAACCGCACGCGTTTTCCTGCGTCCGGGTACTGGTAACATCTCCATCAACAACCGCACCCTGGAAAATTTCTTCGGCCGCGAAACTGCCCGCATGGTAGTTCGTCAGCCGCTGGAATTGACTGAGACTGTCGAGAAATTCGACATCTACGTCACCGTGATCGGTGGTGGTGTAAGTGGTCAAGCTGGCGCAATCCGCCACGGTATCACTCGCGCACTGATGCAGTACGACGAAACCCTGCGTGGCGCTCTGCGCAAAGCTGGCTTCGTTACTCGCGATGCTCGTGAAGTTGAACGTAAGAAAGTTGGTCTGCGTAAAGCGCGTAAGCGTCCGCAGTACTCGAAGCGTTAATTCGCTTCCACTTTCAAAAAGAACGCCCAGTTTCCTCACGGAGCTGGGCGTTTTTTTATGGGCGCGATTTGTTGAAGAATTGCGCTGTGACAACTTGCCACTCGCGTAGAGCCCCTATACTGCAAGGCTTGGCAGTGGAGCTCCTGGGTAATTACCTTGTCAGAATTGGGGCTTTTCATTACCATTCGGCAAAATTTTTATAAGTACATAGTTTTACTTAGTAGACGCCTGATTTAACAGGCCACAAAGCTGATGGGAGAGGACTGAATGAGCAATGACGGCGTGAATGCAGGCCGGCGTCGCTTCTTGGTAGCAGCCACATCCGTGGTGGGTGCTGCAGGAGCGGTGGGGGCTGCGGTCCCGTTCGTAGGGTCATGGTTTCCCAGCGCCAAGGCGAAAGCCGCTGGTGCACCGGTGAAAGTGAATGTCAGCAAAATCGAGCCAGGTCAGCAAATGATTGCTGAATGGCGCGGTCAGCCGGTGTTTATCGTCCGCCGTACCGAGGAAATCCTGGGGAATCTGAAAAAGATCGAGGACCAGTTGTCCGATCCGGATTCTAAAAACTCGACGCAACCGACCTATGTCGATCCGGAAACACGTTCGATCAAGCCGGAAATTCTGCTGCTGATCGGTATCTGTACTCACCTGGGTTGTTCGCCGACCTTCCGACCGGAAGTGGCGCCTGCTGATCTGGGGCCGAAGTGGGTCGGGGGTTATTTCTGCCCTTGTCACGGTTCTCACTACGATTTGGCTGGCCGCGTCTACAAGTCGCAACCTGCGCCTTTGAACCTGCCAGTTCCCCCGCATTCCTATGAAACCGATGACCTCATTGTCATTGGCGTCGATACGGAGAAAGCGTGATGAGCAAGTTCATGGAATGGGTTGATGCGCGCTTTCCCGCGACCAAAATGTGGGAAGACCATCTCAGCAAGTACTACGCTCCGAAGAACTTCAATTTCTTCTATTTCTTTGGTTCCCTGGCGCTGCTCGTTCTGGTCAACCAGATCGTTACCGGTGTCTGGCTAACGATGAGCTACACGCCGTCGGCGGAAGAGGCATTTGCTTCTGTTGAAGGCATCATGCGCGATGTCAGTTACGGCGCGATTTTGCGTCTGCTTCATGCGGTCGGCGCGTCGATGTTCTTCATCGTGGTCTATCTGCACATGTTCCGTGGTCTGCTCTACGGCTCGTACCAGAAACCCCGTGAGCTGGTGTGGGTTTTCGGCATGCTGATCTACCTCGCGCTGATGGCAGAGGCCTTCATGGGGTATCTGCTGCCATGGGGTCAGATGTCCTACTGGGGCGCCCAGGTGATCATCTCGCTGTTCGGTGCCATCCCGGTCATCGGTAACGACCTGACGCAGTGGATTCGTGGTGACTACCTGATTTCCGGTATTACCCTGAACCGCTTCTTTGCCTTGCATGTGGTTGCACTGCCGATAGTGATTCTGGGGCTGGTGGTGCTGCACGTTCTGGCGCTGCACGAAGTAGGTTCGAACAACCCTGACGGCGTGGACATCAAGAAGCACAAAGACGAAAACGGTATACCGCTGGACGGCATCGCCTTCCACCCGTACTACACCGTGAAAGATATCGTCGGTGTGGTGGTGTTCCTGTTTATCTTCTGCTCGATTGTGTTCTTCTTCCCCGAAATGGGTGGCTACTTCCTCGAAAAGCCGAACTTTGAAGTGGCGAACGCTTTCAAGACTCCGGAGCACATTGCTCCTGTCTGGTACTTCACTCCGTTCTACGCGATCCTGCGGGCGATTCCGGACAAACTCATGGGTGTGATTGCCATGGGTGCTTCGATTGCGCTGCTGTTTGTCCTGCCGTGGCTTGATCGGAGTCCGGTCAAGTCGATGCGCTACAAAGGTTGGCTGAGCAAGATCTGGCTTTTGGTGTTCTGCATTTCTTTCGTGCTGCTTGGCTGGACCGGCGTCAAGGCTCCGACTCCGACCCTCACGTTGATCTCGCAGGTCTGTACGTTCCTGTACTTTGCCTACTTCATTCTGATGCCGTTCTACACCCGGCTCGAGAAGACCAAACCGGTTCCGGAAAGGGTGACTGGCTGATGAAAAAGCTATTTGCTGTACTGATTCTCGCTGCTTTGCCGGTGTTCTCCTTCGCCGCTGAGCACGGTCCCGAGCTGGAAAAAGTCGATATCGATGTTTCCGACAACGCCGCCATGCAAGATGGCGCGCGTACGTTCGCCAACTACTGTATGGGCTGCCACAGCGCCAAGTTCCAGCGTTACGAGCGCGTTGCCGACGACTTGGGGATTCCTCATGATCTGATGCTGAAAAATCTGGTGTTCACGGGTGCCAAGATCGGCGACCACATGAGCATCGGTATGCAGCCGGCAGATGCCAAGGCGTGGTTTGGTGCGGCGCCGCCAGACCTGACGTTGGTCGCGCGTGTTCGTGGTACTGACTGGCTCTATGGTTATCTGCGATCGTTCTATGAAGATCCGGCACGTCCTTGGGGTGTGAACAACAAGGTGTTTCCGAACGTTGGCATGCCGAACGTCCTTGTCGGCCTGCAAGGTCGTCAGGTGGTAGGCTGCAAACAAGTGCAGATCGTCGAAGACGGTAAGAAGCAATACGACCCGTTGACCGGTACGCCTCTGACTCATGAAGCGTGCGATCAACTGACCATCGTGCCGAAGACCGGGACCCTGACCGAAGAGCAATTCGATGAGAAGGTGAAGAATCTGGTAACCTTCCTCGCTTACTCGGCTAACCCGGTTAAGCTGCAGCATCAGCGCATTGGTACTTATGTATTGCTGTACCTGGCGTTCTTCTTTGTATTCGCCTACCTGCTCAAGCGCGAATACTGGAAAGATGTGCATTGATAAAGCATTAAGCAACTGCTGTTAATCGCGCGCGCCCAAGGGCGTCTCCGAGAGTAACGAGTCTGGTTATTCAGACGTTACGGGAGGCGCCCTCTGGGCGCGCTCGTTTTTCCGCTCTCGATAATTTTTACAAGCGAGGAGGACCGCCATGGGCGTGACCAATCGGTTGGCCTGTTACTCCGACCCCGCCGACCACTATTCCCACCGGGTACGTATTGTGCTCGCAGAGAAGGGTGTCAGCGCCGAGATCATTTACGTGGAGGCAGGTCGTCACCCGCCTAAACTGATCGAAGTGAACCCTTACGGCAGTCTGCCCACCTTGGTCGATCGTGACCTGGCGTTGTGGGAGTCGACCGTGGTGATGGAGTATCTGGATGAGCGTTATCCGCACCCGCCCTTGCTGCCGGTTTATCCTGTGGCGCGTGCAAACAGCCGCCTGCTGATTCATCGTATTCAGCGTGACTGGTGTGGTCTGGTGGATCTGATTCTGGATTCGCGGACCAAGGAAGCAGCCCGTGTCGTGGCTCGTAAAGAGTTGCGCGAAAGCCTGACAGGCGTGTCGCCGTTGTTCGCCGACAAGCCATTTTTCCTCAGTGAGGAACAAAGTTTGGTGGATTGCTGCCTATTACCAATACTTTGGCGTTTGCCGATTCTGGGTATTGAACTGCCGCGGCCAGCCAAGCCGCTGCTTGACTATATGGAGCGCTCGTTTGCGCGTCAGGCTTTCCAGGCGAGTTTGTCTGGTGTCGAACGCGATATGCGCTAAGGCTTAAGGAGCCGCTATGAACTCCAGTCGACCTTATCTGGTCCGCGCGCTCTACGAGTGGATTGTGGATAACGATTGCACCCCGCACATGCTGGTTAATTCCGAGTATCCGTCGGTGCAGGTGCCTCAAGGTTTTGCCAGTGACGGACAAATAGTCCTGAACGTATCGCCGGCAGCCGTGCGTCATTTACACATGGATAACGATGCGGTCAGCTTTGAAGGGCGCTTCGGTGGTGTACCACACACACTGTACGTGCCTATCGCCTCGATCCTGGGCATTTACGCCCGTGAGAACGGCCAGGGCATGGTGTTTGATCTGGAGTCGTCCATGGAGGACGAGGACGAGGTCGAGCCCAATGACGATATTCCGCCACCTGACAGCGAGCCGCCGCGTCCCAGCGGTCGACCTAGTTTGAAAGTGGTTAAGTAATAAAAAAGGCGATCCAACCGGATCGCCTTTTTTGTGCGTGCGTGTTGCGTGTCAGTCGATGTACTCGAACAGCTTCACGATCTTCTGAACGCCGGCAACGCTTTGCACCAGGTTGGTAGCCTGATCGGCCTCTTGCTTGGTCACCAGACCCAGCAGGTACACGATGCCGTTCTCGGTCACGACCTTGATGCGTGAGCCGGGAATGCTGGCATCGGCGAGCATCTGAGTCTTGATCTTGGTGGTCAGCCACGTGTCGTTTTGGCGCGCAACGAAACCAGATGGCGGGAGAATCTGCAGTTCGTTGTGAACGGTCTTCACGCGCTGGACGGCGGCAGCAGCCTGTTCGGCCTTGGCCTTGAGGTCTTCGCGTGGCGTTTGCCCAGCGAGCAGTACGACGCCGTTGAAGCTGGTGACGACGATGTGCGATTCGTTGTCCAAGCCTGGATCGGCTTTGGCCACGTTCACGCCGACTTTGGTCTCGATCAGTGAATCGTCGATCTTGCTGCCGAAGGTGCGGGTGCCGCGGTCATCTTCAATCGGGGCTTCACGGCTGGCATTTACCACCGAGGTGCAGCCGCTGATGCCGACAAGGCACAGGGTCAAGGCCAGAAGGCCTAGGCGATTAGGGGTCATTCTTCACTCCCGAACAGTTGGCTGTCGATCAAGTCGCAAAGGCAGTGGATCGCCAGCAGGTGGACTTCCTGAATACGTGCGGTGACATTGGCCGGTACGCGAATCTCCACGTCCTCTGGCAACAGCAGCGACGCCATGCCGCCGCCGTCGCGACCGGTTAATGCTACGACAATCATTTCACGATCATGTGCGGCTTGGATTGCTTGAATAATGTTCGCCGAGTTGCCGCTGGTGGAAATAGCCAGCAATACGTCACCCGGCTGGCCGAGGGCGCGAATCTGTTTAGAGAAAATTTCGTTGTAGCTGTAATCGTTGGCGATCGAGGTAATGGTCGAGCTGTCGGTCGTCAGCGCGATGGCTGGCAGGCTTGGGCGCTCACGCTCGAAGCGGTTCAGCAATTCCGATGAGAAATGCTGAGCGTCACCGGCGGAGCCCCCATTACCGCAAGAAAGCATTTTGCCCTCGTTGAGCAGGGCATTGACCATCACTTGGCTGGCTTGCTCGATGTGCGGTGCAAGTACGTCCATCGCCTGTTGCTTGGTGTCGATACTGGCCTGAAAAAGCTGGCGAATTCGCGATTGCATGTCCATCTGTGTGACCTTAATTAGCGCGGCTACCTGGCACATGAATGTGCTGCCCGCAAAGCAAAGAGCAAAAGTGTTGGGTGAAGGTGTCCGGTTCGGGGTAACGATATTCAGCTATCGAAGGCATTCTGCAACCAGTTCAACTGAGCGAGGTGGCTGTCGATGGCAACCACGTCGAAACGGCAGGGGGAATTGGCCCAGCGCGACTCGCGCTGAAGAAAATACTGCGCGGCGAATATCAGTTTCTGCTGTTTACGCCCGTCGATGCTATCGAGTGCGCCACCCCATTGGGTGTTTTTTCTGTAGCGGACTTCAACGAATACTACTGTATCGCCATCAAGCATGACCAGATCAAGCTCGCCGCGTTTGCACAACCAGTTCTGCGCCAAGAGGCGCAGACCGTGTTGTTGCAGATGCTCGAGCGCTTGGCGCTCGGCATCCTTGCCGCTTTGCTGGCGTGACCTGTCGGGCATTAGCGCGCCGTGTCTGGCAGGCGCTGAACCTGACCGTTGACGAATTGTGCCCACGGCAACTGGCGCTCGACTCGTTGATTCTGAGTCATGCCCAGGCTGCCCGACTGACCTTGGATGCGGCTGTCCGGCAAGGCTTTGAGTTGGCCCAGGCGCGGCGCCAGGCGATAGGCGTCAACACCCATGGCGTAAAGGCGCCCGAGGCTGCCAGCGGCCTGTGGCCATTGTGCTGTGACCTGCTTGCGCAGCGGGTCGTTGGCATCCAGCAGCCATGGCGTTTCGCAGAAGCGCACGCCGTTCATGTCGTTGTACTGATTCACGTCGCCGCTGGCACTGAACACGTGGGATGTGGCGTAAACCGGCACGTCACCAGCGTATTGAAAGTTCAGGGTTGGTTTGATCTGCTGTGCCTGTTGCGGGGTGGCGGCCAGGAAGATGAACTCGATGTCCTGGCGACGCGAAGGCTGGGCGGCGACTGGCGAGCCAACGGTGCTTTGCAGGCTCTTGGCGCGACCTTCGCTCTGGCGTAGCTGGAACATGTCGGCGATCTGTTGGGCCAGTTGAACGGGCTGATCAACGCGCTCTACCGCAACGATGGTGCCGCCATTGGCTTGCCAGTCCTGGCTGAAAGCCTTCAGGACGCGATCACCCCATTCGCCTTTAGGCACCATGGCTGCTGCACGATGCAGGCCGTCGGCACGAGCACGGCGCGCTACTTCGCGAGCTTCGTCTTCAGCGGCAAGACCGAACTGGAACAGTTGGGCGGGGCCTTGATCACCCTCGCTGTAATTCAGTGCCAGAGTGGTGATCGGCAGTTGCGGGCGAGTGCTCAGCTGTTTGACCAGTGGCTTTTCCAGCGGGCCGACCACCAGTTGCACGCCATCGGCCTGGGCTTTGCGGTAGAACTCGTCCATGGAAGTGAGGTGTGTACTGTCATAAAACACGATGACTGGCGGTTTCTGTCCGGCTTGTTGCGCCTGGTAGTGAGCGGCCATAAAGCCGTCGCGCAGCGCTTTGCCGACCGAGGCCAGTGGGCCATCTTGTGGCAGCAGCAGGGCGATTTTGTTCAGGGGCTGGCTCGCCAGTTCCTTGAGTTTGGTCAAGGGCAACGGCAACTGAATGGCCGCTGGATGCTTGGG
The DNA here is from genome assembly GCF_034351645.1 of Pseudomonas sp. DC1.2. Classification (NCBI taxonomy): domain Bacteria; kingdom Pseudomonadati; phylum Pseudomonadota; class Gammaproteobacteria; order Pseudomonadales; family Pseudomonadaceae; genus Pseudomonas; species Pseudomonas sp. DC1.2. Next base: position 4,560,751 of record NZ_CP133782.1, on the reverse strand, counting down.
GTTCTGGGCGCGCCAGTTGTCGATGGCGGCTTGCTGCTGTTCCAGGGTGCCCGCAGATTTCACCGCTTGGGCCAGGCCCAGCCAGCCGCCGAGGTCATCATTGGTGGTCGGCTGCAATTGATCGGTAGGCAGCGATGCGATCAGGATCCAGATGGCTTCGTGGTTTTTGCTGGCGGCCTCTCCGGAGAGCAACGGGGCAATGAAGATACGCTCCCGCGCGGCGGCCAACGTCTGGCCATCAGCTTCAAAGGCTCGGGCATGCACGATGCCGGTGCGTACCTGTTGGTCCACAGGCATTTCGCCGAGGCGTTCCAGGCTCGGATGGCTCAAGGCAGTTAGAGCCGCCTTGGGTTGATTGCGAACCATGGCCAGTTCGGCCGCCAGCGTACTGGCGAAGACCTGTTGGCCTGGCTTGAGTGGGTCCAGCGGCACTTGTTGCAGGATTTGCGCGGATTGACCGGCATTGCCTTGGCGGTAGGCCAAATCAGCCGCGGTCAAGCGCAGTAACGCTGCCTTCTCCGGCGTACTGCTCTGGGTTGCCTGCTCGAGCAACTGCTCGATACTGGCATTCGGGGTCCGTGGAAGTTCGCCAAGGCTGGAGGAGGGCGAGCTGGCGCAAGCCGCCAGCAAGGCAGCGAGGCAGAGGGCAGATAACAGCCGCAGGCAAGCGATCATGTAAGTGTTCCTGATACTCGATCAAATTAGCGTGGAATTGTACCCAAGCACTGGCCGGGGCGCGATGTTACTGGCGTGAATCCTTCAATTTAGCTCATGCAAATGTTGCCGTGCTGCACAAAACACATGGAGCTGCGGGGTGGGCTGGGCGTATCGCTAGCGCTATGACGCGCTACAATGGCCGCTTTTACCGATCATGAGGTACGTGCTTTGACTGCTCCAGGTGCTTTGAATTCCGCTGCTGGCTCGCTTTATGTGGTGGCGACGCCCATCGGCAACCTGGACGACATCAGTGCGCGTGCGCTGAAAATCCTGCGCGAGGTGGCATTGATCGCCGCTGAAGATACGCGGCACTCTCAGCGCCTGATGCAGCATTTCGGTATTGCGACGCCATTGGCGGCCTGCCATGAGCATAACGAACGTGATGAAGGCAGTCGTTTTATTACCCGCTTGCTGGCGGGTGACGATATCGCGCTGATTTCCGATGCCGGGACGCCGTTGATTTCCGATCCGGGTTATCACTTGGTGCGTCAGGCGCGCGCTGCCGGGATCAATGTTGTGCCCGTGCCGGGTGCCTGCGCCTTGATCGCGGCACTCTCGGCAGCGGGTTTGCCGTCTGATCGATTTATCTTTGAAGGTTTCCTGCCGGCCAAGGCTGTGGGGCGTCGGGCGCGCCTGGAGTTGGTCAAGGAAGAGCCGCGTACCCTGATTTTCTACGAAGCGCCACATCGCATCCTTGAATGCCTGCAAGACATGGAACTGGTGTTCGGTGGCGAGCGCCCGGCGTTGCTGGCGCGGGAGATCACTAAAACTTTCGAAACCCTCAAAGGTTTGCCGTTGGCCCAGTTGCGTGAGTTCGTCGAGTCCGACAGCAATCAGCAGCGTGGCGAGTGTGTGGTGTTGGTGGCGGGCTGGTCGGCACCGGAAACGGAAGACGCCGTTAGCAGCGAAGCGATGCGCATCCTTAATCTGTTGCTCGAAGAAATGCCGCTTAAGCGTGCTGCCGCATTGGCAGCGCAAATAACCGGAGAGCGAAAAAATGTGCTGTATCAGGTGGCACTCGATAGACAGAAGGGCGAGTAAACCCCGCGCGCAGGAGTGGCCAAAGGCTTTTAGCGCTTGTTCTTCCGCCGCTCTGCCGTTAACCTTTGCGGCGGAGAGTCGATTGGACAGTCGCTGCCCTCTATGAAAATTAGGGGGGGGAGGAAAGTCCGGGCTCCATAGGGCGAAGTGCCAGGTAATGCCTGGGAGGCGTGAGCCTACGGAAAGTGCCACAGAAAATAACCGCCTAAGTGCTTCGGCGCCGGTAAGGGTGAAAAGGTGCGGTAAGAGCGCACCGCACGTCTGGCAACAGTTCGTGGCTAGGTAAACCCCACTTGGAGCAAGACCAAATAGGGTCTCAAGGCGTGGCCCGCGCTGGGACCGGGTAGGTTGCTAAAGATGTCCAGTGATGGCCATCGTAGACGAATGACTGTTCAAGACAGAACCCGGCTTACAGATCGACTCTCCACCTTTTTTTCACCTTGTTTGAATGATTGAACAGGGTATTGATAGTCTGCATTTCCCTCCTTGCGTAATGACTGGCAGAAGGGTTGTGTGATATCGGTTAGCCTGCGCAGGCAGCGACTTACAAATCTCCCCGCAACAGCGATTTCCCTCCTTGCAAAACCATCGACAGAAACACTCTCGTAATACCGAAAAAATCTTACTCTTAACAAACTACTTTAACTTCTGAGCGCAGCCCTTCGTGCTGACTCAAGTTATTGAGTAAAAACATACGTCAGATTCTCGTTATCCCTCCGTTTACTCTCCTAAATCTCCGTTCTGTAAGGCTTTTCCTTTAATCCGCGTCTTGACGGTGTGGTGGGCGCATTCCTATAGTGTGCGCAAGTGGCGGAAAGTGGCATGAAGTGGGTTTTTTAAGCTCAAAACGCTAAAAATTGGAGAAACGCTGACGTGTTTCGCGGAGCTAACGCTATCAGTCTCGATGCAAAGGGCCGTCTCGCAATGCCGAGCCGGTATCGTGACGAGCTCGTTTCGCGAAGTTCTGGTCAGTTAATCGTCACAATCGACGCCGTTGATCCCTGTTTGTGCGTTTACCCGCTCGATGAGTGGGAAATTATTGAAACCAAACTACGCGCACTGCCTTCGCTTCGCGAAGAGAACCGCCGCCTGCAACGCTTGCTGATTGGTAATGCCGTCGACCTCGAACTCGACGGCAGTGGTCGTTTTCTGGTTCCGCCGCGTCTTCGTGAATATGCCAAGTTGGATAAGCGCGCGATGTTGGTAGGCCAACTGAACAAGTTCCAATTGTGGGACGAGGATGCCTGGGATGCGGTTTCTGCCGCTGACCTGGCTGCTATTCAACAACCGGGCGCTATGCCTGATGAACTGCGTGATTTGATCCTGTGACTATTGATAGCGGCTTTAACCACATCACCGTACTGCTTGACGAAGCCGTGGAGGCTCTCGCCGTACGTCCTGATGGCTGCTATCTGGACGGTACGTTCGGACGCGGCGGGCACAGTCGGTTGATCCTCAGTCAGCTCGGGCCTGATGGTCGGCTGCTGGGGTTCGATAAAGATCCTCAAGCGATTGCCACCGGGCAAACGCTAGCGGCCGAAGACGGCCGCTTTGTCGTTGTGCAGCGCAGCTTTGCCGAGCTGGGTTCGGAAGTCGCCGAGCGTGGTCTGGCTGGTAAGGTCAGCGGCATTTTGCTCGACCTGGGCGTATCGTCTCCGCAGCTCGATGACCCTGAGCGCGGTTTCAGCTTTCTCAACGACGGACCGCTGGACATGCGTATGGACCCGTCCCGCGGGATCAGCGCTGCGGAATTCGTCAACACGGCACCTGCCGAGGAAATCGCCCGCGTATTCAAGGAATACGGCGAAGAGCGTTTCTCTGGTCGCATGGCACGTGCGGTGGCCGAGCGTCGCGATATTAAGCCGTTCGAACGTACCGGTGACCTGGCTGAAGTGCTGAAAGTAGCCAACCCGGCATGGGAGAAAGGCAAAAACCCGGCAACTCGTGCGTTCCAGGGCCTGCGCATTCACGTTAATAATGAACTGGGCGATCTTGAAGCTGGCCTCGAAGCAGCGCTTGAGTGTCTGGAGATCGGTGGACGCCTGGTGGTCATCAGCTTCCATTCCCTGGAAGACCGTATCGTCAAATTGTTCATGCGCAAACTGGTGAAGGGTGAAGCCGACAACCTGCCGCGCAATTTGCCGGTGCGCCACGTCGCCTTCGAACCGAAAATCAAAGTCCACGGCAAAACGCAGTCCGCCTCTGAGGCAGAACTCAAAGCCAACCCACGCTCCCGTAGCGCTGTCATGCGTGTCGCGGAGAAGTTGCGGTGAGCAAGCTTTTCGCCAAGCCACTTCCCGGCGGAAGCTTTTTCATGCTGCTGTTGTTTATCGGTGTGCTGGTATCAGCCATCGGCGTGTCTTACAGCGCCCACTGGAACCGTCAACTGTTGAACTCACTGTTCAATGAGTTGAGCGTGCGCGATAAGGCGCAGGCCGAGTGGGGCCGGTTGATTCTTGAACAAAGCACCTGGACTGCCCACAGCCGTATCGAAGTGCTCGCCACAGAACAACTGAAGATGCGCATTCCTGGCGCCGCGGAAGTACGGATGGTGGCGCCATGATGAAACTCGAAGGCGCACTTTTTCCTTGGCGGTTCCGTGTGGTGCTGGGTTTGCTCGGCGTCATGGTGGCTGCGATTACCTGGCGCATCATCGACCTGCAAGTTGTTGACCGTGACTTCCTGATTGGTCAAGGCGACGCGCGCAGTGTTCGTCACATTCCTATTCCTGCTCACCGGGGTCTGATCACTGACCGTAACGGCGAGCCGTTGGCCGTGAGTACGCCGGTCACCACGCTGTGGGCCAATGCCAAGGAAATGCAGCTGGCAAAAGACAAGTGGCCAGCACTGGCGGCGGCGCTCGGGCAAGACCCGAAGGCGTTGACTGAGCGCCTTGAAGCCCAGGCCAACAAAGAATTCATTTACCTGGTGCGCGGCTTGACTCCCGAGCAAGGCCAGTCCGTGCTCGATCTGAAAGTGCCGGGCGTCTATGGCATTGAAGAATTCCGGCGCTTTTACCCGGCCGGTGAAGTCACTGCCCACATGGTGGGGTTTACCGACATTGACGATCACGGGCGTGAAGGCGTCGAGCTGGCCTATGACGAATGGCTGGCCGGGGTCGCCGGCAAGCGCCAGGTCATCAAGGATCGGCGCGGCAGACTCATCAAGGATGTCCAGGTCACCAAAAACGCCAAGGCCGGCAAGCCCTTGGCGTTGTCCATTGACCTGCGCCTGCAATACCTGGCCAACCGCGAACTGCGCAACGCGATCATCGAGAACGGTGCCAAGGCCGGCAGCCTGGTGATCATGGACGTGAAGACCGGCGAGATTCTCGCCATGGTCAATCAGCCGACTTACAACCCCAACAACCGTCGCAACCTGCAACCGGCGATGATGCGTAACCGCGCAATGATCGATGTCTTCGAGCCGGGTTCGACCATGAAAGCGATCTCCATGAGCGCGGCCCTGGAAACCGGACGCTGGAAACCTAGCGACACCGTCGAGGTGTACCCGGGCAGCTTGCAGATTGGTAAATACACCATCAAGGACGTCTCGAAGACCGAAGGCCCGGTGCTCGACCTGACCGGTATTCTGATCAACTCCAGTAACGTCGGCATGAGTAAGGTCGCGTTCGACATTGGCGGCGAAACCATTTTCCGTCTAGCGCAGAAAGTCGGCCTCGGCCAGGACACTGGGCTCGGCTTCCCCGGCGAACGTGTTGGCAACCTGCCGAACTACCGCGAATGGCGCAAGGCTGAAACCGCCACGCTGTCCTACGGCTACGGTGTTTCGGTGACGGCGATCCAGCTGGTTCATGCCTTCTCGGCGCTGGCCAACAACGGCCGTATCGCGCCGCTGACCCTGATCAAGACCGATAAGCCGGCGCAGACCACGCAGGTAATCCCTGAAAGCGTCGCGAAGACCATGCAAGGCATGCTGACTCAGGTGATTGAAGCGCCACGCGGCGTATTCCGTGCGCAAGTCCCCGCTTATCACGTAGCCGGCAAGTCGGGTACTGCCCGTAAAACATCAGTGGGCACCAAAGGCTACGCCGAGAATTCCTACCGTTCGCTGTTCGCTGGTTTCGGCCCGATGAGCGATCCGCGTTACGCGATCGTGGTGGTTATCGATGAGCCGACCAAGGCTGGCTACTTCGGTGGTCTGGTTTCGGCTCCGGTGTTCAGCAAAGTGATGTCCGGGACTCTGCGCCTGATGAACATCACCCCGGATAACCTGCCGGCCACACAACAGGCGAGCGCAGCACCGGTCGTTCCGCTGAAAGCCAATGGAGGGCGCGGCTAATGTCTCTGAGTCTGAACAAGATTTTTGCCCACGCCGGTCGCGATTTGTTGATTCGCGAACTGACCCTGGACAGCCGCAACGTGCGGGCTGGCGATCTGTTTCTCGCCGTACCGGGCGGCAAGCTCGACGGTCGCGCACACATCGCCGACGCCTTGAAGCGCGGTGCTGCCGCTGTGGCGTATGAAGTCGAAGGCGCTACCGTGTTGCCGATAACCGATGCGCCGTTGATCCCGGTCAAAGGCCTGGCAGCGCAGCTGTCCGACATCGCCGGGCGTTTTTACGGCGACCCGAGCCGTCATCTGAATCTGGTCGGTGTGACCGGCACCAACGGTAAAACCAGTGTGACGCAGTTGGTTGCGCAAGCCCTGGACCTGCTCGGCCAGCATTGTGGCATCGTCGGCACTCTGGGCACCGGGTTCTACGGCGCGCTGCAAAGCGGCCTGCACACCACGCCGAATCCGATTGCCGTTCAGGCGACCCTGGCTGATTTGAAAAAGGCCGGCGCCAAAGCCGTGGCCATGGAAGTGTCTTCCCATGGCCTGGACCAGGGGCGCGTGACTGCACTGGCATTCGATGTCGCGGTGATGACCAACCTGTCTCGCGACCATCTGGATTATCACGGCACCATGCAAGCCTACGGCGGCGCCAAGGCCAAGCTGTTTGCCTGGAATGATTTGAAGTGCCGGGTGATTAACCTCGACGACGCGTTCGGCCGGCAGTTGGCGGCAGAAAAACGCGAATCGCGGCTGATTACCTACAGCTTGGAAGACACCAGCGCCTACCTGTATTGCCGCGAAGCGCAATTCGACGACGAAGGCGTGCGCGCCACGTTGGTCACGCCGCAAGGCGAGCACCACTTACGCAGCAGCTTGCTCGGTCGTTTCAACTTGAGCAACGTTCTGGCGGCGGTCGGTGCCTTGCTCGGCCTGGACTACGCACTGGACGAGATTCTCAAGGTCCTGCCGAAACTCGAAGGCCCGGCTGGGCGCATGCAACGTCTGGGCGGCGGCACTCAACCGCTGGTCGTGGTCGATTACGCCCACACCCCGGACGCGCTGGAAAAAGTATTGATGGCCCTGCGCCCGCATGCCAAGGGGCGTTTGCTGTGCCTGTTTGGTTGCGGCGGTGATCGTGATCGCGGCAAGCGTCCGTTGATGGCCGAAGTGGTCGAGCGTCTGGCAGACGGCGTACTGGTCACCGATGACAACCCGCGCACCGAAGACCCGGCTGTGATCTTTGACGACATACGGGCTGGTTTCACGGCGGTGGATAAAGTCACCTTCGTTGCTGGCCGTGGCCAGGCGATTGCGCAGTTGATCGCCAGCGCTTCAGCGGATGACGTGGTTGTCCTGGCGGGTAAAGGTCATGAGGACTATCAGGAAATCAACGGCGAGCGCCACGATTTCTCTGACCTGGTCGAAGCCGATCGTGCGCTGACCACGTGGGAGGCCGCCCATGCTTAAAACCCTGACGCTGAGTGAGCTGACTGGCGCCTTAAATGCCCGATTGGTCGGCGCCGATGCCCGTTTCGACGGTGTTAGCATCGATAGCCGTGGGATCAAGCAGGGTCAGCTGTTTATTGCACTGACCGGTCCACGTTTCGATGGTCATGACTATTTGAATGATGTCGCCAGCCAAGGCGCAGTCGCGGCGCTGGTCGAGCGCGAAGTCGCCGACAGCACGCTGCCACAGTTGGTGGTCGCCGACACCCGCCAGGCCCTCGGCCAGTTGGGCGCACTCAATCGCGCGGCTTACAGCAATCCGGTTGCAGCCGTCACTGGCTCCAGCGGCAAGACCACGGTCAAGGAAATGCTTGCCAGCATCCTGCGGACTCGTGGCCCGGTGCTGGCGACTCGTGGCAACCTGAACAACGACCTCGGTGTGCCGCTGACCCTGCTCGAACTGGCGCCGGAACACACCGCCGCCGTGATCGAGCTCGGTGCCTCGCGCCTGGGTGAAATTGCCTACACCGTGGGCATGACCCAACCCCATGTGGCCATCCTTAACAACGCCGGAACGGCCCATGTCGGCGAGTTCGGTGGACCGGACAAAATCGTTGAAGCCAAAGGCGAGATTATTGAAGGGCTGGATGCCGATGGCGTCGCCGTACTTAATCTCGACGACAAGGCATTCGGCATCTGGAAGACCCGCGCTGCCGGTCGCAAAGTCCTGACTTTCTCGCTGAACAATTCAGGCGCTGACTTCTATGCCAGCGATCTGAGCCGCGATGCTCGCGGTTGCCCGGCGTTCAATCTGCACAGTCCTGAAGGTGTGGAGCGGGTTCAACTTAACCTGCTCGGTACTCATAACGTCGCCAACGCCATGGCCGCTGCTGCTGCCGCGCACGCCTTGGGCGTCTCGCTGTTTGGCATCGCCACGGGCCTGGGGGCTGTGCAACCGGTCAAAGGGCGCACCGTCGCGCAACTGGCAACTAACGGCATGCGTGTCATTGATGACACTTACAACGCGAACCCCACCTCCATGTGTGCCGCCGTTGATATACTCGCCGGCTTTTCCGGTCGCACCGTTCTGGTGCTCGGAGATATCGGTGAGTTGGGCGCGTGGGCGGAGCAGGGGCACCGCGATGTGGGCGAGTATGCCCGTGGCAAGGTTTCTGCGCTTTATGCGGTCGGTCCAATGATGGCTCACGCCGTTAATGCTTTCGGTCCGCAGGCTTATCACTTCAGCACTCAGGCTGAACTGATCGAGGCCCTGGGCGCCGAGCAAGACACAAACACCACTATTTTGATCAAGGGCTCGCGCAGCGCGGCGATGGAAAACATCGTTGCCGCTTTGTGCGGGCCTCGCCTGGAGAAACATTAATGCTGCTGCTGCTAGCGGAGTATCTGCAACAGTTCTACAAAGGCTTCGCGGTCTTTCAGTACCTGACCCTGCGCGGGATTCTCGGTGTGCTGACCGCGCTGGTTTTGTCGCTGTGCTATGGCCCGTGGATGATCCGCACTTTGCAGAACCGTCAGATCGGCCAGTCCGTTCGTAACGATGGTCCCCAATCGCACCTGGCCAAGTCGGGCACCCCGACCATGGGCGGTGCGCTGATTCTTTCGTCCATCGGTGTCAGTACGTTGCTCTGGGCTGACCTGAGCAACCGTTATGTCTGGACCGTGTTGTTGGTGACGTTGCTGTTCGGCGCCATCGGTTGGGTCGACGACTACCGCAAAGTGATAGAGAAAAACTCCCGAGGCTTGCCGAGCCGCTGGAAATATTTCTGGCAGTCGGTATTCGGTCTGGGCGCGGCGATCTTCCTTTACGTGACGGCCCCGACGGCAGTGGAAACCACGCTGATCCTGCCGATGCTCAAGGACTACAGCATTCCGCTGGGCGCAGGCTTCATTGTCCTGACCTATTTCGTGATCGTCGGTTCGAGTAACGCAGTCAACCTGACCGATGGCCTGGATGGTCTGGCCATCATGCCCACCGTCATGGTCGGCGGCGGGTTGGGTATCTTCTGCTACCTGTCGGGTAACGTGAAATTCGCTGAATACCTGCTTATCCCTTATGTACCGGGCGCCGGTGAGCTGATCGTTTTCTGTGGTGCCTTGATCGGTGCGGGCCTGGGGTTCCTCTGGTTCAACACTTACCCGGCCCAAGTGTTCATGGGCGACGTCGGCGCCCTGGCGCTGGGCGCCGCGTTGGGCACCATTGCGGTGATCGTTCGCCAGGAAATCGTCCTGTTCATCATGGGCGGTGTGTTTGTGATGGAAACCCTGTCGGTGGTCATCCAGGTGGCCTCCTTCAAGATGACCGGGCGCCGTGTGTTCCGCATGGCACCGATACACCACCACTTTGAACTCAAGGGCTGGCCTGAGCCGCGCGTGATCGTCCGTTTCTGGATCATCACCGTGATTCTCGTCCTGGTCGGCCTTGCCACCCTGAAGCTGAGGTAGAACGAGTGTCTCTGATCGCTTCTGACCACTTCCGCATCGTTGTCGGCCTCGGCAAGAGCGGCATGTCTCTGGTTCGCTTCCTGGCGAACCGGGGCGTGTCGTTTGCCGTGGCGGACACGCGGGAAAATCCACCCGAGCTGGCCACGCTGCGCCGTGACTACCCGCAGGTGGAAGTGCGTTGTGGCGAGCTGGACGTCGAGTTCCTGTGCCGTGCCGACGAGCTATACGTGAGCCCTGGCCTGGCGCTGGCGACCCCGGCCCTGCAGGCTGCCGCTGCCCGTGGCGTAAAACTGTCCGGTGACATCGAGCTGTTCGCACGTAACGCGAAGGCGCCGATTGTCGCCATCAGCGGTTCCAATGCGAAAAGCACGGTCACCACCTTGGTGGGCGAGATGGCCGCGGCGGCCGGCAAACGCGTGGCGGTTGGCGGCAACCTCGGTACGCCCGCGCTGGACTTGCTTAGCGACACTGTCGAGTTATACGTGATGGAACTGTCGAGCTTCCAGCTCGAAACCACCGACCATCTCGGCGCTGAAGTGGCGACCGTGCTCAACGTCAGCGAAGACCACATGGACCGCTACAGCGGTCTGCCGGCTTATCACCTGGCCAAGCACCGGATCTTTCGCGGCGCCAAACAGTTCGTGGTCAACCGCCAAGACGCCCTCAGCCGTCCGTTGATGGGCGAAGGTCAGCCGTGCTGGACCTTCGGTCTGGGCACGCCCGATTTCAAGGCGTTCGGCATCCGTGAAGAAGATGGCGAAAAATACCTGGCCTTTGAGTTCCAGAATCTGATGCCGGTACGCGAATTGAAAATTCGTGGCGCCCATAACCAATCCAACGCACTTGCCGCCTTGGCGCTGGGGCATGCCGTTGGCTTGCCGTTCGACGCCATGCTGTCGAGCCTGCGCAGCTTCGCTGGGCTTGAGCATCGTTGCCAGTGGGTTCGCGAATTCAACGGTGTGAGCTATTACAACGATTCCAAAGCCACTAACGTCGGTGCGGCGCTGGCTGCCATCGAAGGCCTGGGGGCTGACATCGACGGCAAACTGGTGCTGATTGCCGGTGGTGACGGCAAGGGTGCCGAGTTCAAGGACCTGCGTCTTCCGGTGGTGGCCAACTGCCGCGCCGTAGTGCTGATGGGCCGCGACTCCGATCTGATTGGTCAGGCGCTGGGCGATGCCGTGCCGCTGATTCACGTTAACTCGCTGAACGAAGCCGTCGCGCAATGCCGCTCCCTCGCCGAGCCCGGCGACGCCGTGCTGTTGTCGCCCGCCTGCGCCAGTTTTGACATGTTCAAAAATTACGAAGACCGTGGTCACCAGTTCGTCCGCGCTGTGGAGGATCTGGTATGAGCCTGCTAAATATCATCAAGCCGTACCCATCGCCGCTCATCACCGGGCGCGGTATCGACCTCGACTTCCCGATGCTCGCAGGCTGTCTCGCGTTGCTGGGGTTGGGGCTGATCATGATTGCCTCGGCCTCCACCGAAGTGGCAGCGGCTCAGTCGGGCAGCGCCCTGTACTACATGATTCGGCACCTTATTTACATCGTGATCGGCCTGGGTGCCTGCATCGTCACCATGATGATTCCGATCGCCACCTGGCAACGCCTCGGCTGGCTGATGCTGCTGGGGGCGTTCGGTTTGCTGGTGATGGTGATCGTCCCTGGGATCGGCCGTGAAGTGAACGGTTCGATGCGCTGGATTGGCTTCAGCTTCTTCAACGTCCAGCCCTCCGAGATTGCCAAGGTATTCGTGGTGATCTACCTCTCCGGTTACCTGGTGCGTCGTCAGAAGGAAGTACGAGAAAGCTGGATGGGCTTCTTCAAGCCGTTCATCGTGTTGCTACCGATGGCAGGTCTGTTGTTGATGGAACCGGACTTCGGTGCCACCGTCGTGATGATGGGCGCTGCGGCCGCCATGTTGTTCCTCGGCGGCGTCGGGCTGTTCCGTTTTTCGCTGATGGTGGTGCTGGCTGTCGCGGCGGTGGTGCTGTTGATTCAAGTGCAACCGTATCGAATGGCACGCCTGACCAACTTTGCCGATCCGTGGGCCGACCAGTTCGGTGCGGGCTATCAGTTGTCTCAAGCATTGATCGCGTTCGGTCGTGGCGAATGGCTGGGCGTTGGCCTGGGCAACAGCGTGCAGAAACAGTTCTACCTGCCGGAAGCCCACACTGACTTCGTGTTCTCGGTCCTGGCCGAAGAACTGGGCGCCGTGGGTTCCTTGTGTACGGTCGCGCTGTTTGTCTTTGTTTGTATCCGTGGCATGTACATCGGTTTGTGGGCAGAGAAAGCCAAGCAGTTCTTCGCCGCTTACGTGGCTTACGGTCTGTCGTTCCTATGGATTGGTCAGTTCCTGATCAATATTGGGGTGAATGTCGGCTTGCTGCCGACCAAGGGCCTGACCCTGCCGTTTCTCAGTTATGGCGGTAGCTCGCTGGTGATCTGCTGTGCCTGTCTCGGCTTGCTCCTGCGCATCGAATGGGAAAGTCGGACCCACTTGGGCAGTGAAGAAATGGAATTCCAGGAAAGCGACTTTGCCGAGGAGCCAACCCATGGGCGCTAACGTATTGATCATGGCGGGCGGCACCGGTGGGCACGTGTTCCCGGCGCTGGCCTGTGCGCGTGAATTTCAGTCGCGTGGCTACACCGTGCATTGGCTCGGCACGCCGCGCGGCATCGAGAATGACCTGGTTCCGGCGGCCGGTCTTGAACTGCATCGCATCAACGCCAGCGGTCTGCGGGGCAAGGGCAAGCTGTCGCTGCTCAAGGCACCGTTCATGTTGCTCAAGTCGATCTGGCAGGCGCGGGCGATCATTCGTCGGCTGCGGCCGGTTTGTGTGGTCGGTTTTGGTGGCTTTGTGACCGGTCCTGGTGGCGTCGCTGCCAAACTGTCTGGTGTGCCAGTCATCGTCCACGAGCAGAACGCCGTGGCCGGTACCGCCAATCGGTTGCTCATGCCGTTGGCCGCCCGAGTCTGTGAAGCGTTCCCCGACACCTTTACCCTGTCGGACAGCCGTCGGACCACTGGCAATCCGGTGCGCACCGAGCTGTTCCTCGATACACCGCGCCAGGCACTGGCCGGTCGCAAAGCGCGTCTGCTGATTCTGGGTGGAAGCCTGGGCGCAGAACCGTTGAACAAATTGCTGCCTGAAGCCCTGGCGCAAGTCGCTGTCGACCTGCGTCCGGAAGTGTTTCATCAGGCTGGCAAAAACCACGATGAAGTCACTGCACAGCGCTATCGCGACGCTGGCGTCGAGGCGCAAGTGCAGCCTTTCATCAAAGACATGGCCCACGCTTATAGCTGGGCCGACCTGGTGGTGTGCCGCGCAGGCGCGCTGACCATCAGTGAACTGGCCGCCGCCGGTCTGCCCTCGATGCTGGTGCCTTTGCCCCACGCGATCGACGATCACCAGACCCGTAACGCCGAATATTTGGCCCGCGAAGGTGCAGCCTTCGTGATGCCACAAAGAACGACTGGCGCAGCGGATCTTGCCGCACGCCTGACAGAGGTCTTGATGCAACCGCAACGACTTAATGACATGGCCACCGCCGCACGTCGGCTGGCCAAACCTGATGCCACCCGCAACGTTGTCGATACCTGCCTGGAGGTGGCCCATGGTTGAGCATCAGAAAGCCATGCCACAACCGGAAATGCGCCGTATCCGTCGCATCCACTTCGTCGGCATCGGCGGCGTGGGCATGTGCGGGATCGCCGAAGTGTTGTTGAACTTGGGCTATGAAGTGTCCGGCTCCGACCTGAAAGCTTCACCGGTGACCGAGCGCCTGGAGTCCTTCGGCGCTCACATCTACATCGGCCATCGCGCCGAGAACGCTGCGAATGCCGATGTACTGGTGACGTCCAGTGCCGTGAATACCTCCAACCCGGAAGTCGCCACTGCCCTGGAGCGCCGGATTCCGGTGGTGCCACGTGCCGAGATGTTGGCCGAACTGATGCGCTACCGCCACGGCATTGCCGTGGCCGGTACTCACGGTAAAACCACCACGACCAGCCTGATCGCGTCGGTGTTCGCCGCCGGTGGCCTGGACCCGACGTTCGTCATCGGTGGCCGTCTGAATGCTGCAGGGACTAATGCCCAGCTTGGCACCAGCCGCTACCTGATTGCCGAAGCTGATGAAAGCGATGCGAGTTTTCTGCACTTGCAGCCGTTGGTGGCCGTGGTCACTAACATCGACGCCGATCACATGGCGACCTACGACGGTGACTTCAACAAACTGAAGAAAACGTTCGTCGAGTTTCTGCACAATCTGCCGTTCTACGGGTTGGCGGTGCTGTGCCTGGACGATCCGGTGGTGCGTGAAATCTTGCCGCTGGTTAAACGTCCGACGGTCACCTACGGCTTCGGCGAAGACTGCGACGTGCGTGCGATCAACGTGCGTCAGCAAGGCATGCAGACCTTCTTTACGGTGCTGCGCCCTGATCGCGAGCCACTGGATGTTTCGGTCAACATGCCAGGCAATCACAACGTATTGAACTCCCTGGCGACCATTTGTATTGCCAGCGATGAGAGCGTCAGCGATGAGGCCATCGTTCAGGGCCTGTCCGGGTTCCAGGGCGTGGGTCGACGCTTCCAGGTCTATGGCGAACTGCCGGTGGACGACGGCCACGTGATGCTGGTGGATGACTATGGTCACCACCCGACTGAAGTCGCCGCAGTGATTAAAGCCGTGCGCGGTGGCTGGCCGGATCGTCGTTTGGTGATGGTTTACCAGCCGCACCGTTACAGCCGCACTCGCGATCTGTATGACGATTTCGTCAATGTGCTGGCCGACGCCAATGTCTTGCTGCTGATGGAAGTCTACCCGGCGGGCGAAGAGCCGATCCCGGGCGCTGACAGCCGCAAACTGTGCAACAGCATCCGCCAGCGCGGTCAACTTGATCCGATCTACATCGAGCGTGGTGTCGACCTCGCGCCGATCGTCAAGCCGCTGCTGCGTGCCGGCGACATTCTGCTGTGCCAGGGCGCCGGTGATATCGGTGGTCTCGCACCGAAACTGTTGAAGAGTCCGTTGTTCGCCGGTGCCGTTGCGGCGTCGGTTGAGGGGAAGTTGAAATGACTGCTGCTTACGCCAACCTCGTCTCCACCGTCGCGCCGACAGACTTTGGCCGCGTTGCGGTACTGTTCGGCGGCAAAAGTGCCGAGCGCGAAGTGTCTCTCAAGTCAGGTGACGCCGTGCTCAAGGCGCTGCAAAGCGCGGGCGTGGACGCGTTCGGTATCGACGTCGGCGATGACTTTTTACAACGGTTGTTGAGCGAAAAAATCGACCGCGCCTTCATCATCCTTCACGGTCGTGGTGGTGAAGACGGCAGCATGCAGGGCTTACTCGAATGCCTGGGTATTCCGTATACCGGCAGCGGCATTCTGGCCTCGGCACTGGCCATGGACAAACTGCGCACTAAACAAATTTGGCACAGCCTCGGGATTCCGACGCCACGCCACGCGGTGCTGACCTCTGAGGCCGATTGTATTTCTGCGGCCACGGAACTGGGCTTCCCTTTGATCGTCAAACCGGCCCATGAAGGTTCAAGTATCGGGATGGCCAAAGTGAATACGGCGTCGGAGTTGACCGACGCATGGAAAGCGGCCAGTACCTACGATTCGCAAGTGTTGGTCGAACAATGGATTCAAGGTCCGGAGTTCACCATCGCCACCCTGCGTGACCAGGTGTTGCCAGTGATTGCCCTGGGCACGACGCACAGTTTCTACGACTACGACGCCAAGTACGTGGCCTCCGATACTCAGTACCGAATTCCATGTGGCCTGGACAGCAGCAAAGAAAAAGAACTGATGGACCTCACGGCGAAAGCCTGTGAGGCGCTGGGTATCGCCGGTTGGGGCAGGGCAGACGTGATGCAGGACGCCGATGGGCAGTTCTGGTTCCTGGAAGTCAACACGGCCCCCGGCATGACCGATCACAGCCTGGTGCCGATGGCGGCCCTGGCCGCCGGTTTGGATTTCCAGCAACTGGTTCTGGCCATTTTGGCAGACAGTGTTGCCGGTAATGCTGCCAGCAACGAAGAGCCGCGAGGTTAAGACCATGCAAGGCGCATCGCTACGTCATCAGCCCCCCGCACCGCCCGGCCGCAAGCCGGTACCGCGGGGTGCCAGCCGAATGGTTGCCAAAGAGCCGATGTCTGCGCGCCTGCCGAAAGCCAATTTTGGTTTTCTCAAAGCCTTGTTCTGGCCTGTGTTGTTGGTGGTGCTGGGGGTGGGGACTTACGAGGGCGCGCAACGTTTGCTGCCTTACGCGGACCGGCCGATCACCAAGATCAATGTGCAGGGCGATTTGAGCTACATCAGCCAGCAAGCCGTGCAACAGCGGATCGCCCCTTACGTGGCGTCAAGCTTCTTCACCATCGACCTGGCGAGCATGCGCACGGAGCTGGAGCAGATGCCATGGATCGCCCACGCCGAGGTGCGCCGGGTGTGGCCGGACCAAGTGGTGATCCGCCTGGAAGAACAATTGCCGGTGGCCCGTTGGGGCGATGAGGCACTGCTGAACAACCAGGGGCAGGCGTTTACGCCCAAGGAACTGGCGAATTACGAACATCTGCCACAACTGTTCGGGCCACAACGGGCCCAGCAGCAAGTGATGCAGCAATACCAGGTGCTGAGCCAGATGCTTAGGCCATTGGGCTTCTCCATTGCGCGCCTGGAGTTACGTGAACGAGGCAGCTGGTTCCTGACCACGGGCGCCGGCAGTGCAGGGCCCGGCATTGAGCTGCTGCTGGGACGCGGTGCCTTGGTGGAAAAGATGCGCCGCTTCATTGCCATCTATGACAAGACGCTTAAAGAGCAGATTACGAACATTGCGCGCATCGATCTGCGCTACGCCAACGGCCTCGCTGTTGGCTGGCGGGAACCTGTAGCGCCGACGACAGCTCAACCCGCTGTCGCGAAGAATTAAGAAGAGGCAGGACCCATGGCAAACGTGCAAAGCGGCAAAATGATCGTCGGTCTCGATATCGGCACCTCCAAGGTGGTGGCGCTGGTCGGTGAGGTCGCGGACGATGGCACGCTGGTAATCGTCGGGATCGGTACGCACCCGTCCCGCGGCCTGAAAAAAGGCGTAGTGGTGAACATCGAGTCCACCGTGCAATCGATCCAGCGCGCCATCGAAGAAGCGCAGCTGATGGCCGGTTGCCGCATTCACTCGGCGTTTGTCGGTGTGGCCGGTAATCACATCCGCAGCCTGAATTCCCACGGCATCGTTGCAATTCGTGATCGCGAAGTCAGCGCCGCCGACCTTGAGCGCGTCCTCGACGCTGCCCAGGCCGTGGCGATCCCGGCAGACCAGCGCGTGCTGCACACGCTGCCTCAGGACTACGTGATCGACAACCAGGAAGGCGTTCGTGAGCCGCTGGGCATGTCCGGCGTGCGTCTGGAAGCCAAGGTCCACGTGGTCACTTGCGCCGTTAACGCCGCTCAGAACATTGAGAAATGTGTGCGTCGCTGTGGCCTCGAAATCGACGACATCATCCTTGAACAGTTGGCTTCCGCTTATTCGGTCCTGACCGATGACGAGAAAGAACTGGGTGTTTGCCTGGTGGACATCGGCGGTGGCACTACCGACATTGCGATCTTCACCGAAGGTGCGATCCGCCACACGGCCGTGATCCCGATTGCGGGCGACCAGGTGACCAACGACATCGCCATGGCGTTGCGCACCCCGACCCAGTACGCCGAAGAAATCAAGATTCGCTACGCCTGTGCCCTGGCCAAACTGGCCGGTGCCGGTGAAACCATCAAAGTGCCAAGCGTCGGCGACCGTCCGCCGCGTGAGTTGTCCCGCCAGGCGTTGGCTGAAGTGGTCGAGCCGCGTTACGACGAGTTGTTCACGCTGATTCAGGCCGAACTGCGCCGCAGTGGCTACGAAGACTTGATTCCGGCCGGCATCGTCCTGACGGGTGGTACGTCGAAGATGGAAGGTGCGGTCGAGCTGGCCGAAGAAATTTTCCACATGCCGGTGCGTCTGGGCGTACCGCATGGCGTCAAGGGACTGGATGACGTGGTGCGCAACCCGATTTATTCCACCGGTGTTGGCCTCTTGATGTATGGCCTGCAAAAGCAGTCCGACGGCATTTCGTTCTCGGGCATCAGCAGCCGTGACAGCTACAGCAATGAAGAGCCGAAACCCGCCTTGCTCGATCGCATCAAGAGCTGGGTTCAAGGCAACTTCTAACGAATTACCGCAATACCGTTTCAAAAATGCAGTAGGCGAAAAAAACTAGAGAATGTAAGGAGAGGGAAAATGTTCGAACTCGTAGACAACATCCCGCAAAGCCCGGTAATTAAAGTTATCGGTGTTGGCGGTGGCGGCGGCAACGCAGTCAATCACATGGTCAAGAGCAACATTGAAGGCGTGGAATTCATCTGCGCCAACACTGATGCCCAGGCGCTGAAAAGCATTGGCGCGCGGACCATCCTGCAACTGGGCACCGGCGTGACCAAAGGTCTTGGCGCTGGCGCCAACCCTGAAGTCGGTCGTCAGGCCGCTTTGGAAGACCGCGAACGTATCGCCGAAGTCTTGCAGGGCACCAACATGGTGTTCATCACCACCGGCATGGGCGGCGGTACCGGTACCGGTGCGGCGCCAATCATTGCTGAAGTGGCCAAGGAAATGGGGATTCTCACCGTTGCGGTGGTGACTCGTCCGTTCCCGTTCGAAGGTCGCAAGCGTATGCAGATCGCTGACGAAGGTATCCGTCTGCTGTCTGAAAGCGTTGACTCGTTGATCACCATTCCCAACGAGAAGCTGCTGACCATCCTGGGCAAGGACGCAAGCCTGCTGTCCGCGTTCGCCAAGGCTGACGATGTACTGGCCGGTGCCGTTCGCGGTATCTCCGACATCATCAAGCGTCCGGGCATGATCAACGTCGACTTTGCCGACGTCCGTACCGTGATGAGCGAAATGGGCATGGCGATGATGGGCACTGGCTGCGCCAGCGGTCCGAACCGTGCACGCGAGGCCACCGAAGCGGCCATTCGCAACCCATTGCTCGAAGACGTGAACCTGCAAGGTGCGCGCGGTATTTTGGTGAACATCACCGCCGGTCCTGACCTGTCACTGGGTGAGTACTCCGACGTGGGTAGCATCATCGAAGCCTTCGCTTCCGAGCACGCCATGGTCAAGGTCGGTACTGTTATCGATCCGGACATGCGTGACGAGCTGCACGTGACCGTGGTTGCCACGGGTCTGGGCGCGAAAATCGAGAAGCCTGTAAAGGTTATCGACAACACCGTTCACACTTCGATGTCCTCCCAGCCGCAACAGCAAGCTCCCGTTCGTCAGGAACAGCCTGCCGTGAACTACCGCGATCTGGACCGTCCGACCGTTATGCGCAACCAGGCTCAGGCCGGTGCTGCGACTGCCGCGAAGATGAATCCGCAAGACGACCTGGACTACCTGGACATCCCGGCTTTCCTGCGTCGCCAGGCTGATTGATGGAATGTATCAGGGCTATGAAGGTGATTGGTGTTCAGCAAAGGTCTGGTCTGCTATTATCGCCAGCCTTTGTTGATACCAGTTCGCAATTTGCGCTGAAGCGGCCCAAGCCATGATTAAACAACGCACACTGAAAAATATTATCCGTGCCACAGGTGTAGGCCTGCACTCCGGGGAGAAGGTATACCTGACCCTCAAGCCCGCGCCTATCGACACCGGCATTGTGTTTTGTCGTGCTGACCTCGATCCTGTGGTGCAGATTCCTGCTCGCGCAGAAAACGTTGGCGAAACCACAATGTCGACCACACTGGTTAACGGTGACGTCAAAGTGGACACGGTGGAGCACTTGCTCTCGGCCATGGCTGGCCTGGGCATCGATAACGCCTACGTCGAGCTCTCCGCGTCCGAAGTCCCAATCATGGATGGTAGCGCTGGACCTTTCGTATTCCTGATTCAATCGGCCGGCCTGGAAGAACAGGACGCAGCCAAGAAGTTCATCCGGATCCTGCGGGAAGTGACAGTTGAAGATGGCGACAAGCGCGCCACTTTTGTTCCTTTCGAAGGTTTCAAAGTGAGCTTCGAGATCGATTTCGATCACCCGGTTTTCCGTGACCGCACACAAAGTGCAAGCGTGGATTTTTCCAGCACTTCGTTTGTAAAAGAAGTCAGCCGCGCCCGTACCTTTGGTTTCATGAGTGATATCGAGTACCTGCGCAAGCACAATCTCGCACTCGGCGGCAGCGTTGAAAACGCTATTGTGGTCGACGCGGATGGCGTACTGAACGAAGACGGTCTTCGCTATGAAGACGAATTCGTGAAGCACAAAATCCTCGATGCAATTGGTGATCTCTACCTGCTGGGCAATAGCCTGATTGGTGAGTTCAAGGGCTTCAAGTCCGGACATGCATTGAACAACCAGCTGCTGCGCAAGTTGATTGAGCAGACAGATGCTTGGGAAGTCGTGACTTTCGAAGACGCCAGCGCTGCACCGATCTCTTACATGCGTCCCGTAGCGGCCGTGTAAAAAAACCTCTCTAGTTTTTAAAGGCTACCTTCGGGTGGCCTTTTTTTATGGGGCTGCCTGTCCTGTTTTTCGACAGTTGCGGGGTGATGGGCGCACGCTGGGTTCGCGGCGAGGTCACTCAACTCGGCGCACCTGTTTATCCCGCCATGACTCGATTCCGGCCTCCTTCCTTGGCTTGATACAACGCTTTGTCCGCCGCAACCAGCAACTGCTCCAGTCCGACCTCCGTAGCAGTGGTCCACGTGCTGATCCCGATACTGACAGTAATCGGTGAATCTGCGCCTGGCGCCAGTGGTAACTGCTCCACCGCCCGACGAACGTGCTCAGCGATCTGCTGCGCGCCCTCGCTGTCGGTTTCGGCAAGGATCACTGAAAACTCCTCGCCGCCGTAACGGGCGACGAGATCGGCCGGGCGTCGGATGCTGCCACTGATGACCTTGGCCACTGCACGCAGGGCATCATCGCCTGCCTGGTGGCCATGGCGATCATTGAATGCCTTGAAGTTATCGGCGTCGATCATCAATACCGACAAGGGTTTGCCAGAGCGTTGTGCGCGAAACCATTCGTGGCGCAGCACTTGATCCAGCGTGCGGCGGTTAGCCAGTCCCGTGAGGGCGTCAGTGGCGGCCAATTGCGCCAGCTCCTGCTCGGCCTTGTGGCGCAGGCGAAGTTCGCGGCTCAACAACCAGGTCAGCCAGAGCAGGCTGATACACAGTGCAATAGAGGCCATGCTGACCACGATCATCGTGCGCTTCCAGCCAGCAAACACGTCATCACTGGACAGCGCAACGATCACAATCAGCGGTAAATTGCCGACCTGAGAAAAGGTATACAGGCGCTGCTTTTGATCAACGCTGGAGACGCCGCTGAAGCTGCCTTCGCCTTCCTTGACGATGCGCAGAAAATTGGGGCGGTTGCTGAAGTCTTTACCGATCAAGTTATCGGCGAGGGGCGGTTCCTGAGCTAGCAGAATCCCGTTGGTACTGATCAGATTGACAGTGCTGCCATTGCCGATACTGAGGCTTTTGAACAGTTTGTCGAAATAGCTCAAGCGCATCGCCGCTTCGGCCACCCCCATGAACTCGCCTTGTGTGCCGCTGATCCGACGACTAAAGCTGATACGCCATTCATGGTCTGCGGTTCTGGCGCGAAACGGACGGCTGATGTGCATGCCTGGGTCGGTATTGTTCAGATGCGACTGGAAATATTCACGGTCGGAAAAGTTGCCCGTCCGGGGCACTACCGACGCCGAGTCGGCGACCACGTCACCTTGCGTGTCGAGCAGCAGAATATCGCCCTTGTAGGGGGCCGCCGTCGCTCGATCAAAATAGGCCAGATGACGGATGGAAGGGGAAACGCTTTTGAGCTCTTCGCGCCAGGACGCTGCGATCAAACCGCGTAGTGACAGGTCATAGAGTTCGATGTTGCGCAGCACGTCTGCATCGATCAATTGCACGATATTCGACGCCTCACGCGTCGCTAAAAGTTGGGCGGTGGCGCGCTCGCGGACCAGCAGAAAAGTGACGATGCTCAAAATAGCGACTACCAACACCGAGCTGCTCAGCAACAGAAGCGACTCCGACCGCGTCGAGCGAATCGGATGGTGAGATTTTACTTTGCTCACACTCATGGTTCTGACTTCTGCAAATTAAGGTGTTGCGAATAGTTCTTTTCAAGAACCGGACAGCGTCCCCACAACGACTGCCTACCCGTGCGCCTGTATAAGTCCCGGGTTAAAAAAAGGCCAGCAAAACATGCTGACCTTTCTGACGACCCAACGTAAAACCATTAAAACCACTACAAAAAAAAGCCGCTGATAGCAGCGGCTTTGAAGACAACTTTTCAAAGGGAAGAGCCGAAGAAAAGTGTCGGGGGAAACAGAGCGATACGGTGGATCAGCTGTCTTTATCAGCCTGTTGCCGGGTTGCGGATGTCGACGCTTGAGGCGGGTGTGCAGCATCCTGGGCTTTGGCGGTCATCTCTTCCTGCGACTGTTCGAAGGCTTGGTGCGTTTGTTCAGTCGGTTCAAAACTGCGGCAAGAACAAGATTCTTTCAACGCCTCAGCTCCTGGTACTGAACCGCGAGAAGGCCAGTATCGTTGTAGGTCAAAACGTGCCGTTTCTGAGCGGTACAACCACCAGCGCAGCCACACCGCTCGATAATCCTTACCAGACGATCACCCGTCAGGACGTAGGTTTAACGCTCGATGGTGATGTCGAGTTGGACATTAAACAGACCGCATCGAGCGTGTCGAATGACCTCACAGCATCGGACTTGATCACTAATACTCGACGCCTGAACACGAAAATAAAGCTGCACGACGGTGACGGTGTTACGTTGATCTGGACGCCCGCCACTGACCCGTCTAGTACCTTAGGTATTCCAGCACTCGAAGCCGCCCCGCAAGCCCCTCAAATCTGAACTTATCCGCCGACCGAACACGCGGACAACATGATCGTCAACCCGATTCATCCGCCTGATTACAAGGATTTCATCCTCGTTTCCCCGGCTAATTCGGACTTAAAACCGCTGTACATCGTGATGAACGTGCGTCTTGATCCGGGCACAGTGACGGGGCGGTGACAGGCCGTTTCGGGTATCTGGTTAGCCGGTGCTGGGGTTGGGCTTGGGCTTGATGCACCGATTCCGACTCGAATTGCTGATCAGCTCAGGGGGAAAAGCTTCAGTAGTTTTGATGCGTTCAGGAAGGCGTTTTGGAAGGCTGTAGCGGCTGCCCCAGAGTTAAGTAGCCAGTTCATTCCCCAAAATATAGACCGTATGCAAGATGGATATGCGCCAAAAGCACGAAAGCCTGACCATGCGGGGAAAAAACGTTCCTTTGAGATACATCATGTGGACTTGGTTTCCGAAGGCGGAGAGGTCTACAACGTAGATAATTTACGGGTCAACACGCCTAAAAACCACATTGAAATTCACCGGTAACAGACTATGAAAAAAGAGTATCTCTGAATATACGGAAGCTGAATTTGTCAGCTTCATGCAGGAAATATTCACTGCAAACAAGGGGTCTCCAGATGAGGTTCTAGACCCTCTACTTGATGAGCTTGAACGCCTCACTGAGCATCCAACAGGCTCTGATCTGATTTATTATCCTGAGGACGGTGCTGATAACTCAGCAGAAGGCATCACCCAAACGGTTAAAGAATGGCGTGCAGCCAATGGTTTGCCGGGTTTCAAAGACGCCTGACTGGCAAGGCTTAGGCCCGATGGCGGTGGGAACCAGAGTCGATTTCAGAAAGGACTGTTGCGAACAAAGCAACAGTTCGGGGCGGTCATTCTCACGCTCGGCGCGGGAACGATTGCAGTGGGTAGCGATCATTCAGGCCGGGAGGTGGATGCCGAAGGTATTCATCCCCTGATCGCTATGCACAAACACATCACCACCGTGCATCAACGCAATGGCCTTGACGATTGCCAGTCCCAACCCGTGGTTATTCCCACTGTTGCTGCGTGACGCATCCACCCGATAAAAGCGCTCGAACAGTCGCGGCAGATGCTCGCTGGCAATCGGCAAGCCGGGGTTGGTCACGCCGATACTCACCTGATGCGCCTCGACCTCGATAAGCACCTCAATCACCTGTCCAGGTTCGGTGTGCTGCACCGCGTTGCTCAGCAGATTGATCAAGGCGCGGCGCAGATGGGCAATTTCGATGCTCACCTGAGCGTCACCGCTGACGTGAACCTGAACCTGGGCGTCTTCAAGGATGAAGTCCAGATACTCCAGGGTCGTGGCGACTTCATCCGCCAGTGAGGTGGAGGTCAGTTTGGTCGCCTTGCTGCCCTGATCGGCGCTGGCCAGGAACAGCATGTCATTGATGATTGAACGCAGCCGCTCCAACTCTTCTAGGTTCGATTGCAGCACCTCGAAATAGTGCTCCGCCGAACGTCCGCGGGTCAGCGCCACTTGGGTCTGGCCAATCAAATTGGTCAGCGGCGAGCGCAACTCATGGGCGACATCGGCGTTGAACGACTCCAGTCGCGAATAAGCCTGTTCAACCCGCTCCAGTGTCGAATTGAACGAACTGACGAATTGATCCAGCTCCGGCGGCAACGGCGACAGCCGTAAACGCCCCGAGCGCAGCGGCGGGGCCAGGCGTTGGGCTTCCTGAGACAACTTGATCAACGGTTTGAGACCTATCCGCGCCACCCAGTAACCTAGGGCCGAGGCCAGCAGAACGCCGACAATCGCCAGGCCGATCAAGGCGATCAGCAAGTGATGTTGGGTCTGTAAAAATGTCTCGGTGTCGATGGCGATCAGGAAGCGCAGCGGCGGTCGCTGATCCTTGGCCGGGAACTGGCTGACCAGCACTTTCAACGGGTAACGCTGCCCCGGCAGTTGCAAGTCGCGCCGACCCAATGGCCCCTCGGCAAAGGCCCGTACCTGTGGGGGCGGGTTGCCGTACTCGTAGGCCGTATCGCCGCTGATAATCCAGAAGCGGATGCGTTTGTCTTCCTCGCCCAGCAGGTTGAGCTTGTTGTTGATCTTCACCCAATGTTCAGGGGTGCCGAAGCGTCCAACCGTGGACTCGAGCACGCTGTAGCGCGCATCCAGCTCGGCCTCGGGCAACAGGCCCAGGCCCTTTTCGACCTGCTGATACAGCGCCCAGCCAATCAACAAAAACACCAACAGCGCCACCAGCGTGAACATCCCGCTCAAGCGCAGTGCAATCGAGTTACTGGACACCGCGACTCTCCAGCACGTAACCCATGCCGCGAATGGTGTGTAGCAGTTTTTCGTCGAACGGTCCGTCGAGTTTTGCCCGCAGGCGTTTGATCGCGACCTCGACAACGTTGGCGTCGCTGTCGAAATTGATGTCCCAGACCATTTCGGCGATAGCCGTTTTCGAGAGGATTTCACCTTGTCGACGGGCCAGCACACTGAGCAGCGAGAACTCTTTGGCGGTCAGGTCCAGACGGGCGCCGGCACGGGTCGCCTTGCGGCTGATCAAATCGATCCACAGGTCAGCGATGCTAACTTGAACCGGCTCATGACCACCGCTGCGCCGGGTCAGTGCTTGCAGGCGCGCCACCAGTTCAAGGAACGAAAACGGTTTGCCAAGGTAATCGTCGGCGCCGTCGCGCAAGCCTTTGATGCGGTCCTCTACCCGTTCCCGCGCGGTGAGCATGATCACCGGCGTTTGTTTGCGCGCACGCAGGGCTCGCAGCACGCCGAAGCCATCCAGGCCCGGCAGCATGACGTCGAGAATGATCACCGCGTAGTCACTTTCCAGCGCCAGGTGCAGGCCTTCGATCCCATCCCGCGCCAGGTCCACGGTGTAACCCTGCTCCGTCAGGCCGCGGTGCAAATAGTCCGCGGTTTTTTCCTCGTCTTCGATAATCAGAACGCGCATGACCCGCCTCAGTCTGTGGTCGCCAGCACCGGTATCGGGGCTGGTTTGGGCCGATGAAATAGCCGCTCAAGCCACAAGTATATGACCGGCGTGGTAAACAGCGTCAGCGCCTGGCTCACCAGCAAGCCGCCGACTACCGCGATCCCCAGCGGCTGGCGCAGTTCGGCGCCAGTGCCGTAGCCGAGCATCAGCGGCAACGCGCCGAGCAGCGCGGCGAGGGTGGTCATGATGATCGGCCGGAACCGCGTAATACAGGCTTGATAGATCGCTTCTTCCGGAGGCAAGCCACCCTTGCGCTGGGCTTCGAGGGCAAAGTCGATCATCAGAATGCCGTTTTTCTTGACGATCCCGATCAGCAGCACGAGCCCGATCAGCGCCATGATTGAAAAGTCCTGGCCGCAGATCCACAGCATGATCACCGCCCCGAGCCCCGCCGACGGCAGGGTCGAGATGATGGTCAGTGGATGGACGAAGCTCTCGTACAACACGCCGAGAATGATGTACACCGCCACCAGCGCTGCCAGGATCAGCCACGGCTGGCTGGCCAGGGAACTCTGAAACGCCTGAGCCGCGCCCTGGAAGTTGCCGCTGATGGCCGCCGGCATGCCGATCTCGACCTTGGCCTGGTTCAGCATGATCACCGCGTCGCCCAGTGCCACGCCGGGGGCGAGGTTGAACGACAGGTTGGCGGCCGGGAACATCCCGTCATGGGCGATGGACAGTGGACCAATGGTCGGCGCATCGAATTTCGCCAGGGCCGACAGCGGCACCATCTCACCGCTGAGCGGTGAGCGCAGGTAGAAGTAGTTGAGGCTTTCGGCTTTGCCGCGCTGCTGGGTGTCCAGTTCCAGAATCACGTTGTATTGGTTGATCTGGGTCTGAAACTCGTTGATTTGTCGTTGGCCAAAAGCGTCGTACAGCGCTTCATCGACATCGCTGGCGGACAGGCCGAACCGCGCGGCAGCGCTGCGATCAATGTTGATATGAGTGATGCTGCCACCCAGTTGCAAGTCGTTTGATATATCGCGGAATGCCGGGTTGGTTCGCAGTTTTTCCGTCAGGCGCTGGGTCCAGGTGCTGAGCGTCGCGCCGTCATTGCTCTTGAGCACGTATTGGTATTGGGCGCGGCTCGGGCCGGAGCTGAGGTTGATGTCTTGGCCTGCGCGTAAATAGAGCACGATGCCGGGGACTTTCATCAGTTGCGGGCGAATCCGGTCGATGAACTGGCTGGCCGATACATCACGGTCGCCGCGCTTTTTCAGGGCAATCCAGAAACGGCCGTTAGCGATGGTCTGGTTGCTGCCTGAGACGCCGACGGAGTGCGAAAACGCCTCAACGGCCGGGTCGGCCGCGACGATTTCGGCCATCGCCAAGTGTTTTTTCACCATGTCGCCGTATGAAATATCAGCGGCGGCTTCGGTGGTGCCCAGCACGAAGCCGGTGTCCTGAATCGGAAAGAAGCCCTTGGGGATAAAAATGTAACCGGCGATGGCCAGCCCCAGCGACAGGCCAAACACCCCGATCATCAATTTCTGATGGGCGAGGGCGCGGCGCAGGCCTTTTTCGTACCAGGTCAGCAGGCGCTCGCCGAAGCCCGGTTTGCTGTGGGCGTGGTGTACGGGCGCACGCATGAACAGCGCGGCCAGGGTCGGTGCCAACGTCAGCGAAACCACCACCGAAATGAGGATGGTCGAGGTCGCGGTCAGGGCGAACTCCTTGAACAACCGCCCGACCACGCCGCCCATGAACAGCAGCGGGATAAACGCAGCGACCAGCGAGAAACTGATCGAGACCACGGTAAAACCAATTTCGCCGGCACCCTTGATCGCCGCTTCGCGCATGCCTTCGCCAGCTTCCAGGTGGCGGTGAATGTTTTCTACCACCACAATTGCATCGTCCACCACAAACCCCACGGCCACCACGATCGCTACCAGGGTCAGGTTGTTCAGGCTGAACCCCATGATGTACATCAGGGCGAAACTGGCGACCAGCGAAACGCCGAGTACCGCGGACACAATCATCGTTGCCGATAACTGGCGCAAGAACAGCGCCATCACCGCCACCACTAGCATGATCGCGATGAGCAAGGTTATTTCCACTTCATGCAGCGAGGCACGGATGGTCTGGGTGCGGTCGATCAACACCTTGACCTGCACCGAGGCCGGCAACATGGCTTCCAGTCGCGGCAGGGCGGCCTGAATACGGTCTACGGTCTCGACGATGTTCGCGCCGGGTTGCCGGGAGATCACCAGGTTCACACCGGGTTGATCGCCGGCCCAGGCCTGAACGTAGGCATCTTCCGAACCGTTGACAACGTTGGCCACATCCTTGAGGTGGACCGGTGCCCCGTCCTTGTAGGAAACAATCAGCTGACTGTATTCCTCGGGGTGAAACAACTGGTCGTTGGTGGACAGGGTCGAAATACTCGACTCACCGTACAGCGCGCCTTTGGCCAGGTTGAGGCTGGTCTGCTGGATCGCCAGACGAATGTCCGCCAGCGTCAGGCCGATGGCCGCGAGTTTGTCAGCCGACACCTGCACCCGGATCGCCGGACGTTGCTGGCCGGTGATGTTGATTTGGCCTACGCCGTCGATTTGACTGATCTGGCGCGAAAGCAGGGTTTCCACCAAGTCACTGAGTTCAGTGCCGGGCATCTGGGTCGAGCTGACGCTGAGGATCAGCACCGGGCTGTCGGCCGGGTTGACCTTCTTCCAAGTCGGTAGCGTCGGCATGTCCTTGGGTAATTTGCCGGCGGCGGTATTGATCGCGGCCTGCACTTCCTGGGCCGCGGTGTCGATGCTTTTGTCGAGAGTGAATTGCAGGGTCAGCAGGCTGGAGCCCAAGGCACTGCTCGAGGTCATTTGGGTCATGCCGGGGATGGCACTGAATTGCACTTCCAGCGGCGTGGCCACCGACGAGGCCATGGTGTCGGGGCTGGCGCCGGGTAATTGCGCGGACACCTGAATGGTCGGGAATTCCGCTTCCGGTAAGGGCGCAATCGGCAGGCGCGGGAAGGCAATCACCCCTAGCAACACCAGCGCAAACGTCAGCAGAATTGTCGCCACCGGGTGGTC
Organism: Pseudomonas sp. DC1.2; assembly: GCF_034351645.1. NCBI lineage: Bacteria > Pseudomonadati > Pseudomonadota > Gammaproteobacteria > Pseudomonadales > Pseudomonadaceae > Pseudomonas > Pseudomonas sp. DC1.2. Next base: position 4,531,847 of record NZ_CP133782.1, on the reverse strand, counting down.
GATGCACCATGCGGAGACGGAGCCGTGGCCCTTCATTGCGGCGACTCCGATTGCACCACCGGCGGCGGATCCGTCAGCACCTGCACGGTTGAACCGGGCTTGAGTCGCGACTGACCGTCGCTGACGAGCACGTCGCCGGGGTTAACGCCTTTGATAATGTCCTGACTGCTGCCTTGATAGACCATTTGCACGGACACGGTTTCGACTTTGTCACCGTTGACCCGATACACGAAATGTTGGTCGAGGCCGCGTTGTACGACAGTAGGCGGCACTACCAGTGCATCCTTATCCAGCGCTGTCTGAATTTTTACCGTGACCAGCAGGCCGGGCCAGAGCTTCTGTCCGGAGTTATTGAATTCAGCCTTGGCGCGAATGGTCCCGGTGTTGGCGCTGATCTGGTTATCGATCAGTGTCAGATGGCCTTCGCCGAGCAGGTTGCCGGTTTCGCCCTCGGTGTCGGCGCCGATGTAGGCCTTGACCTGGGCGTGTTGGGGATCATTTATCAGGCCTTGCAGGGTCGGGAGCATTTGCTGCGGCAAGGCGAATGCCACGGCAATCGGATCAATCTGGGTCACCGTGAACAGGCCTTGCGTGTCCGTCATGCGCAGGAAGTTGCCCTCATCCACCGTGCGAATGCCGACGCGACCGGTAACCGGAGAGTGGATCTGCGTGTATGAAAGTTGCACCAGGGCAGAGTCGATGGCGGCCTGATTTCCCTGTGCGGTGGCCTTGAGCTGGTTGACCAGCGCTTGTTGCTGGTCGTAAGTCTGCTTGGACACGCCGTCATCGACACTCAATAACTTGTAGCGCTTGAGGTTGACCTCCGCGACTTGCAGTTGTGCCTGGCTTTGGCCCAGCTGGGCACGGGCCTGATCGAGGTTGGCGCGAATCGAGCGATCGTCGATGGTGGCGAGCAGGTCGCCGGTTTTGACGAGTTGCCCTTCCTTGACCAGTATTTTGGTGAGGATGCCGTCGATCTGCGCACGCACCACGACGCTGTGCAGGGAGATCACCGAGCCGATACCGCTGACGTAGCGTGGCACGTCTTTTTGGGTGACGCTGACCACGCGCACGGGGATGGCGGTGGGGGTGGCAAGTTTGGTGGTGGCGGGTTTGGTGGCGTACCACAGGCTCAGCGCGGCCAGAATAATCAGGGCGGCGGCGATCAAGGCATTTTTTTTATGAGTTCGCATGCGGGTGGGACGCCGGGCTGGGTGGTTGGGAGTGGTATCGGCTATATACCTTTCTTATAGTCTTGCTACACGGTCAGGACGGTGACGGCTAGCTGACGGCGCTGTCAGTTTGGGCTTTTGGTTTTGGTCTTGGCGGCCTCTGGGCCGACCTGGTTTTGGGGGGGCGGGGGATATCCGTTGCTCTGGTCAGGCGCTTTTTCCCGCTAAGCTGTTAAAGATCTGTTCCGGCGGGCGGATACAGAAGTTGTGGGGTTCAGTCGTAACGCGTCCCGCTCGTGGCTCAGGCGAATCCTGGGTTGTTATGCCGGGAGTGTCTTTGAAATGAATCTTAAAGTCGTCGTTTCAAGTGTGCTGTTGCTGATGCCGCTGGGCGTCTCTGCCGCGCCACAGGTGTCTTCGGGGCAGATTGATTTTGTCGGGCAAATCGTCGATTCGGGCTGCCAGGTGGGGCGTGCTGGGGCGCAAAGCTTTACCCAGTCCCAGCGTGTACAAGTGCAGCCTGGGTTGAGCCTGGATGTCGACACGTACCGTAACGCTTGTGGTCATGGCACGATTCCTTTTTCGACAGCGTTTGAACCCTTGAAGGCGTCCAGCAATGGCAGCGTTTCTGGGCCTGAATCGGGGATCATCACCGTTACCTACCGGTAAGGGCAAGCAACGGCCGTCGTTGGAAATTCTTTCACGGCCGACGAAGGTGCGCGTGCGTGTGTCGGCCGGGCAGGTATACTGCCGCCTTTCGCGGCTCGCTGATCGGGCCCGACTCTTTGTGCATCACCCGGAGCTTTCATGACTTCCCCGACACAACCGCCGGTCGCCGACGCTTTGCGCGACGACCAGGCAGACCTGCCAGACAGCGTCGACTCCAGCGCAGACAGCGAAACCAAAGCCGACATCCCAGCGTTCAAGTTTCCGTTCAAACCGGGCGATTTGGCTGCGGCCAAGAGTGCGAGTCAGCCGTGGTACAAGAACGGCGCCAAGAACGGTCACACCAAGACGCCTGGCGTCGCACCACCGGGTACTCGTCGTTCGATGGGTAAACGCTGACAGTCAGTTTGATTGGCTGGTCATTGCCCCCCCCTTAAAGAGACAGTTCCCACAAGGATGCGCGAATCGTCCTATGGGAAAGTCGGTGGTCCTTCGTCGAAGATTCATGCTCGTGAACTCTTGAAGAAGGCCATCGAAATGCCCCTGGTAAAAATCCCCGCACTGTTTTTTCTGATGTCACTGACCACAGGTTGCGTGTCGTCAGCCGTCGACCCGCAGATCCGTTTTGGCGTCGAAGCTCTGGTCCCGCCGTTCGAGAGCCGTGACGACAAGGGTGAACTGGTGGGGCTGAACATCGAGTTGGGCAATGCGTTGTGTGCCGAGCTCAACGCACGGTGTGTCTGGGTTGACCAAGACTACGCGACCAATATCGAAGCCCTTGAAGCCGGGCGATTCGATGCGATCATGCCGATGACTCCGACGCCGGCACGTCGCGAGCGTATCGATTTCACCGAGAACCTTTATCCGCTTAGCAGCCGCTTGGTGGCGCGCGAGGATGCGGGTTTGCAACCGACCGCTTTGTCGCTTAAGGGCAAGCGGGTTGGCGTACTCGCGGGCACCAGTCGTGAAGCGTTCGCCAAGGCGCGCTGGGCTCCGGAAGGTGTGGTGGTGCGCAGTTTCAATTTCAACGATCAACTGATTGCCAGCCTGGCGGCGGGTGAAATCGATGCCACCCTGCAAGACACCATTGAAATTACCCATGCGCTGCTCAACCATCCCTATGGACGCGATTTTTCGTTTGCCGGGCCGGCCCTCAACGATCCGATGCTGGGGAGTGGCGTTGCGATGGCGCTGCGTAAAACCGACACCGTGTTACGCGATAACCTGAACGCTGCACTTGAGCGTCTCAAGCAAAACGGCCAGTACCAAACGATTACCCAGCGCTACCTGCCGCCAGCCGTCGCTGATGTTCCACGCTATTTTCCCAACGACGAAGGCCTGCCATTTTCTGATGCCGTTCAGGTTGGGGAGACTGTTTATCTGTCAGGCGTAGTGGGTCTCGGCACTGATGGCAAATTGGTCAAGGGCGGTATTGTCCCGCAGATGACCCAGACCATGCATAACTTGCGCGCGGCATTGATAAGCGGCGGTTCGTCCCTGGATCACGTGGCCAAATGCACGGTCATCCTCGCTGATATCAAGGATTTCGGTGCGATGAATGAGGTCTACAAGCGCTCTTTCCCGGCGGATCGTTTGCCGGCGCGCACGACGTTTGCCGCCAGCAAGCTAGTATTGAATGCACGAGTCGAAGTTGAATGCCTGGCGGTTACCGCTCGCTGACAGGTTTACGGCTGATCCTCACCTGCCCGAGGTGTGTTCGCGGCAGGGTGAGGACTAAATACCGAGGTCTTTGTTTCTGGAGGTTCAGCGCGGACGCTCTGCGCGCGCATCGTGGATGATCAAGCCGCCCGCAAAGAAATAAACGCATAATTCAGCGGGGCATCCGTCGCCACCTGAGCCCCGCCTGCCAGCACTTGCCCGGCAATATCTTCGCCCGAGACATGGAACAACCATTCACTGGTAGCCGCTGACGATGGTTGTGCCATGACGTTATCGACGACCGCTGCGAAGGCGGCCATGTCCGGCAGGTAAGCGGTAAATCCATCCCCCTTGAGCGCTGTGGTCCGAATCCCCAGTTGCGAACAAATGACGTCCTTGACTTGCACGTCATCGCGATCGGCCTGACGCGAGCGTTGAATCAATTCCGCCAGTGCCTGATCCACCAACTGGCCACCGATAATCAAGTCAGGCCCCTTTTCCCACGACTCGGGTGGACACTCCTTCACCTGCGGATTCAAGGGAATGTGTGGATTGATTTCCATAGGGTAGATGCGGCACACCAGCGGCCGGCGATCGTAGATGCGGCAAAGGTTGTCGTCGTCAAGATTCCGGCAGGGGCCGACGTTGTACGCGGCGAATGTGATCGCTACGTAGGCGTCGGCCGCGCCGCTGTTGACCCTCACCGAGCGGCGTTCGGCGTGCTCGCGCTGTTGCATCGGCAGGCCCAGGCCGTTGCCCAGGAATCCCTCGACCAGCACGATCACCTGACCACCATCCGCCGCCCACATCCTGGCTTCGCTCAGGGTCAGGGGCACATGGTGGTCTGTGCAGCATTTGCCACAACCTACGCAGGAAAATGTCGTGTTCATTGATCGATCAGTCGCATGTCAGGTCGTTAAACGGCGACAGAAAGCCACCGCGTAGAGGTGGGATGAAGCAAGTTATGCGCCAGTCATTGCGACGTTGCTGTCGGGCGGACGCTGTCCCATTCAGTCACATAGGCGGTTTTGGTCTTTTTGTTGTAGAGGCACAGTTCGGTGCCTTGCTGGCCCTTCAGATGTTTTTGCGGGTATTGGCCTTGAAGTAGGAGGGCGGTATAGCCGATCTGGTCGTCGAATTGCGCCGCACTGCCGACTGGCTGGGCGTTTTTCAGGGCGCTGGCCTGGGTGCAACTGGCGAGTACAGTGCTGTCGTAGGCGGCCCACGCTTCTGGGCTGGACGCTTGGGCTTGAGGGGCGAGGGCGCTGAGGCAGAGGACGGTCAGGGTGATGGCTTTCATGGGGTAGGCATCCTTGGGTGGGTGAGGGTCAAGGTTGGAGTATGCCTGAGGGTGAGCGCTCGCTTGCTCCGGGCCGCCATACGACGATGGCGGTCTCAGGCCGGTACGGGTTCCCGGCGAACCACGCGCATTCCGACATTTTCATACAGGCGTTGTGCCCGTTGGTTGTGCTCCAGCACTTTCAAGTCCACCCAGCCTTCCCGGCGTTGTTCAAATACCTTGAACGCCTGCAGCAGCAATGCGCGGCCCAGCCCTATGCGCTGCGCCCGAGGATGCACCACCAGGTTTTTGATGTAGGCGCTGGTCCAGCACTGACACACCCCGGCAATGCCTTCGGCGTCCTGGGCGATGAAGCACAGGTCCGGGTCGTATTCGGGGTCGGTTTCAAAACGCCGTTGCCAGACGTCCAGCGTCGGTACGCGACCGCCACCTTCTTGGTAGCCCTGGGTCATCAACCGATGCACGGCGTCGGCGAGTTCGGGGCGATACGTGGTTAACGCTATCCCGCTCGGCCACGTGACAGCCGGCAGTGCGTCGACGAGGTTGCGCCGCATCAGAAAGCAGAAATCCTCGGCCAACTCAGTGTCCTTGCTCGGCAACTGCCTTGGCGGCTTCGATCAGACACTTGGTCAGTTCCGGCGACGAGAACTTGGTCAGGACGGCGTTGGCCCCGGCCAGACGTGCCTTTTCGCTGTTCATGGCGCTGTCCAGAGACGTGTGCAACAACACGTAAAGGTGGGCAAAGTCAGGCGTTTCGCGCAGCGTGCGAGTGAAGGCGTAGCCGTCCATTTCCGACATTTCGATGTCTGAGACGATCAGGTTGATTTGCTGCACAGTGCCTTGCAGGTCCAGCAAGCAGTCGATGGCTTCCTTGGCGCTGCGAGCGGTGTGGCACTGCAAGCCGAGGTTGCGCAAGGTGTGTACGGATTGCTGGAGCGCGGTTTGGCTGTCATCGACCACCAGGATTCGCGCATTGCCCAGCACTTCAGCGTCTTCCATGCTCAGTTCGGTCGGCGCCATGACGATCTGCGCCGGTGCGATGCCGTGGATGACCTTTTCGATATCCAGTACTTGCACCAAGGCCCCGTCCACCGAGGTCACGCCTGTGATGTATGAGCGCACGCCGCCGGAGCCGAAGGGCGGCGGACGGATGTCGGTGGTCAGGCAGTGAATGATCTTGCTCACCGCCTGCACGTGCAGGCCCTGCTTGGAGCGGCTGACGTCGGTGACGATCAGGCAGCCGCCGTTGGGGTCTTCCAGTGGTCGTTCGCCGATCGCGCGGCTCAAGTCGATGACCGACAATGAGGTGCCGCGCAACGTGGCGATGCCTTTGACGTGCGGGTGTGACTCGGGCAGCTTGGTCAGCGGCGGGCAGGGAATGATTTCACTGACTTTGAGCAGGTTGATCGCCATCAGCTTGCCGCTGCGCAAGGTAAACAGCAGAAGCGACAGTGAATCTGCGCGGGCTTTGTTGGAAGACATAAAAACCTTCTATGGAAAAAGGTGATGGGCGAGGAATAACATCGCCAAAATCTATCGATGCCGGGTTATCGACTTCTTGGGGGCAGGCTTTAGAAATTCGGGTGAACGGTAGGACGTCATCCTGAGCAGGCTCGCGTTGGGGCCGTCACTTCATCCCCAAACGCTTGGCCATCCGCCCGAGATTCGCCCGATCCAAGCCTAGCTCACGCGCCGCGCTGGCCCAATTATTGTGGTGGCGCTCCAGGCAGGCGCTGATCAGTTGACGCTGATAATCCTCGGTCGCGGCCCGCAAGTCACCCGCCAGTAACGCGACAGGGTTGACGGTGGGCTGCTCAGCGGGGTGTTCAGCGCGCTCTTGAGGTAAATCCAGATCCGCCGCACTCAAACCAAGCATTTTCGGCCGTGGTTTGCAGTTGCCCAATGCCTTTAAGGCGCTGCGACCTATCAAGTGTTCCAGCTCCCTTACGTTCCCTGGCCAGTCATACGCGAGCAATGCAGCCTGGGCGTCGCTGTTCAGTCGCAGACTGTTGAGGCCCAGGCGCGAGCGGTTCTGTTCCAGGAAGTAACCGCTGATCAGCAGCACATCCCGCCCGCGATCGCGCAGCGCCGGCACCCGCAGTGGGTAAACGCTCAGGCGGTGGTAGAAGTCGGCACGGTAGCGACCGCTACGCACTTCTTCGGCGAGGTCGCGGTTGGTTGCGGCGATCAGCCTCACGTCCACGTGATGCTCTTTATCTGAACCCAATCGTTGCAGCTGACCGCTTTGCAGTACGCGCAGCAACTTGGCCTGCACCTTCAGTGACAGTTCACCGACTTCATCGAGAAACAACGTGCCCCCGTTGGCCAGTTCGAATTTGCCCCGGCGGTCGCTCGTCGCCCCTGTAAACGCGCCGCGCACATGGCCAAACAACTCGCTTTCCACCAGGGCGTCGGGAAGGGCGGCGCAGTTGAGGCTGATGACCGGTTTGTCAGCCCTGGGCGACGCTGCGTGGATCGCTTGGGCCACCAGTTCCTTGCCGACGCCGGTTTCGCCGGTGATCAGCACGGTCAAATCGCTGCCGCCCACCAAGTTGATTTCCTCCACCAGGCGTTTGTGGGCTTTGCTCTGGCCGATCATCTCGTGGCGTTGCTGGCCACTGGCCTGACGGTAGACCTCGGCGCGTTGATGTTCGTCTTCGGCGCGATTGGCCAGCCGTTCGATGCGCTCGGCGGCGTTGACGGTGGCGGCAGCGAGGCTGGCGAAGGCTTGCAAGGCCTCCAGCTCGATTGGTTCGAAGCGCTCCGGGTCCAACGCATCGAGTGTCAACAGGCCCCACGGACGTTCGTCGATAAACAGTGGGCAGCCTATGCAGTCATGGACTTCCAGATGTTCGGCGCGCCCTTCGACCAAGCCATCATAGGGGTCTGGCAACTCACTGTCGGCGGCGAAGCGTTTGGGTCCGGGGCTGGACAGCAACGCTTCGAAACGTGGATGTTCGCTGACTTTGAAGCGTCGGCCGAGGGTGTCGGTGCTCAAGCCGTCCACGGCCAGTGGCACCAACCACTCGCCGTCCAGGCGCAGCAGGGCGGCGGCATCGCAGGGGAGCAGGGTGCGCATCGCGTGGAGCAGGCGTCGGTAGCGCTCACCTTCGGGCAGTTCGCGCGACAGGTCACTGACCAGAGGCAGAAGCGCTGTCAGCAAGGGTTTTGCAGTCATAGTGACTCCATGTAGTCGGCAAGACTATAAAGTCATTGTTGTCGATAGGACTACAGTATTTTTAACTAATTGATTTTTAACGTTTTATTTTTTGGCACGGAAACTGATAAGCCCAAGGTAGTCAAACCAAGCTTAGGAGTCACCTTTATGCTTAGCCTTCAAGACCGTGCCATTGTTAAATCCACCGTACCGCTGCTGGAGAGCGGCGGTGAAGCGTTAATCACGTACTTCTATCGCATGATGCTGTCGGAATACCCTGAAGTGCGGCCGCTGTTCAATCCGGCCCACCAGGCCAGCGGTGACCAGCCCCGTGCCCTGGCCAATGGCGTATTGATGTATGCGCGGCACATCGACCAACTCGACTCGCTGGGCGATTTGGTGGCCAACATCGTCAATAAGCATGTAGCCCTGCAAATCCTGCCGGAACACTACCCGATTGTCGGTACCTGTTTGTTGCGCGCCATTGCCGAGGTCTTGGGCGAGGAGGTGGCGACCCCTGACGTCATCGCGGCCTGGGGCGCGGCCTATAACCAATTGGCAGATATCCTGATCGGTGCCGAAGCCCGTCTCTACGACCAAAAACACCAGGCGCCGGGCGGCTGGCGCGGTGCGCGGGAGTTCACTGTCGTGGACAGGGTTGAAGAGAGTGCGGAGATCGTTTCGTTTTACCTCGAGCCCGCCGACAACGGCCCGCTTCTCGCGGCCGAGCCGGGCCAGTACATCGGCATGAAACTGGTCCTCGATGGCGAGGAGATTCGGCGTAACTACTCGCTGTCCTCCCTGTCGGACAAGGGGCGGTACCGCATCAGCGTCAAGCGCGAAAGCGGTGGCCGTGCGTCCAACTACTTACATGATTCTCTGCCTGTCGGCGCGAGCCTCCAGTTATTCCCGCCTTCGGGTGAGTTCACGTTGGCAGCCAGTGACAAACCGCTGGTGCTAATCAGTGGTGGTGTCGGCATCACCCCGATGTTGGCGATGCTCGAAGCGGCGGTGGCGACTCAGCGTCCGATTCACTTTATCCACTGCGCGCGCAATGGCAGCGTGCATGCTTTTCGGGACTGGATCGACGGGATGGCGGAGCGTTACCCGCAGCTCAAACGTTTTTATTGCTATGCCGAAGATGATGGCGTTAGCCCCGCAGCGCACAAGCTCGGGCTGTTAAGCCAAGAGCAATTGGGCGAGTGGTTGCCGCCGGAGCGGGATCTGGATGCCTACTTCCTGGGCCCCAAGGGCTTCATGGCGGCGATCAAGCGTCACCTCGGGGCGTTGGGTGTGCCGCCGCAGCAAAGCCGTTATGAGTTCTTCGGGCCGGCCTCGGCGCTGGAGTAAACGGTGCGCGGACTCGGGAGTCCGCTACCGCTGGATGGTCGCCCGTGGTTTTGAATGTCGAAAAAACACTCAAAAATTAATCCGCGCTTAACCGGTTTATCGTTTATTCCCCTCAAATTCCGCTGACACGCGTCAGGCTCTCAAAGCTTTTCGCTGGCGTGTAGACTGGCGGGCAGTCGATACCTTGAAGGGAAACGCAATGAGCGAGGAAACAATGCGGTTGGGACGTGAGCGACGTTATCTGGTGTTGCTGGGCATTATTTGTCTGGCACTGATCGGTGGTGCGCTGTACATGCAAGTCGTGCTGGGTGAGGCACCATGCCCGCTGTGTATCCTGCAACGTTATGCGTTGCTGCTGATCGCACTGTTTGCGTTTATGGGCGCAGCGATGCGTACCCCTCGCAGCATTACGGTGTTTGAAACCCTCGTGGTCATCTGCGCGCTGGCGGGCGTTGCCGCCGCCGGGCATCACGTCTACACCCAGTTTTACCCGGCAGTCAGCTGCGGTATCGATGTGCTGCAACCGATTGTCGATGGCCTGCCGCTGGCGAAGATTTTTCCGCTGGGCTTCCAGGTTGACGGCTTCTGCGACACGCCTTACCCGCCGATCCTCGGGCTGTCTCTGGCGCAGTGGGCTTTGGTGGCCTTTGTTCTGATCGTGGTGCTGGTGCCATTGCTTGTATCGCGTAACCGTAAAGCGCTGAGCTGAGGTCTTTCGGCCCTGCGCGGCAGACAAAAACAACGCTCCGTTCCTCTTTGAGAGGGCCGGGGCGTTTTACATTTCAGGGCTCAGGTAAAAAGAGTGTGATGCGGGACAATGAAGGGTGTCGCGCATGTGCGACATGTTGTCACAGCTTGGGTGCCGCAACGCTTCAAAAAGTCGGATTTAAGTGCATAGCTACGCAACGAAATGGGCCACTCTGAGCGGCCGCCCTCTGAAACCGGAACGCGACGCAACAGGCAGTTTTAACAAGGTCTGCTGAATCGACACCAGCCCTGTCATATGGGGGCTTTGGCAGGGTCTACCGACAGTGCTGGGCGCTGAAGGCTGTCTGAACTGTGGGTGGTAAAGCTATAGGTTTTGGTATTTTTGTTGAGAACTAATTTCGATATGATGTGCAACTTTTGCGGAATTTGTGATTGATTGTTGCCGGATTGGATAGAAATTATTTCGGGATAAGACATGGTTTATAAAGCGCTACGTATCTACAATCGGCGTCACTGAATTCCCAGCACTGCTCACCCCAGAGCAAATAGGGAGTCGAGGCGCTTAACGGCTTCTTATGGCTCCCCAGGTGTTGGTGCCTTCCGACTATCCGCACCAAATGGAATTGGTCTGTAACAAGGCCTTTGACCATGAATTCGAATAAGAACTCACCGCTGGCCCAGGATTTGTCGAACAGCGTCTGACGCGCGACGGGCGGCCCTTATTCAATCCAAGAAAATGCCAACCCTTGGCAGGGTGAAGTGTTGGCGATCAAAACCCAACTGCATTGCGCAAGCTGCTTTAGAGGTCGTGAGATGAGTAAAAACAGGTACCCCAGACTACTAGGCTTATTGCCGCTGCTCGGCACGCTGTTGCTGTCAGGCTGCAACATGACCCTGCTCGATCCCAAGGGCCAGGTTGGCCTCGACGAGCGAAACCTGATCATCACCGCAACGCTGCTGATGCTGTTGGTCGTTGTGCCGGTCATCGTCATGACGTTCTTGTTCGCCTGGAAATATCGCGCTTCCAACAAGGACGCTGTCTACGCGCCCAAGTGGTCGCACTCCACCAAGATTGAAATCGCGGTGTGGGCTGTCCCGGTCCTGATCATCATTGCCCTGGGTTACGTGACCTATAAGTCGACCCACGCGCTGGACCCTTACCGTCCGCTGGAATCCGACGTCAAGCCGATCACCATTGAAGTGGTCGCGATGGACTGGAAGTGGCTGTTCATCTACCCGGAACAGGGTATCGCCACGGTTAACAAAATCGTGTTCCCGGCTCACACACCGGTCAACTTCAAAGTGACTTCCGACACCGTGATGAACTCGTTCTTCATCCCGGGTCTGGGTGGCCAGATTTACGCAATGGCGGGCATGCAGACCAAGCTGCACCTGATTGCCAACCAGAATGCTGAGATGGACGGTATCTCCGCCAACTACAGCGGCGCGGGTTTCACCGGCATGAAGTTCAAAGCTATCGCCACCTCTCAGGAAGATTTCGATGCCTGGGTCAGTGATGTCAAAAAGGCACCTAAACAGCTAGAAAGCGCTGAATACGCAGCCCTTTCCAAGCCAAGCCAAAACAACCCGGTTGAGCTCTTTTCCTCGGTGACACCCAACCTGTTTCAGACCATCGTCGACAAGTACGAAGGCATGAAACCAGGTCCGATGAAATTGCACGAAGGGAAGGAAGAGAAAGAAGTGGCCGCTATGGAAGGGATGGACAAGAGTTCGCATTCAGCTGCCGGGGCAGAGGAGTAAACGATGTTTGGTAAATTAAGTCTGGAAGCGATTCCGTTCCACGAGCCGATTGTCATGGTGACCATTGCCATGATCGCGCTCGGTGGTCTGGCGGTGTTTGCTGCAATCACCTACTTCAAGAAGTGGACCTACTTGTGGACCGAGTGGCTGACGTCGGTCGACCACAAGAAAATCGGTGTGATGTACATCATCGTTGCCATGGTCATGCTGCTGCGTGGTTTTGCCGACGCCATCATGATGCGTTCCCAGTTGGCCATGGCCACCGAGGGTTCACCTGGCTACCTGCCGCCTGAGCACTATGACCAGATCTTCACCGCTCACGGTGTGATCATGATCATCTTCATGGCGATGCCATTCTTCACCGGCCTGATGAACCTTGTCGTGCCGTTGCAGATCGGCGCGCGTGACGTGGCTTATCCATTCCTGAACTCCCTGAGCTTCTGGCTGCTGGTGTCCGGCGTTGTGCTGGTCAACCTGTCCCTGGGCGTCGGCGAATTCGCCCGTACCGGTTGGGTTGCTTATCCACCGCTGTCGGAACTGGGCTATAGCCCGGGCGTGGGTGTGGACTACTACATCTGGGCACTGCAGTTGTCCGGACTGGGTACGACGCTAACCGGGGTCAACTTCCTGGCCACCGTGCTGAAAATGCGTACCCCTGGCATGAAGATGATGGACATGCCGATCTTCACCTGGACCTGCACCTGGGCCAACGTGTTGATCGTGGCTTCGTTCCCGATTCTGACCGCTACCCTCGCTCTGCTGACCCTTGACCGCTACATGGATTTCCACATTTTCACCAATGAACTTGGTGGTAATCCAATGATGTACGTCAACCTGTTCTGGGCGTGGGGTCACCCCGAGGTTTACATCCTGATTTTGCCGGCGTTCGGGATTTTCTCCGAAGTCATCTCGACCTTCTCCGGCAAGCGTCTGTTCGGCCACCACTCGATGATCTACGCCAGTGGCGCGATCTCGATCCTGGGCTTCATGGTTTGGCTGCACCACTTCTTCACCATGGGTTCGGGTGCCAACGTCAACGCCTTCTTTGGGCTGGCGACGATGCTGATCTCGATTCCGACGGGGGTGAAGCTATTCAACTGGCTGTTCACCATTTACCGCGGGCGTTTGCGTATCACCAGTCAGGTTCTGTGGACCCTGGGCTTTATGGTGACCTTCGCTATCGGCGGCATGACCGGTGTACTGCTGGCCATTCCGGGTGCGGACTTCGTCTTGCACAACAGCCTGTTCGTGATCGCTCACTTCCACAACGTGATCATCGGCGGCGCCGTGTTCGGTTACATCGCCGGTTTCAGCTTCTACTTCCCTAAAGCGTTCGGCTTCAAGCTGCACGAAGGTTGGGGCAAGGCAGCGTTCTGGTTCTGGATCACCGGCTTCTTCGTCGCGTTCATGCCGCTCTATGCACTGGGCTTCATGGGCATGACCCGTCGTCTGAACAGCACCACCAACCCTGAGTGGGTGCCTTACCTGTACGTTGCGATGGTCGGTGCGATCCTGATCGCCATCGGTATTGCCTGCCAGTTGATCCAGCTGTACGTCAGTATTCGTGATCGCAAGCTGCCAGAGAACATGTGCGAAGCCGGCGACCCGTGGAATGCCCACACGCTGGAATGGTCGACCTCGTCGCCACCACCGTTCTACAACTTTGCCGTTCTGCCGAAAGCCGAAGGTATCGACCCGTTCACCGAGGACAAGGAAAACGGTACCGCGTACCAGACTCCGACTCGTTACGAGCCGATCCACATGCCAAACAACACGGCGACCGGTGTGGTCATGGGTGCTCTGTTGACCGTGTTCGGTTTCGCAATGATCTGGCACATCTGGTGGCTGGCTATCTTCGGTTTGGTCGGCACCATTGTGTACTTCGTGATTCACGCTGCTCGTGATGACCAGGGCTATATGGTCCCGGTTGAAACGATCGAGCGCATCGAAGCCGAGCAGCACAAGCGTCTGGTAGAGGCCAAAGCGATTCCGGCCAACGCTACCCGTGTTGAAACCTCGTTGGAACAGGCTTAAACCATGTCGAACTTAGTGACCACTGCTGGACACGCCCATGTCGATGACCATGGGCACGATGACCATCACCACGACTCGGGCGAGATGACCGTATTCGGTTTCTGGCTCTACCTGATGACCGACTGCATTTTGTTTGCGTCGATCTTCGCGGTGTACGCGGTACTGGTTAATAACGTAGCGGGTGGCCCTTCGGGCCACGACATCTTCGAACTGCCCTACGTGCTTGGCGAAACCGCCTGCCTGTTGCTCAGCTCGATCACCTACGGCTTCGCCATGCTGGCGTTGTTCAAGGGCAATAAGAAGGCGGTGTTGGGCTGGTTGGCCATCACCTTTCTCTTCGGCCTGGGCTTCATCGGCATGGAGATCAACGAGTTCCACAAGCTGATCTCCGAAGGCTACGGCCCTAGCCGCAGCGGCTTCCTGTCCGGGTTCTTCACCCTGGTCGGCACCCACGGTCTGCACGTGACCAGCGGTCTGATCTGGATGGCGATCATGATGTATCAGGTCCAGAAGCACGGCCTGACGTCGACCAACAAGACGCGTCTGAGCTGCCTGAGTCTGTTCTGGCACTTCCTGGACGTAGTGTGGATCTGCGTATTCACCGTTGTTTACCTGATGGGGACTCTGTAATGGCTAATGCACACTCCCATGACGGCCACGACGCCGGCCACGGCAGCGTTAAATCCTATGCAATCGGCTTCATTCTGTCGGTCATCCTGACAGTCATTCCGTTCGGCCTGGTGATGTACCCATCGCTGCCGAAAGCCATGACGCTTTGGATCGTGCTGGCCTTTGCGGTGATTCAGGTGCTGGTTCACCTGGTGTACTTCCTGCACCTGGACCGCTCGGCTGCGCAGCGCAACAACGTGGTGGCGTTTATCTTCGCCGCGTTGGTCATTGTCCTGCTGGTTGGTCTGTCGTTGTGGATCATGTTCAGCATCCACACCGTCATGATGGCGAAGTGAGGTAGACCCGATGTCGCTCAAGCACTTTATCCAAATCACCAAACCGGGGATCATTTTCGGTAACGTGCTTTCTGTGGCTGGCGGGTTCTTCCTGGCCTCCAAAGGGCATGTCGATCTGGCCATCTTCCTGGCTGCAATGATTGGCACGTCCCTGGTGGTGGCTTCCGGTTGCGTGTTCAACAACTGCATTGACCGTGACATCGACCTGAAGATGGAACGCACCAAAAACCGCGTGCTGGTCCAGGGTTTGATCTCCCTGAAGCTGGCGCTGATTTATGCGACCGTCCTGGGTGTTGCCGGCGTTGCGCTGTTGTATAAAGTGGCCAACCCTTTGGCCGCGCTGTTCGCGGTCATCGGTTTTGTCATCTACGTCGGCTTCTACAGCCTGTACCTCAAGCGCAAGTCGGTTCACGGCACGCTGGTGGGCAGTCTGTCGGGGGCTATGCCGCCGGTGATTGGCTATGTTGCTGTGACGAACAGCTTCGACATGGCTGCGCTGACGTTGCTGGTGATGTTCAGCTTGTGGCAGATGCCGCATTCTTATGCCATCGCGATTTTTCGCTTCAATGATTACTTGGCCGCATCGATTCCGGTGCTGCCTGTGAAGCGTGGGATTCAAGTGGCCAAGAAGCACATTTTGCTCTACATCCTGGCGTTCCTGATCGCAACCTTGATGCTGACCTTCAGCGGCTACGCCGGCATGAGCTACCTCGCCGTCGCCGCGGCCATGGGCATGTACTGGTTGTACATGGCGTGGACCGGCTACAAGGCAGTGGATGATACGGTCTGGGCACGCAAGCTGTTCGTGTTCTCGATCTTCACCATTACCGCGTTGAGCGTGATGATGTCCCTGGACTTCAAAGTGCCGAGTGAATTGTTGCTGACCTACGCGCCTTAAAGTCTGGATGCTGTAGAAAAAACCCCGCCTTCGAGAGAAACGCGGGGTTTTTTATTGGGCGTTCTCTGCCGCGCGTGGTGCCCTACTTTTGTTTCTCCGGCTGATGACCCTGCGTTGACGATAAGACAGCAAAAAACAGTCGATGCAAAAAAGCCCCCGTCTCAGTTTCAGTCCGGGGGCTCTTTAGTCAGGCGCCAAGTGCGCCGAGATGACTCGTGTTACTGCGCAGTGATGCTGTAGCCATCAAACGCGGTTTGTTGCTGCAAGGCGGTGATGATGTTCTTGCGGTTGACCGCTTGCTCGGTCCCGGAATTGTCCAGGAACATGTCGTTTTCCAGCTCAGCCTCTTCACCTTCTCCGACGAAGTTGAACCCAAGGAATTCCAGGGCTTGGCGGTCAACGTTCAGTCGCGAACGCGGCGTTCGTAGCGGCAACGTGACGCTCACGCCATCCTTGCTGATGGTGAACACTTCGACTTCTTTCTTGGCGCGTGCGGTTTTGTTTTTGCCGCTGCCAGGGTTGCTGATGGCTTGGTGCGTCTGGTTCAGGACTTTCAGTGCCAGACCATAAACAATCTCTTGAAACGCTGGGTCGTCTTTGAAACTCGACAGAATCCGGCTGATCGGGAACTTGCTGCTCAGGTCTTCCAGCGCGGCAATATCCGCGGCTTCGGCATCCTTGAGTTGCTTGAGTTCGCCCATGAGTTCGTAGGCTTTATCGTCGTCGAAGCTATCGTGAGCCTGCCGAATCGCGGTGCGTAATCCGCGGATTTGGTCGCTTTCCCGGGTAGATTGAAAAGCATCCAGCACCATCTCACTGATGGTCTTGGCCTGGGGCACATGCTGTGAAAGATTGATGGAGTTTTCGTATTCCGCTTTGGACGACAAGGTGACTACGGATTCAGCGGTGTTGGAATCAGACATTGAAATTTCACTACTTCTTTAACTTGAGTTGAGGCGAGAAAGCACAGGGCCTTGTCAGGGCGACTAATCTATTGGACGGAGGCGGCGTTGTCACGACCCAACGGGCAAGCGGGCCAAAGACTTTCGCAACATTAATGATCGAAACACTCGGTACAGTAGGGTCGTTCGCCCACAGAACGACCCGGTGGCAAAGCCTCAGGCACACGCCTTGAGCAACACTCCCTGCCGTGTCGCCGATAGTTCTCGCGGCACGGCGGCCTGATAGAAGAAGTTCTGTGCCAAGCACTCGACTATTTCCCCGGCGAATTCAAATTCATCGAGCGAACCACCCCTTGCTCAGCCGTTTGCTCATCCAATGGCAACGAGAAGCGAAAGCTTGCACCACGCCCTGGAATCTCGATCAACTGAATCTCACGACCATGCAGTTGCAGGATCCGGTGCACGATCCTTAGCCCCAACCCTCCATCGCGTCGCGCGCCCCCAATATTAAATGGGCGCAGAAATAGGCCCTCGCGCAGCTCGGGTGCGATACCGGGCCCAGTGTCACTGACGATGACCTCGACGAACAAGCCTTGGGGGCGCAGGCTCACTTCGACTTCTCCCCCTTGAGGTGTATGGCGCACGGCATTGTCGAACAGGTTGGTCAGCACCCGCTCTATCAACCCCAGGTCGGCGCAGGCGCCGGCAACGTTCGGGGCGAAGGTGGCCTTGAGTTCGACCTGACGCGCTTCAGCGGTGAGTTCGAACTTCTGGAAGATGTCCTGTACCAAATCGGTCAGTGAAAAGCGCTCCAGCACCGGTTGCACGAAACCGTGTTCCAGTCGTACCAGTTCAAGCAGCGATTGCGCCAGGCCGCCGACCTTGCGGCTTTGATCCAGGGCGATGCCCAGGTAGCGGCGCCGGTCGGCGGCTGACAATGTGGCGTCCTTGAGCGACAGAGTTTCCAGGTAACCGTGCAACGAGGCCAGCGGCGTGCGCAGGTCATGGGAGATGTTCGCCACCAGTTCGCGGCGCTCCTGGTCCTGGCGGGTCAGCGAGCGCCATTGTTCGCTAAGGCGGGTTTGCATTTGCCGAAAGGCGCTGTCGAGTATCGCAATTTCGTCGTGACTGGCGGACTGTGCCAGTGGTGTTGTCTCGGACGGCGCCATCGGTACGCCGTCGATATCGAACTGTCTGACGGTTTCGGTCAAGCGCCGTAACGGCCGGGTGATCAGGGCAAAGGCAGTGAGGCCGGCAATCAGGCACAGCAGTGCGACCAGTCCGATGGACAACAATGCGGTATTGAGCGCCGCACTGGTGGCGCCTCGTTCGGCGAAGCGGTCGTGTTCTTCGCTAAGCAGCACCACGTAAAGATAGCCCGCCGGTTTGCCGTTGACCTGTAACGGTGCGGCGCTGAAGACCTTGCGCCCATCGGCGCTGCGCGGGTCGTCACCGAGAATCGGCAGCGCATCCCCATTTAGCAGCCGTTGGATGGGTAGCAGATCGACCCGTTGTCGGTGGATCCGGCCCTCGGGCGCAGCGCTCCCAACGATCCGCCCTTCGGTGTCCAGCAGGTACACCTCGACGCTGGGGTTGACCAGCATCAGTTGGCTGAACAGGTCGCGTACTGCGTGCGGCATCAGACCATTACTGTCCATCAGCACGGTGTCATGGGCGATGTGCTGGGCGAGGTCACGGGACAGTCCTTGCACCACTTCCAGTTCATGCATCTGATTGGCGCGCACCTGCATCCATGCCGAGGTGCCGCAGCACACCATCAGCAGAACGGCGAACACCAGGGACAGGCGCTGAGTCAGGGTCAATCTCATGATTGCTCCTCTCTGGCGGCGAATTTGTAGCCTCGGCCCCATACGGTGAGGATGCGCAACGGTTGCGCGGGATCAGTCTCGATCTTGGCCCGCAGACGGTTGATGTGGGTGTTGACCGTGTGCTCGTAACCTTCGTGGCTGTAGCCCCATACCGCATTGAGCAGATCCATGCGCGAAAACACCTTGCCCGGTTGGCGGGCGAAGAAATACAGCAGGTCGAATTCTCGGGGTGTGAGGTCCAGACGGCGGCTGTCGAGTGACACATCGCGGGTGATCGGGTCGATGGACAAGCCGTCGAGGGTCAGGCCGCCGGCGTCCATTTTCAGGTTGCGGGCCATGGCGTCGACCCTTCTTAGCAGGGCCTTGACCCGAGCTACCAGCTCAAGCATCGAGAAGGGTTTGGCCAGGTAATCGTCGGCGCCCAGCTCCAGCCCAAGAATACGATGCAGTTCGCTGGATCGTGCGCTGGTGATGATGATGGGGGTGTAGCGGGCCATGGCCCTGGCACGGCGACAGATTTCGAGGCCGTCCACGCCGGGGAGCATCAGGTCGAGGATCAGTGCGTCCCAGCTTCCCAACTGCAGCAGGCGCATGCCTTCGTCCCCGTCAGCGCAATGCACTACTTCGAACTGCTCATCGCGTAGATGCAGGCAGATAAGGTCTGCGATATGCAGGTCGTCCTCGACCACCAGGACGCGTTTGGTCTGTTCCATGAAGCTCAATCCTTTGCAGCGTAATGGGCGCATTGTGCGGGTTTTCCTCAGCCTGAGTTATCACGAATTGTTTAACTTCCCGTGAGGATTTGGCGATCAACTCAAGCCTAGGCTGTGTTCCTTATCAGGCACCCTGGATTTTTGGAGACGGTCATGTTTTCAAGACGACAATTTCTTTTAGCAAGCGGTGGGCTGGGGGCTACAGCCCTGGTGCTGGGTGTGTTGCCAAAATTTGCCGCCCGTTCTGGCCTGGTCAGTTCTGCCGACGCGGCGCAGGGTTTTGAAGTGACTCACAGCGACAGCGAATGGCGCTCCCTGCTCAGCGCGGAGCAATACGCGATCCTGCGGGAGGAGGGCACCGAACGGGCCTACACCAGTCCACTGAATGATGAGCATCGTGCGGGTACGTTTGCTTGCGCCGGGTGTGCGTTGCCGGTGTTTTCCTCCGAGACCAAGTTCGACAGCCGAACCGGCTGGCCGAGTTTCTGGGCGCCGTTGGACAAAGCTGTGGCGACCCGCGAAGACCATTCTTTTGGCGTTCTGCGCAACGAAGTCCACTGTCGGCGTTGCGGTGGTCATTTGGGGCATGTCTTCGATGACGGGCCTAAACCGACAGGCCTGCGTTATTGCATGAATGGTCTTGCACTAACTTTCGAGCTACGCGCGGCGTGAGTCGCCTTTTACCTTCCTGGGAGTCAGTACCATGAAAACTCTGTTCACCTGGCGCCGTACTGTGTTCGGCGTGGTCGCGGCCAGCATTGTAGGCCCATGCTCGGCATTTTCTTTCGGCGCGGCGCAGGATGCGGTGGTCATCTCCCCACCGGTCCTCGACGAAACTACCCAGGCCAAAACTGAAACCGCAGTGTTTGCCGGAGGTTGTTTCTGGGGGGTGCAAGGAGTGTTTCAGCATGTCAAAGGCGTAAAGAATGCCGTCTCCGGCTACGCCGGCGGTGCGGCCAATACGGCTCAGTATGAGCGCGTCAGCGACGGCAATACCGGGCATGCGGAGTCGGTCGAAGTCACGTTTGACCCCAGTCAGGTCAGTTATGGCACCTTGCTGCAAATCTACTTCTCGGTGGCCCACAACCCGACGGAACTCAACCGCCAGGGCCCGGACAGTGGCACCCAGTATCGGTCGGCGATCTTTGCGCAAAACGCTGAACAACAGCGTATCGCCCAGGCCTACATCGGCCAGCTTGATGCCGCTCATTCGTTCAATAAACCCATCGTGACCACACTGGAAACCTACAACGGTTTCTACCCGGCCGAGGACTATCACCAGAACTTCCTGACCGAACATCCGACGTATCCCTATATCGTGGTCAACGATATGCCGAAGGTCGCGCAGTTGAAGCAGTTGTACCCGGAGCGGTATCAGGAAAAAGCCGTACTCGTGAAGGTCGGGTCTTGACTGCGAGCACTGCGATCAGGGCAACTGATCCAGGCGTTTGCCCATTTCGAGGGCGCGCATTTCATAGCCCAATTCTTCGTACAACCTAAGCGCCGTGGCGTTGAATGCCCACACCGTCAGTCGCAGATCCGTGGCGCCTTGTTCGATGGCCCAGGTTTGAGCAAGTGACATCAATGCCCGGCCAATACCTTGGCCGCGAGCGCTGTCGTTAACGCACACCGACCCGACTCGGCCGACGCGCTGGGGTTGCATCAGGGGGCTGTTGATCTGTGTGACTTGCACGGTGACGAACCCGACCGCTCTGCCAGCTTGTTCAGCGATAAACGTGACTTGGCGCTCACCGTTGATGCACGGCTGCCAGTGCATGCTGTCTCGCGCGAAATCTTCGGTGGCCGGCGCATAGATGTCCGGCCGCTCTTGATGGTGAAGACTGTTGAGCTGCTGGCCCAGTTCGCAAACGGCGAGAAGGTCGTTTGTTGTTGCCTGGCGATACAGGGGGATTGGCTGCATTGGCTTTCCTTGGCGGTTTGGTCAGTGAGTGGATGGTCTATCGAATACGTCGCAGTGTCCCTGCCAAGCGGGTATCGATGTCGCACGCCGGTGGAGGAGATTAGTCGAAGACGTTTTACCCCAACGAGTGCTTGCCCCACCTCTGCAGGGCGAAGTCGACGAAGCTGCGCAACTTCGGCAAACGATAGCGATCCTGGGCGTACACCAGGTTCATTGGTCGGCTCGGCAGTTGGTAATCCTGCATCAATGCCACCAGTTTTCCGTCCTTGAGGTCTTGCTCCACCAGCGCGTCGGGCACCATGACGATGCCCATTCCGGTTCGCGCCGCTTGATGCAAACCCGCCGAACTGTTGATCAGCATCGGACCGCTCACTGCGACAGTGACCTCGCCTTCGGGCCCGCGCAGACGCCAATTTTTGCCTACCGAATGCCAGTCATCACCCTCAGGATAGGCAAAGGCCAGGCAGTCGTGCTGTTGAAGGTCATGGGGGTTGTCCGGTGTTCCTCGGCGTGCGAGGTATTCCTTCGACGCACACATCGTCAGCGTGTAGTCGATGAGTGGGCGGGCAATCAGGTTGGACTCTTCCAGATTGCCGAGGCGAAACGCGACGTCGAAGCCGTATTCCATCAGATCCGGACGCCGGTTTGTGAGCACCACATCCAGCTTGACCTGCGCACAGCACAAGGCAAATTCGCTCAGCGCCGGTGCTAGGCGCTCAGTGCCAAAGGTCAAGGGTGCGGTGATGCGCAACGTGCCGCTGGGCTCGTCCAGCGCCTGTTCGGCCAGACGTTCGGAATCGGCCACCAACCCCAGCACTTCAAGGCATCGCTGGTAGTAGGCGGTGCCGAATTCGGTCAATCGCTGACGCCGGGTGGTGCGGTTGAGCAGCCGTACCCCGAGGCGTTGCTCCAAGGCCCGCAGGTGATTGCCCACCATGGTGGTGGACATTTCGCATTGCAGCGCGGCGGCGGTCATGCTGCCGGCTTCCACCACTCTGACGTACACAGTCATTGCCTGGAACAAGTCCATTATCAAGCTCTGCTTTTAAATGATTGAAGTGTTGCGCTGTTTATCCAGTTCAGGTGGCTAACCATACTGCAAAAACACTGACTATTGATGGAGCTTGATGTCATGACCGCCGCCTGCCTGATGAGCACTTACCAACCCTTGGCGTTGAGTTTCAAGAAAGGCCTGGGCACTCGCCTTTGGGACCAGGCGGGTCGCGAGTACCTGGATGCCGTGGCCGGTGTGGCCGTGACCAACGTCGGCCACTCTCACCCCAAAATTGTCGCCGCCATCAGCGAGCAGGCGGCGCTGTTACTGCACACGTCCAACCTCTACAGCATCGACTGGCAACAGCAGCTTGCGCAGAAGTTGACGCAACTGTCGGGCATGGATCGTGCGTTTTTCAACAACTCTGGTGCTGAAGCCAACGAGACAGCCTTGAAACTGGCGCGGCTTTACGGCTGGCACAAAGGCATTGAGCAGCCGCTGGTGGTGGTGATGGAAAACGCCTTTCACGGTCGCACGCTGGGAACCTTGTCGGCCAGTGATGGCCCTGCGGTCCGTCTGGGGTTCAGTGAGCTGCCGGGGGGGGTCGTCAAAGTACCGTTTGGCGATCTCGCGGCGCTGGACAAGGTCCGGCAAGCCCACGGCCAGAGGATTGTGGCGATTCTGATGGAGCCGATTCAGGGTGAAAGCGGTGTGCAACTGGCACCACCCGGTTACCTAAGAGCACTGCGCGAGCTCTGCAACCGGCACGCTTGGCTGTTGATGCTCGACGAAATTCAGACCGGCATCGGCCGTACCGGTCAATGGTTTGCCTTTCAGCACGAAGGCATCGTTCCAGACGTCATGACCTTGGCCAAAGGTCTTGGCAACGGCATCCCCATTGGCGCCTGTCTGGCCAGGGGCAAAGCCAGCGAGCTGTTTACCCCCGGCAGCCATGGCAGCACGTTTGGTGGTAATCCATTGGCCTGTCGGGTCGGTTGCACGGTGCTGGAGATCATTGAGGAACAAGGCCTGCTGAAAAACGCCAGTGTCCAGGGGGCGCTGTTGCTCGCCAGGTTGTGCATCGAACTGGCCGGTCATCCGAACGTGCTGGCGATTCGTGGACAGGGTTTGATGATCGGTATCGAACTCAAGCAGCCGATCCGCGACTTGACCCTCATCACCGCGCGGGATCACGGCTTGCTCATCAACGTCACACGTGGCAAAACCATTCGTCTGCTGCCGCCGCTGACGATTGATGAGCGGGAGGTGGAGATGATTGTCAGAGGCATTTGCCGGTCGTTGAGCACGGTCTGACAGAGGCCGATCGGCATCAGCGTGAAGGGGCTCAGCAGTGATGCCTGCGCACATCGTCGCTGAGCCACTTACTCAGCATGACGCGCTTTCTTTTTCGCCCGCCAGTGCCGAATCAGCGCAATCATCGCGCCGAGCACCAAAACCCCGAGGGCAATCGGCAATCGGTAAGGTTTGAGATTTCCCAACAAGCCCTCCAGCGCAAGCCCGGCCCAGTAACCGGCGCTGGCGAATATCGTGGCCCAGACCACCGCCCCCAGCGCGTTCAATAGACTGAACCGTAGCGGCGACAGGCCGCTGGCGCCGATTACCACCGGCCCCACCAGGCGCATGCCGTACAGAAAGCGCACGGCAAAGACCGAGATTGACGGGTAGCGCTGGATTAGTCCGGTCACGCGGTCGATGGCCGCTTGTTTGCGTTGTAAGCGCGGTAACAGCCGTGCGCCGAAGTAACGTCCGACCCAGAACAACAACTGATCCCCCAGCATTCCACCCAGGCTGGCCCAGGCAATCACCGTCCACAGGTGCAGCAGGTGTTGGTGCGCCGCCATGCCCGCCAGTATGAGGATGGTTTCGCCTTCCAACAGGCAGCCAAAGAACACCGCCCAATAGCCGTAGGTTGCGAGTAAATAATTGAAGTCTATGTGCTCAAACAAGGTCGTTCCCCCAGGCTTTCCACCAACCGAACCAGATAACCGTCCGGGTCTTTCACCAAAAACTCACGCTGCCCGACCTCCACCGCGCCCGCGCGATACCAGGCATCAGCACTGGAGCGATACAGCGGCCATTCAGCTTCGGCCAGCCGATGGAGGATTGGTTCGACTGAATCGACTGTGATCTGAAAGTTGATACCTCGGCCAAACGGTGCCTCCAGCTTAGCCGTCAGCCATTGGCCTATGTTCGAGTTGTATTGCTCAAGCATGAGTTGAGCGCCGTTTTGATCAAGGTAGGCAAATCCCTCTTCAGGGCGCTCGTAAGCGATGTTGAAACCGATCAGTGCCGTCCAGAAATGCAGACTTTTCAGAATATCGGTAACCATCAACTCAGGAACCAACGTGCTCCGTACAAACATACACATCCTTGCTAAGCGGGTCGTTGACGTGGGCCAGGATTAGCAGCACACCGGCTGAGCGTCAGTCATCATGTTGCGGTGCAACCATGCGCGTTTTCGGCGAGCCGTTGGCGTTGTGCTGATAGATTTCCTGCGGCTGGCCCTGGTCATTGAAAAAGACGTGTCCGATGCCCGCCGAGTTCCACAGCCGCTCACCTGCCTGGGCATGTTCGGGGGTATACGGAACAATACGCATCCGCCGCCTCTTGGTCAGCCAGTTGAGCGGCGAGCGCGGCGAATAAAGCCAGCGGTTGAGGCGGTCGAACCCTGCAAGCAAGGCGCGCGGGAATTCGTTTTTGATACCGCTGCTGGTGATCTGCCAAATGTGCGGGTCGGCCTTGCGATGTCGGATCAGCACTTCGTAAACGAAGGAATAATGCACGTCGCCTGACAGCACCACGTAGTTACCGGGTGTGCGCGAGTGTCGGAAAATGTTCAGGATTACCTGGGCCGCCCCGCGATGGGCCATCCAGTTTTCAGCGTCTACCAGCAGTGGATAACCGCACCAACTGAATACTTTTTGTACCGCTTCGATCAGTTTGACGCCGAAGATCGGTGCCGGCGATACGATGATCGCCGACGGGTGATCCAGAAGTTGCTGTTGCAGTTCGCTAAGGGCCTCCCAGTCCATCAGGCCGGACGGTTGTTTTAGGTTCATCTCGCTGCGCCAGCGTCGGGTGCGGGTGTCGAGCACCACCAGGGCAGGCGAGGTCGGCAGCACGTAGTGCCAGTTCTGAAAACTCAGCAGGGTGTCGATCACATCGTCCTGGACGGCACTGTCGAGGCAGTGGTCTGGCCCGGTGTTGCTCAAAACACGGATTTTTTCCAGCAATCCACTGAACGCGTCCGGGTTATTTCCCCAGCCTTGGCAGAGCAGGTAGGCAAGCAGCGCGTTACCGATGATGCGCTTGGAGAGCGGGTGACCGTAGGCCGTTTCCTCCCACTGCGCGCTAAGGTTCCAGTCATCGGTAATGTCGTGGTCGTCGAAAATCATCAGGCACGGCAGATGCGCCATGGCCCGTGCACTGCCACCCAGACCGCTTTTGAAGTCATCGATACGGGTCTGTTCAAGGGTGTAGCGCGCAAGTTCAGTTGGCTTCAGCGCCGGTGGTTGAGGCGCAATCAGCGTCCAGGGGGTCGGCGACCAGACCAGCAGGTACATGGCCATGACTTCGGCGAACGTTACCAGATGGTTGTCGGCACTGCTGCTGGTGAAAATAGGCTTACGCACACCGCCGAAAAATCGCTCGCGCAGTGTTTCGTTGCTCTCAAGCTCCGGTAGCAAATCTGCACGGTGGTAGTAACTGGCCGGGTGGTCGTAGAGTGTTGCGCTGTCGCTGACCACCGCGCCGTTGAGGTGTTCGTCGAACAACCCCAGGCGTTTGATCAAGGCATGTATGGCCCGCAGCATTGGCCCCGCCACGTCGTCGGCGTACACCTGATCGCCGCTCATCATTAACAGTGCCGGTCGCTGTTGCGCGTCGGACTCTTCAGCGAGCAAGCGATCAACACAGAGCAAACCATCGGCCGCCGGATGGTGGGGCTTACGGCAGGAACCGTGCAGCAGTTGATCGATCTGTTCACGCAGTACAAAGTTCGGCGCGTGGGCGTTGCCGTAGAGCATATGGGGCGCCCAATCGGCGATGCCAGACTCCACGTTATCAAGCAACAGGTCGTACTCGATCAGCGTGTCGCAGGGCAGCGCGTCCAACAGCGGCACGTCGATCAAATGCACAAAGGCGTGCCGGCCGACCGCAATCACCGTGCAGTGCTCGGCATTCAGCGCGATGTCGCCCACACCTTGCAGACGTAACGTCAGCGACAGCGCCCTCGACCCTACCAGCCACATCACCAGGCGCTTCGGTTCAAGCCGCCGTAACAGCGGCCCTACAAGGACCGCTGGCAGCGGGGTGCAGTCGTCGGGCAATGGCAGGGCAGCAGGCATGCGGATTCAAAGTTCTTGGCGCAGAGGCCGGCGATGATAGCGCAGTCGATGTCGAAGTTACGCCGCAGCGTGTAAGGATATTCAAGCGCGGGAAAAACTCAAAATGTGAGTACCCATTGGCGATTGTTGTTCAACGAGCGCCGTTTTATGTCCCGACACCGCAAAGCGTTCAGCCCCTGTCGCTTCACACCTTGCGGCGACACCAAGCTATCGATTTCAGAACCCAGCGGCCGGTTCTCCTTTGCATTGCTGGGTGGTTTTCTGTGGTTTGCCTTGCTTTCTCTCGGCGTCATGACGCGCGATGCTGGCCATGCTGGAGACGTCGATCAAACCCACCACGCCGACCGTGGTGTTGAGTGCAAAGCGCTCCAAGGTGTTGACGGAGCGCAGTGGGTGGTGCGTGCAACAGATCGTTGATGAACACCTTGGGTTCGCCAAAGTCCGCGACGCAGTTATGCACACCCTGCTGGAAAAAGTCCGCAGTTAGAGATAGCTGTTCTGCGGGCTTGGTCGACGCTGGCCCCTTATCTATCTATGAGCGCAGACCGTCAATTTCAGCGGCGCTCATTGGACGTCTTTCAGGTAGTCCTTGAGCGCGATGAGTGGTTGGGCCAGTTGCTCCAGGGTCTGAGCCGCGGCAACGTTGGCGGACAACTTATGCAGCTCGCGGCCCAGTGGTGTCTCAACACCGCCTAAAGCGGTCAGCGCCAAACTCAGGCATTCATCCACCTTACGCTGAATAGTCGCAACATCACCTCTGCGAATCAGCAAGCCAAACACGTCTTTTTGGTAGTCGCTCATGATCAGATCGTCACGCAAAACCGGACTTTGACCTTCCGTCTCGTAGACCAGCTTGAGGGCGAAAAGGGCGACTGTTTCCAGCTGCGATTCCATAGTGCGGATCCTTGTGATGTCTTATCGGTCGGTCATGGCTACTTTTCTACAGACGAAAAAAAGGCCTTGCAAAGCAAGGCCTTTCTTAATTTTGGTGCCCCGAGGGAGACTCGAACTCCCACTCCTTTCGAAAACGGATTTTGAATCCGCCGCGTCTACCAATTCCGCCATCAGGGCTCAATGGCGGCGAAGTATAGAGATGAGATTACCGTTGGTCAATCACGTTTCGTGGTCTATTTTCACTATTTCCGCTAGACTTCCGGCCCCTGCTAGACGAACTCCATCATGCGCGTTGCTGACTTTACTTTCGAACTCCCTGATTCGCTGATCGCTCGCCACCCTTTGGCTGAGCGTCGCGGTAGCCGCCTGTTGACCCTTGATGGGGTCAGCGGCGCCCTGGCACACCGTCAATTTATTGATTTACTCGAGCATTTACGCCCGGGCGACTTGATGGTGTTTAACAATACCCGGGTGATTCCGGCACGGCTGTTTGGCCAGAAAGCTTCCGGCGGCAAGTTGGAGATTCTGGTGGAGCGGGTGCTCGACAGTCATCGCGTGCTGGCCCATGTGCGCTCCAGTAAGTCGCCCAAGCCTGGGTCGAAGATCCTCATCGACGGCGGTGGCGAAGCTGAAATGCTCGCGCGTCACGATGCGTTGTTCGAGTTGGGGTTCGCCGAAGAGGTGTTGCCTCTACTTGATCGTGTCGGTCACATGCCGTTGCCTCCTTACATAGATCGACCGGATGAAGGCGCGGACCGTGAGCGTTATCAGACTGTGTACGCCGAGCGCCTGGGTGCTGTAGCCGCGCCGACGGCGGGGCTACATTTTGATCAGCCTCTGCTCGAAGCTATCGCCGCCAAAGGCGTCGACACTACGTTCGTGACGCTTCACGTGGGGGCCGGCACGTTTCAGCCAGTACGCGTCGAAAACATCGAAGATCACCACATGCACAGCGAATGGCTTGAAGTCAGCCAGGACGTGGTGGATGCGGTTGCCGCATGCCGTGCGCGCGGTGGGCGGGTGGTGGCCGTGGGGACCACCAGCGTGCGCTCTCTCGAAAGTGCTGCCCGCGACGGCGTGCTAAAGCCTTTCAGTGGCGACACCGATATCTTTATCTACCCAGGCCGGCCGTTTCATGTGGTCGATGCCCTGGTCACCAACTTCCATTTACCTGAATCCACATTGTTGATGCTGGTTTCGGCGTTCGCCGGTTATCCCGAAGCCATGGCGGCCTACAAGGCTGCTATCGAGCATGGTTACCGCTTTTTCAGCTACGGTGATGCGATGTTTATCACCCGTAACCCGGCGCCACGCGGCCCTGAGGAAACAGTATGAGTCGTATGTCGTTTGAACTGCTGGCCACTGATGGCAAGGCGCGTCGCGGTCGTCTGACCTTTCCGCGCGGCACCGTCGAAACACCGGCGTTCATGCCTGTCGGCACTTACGGCACAGTCAAGGGCATGCTGCCACGGGATATCGTCGCCACGGGCGCAGAAATCATCCTGGGCAACACCTTTCACCTGTGGCTGCGCCCTGGCACTGAGGTCATCAAGAAGCACGGTGATTTGCATGACTTTATGCAATGGAAAGGCCCGATTCTGACCGATTCCGGTGGTTTTCAGGTATTCAGCCTGGGCGCCATGCGCAAGATCAAGGAGGAGGGCGTGACCTTCGCCTCCCCGGTAGACGGCGCTAAAGTGTTCATGGGGCCGGAAGAGTCGATGCAAGTCCAGCGTGATCTGGGCTCCGACATCGTCATGATTTTTGACGAATGCACGCCTTACCCCGCTGACGAAGACGTCGCTCGGGTGTCGATGGAGCTGTCGTTGCGCTGGGCCCAGCGTTCGAAAAATGCGCATGGCGATAATACGGCGGCGCTGTTCGGTATTGTTCAGGGCGGCATGCATCAGGACCTGCGCATGCGCTCCCTCGAAGGCCTCGACAAGATTGGCTTCGATGGCCTGGCTATCGGTGGTTTGTCGGTGGGCGAGCCCAAGCACGAGATGATCAAGGTGCTGGATTATCTGCCAGGCATGATGCCGGCTGACAAACCTCGTTACCTTATGGGCGTTGGCAAACCGGAAGATCTGGTTGAGGGTGTGCGCCGCGGTGTGGACATGTTCGATTGCGTGATGCCAACCCGTAATGCCCGCAATGGGCATCTGTTTATTGATACAGGCGTGCTGAAGATCCGTAACGCGTTCCATCGCCATGATGATTCGCCGCTGGATCCGACCTGCGATTGCTACACCTGCCAGAACTTCTCCCGTGCTTATCTGCACCATCTGGACAAGTGCGGCGAAATGCTGGGTAGCATGTTGAATACCATCCACAATTTGCGCCATTACCAGGTGCTTATGGCTGGTTTGCGCGAGTCTATTCAACAGGGTACATTGGCCGCCTTTGTCGATGCCTTCTACGCCAAACGCGGGCTACCTGTTCCGCCTTTGGACTGAGTTTTCTGACCCCTAGATTCAATATTTGCAACTGGAGTGCTAAATGAGCTTTTTTATCTCTAATGCCATGGCTGACGCTGCTGCACCTGCTGCAGGCCCAATGGGTGGCGGCTTTGAGTGGATTTTCCTGGTCGGCTTCCTGGTCATTTTCTACCTGATGATCTGGCGTCCACAGGCCAAGCGCGCCAAAGAGCAGAAAAACCTGCTGGGCAGCCTGCAAAAAGGCGACGAAGTTGTGACTACTGGTGGTATCGCCGGCAAAATCACCAAAGTAGCCGATGATTTCGTGGTTCTGGAAGTTTCCGACACCGTGGAAATGAAGTTCCAAAAAGGCGCCATCGCCGCCACGCTGCCAAAAGGCACGCTCAAAGCGATCTAAGTTCCAACTTTTACTCAATCGACGGGGCGCGCAAGGCGCCCCGCGTCATAAGCGGGCGGCGTGATGCTGAACAAATACCCTCTGTGGAAATACATTCTGATCCTGGCAGTGCTGGCGGTCGGTCTGATTTATTCCGCTCCCAATCTTTATCCTGATGACCCGGCCATTCAGGTCAGCGGTGCAAGCACTGCATTGCAAGTCAATCAGGCTGATCTGGATCGTGTGAGCGCAGCGCTCAAGGAATCCGGGATCAACGTCAAGGCGGCCACGCTGGCAGCGAACGGCAAGGGCGGTTTGATTCGTCTGACCAAAGCTGAAGATCAGTTGCCGGCCAAAGACGTCGTGCGCAAGGCTTTGGGTGATGACTACGTCGTTGCACTGAACCTGGCGCAAACGACTCCGCAATGGCTGCGTGCCCTTGGCGCACATCCAATGAAGCTGGGTCTGGACTTGTCCGGTGGTGTGCATTTCCTGCTGGAAGTGGACATGGATAAAGCCCTTGATGCGCGCCTGAAAGTTTACGAAGGCGACGTTAAGAGCCTGTTGCGCAAAGAACGTCTGCGTTATCGCAGCCTGCCGCAACTCAACGGTGCCATTCAGTTAGGCTTCAGTGATGAAGCGACCCGTGAACAGGCCCGTGCACTGATCCGTAAGAGCTTCAACGATTTCGACATTGTTCCGGCCGACCTTAATGGTCAGGCGGTGCTGCGTCTGGCGATGACCCCGGCGAAGCTGGCGGAAATCCGTGAATATTCCATCAAGCAGAACTTGACCACGGTCCGTAACCGCGTCAACGAGCTGGGTGTTGCCGAGCCGATTGTTCAGCGTCAGGGTGCCAACCGTATCGTGGTTGAGCTGCCGGGCGTTCAGGACACCGCAGAAGCCAAGCGTATCCTCGGCAAGACGGCCAATCTTGAGTTCCGTCTGGCGGCCGACCCAGGTGCTTCCAAAGCCACTTCCGAGACCTTTGAGTTCCGTGAAGGCAAGCGTCCGCCCGCTCAGATCGAGCGCGGCCTGATCATCACGGGTGACCAGGTTACCGATGCCAAGGCTGGCTTCGGCGAGCACGGCACGCCAGAAGTGAACATCCGTCTGGATGGTCATGGTGGCGAGCTGATGAGTCGTGCGACTCGCAGCAACGTTGGTCGCAGCATGGCGGTGATCTTCATCGAGCAGCGTCCTGTCACCACTTACGTCAAGCAAATGGTCAATGGCGTCGAGAAAGACGTCGCGGTTCAAACGTTCAAAGAAGAGAAGAAAATCATCAGCCTGGCGACTATCCAGTCGCCGCTGGGTGCTCAGTTCCGTATTACCGGCCTCAACGGTCAGGGCGAGTCGTCCGAGCTGGCGCTGTTGCTGCGTGCCGGTGGTCTGGCTGCACCGATGTACTTCGCTGAAGAGCGCACCATTGGTCCGAGCCTGGGTGCCGACAACATCACCAAGGGTGTCGATGCATCGCTGTGGGGCATGTTGTTCGTCTCGCTGTTCATCATCGCCATCTACCGCTTCTTTGGCATCATCGCCACCGTTGCTCTGGGCGTGAACATGGTGCTGTTGCTGGCGCTGATGTCGCTGCTGGGGGCAACCCTGACGTTGCCGGGTATTGCCGGTATCGTGTTGACCATGGGGATGGCGGTCGACGCCAACGTACTGATCTTCTCGCGAATTCGTGAAGAGATTGCAGCAGGCATGACCGTGCAGCGGGCGATCAGCGAAGGCTTCGGCCGGGCGTTTACCGCGATTCTCGATGCCAACCTGACCACACTGTTGGTCGGCGGAATTCTCTTTGCGATGGGCACCGGCCCGGTCAAAGGTTTTGCTGTGACCATGTCCCTCGGGGTTCTGACCTCGATGTTCACGGCCATCATGGTGACCCGCGCGATGGTCAACCTGATCTTCGGCGGTCGGGACTTCAAGAAGTTGTGGATTTAAGGGGCTGCCATGTTACGTACAATCAACTTCATGGGCGTTCGCAACGTTGCGTTCGGCGTCACATTGCTCCTTACGGCTCTTGCGTTGTTCAGCTGGTTCCATAAGGGCCTGAACTATGGTCTGGACTTCACAGGCGGTACGCTCATCGAGCTGACCTACGAGCGTCCGGCCGATGTCACCAAGGTGCGTACCCAGCTCACTGAGGCGGGTTACCACGACGCGATCGTGCAGAGCTTTGGTGCAACCACTGATCTGCTGGTGCGCATGCCTGGCGAAGACCCGCAACTGGGTCACCAGGTTGCTGACGCCTTGAAAAAGGTCGGCGGTGACAACCCGGCGGTGGTCAAGCGTGTTGAGTTCGTCGGGCCGCAGGTGGGTGAAGAACTGCGCGACCAAGGCGGCCTCGGCATGCTGATGGCGCTGGGCGGTATTCTGATCTACCTGGCTTTCCGCTTTCAGTGGAAGTTCGCGGTTGGCGCCATTGTCTCGCTGATCCACGACGTGATCGTGACCGTGGGTATCCTGTCGTTCTTCCAGATCACCTTCGACCTGACGGTGCTGGCGGCGGTGCTGGCGATCATTGGTTACTCGCTCAATGACACCATCGTGGTATTTGATCGGGTTCGTGAGAACTTCCGTGTGTTGCGCAAGGCGAGCCTGATCGAGAACATCAACATCTCGACCACTCAAACCTTGCTGCGGACCATGGCGACTTCGATCTCCACCTTGCTGGCGATCGCGGCACTGCTGTTTTTTGGTGGTGACAACCTGTTTGGTTTTTCGATCGCGCTGTTTGTTGGTGTGCTGGCCGGTACTTACTCGTCAATCTACATCGCTAACGTGGTGCTGATCTGGCTGAACTTGAGCAGTGAGGATCTGATTCCTCCTGCGGCTTCCGAGAAGGAAATCGACGACCGTCCATAACGGCCAGCGTTTTCCAGTTGTCAGCCAAAAAAGGCGCGAGTTGAACTCGCGCCTTTTTTTGTGCTCCAAGGCTGGGAGAAGCGCGGGCAATGACTCGCATGTGATGGTCAGGAGGTTCAAGTGAACAAGTCGTTACTGGTTGGTGCGGTATTGGGTGCTGTCGGTGTCACTGCCGGGGGTGCTGTTGCCACCTACAGCCTGGTTAAAAGCGGCCCTGAGTATGCGCAAGTGCTGGCCGTCGAGCCGGTGAAGACACAGATCAAGACGCCGCGTGAAGTCTGCAAGGATGTTGCGGTCACCCGGCAAGCGCCGGTTAAAGATGAGCACCAGATTCTCGGTACGGTGATCGGTGCCGTGGGTGGCGGTCTGCTGGGTAACATGGTCGGTGGCGGTAATGGCAAGAAGATTGCCACCGTTGCGGGCGCTGTTGGTGGTGGTTATGCCGGTAACAAGGTTCAGGAAGGTATGCAGAACCGTGATACCTACACCACGACTCAAACTCGCTGTAACACCGTAAATGACATCAGCGACAAAGTAGTAGGTTACGACGTTCGCTACTCGCTGGGTGGTAAGGAAGGCAAGGTCCGGATGGATCGCGATCCAGGTAACCAGATTCCGGTCGACAAGCAGGGTCAGTTGATCCTGGGGCAAAATCAGCCGGGTCAGTGAAGCG
The DNA here is from genome assembly GCF_034351645.1 of Pseudomonas sp. DC1.2. NCBI lineage: Bacteria > Pseudomonadati > Pseudomonadota > Gammaproteobacteria > Pseudomonadales > Pseudomonadaceae > Pseudomonas > Pseudomonas sp. DC1.2. The sequence goes on along the minus strand of NZ_CP133782.1, from coordinate 4,498,193 downwards.
CTGATTGTTGTCATTCAAAAAGAAGCACCTGAAAAGGTGCTTTTTTTGTACTCGCGAGTTCGAATCTCAAGCGTAAAAAAAGCACCTCGAGAGGTGCTTTTTTCATGGTCGGATGCTTAGCGTTTCAGCGAAGCCGGCAGGTGTGGCTGGATAGCCGTCAAGACTGCTTTGAAGCACTTGGTGTTACCGGCAACGACGTGGCCTTTTTCAAGGAAGTCGTGACCGCCAGTGAAGTCACTCACCAAGCCGCCGGCTTCCTGGATCAGAAGGGCGCCTGCTGCCATGTCCCATTCGGACAGGCCCGACTCCCAGAACGCGTCGAAACGGCCGGCTGCCACATAGGCCAGGTCCAGGCTTGCCGAACCTGCGCGGCGGATGCCGGCGGTCTGGCCCACCAGGGCGCGGAACATGCCCAGGTAGTTCTCAAGGTTGTCCATCTGGTCGTCACGGAACGGGAAGCCTGTGCCCAGCAGGGCGCCATCAAGGCTGGTACGACCACTCACGCGCAGGCGACGACCGTTCAGTTGAGCACCGCGACCACGGCTGGCGGTGAATTCTTCCTGGCGAACCGGGTCCAGAACAACAGCGTGTTCCAGTCGGCCGCGGTATTTGCAGGCGATGCTGACAGCGAAGTGAGGAATGCCGCGCAGGAAGTTGGTGGTGCCGTCCAGCGGATCGATGATCCACAGGTATTCTTCGCCTTCGCCGCTTCCTGGGTGCATGCCCGTTTCTTCGCCGAGAATGCCGTGGGTAGGGTAGGCCTTGCGCAGCGCGTCGATGATTTTCTGTTCGGCGGCGCGATCCACCTCGGATACATAATCCTTGGCGTCTTTTTCGTCGACCTTGATGGTATCCAGGCGCTCGATGGAGCGGAAGATCAATTCACTGGCGCTGCGGGCGGCGCGCAGCGCGATATTCAGCATGGGCTGCATGGATGTGTCACCTAAGGTTGTTAAAGAAAGCCGAGCATTCTATCAGAAAGTTTCTACAGGTGAAGGTCGGCGTTCGCTTTCATAGCTTAACGGTAGGCGGTTCTGTAAGATTTGCTCCCCTTTCCCGTGTTCGAGAGCGCCTCCCTTGCTGCAAAACATTCGTGTCGTCCTGGTCAATACCAGCCACCCCGGCAATATCGGCGGGGCTGCGCGTGCTATGAAGAACATGGGCCTGTCGCGTTTGGTGCTGGTCGAGCCGCGGTTGTTCCCGCACCATGAGGCCGATGCTCGTGCTTCCGGCGCCGGAGATATTCTGGAGAATGCTCAGGTCGTTGCCACCCTGGAAGATGCCTTGGTCGGCTGCAATCTGGTGCTCGGCACCAGTGCTCGTGACCGGCGCATTCCCTGGCCGTTACTAGATCCCCGCGAATGCGGCGTGAAAGTGGTCGAGGAGGCAGGGCAGGGCGCCGAAATCGCGCTGGTCTTCGGTCGTGAGGATTCCGGCCTGACGAATGATGAGTTGCAGCGATGTCATTATCACGTACACATACCGTCCGACCCTGAGTTCAGTTCGCTGAATCTGGGGGCTGCGGTGCAAGTGTTGAGCTATGAAGTGCGTATGTCCTGGCTCTCCGCTGCCGGTCAGCCGAGCAAGGTCGAGAAGGATGAGGTGGCGTCCACCAAAAGTGGTGAGCTGGCGACCATGGATGAGCTGGAGCGATTCTATGAGCACCTTGAGCAGACCCTGGTGGCCATCGAGTTTCTCGATCCTGAAAAACCACGGCACTTGATGGCGCGCCTGCGCCGGCTGTACGGACGTAGTTCGGTCAGTCGGGCGGAAATGAATATATTGCGTGGCATTCTCACGGAAACCCAGAAAGCGGCCCGTGGCGAGCTTCTAAGGCGGAAGGATTAAAAATGTTCGAGCGTTTGCGTGAAGATATCCAGAGCGTTTTTCACCGTGATCCGGCAGCACGTAACGCTTTCGAGGTGCTGACGTGCTATCCGGGCATGCATGCCATCTGGATTCATCGTCTGTCTTCGGCCCTTTGGGGTATGGGCTGGAAGTGGCTGGCGCGAGTGGTGTCGAATTTTGGTCGTTGGTTGACCGGGATCGAGATTCATCCCGGGGCCAAGGTTGGTCGTCGGTTCTTTATCGATCATGGAATGGGTATCGTCATCGGTGAGACTGCCGAGATCGGCAACGACGTTACGCTGTATCAGGGCGTGACGCTTGGCGGCACAAGTTGGAACAAGGGCAAGCGTCACCCCACGCTGGAAGACGGCGTCGTGGTCGGCGCCGGTGCGAAGGTACTGGGTCCGTTTACTGTGGGGGCTGGGGCCAAGGTCGGCTCCAATGCGGTGGTGACCAAGGCTGTGCCGCCGGGAGCAACGGTGGTTGGGATCCCAGGGCGAATTATCGTCAAGTCCAATGACGAGCAGGATGCCAAGCGCAAGGCGATGGCTGAGAAAATCGGCTTTGACGCCTATGGTGTCGGAGAAGACATGCCTGACCCGGTAGCGCGTGCCATTGGTCAGTTGCTCGACCATCTGCAGGCGGTCGATGGCCGTCTTGAGGGTATGTGCGGTGCGTTGAAGGATTTGGGCAGTAATTACTGCGCCAAGGATCTGCCTCAGCTGCGTGAAGAAGACTTCGCCTGCGTAAAAGGCAAAGACGAAACCAAGGCTGGCTAAACCGCGAAGAACGATAACGCGCCTGCGCTGGTGATACGCTGCCAGCCTTTGCTATGATGCGCGCGCTGTTTTGTCGGTAAACCTGACTAAGTTACTAGGTCTTATAGTTGACTTAAATACTCGGGAATAGCATACTCGCCCCCATTCCGAACTTCGTGGTAATTGTCCATGCGACTGACTACTAAAGGCCGATACGCCGTGACCGCCATGCTTGATCTGGCGTTGCACGCGCAGCACGGGCCGGTGTCCCTGGCCGATATCTCCGAGCGCCAAGGCATTTCCCTTTCCTATCTCGAACAGCTCTTTGCCAAATTGCGTCGTAGCAATCTGGTGTCCAGCGTTCGAGGGCCGGGCGGCGGCTACCAGCTATCGCGCGAAATGCAGGGTATCCAGGTCGCCCAGGTCATCGACGCAGTCAACGAATCGGTCGATGCCACCAAGTGCCAGGGCCAGGGCGATTGCCATTCTGGCGACACCTGTCTGACCCACCACTTGTGGTGCGACCTGAGTCTGCAGATTCACGAATTTTTGAGTGGTATCAGCTTGGCTGACCTTGTGACTCGCCGTGAGGTGCAAGAAGTAGCCCAGCGTCAGGATCAGCGCCGTTGCAATGGCAAGGCGCCACGCCTGGACAAGATTGAAGCGTCCGCCGTCGAATGACAGCCAAAGAGCTAGCGGCACGCCAGCCAGCCTGATTTAGGAGAGAGTCCATGAAATTGCCGATTTACCTTGATTACTCTGCGACTACCCCGGTTGATCCGCGTGTCGCGCAAAAGATGAGTGAATGCCTGCTGGTTGACGGAAACTTCGGTAACCCGGCGTCCCGCTCCCACGTATTTGGCTGGAAGGCTGAAGAGTCTGTCGAAAACGCTCGTCGTCAGGTCGCTGATCTGGTCAGCGCCGACCCGCGTGAAATTGTCTGGACCTCGGGTGCCACAGAGTCTAACAACCTGGCAATCAAGGGTGCGGCGCATTTCTATGCCACCAAGGGCAAGCACCTGATCACCACCAAAATTGAGCACAAGGCTGTCCTTGACACCATGCGCCAACTGGAGCGTGAAGGTTTCGAGGTAACTTACCTCGAGCCTCGCACTGATGGTCTGGTCACGCCTGAGATGATTGAAGCTGCGCTGCGCGATGACACCATCCTGGTGTCAGTGATGCACGTAAACAACGAAATCGGCACCATCAACGACATCGCGGCCATCGGCGAGATGACCCGCTCCAAGGGCATCCTGTTCCACGTCGATGCTGCTCAGTCTACCGGCAAGGTCGATATCGACCTGTCGAAGCTGAAAGTCGACCTGATGTCGTTCTCTGCACATAAAACCTATGGTCCTAAAGGTATCGGTGCGCTGTACGTCAGCCGCAAGCCGCGTGTTCGCATTGAAGCAGCCATGCACGGCGGCGGCCATGAGCGTGGCATGCGTTCCGGCACCCTGGCGACCCACCAGATTGTCGGCATGGGCGAAGCCTTCCGTGTAGCCAAAGAAGACATGGCTGCCGAGAACGTGCGGATCAAGGCGTTGAGCGATCGTTTCTTCAAACAGGTCGAAGGGTTGGAAGAGCTGTACATCAACGGCAGCATGACCGCCCGCGTACCGCACAACCTGAACCTGAGCTTCAACTATGTCGAAGGCGAATCGCTGATCATGGCGCTCAAGGATCTGGCGGTTTCGTCCGGTTCGGCCTGTACCTCGGCATCGCTTGAGCCTTCTTACGTATTGCGCGCCCTTGGCCGCAATGACGAGCTGGCACATAGCTCGATTCGCTTTACTTTCGGTCGATTCACTACCGAAGAAGAAATCGACTACGCCGCGCAGAAAGTCTGTGAGGCCGTTACCAAGCTGCGCACTCTGTCGCCGCTGTGGGACATGTACAAAGACGGTGTCGACATTTCGAAAATCGAGTGGGCGGCACACTGATTTCAAGTCGCCGCAAACAGGCCCTGTAAACCTTGGGTTGGCAGGGCTTCAAGAGCGACTCTCTGATGAGTGAGGATTAAGAATCATGGCTTACAGCGAAAAGGTCATCGACCACTACGAGAACCCGCGTAACGTCGGCAAGATGGACGCGGAAGATCCTGATGTCGGCACTGGCATGGTTGGCGCGCCGGCGTGCGGCGACGTCATGCGTTTGCAGATCAAGGTCAACGACCAAGGCATCATCGAAGATGCCAAGTTCAAGACTTATGGTTGCGGTTCGGCTATCGCCTCCAGCTCCCTGGCGACCGAGTGGATGAAAGGCAAGACTCTGGATGAAGCAGAGACCATCAAAAACACTCAGCTAGCCGAAGAACTGGCCTTGCCGCCGGTAAAAATTCACTGCTCCGTACTTGCTGAAGACGCTATCAAAGCGGCCGTTCGCGATTACAAGCAGAAGAAAGGCTTGATCTGAATTTCAAGATTTGGCGACGAGTAAGGAGTCAACGATGGCTATCAGCATGACAGAAGCGGCTGCTCAACACGTGCGGCGCTCCCTCAACGGGCGCGGCAAAGGTGAAGGGATTCGTCTGGGTGTTCGCACCACGGGCTGTTCCGGCCTTGCCTACGTGCTGGAGTTCGTCGACGAGGTGGTTGCAGAGGATCAGGTGTTCGAAAGTCATGGCGAGAAAGTGATTATCGACCCTAAAAGCCTTTCTTACCTGGACGGCACCGAACTCGATTTCGTCAAGGAAGGGTTGAACGAAGGTTTCAAGTTCAACAATCCCAACGTGCGCGGTGAATGTGGCTGCGGCGAAAGCTTCAACATCTGAGGCTGCTCGTGGGTACTCCTTGTCATTTCGCTTTATTTGAACTGCAGCCGAGCTTCCGCCTGGATCTCGAACAGTTGGCCACGCGCTATCGTGAGTTGGCGCGTGGTGTTCATCCTGACCGCTTTGCAGACGCTTCCGAGCGCGAGCAGCGGCTGGCGCTAGAGCAATCCGCGAGCCTCAACGAGGCCTACCAGACGCTCAAAAATCCCCCAAAGCGCGCGCGTTACCTGCTCGCCATGGGTGGTCGCGAGCTGCCGCTGGAGGTCACGGTGCATGATCCGGCGTTTCTTCTGCAGCAGATGGAATTGCGTGAAGAGCTTGAAGATCTGCAAGACAGCGCCGACCTGGCCGGTGTTGCCGTGTTCAAGCGTCGCTTGAAAGCCGCTCAGGATGAACTGAACGAAAGCTTCGCAGCCTGTTGGGATGATGCAGCGCAACGTGAACAGGCTGAACGCCTGATGCGGCGCATGCAGTTCCTCGACAAGCTCACCTACGAAGTGCGCCAGTTAGAAGAGCGCCTCGACGATTAACCCAGTGCCGCTCCGGTCGCACGCCTGATATACAGATAAGTCCTGATCACGATGGCCCTACTGCAGATCGCCGAACCCGGCCAAAGTCCTCAACCGCACCAGCGTCGTCTGGCTGTGGGGATCGACTTGGGCACTACCAATTCGCTAGTCGCTGCGTTGCGCAGTGGTCTTTCCGAGCCTTTGGCAGACGCTGACGGGCGGGTCATTCTGCCGTCTGCCGTGCGCTATCACGCCGACCGCGTAGAAGTCGGCGAGTCGGCGAAGCTGGCTGCCGCTAGCGATCCCTTGAATACCGTGCTGTCGGTCAAACGCTTGATGGGGCGTGGTCTGTCCGACGTCAAGCAGTTGGGCGATCAATTGCCATACCGCTTCGTCGGTGGCGAGTCGCACATGCCGTTCATCGACACCGTGCAGGGTCCTAAAAGTCCGGTTGAAGTCTCCGCGGAAATCCTCAAGGTATTGCGCCAGCGCGCCGAGGCAACATTGGGCGGCGAGCTGGTCGGGGCAGTGATTACCGTTCCAGCCTATTTCGACGACGCTCAGCGTCAAGCCACCAAAGACGCGGCTAAATTGGCGGGTCTTAACGTGCTGCGTCTGCTCAATGAGCCGACCGCTGCCGCCGTGGCTTATGGTCTGGATCAGCACGCTGAAGGTCTGGTGGCTATTTACGACCTGGGTGGCGGTACGTTCGATATTTCGATTTTGCGTCTCACCGGTGGTGTGTTCGAGGTGCTGGCTACCGGCGGCGATAGCGCGCTGGGCGGCGATGACTTCGATCACGCGATTGCTGGGTGGATTATTGAGGGCGCCGGTTTGTCCGCTGACCTCGACCCGGGCGCGCAACGCAATCTGCTGCAAACCGCGTGCGCGGCCAAAGAAGCGCTGACGAATGTTACGACGGTTGAAGTCGCTTACGGCGACTGGAAAGCTCAGTTCACCCGCGAAGCCTTTGATGCGCTGATCGAGCCGATGGTTGCTCGCAGCCTCAAAGCTTGCCGTCGCGCCGTGCGTGATTCCGGCATCGAGCTGGAAGAAGTGCATGCTGTGGTCATGGTCGGTGGTTCGACCCGCGTGCCGCGTGTGCGCGATGCTGTCGCTGAAGCGTTTGGTCGCCAGCCGCTGACCGAAATTGATCCGGATCAAGTGGTGGCCATTGGTGCCGCGATCCAGGCCGATACGTTGGCTGGCAACAAGCGCGATGGCGGCGAGTTGCTGCTGCTTGACGTGATTCCGTTGTCCTTGGGGCTGGAAACCATGGGCGGCCTGATGGAGAAGGTGATTCCACGCAACACCACCATCCCCGTCGCTCGCGCTCAGGACTTCACCACGTACAAAGATGGCCAGTCGGCCATGGCGATCCATGTCTTGCAGGGCGAGCGCGAACTGATCAGCGACTGCCGTTCTCTGGCAAGGTTCGAATTGCGCGGCATTCCGGCGATGGTGGCTGGTGCGGCGAAGATTCGCGTAACCTTTCAGGTCGATGCCGATGGCCTGCTCAGCGTCGCGGCGCGTGAGCTGGGTTCGGGCGTGGAAGCCAGCATCCAGGTCAAGCCGTCCTACGGTCTGACCGATGGCGAAATCGCCAAGATGCTCAAGGATTCATTCCAGCACGCCAACGACGACAAAGTTGCCCGTGTGCTGCGTGAGCAACAAGTGGATGCCCAGCGCCTGATCGAGGCTGTGCAAGGGGCTCTTGATGTTGATGGTGAGCGTTTGCTCGATGCCGAGGAGCGTATGGTTATCGAGTTGCAAATGCAGGAATTGACCGAATTGATGAAAGGCACCGATGGTTATGCCATCGAGCAGCAGACCAAGCGTCTGTCGCAAGTGACCGATGCCTTTGCTGCCCGCCGCCTGGATTCGACGGTGAAGGCCGCGCTGGCGGGGCGCAACCTGAATGAAATCGAGGAATAACTGATGCCGCAGATCATTTTTCTGCCTCACGCCGAGCATTGCCCGGACGGGATGGTTGTCGAGGCTGAAACCGGTAAGTCAATTCTCGAAGTGGCCCATGACAACCACATCGAGATGGAAAGCGCCTGTGGCGGTGTTTGCGCCTGCACCACATGTCACTGCATCATTCGCGAAGGCTTCAGCTCGCTCGAAGACGCAGATGAGCTGGAAGAAGACTTTCTTGATCGGGCCTGGGGTCTGGAGCCGCAATCTCGTCTAGGCTGTCAGGCGATTGTCGGTACTGAAGACCTGACTGTCGAAATCCCGAAATACTCGCTCAATCATGCGGCTGAAGCGCCGCACTGATTCAAGGAATTGAAATGAGTCTGAAGTGGGTTGATGTGCAGGAAATCGCTATCCAGTTAGCTGAAAGCAAGCCGGATGTCGATCCAAGATCGCTTAACTTCGTCGATCTGCGGAAATGGGTGATGGAATTGCCCGAGTTCGATGACGCGCCGGATCGCAGTGGCGAAAAAGTTCTGGAGGCCATTCAGGCGCTCTGGATCGAAGAGCTCGACTGAGCCCACGCTGCAGGTTAGGCAATACCCAAGAACCCGCGTATAATTCGCGGGTTTAATTTTTCACAAATTACCGTTTCTGGAGTTACACCATGGCTGTTCAACGTACTTTCTCCATCATCAAGCCTGACGCTGTTGCAAAAAACGTTATCGGCGAGATCACCACTCGTTTTGAAAAAGCTGGCCTGCGCGTTGTAGCTTCGAAACTGAAGCAACTGTCCAAAGCCGAAGCTGAAGGCTTCTACGCTGAGCACAGCGCTCGCGGTTTCTTTGGCGACCTGGTTGCTTTCATGATCTCCGGCCCGGTTGTTGTTCAGGTTCTGGAAGGCGAAAACGCTATCGCTCTGAACCGTGAGCTGATGGGCGCTACCAACCCTAAAGAAGCCGCTGCCGGCACTATCCGTGCTGATTTCGCTGATTCCATCGATGCCAACGCTGTACACGGTTCGGACTCCGAAGCCGCTGCTGCTCGCGAAATCTCGTACTTCTTCGCCGCTACTGAAGTAACCACTCGCTAAGCATTGGCTTATGAGTGAAGGTGAATCCATGACTACATCGACTGCAAAAATTAACCTGCTGGGTCTGACTCAGTTGGAAATGGAAAAATTCTTCGACTCAATCGGGGAGAAGCGTTTCCGTGCCGGTCAGGTAATGAAATGGATTCACCACCTTGGCGTCGATGATTTCGACGCCATGACGAACGTCAGCAAAGCCTTGCGCGACAAGCTCAAGGTGATTGCTGAGGTTCGCGGTCCTGAAGTCGTCAGCGAGGACATTTCCACCGACGGCACCCGTAAGTGGGTGGTGCGTGTGGCGTCCGGCAGCTGCGTCGAGACCGTTTACATTCCCCAGGGCAAGCGCGGCACTTTGTGCGTTTCGTCCCAGGCAGGCTGTGCCCTGGATTGCAGTTTCTGCTCCACTGGCAAGCAAGGTTTCAACAGCAACCTTACCGCCGCCGAAGTGATCGGCCAGGTTTGGATTGCCAATAAATCGTTCGGCAGCATCCCGGCAACCGCCGACCGTGCCATCACCAATGTGGTGATGATGGGCATGGGTGAGCCGCTGCTGAACTTCGACAACGTCGTCGCCGCCATGCACCTGATGATGGATGACCTGGGCTACGGGATCTCCAAGCGCCGCGTGACCCTGTCCACTTCGGGCGTGGTGCCGATGATCGATGAGCTGTCCAAGCACATCGACGTTTCGCTGGCGTTGTCGCTGCACGCACCAAATGACGCATTGCGTAACCAATTGGTGCCTATCAACAAGAAATACCCGCTTAAGATGCTCCTCGAGTCGTGTCAGCGCTACATGTCGTCCCTGGGCGAAAAACGCGTGCTGACCATCGAGTACACCTTGCTCAAAGACATCAATGACAAGGTTGAACATGCGGTTGAGATGATCGAGTTGCTCAAGAACATCCCGTGCAAGATCAACCTGATTCCGTTCAACCCGTTCCCGCATTCCGGTTACGAGCGTCCGAGCAACAATGCTATTCGTCGTTTTCAGGATCAGCTTCACCATGCCGGCTTCAATGTCACCGTGCGCACCACGCGTGGTGAAGACATTGATGCCGCGTGTGGCCAATTGGTAGGACAGGTGCTGGATCGCACCCGTCGCAGCGAACGTTATATCGCCGTGCGCGAGTTGAGCGCCGAGAACGATGTACCACAAAGCGCCGCGAACAATAATTAAGAGAGGATCTCTATGTCCCTGCGCTTTGCGCTGCTTGTGCTGATCGCCAGCCTTTGTGCTGGTTGCGTCCTGTCGGGCGATTTCAACCCGATGAAGACCAGCAAGGGCCGCGATGAAGCACGTGCCGCTTACGTGCAATTGGGGCTTGGCTACTTGCAGCAAGGGATGACCGAGCGGGCAAAGGTGCCGTTGAAAAAGGCGCTGGATCTGGATGATTCCGACGCGGACGCCAACGCGGCGCTAGGCCTGGTGTTTCAGGCCGAGATGGAGCCGGAACTGGCCGATCAGCACTTCCGTAAGGCGTTGTCTTCCCGTCCCGCCGATGCGCGTATCCTGAACAATTACGGCAGTTTTCTTTTCGAAGAGAAGCGTTACAAGGAAGCCTACGAACGCTTTGAACAGGCTGCCGCCGATACCCTGTATCCTGAGCGTTCGCGAGTGTTCGAGAGCTTGGGCATGACGGCTTCAAAGCTTGGTCAGCGAGAATTGGCCCAGCAGCAGCTGGAAAAAGCCTTGCGTTTAAACCGCCAACAACCTCGTGCATTGCTTGAAATGGCTGAGTTGTCTTACGAAGACAGGCATTATGTGCCCGCACGTGACTATTACGACCGTTTTAGCCTGCTCGCTGAACAAAATGCACGTAGTCTATTGCTCGGCGTTCGGCTGGCAAAAGTGTTTGAAGATCGCGACAAGGCCGCCAGTTTTGGCCTGCAATTAAAACGACTCTATCCCGGTACGCCGGAATATCAGCAATACCTGTCGGAGCAATGATGAAAGCGGCGCATCCCGAAGTTGTAGCAGCGACTCGCGTTAACCCCGGCGATACCTTGCGCCAGGCTCGCGAAAGCAATGGTTGGTCGCTGGCCGAAGTGGCCCTCAAGCTCAACCTCACCGTTAATGCCCTGGGCAATCTGGAAGCCGGCGCTTTCGACAAGCTGCCTGGGCATACCTTTGCTCGCGGTTATATTCGTGCTTACGCCAAATTGCTTGGCATGGACCAGACCACGCTGGTCCAGCAGTTCGACCAGTCCACCGGCACCGATTCCCAGGGCAGCAATGTTCATAGCCTGGGTCGTATTGAAGAGCCGGTTCGTGTTTCTCACACCATTTTGCGTATTGTCAGCCTGCTATTACTGATCGCAGTAATTGGTGGTGGTTTCGTCTGGTGGCAGGATCAAACGTCGCTGCGTACCAAGGACCTGATGAGTCTGGCCCCCGAGCATGTTGAAGTGGAGGGCGCCGACGGCACCACTCAGATCCATCCGCTGGACGAGCCGGAAGACCAGGCTGTCGCGCAAGGTCAGGCTGAGGGTGAAACCGCTCTTGCATTGCCCCCAGCGCAACCATCGACTGATGCCCCAGCGGCGGCCGTTGTGCCAACGCCAACGGCTGTCGCACCGGCAGCAACGCCGGTGGCACCGGTTCACAATGCGGCGCCTGTGGTCACGGCGCCAGTCGCGCCGGCGCTTGGTGTGGCTGCGCCGGTGGTTCCTGCCGTGACGGCCGCTGCTCCAGTGGCGGGCGAAGGTCAGGTTCAACTGCAATTCACTGCCGATTGCTGGGCACAAGTGACCGACGGCGGCGGCAAGGTGTTGTTGAGTGGCCTCAAGCGTAAAGGCGAAAATGTTTCCGTCAGTGGCAAACCGCCCTTCGCGGTGCGTCTGGGCTTTGCCCGTGGCGCGCAGGTCAGTTACAACGGGCAGGTGGTTGATGTCGCTCCGTTCACCAGTGGCGAGACTGCTCGCCTGAAGTTGGGTCAATAAGTCATGCACGGCGAATCTCCAATCAAACGTCGCGAATCTCGCAAGATCTGGGTGGGTAATGTGCCCGTGGGCGGCGATGCACCTATCGCGGTGCAGAGCATGACCAACAGCGACACCAATGACGTTGCTGCCACTGTGGCCCAGATCAATCGTCTGGAAGCTGCTGGCGTCGATATCGTGCGTATCTCCGTTCCGGACATGGACGCTGCCGAAGCGTTCGGCAAGATCAAAAAGCTGGTCAAGGTGCCGTTGGTTGCCGACATCCATTTCGACTACAAGATCGCGTTGCGCGTCGCCGAACTGGGCGTTGACTGTCTGCGGATCAACCCGGGTAACATCGGTCGTGAAGATCGCGTGCGCGCAGTCGTCGATGCAGCACGTGACCGCGGGATTCCGATCCGGATCGGTGTTAACGCCGGTTCTCTTGAAAAAGACCTGCAAAAAAAATACGGTGAGCCGACTCCCGCCGCCTTGGTCGAGTCTGCCCTGCGACACGTTGAACACCTCGAACGGCTGAATTTTCACGACTTCAAAGTCAGTGTGAAGGCTTCCGACGTGTTCATGGCCGTCGCCGCTTACCGCTTGCTGGCCAAGGAAATCGTCCAGCCGTTGCACTTGGGTATCACCGAAGCCGGTGGTTTACGTTCTGGCACGGTGAAATCCGCGGTAGGCCTCGGTATGCTGCTCGCCGAAGGGATTGGCGATACTATTCGCATCTCGTTGGCGGCTGACCCGGTCGAGGAAGTGAAAGTCGGTTATGACATTCTCAAATCCTTGCACTTGCGATCACGGGGTATCAATTTCATCGCCTGTCCGAGCTGCTCGCGACAGAACTTCGATGTGGTCAAAACCATGAACGAGCTGGAAGTGCGGCTCGAAGATTTGCTGGTGCCGCTGGATGTCGCAGTCATCGGTTGCGTGGTCAATGGACCCGGCGAAGCCAAGGAAGCCCATGTCGGCTTGACCGGCGGCACGCCAAACCTGATTTACATCGATGGCAAACCGTCGCAGAAATTGACGAATGAAAATCTGGTGGATGAGCTTGAACGCTTGATCCGCCAGAAAGCGGCCGAAAAGGTCGAAGCCGACGCAGCCGTTATTGCGCGTGGCTGAGCCTGACTAACGAGCCGAACGAATTTAAGGATTTATTGTGAGCAAGTCTCTGCAAGCCATTCGTGGCATGAACGACATCCTGCCCGAGCAGACGCCCCTTTGGCGTCATTTCGAGGGCACTGTCTCGCGTCTGCTGGATAACTATGGTTATAAGCAGATCCGCATGCCGATCGTCGAGTTCACCGAGCTGTTCAAACGCTCCATCGGTGAAGTGACCGATATCGTCGAAAAAGAGATGTACACCTTCGACGACCGCAACGGCGATTCCCTGACGTTGCGCCCTGAAGGCACGGCGGCCTGCGTGCGTGCGGTGCTCGAACACGGCATCACTGGCGGTGGCCAAGTGCAGAAACTCTGGTACATCGGCCCGATGTTCCGCCACGAACGTCCGCAAAAAGGTCGTTATCGCCAGTTTCATCAGATTGGTTGCGAGGTGTTCAACCTAGACGGTCCGGACATCGACGCCGAGCTGATCGTGCTGACCTGGCGCCTGTGGGGCGAGTTGGGCATTCGTGATGCGGTCAAACTGGAACTCAATAGCCTGGGCACCAGCGAGTCTCGCGGTCGTTACCGTGAAGCGCTGGTCGAGTTCCTTTCGGCCCACCTGGACAAACTGGATGAAGACAGCCAGCGCCGTCTGAAAACCAACCCTTTACGGGTTCTCGACACCAAGAACGCCGACACCCAAGCCGTATTGGTTGACGCGCCCAAGATGGCCGACTATCTGGACGAAGAGTCCCGCGAGCATTTTGAGGGCCTCAAGGCTCGCCTCGATGCGGCCGGCATTCCTTACGTGATCAACCCGAAGCTGGTGCGCGGGCTGGATTACTACAGCAAGACCGTTTTCGAATGGGTCACTGATAAGTTGGGCGCCCAGGGCACTGTGTGTGCCGGTGGTCGTTACGACGGCCTGGTGGAGCAAATGGGCGGCAAGCCGACCCCAGGCGTTGGTTTTGCAATGGGCATCGAGCGTCTGGTGTTGTTGCTCGAAACCCTGGAGCAGATCCCGCACGAAATTTCGCGTCAGGTCGATGTCTATCTCTGCGCCTTCGGTGAGGCTGCCGAACTGGCAGGTCTGGTGTTGAGCGAACGTGTTCGTGATCAGTTGCCCAACCTGCGCTTGCAAGTCAATGCCGGCGCTGGCAGCTTCAAAAGCCAATTCAAGAAGGCCGACAAGAGCGGTGCGTTGTATGCGCTGATCCTCGGTGACGACGAAATGGCCCAGCAAGTGGTAGGTTTCAAACCCCTGCGTGGCCAGGGCGAACAACAAAGTATTGCCTGGGATGCGCTCGCAGCACACCTGGCCACCTGCGTCGTGCAGGGTTGAAGCTGTCAAACAGCCGATTTAGCGATTAAGGAGTATTGGGGTGTCGAGTACCGAAGACGAACAGATGGCGGATTTGAAAGACTGGTGGACACGTAACGGCAAGCCCCTGGTCACTGGCGGCCTGTTGGCGCTAGTCATCGTGTTCGGCTGGCAGGCCTTTCACAAGTATCAGAGCAATCAGTCGCAGGGCGCCTCGATTCTCTATCAGCAACTGCTGGAAACCACGCTGACGCCTGATGGCAAGCCCGACGCGGCACGTGTTTCGGACCTGGCTGGCAAGCTCAACAGTGAGTTCGGTGGCAGCGACTACGCGCAATACGGTGGTTTGTTCGTGGCGAAAGTCGCTGTCGACAGCGGCAAGCTCGACGACGCAGCCACTCAATTGAAAGCCATTACCGACAAACCGGCTAACCCGACGCTGGGCGAGATTGCCCGTCAGCGGCTGGCGCAGGTATTGGCCGCGCAGAACAAGGCCGATGAAGCCTTGAAATTGCTGGAAGGTGATGCCGACACGGCGTTCCTGGCCACTCGCGAAGAGCTTAAAGGCGACTTGCTGGTGCAGTTGGGTCGTACCGACGAAGCGAACAAGGCTTATCAAAAAGCCAAGGCAGCCCTGTCTGACGAAGCGGCAGTCGGCGGCCTACAAATCAAGCTGGACGACCTGGCCAAAGGGGATGCGTGACGTGATTCGTTGGAAACATGCAGCATTGCTGGCCCTGGCCTTGTTGGCCGCGGGTTGCAGCAGCAACAGCAAAAAAGAATTGCCGCCGGCCGAACTGGTCGACTTCAAGGAAGAAGTAGTCCTGCACAAGCAGTGGAGTCGTTCGATCGGTGACGGTCAGGGCGAAACCTATAACATGCTGGTTCCTGCGATCGATGGCGATACCATTTATGCCGCTGACGTAACCGGTGTCGTGGTCTCGATGGATCGCATGACTGGCGACGTCAAATGGAAGAAAGATCTCGACCTGCCTGTGTCTGGCGCCGTTGGCGTCGGTTACGGTCTGGTCATGATCGGTACGCTCAAGGGTGAAATCGTTGCCCTGGACGCCAGCAGTGGCGAAGAGAAATGGCGCGCTCGCGTGTCCAGTGAAGTCCTCGCGCCGCCCGCCAACAACGGCGACGTTGTGGTGGTTCAGACTCAGGATGACCGCCTTATCGGTCTGGATGCCTCCACCGGCAACCAGCGCTGGTTGTATGACAGCACGCCTGCGGTCCTGACGTTGCGTGGCACCAGTGCTCCGGTTGTGACCAACCGCCTCGCGGTGGCAGGTTTGTCGACAGGTAAAGTGGTCGCTCTCGATATTTCCAACGGCGTGCCGGTATGGGAACAACGGATTGCGATTCCACAAGGTCGTTCTGAA
Source organism: Pseudomonas sp. DC1.2 (assembly GCF_034351645.1). Classification (NCBI taxonomy): domain Bacteria; kingdom Pseudomonadati; phylum Pseudomonadota; class Gammaproteobacteria; order Pseudomonadales; family Pseudomonadaceae; genus Pseudomonas; species Pseudomonas sp. DC1.2. Next base: position 4,482,548 of record NZ_CP133782.1, on the reverse strand, counting down.
CTGGAGCGTGTGGTCGACATCGACGGCGGTTTGCTGTTGTCTGGCGGTACGCTGTATGTGGCCAGCTACCAGGGTCGTGTTTCGGCACTGGACCTGGAAAGCGGTCGCCAGCTCTGGCAGCGTGATGCTTCGAGCTACGCGGGTCTGGCCCAGGGTTTCGGCAGCGTTTACATAAGCCTGTCGTCTGGCACCGTTGAAGCGGTTGACGAGCGTTCGACCACTGCGTTGTGGAACAACGAATCGTTGGCTCGTCGTCAGTTGTCGGCGCCGGAAGTGTTCTCCAGCTACGTTGCAGTCGGCGATATGGAAGGCTACCTGCACCTGATGAGCCAGGTGGACGGTCGCTTCGTCGGCCGCGAGCGCATCGACAGCGACGGCCTTCGTGCCCGTCCGCTGGTGGTGGGTGACATGATTTATGTGTTTGGTAACAGCGGCAAACTGGAAGCCCTGACCATCAAGTAACGACTATGCTTGGGGTTTACCCCCCAAGCGGCCTTGCTCTGCAAGGCTCGTAGCGCTTTCCAGCGCTGCCCCGAGCACCAGCCGCTGCCTCGCAGCGGCTTTTGTATTTTCTGAAATAACGAAGTGGAGAGCCGCATGGTTCCCGTAATCGCCCTGGTGGGCCGACCGAACGTCGGCAAGTCCACCTTGTTCAACCGCCTGACCAGGACTCGCGACGCTATTGTCGGCGACTTGTCCGGTCTGACCCGTGATCGCCAATACGGTGAGGCCAAGTGGCAAGGGCGTTCCTACATTCTGGTCGACACCGGCGGTATCTCCGGTGACGAGCACGGTATGGACGAAAAAATGGCCGAGCAGTCGCTGCTGGCCATTGAAGAAGCCGATGTCGTTCTGTTCCTGGTAGATGCCAAGGCCGGTTTTACCGCCGCCGACCAGATGATCGCCGAGCATTTGCGCAAACGTAACAAGCGTTCTTACGTGGTTGCCAACAAGGTCGACAACATCGACCCTGAAATGGCCCGCGCTGAGTTCGCTCCGTTGGGCATGGGGCACGCGATTCCGGTCGCCGGTGCCCATGGTCGTGGCATCACCCAGATGCTGGAAATCGCCCTGAGCGATTTCCCGAAAGACGACGAAGAGCCGGAAGACGGCGAAGAAGAGATCGTTGCCGAAGGCGAGGAAGCCAAGCGCATTCCTGGTCCAAGTGAAAAAGACGGGATCAAGATCGCCATCATCGGCCGTCCGAACGTGGGCAAGTCGACGCTGGTCAATCGCATGCTCGGTGAAGACCGGGTTATCGTTTATGACGAGCCAGGCACCACCCGCGACAGCATCTACATCCCGTTCACTCGTAACGACGAGAAGTACACGCTGATCGACACCGCCGGTGTGCGCAAGCGCGGCAAGATCCACGAAGAAGTCGAAAAATTCTCCGTGGTCAAAACCCTGCAAGCGATCAAAGACGCCAACGTGGTGATCTTTGTGATGGATGCCCGCGAAGGCGTGGTGGATCACGACCTCAACTTGCTGGGCTTTGCCATTGAGGCGGGTCGTGCGTTGGTGATTGCGATCAACAAGTGGGACGGCATGACGCCGAGTGAGCGCGACTTCGTGAAAGTCGAGCTGCAACGTCGACTGTTCTTTGTCGACTTCGCCGACATCCACTTCATCTCGGCCCTGCATGGCACTGGCGTGGGCAACCTCTACGCGTCGGTACAGAACTCGTTCAAGTCCGCGGTCACCCGCTGGCCGACTAACCGCCTGACCCAGATTCTGGAAGATGCGGTTGGCGAGCATGCGCCGCCGATGGTCAACAACCGCCGGATCAAGCTGCGTTATGCCCACTTGGGTGGTGCCAACCCGCCGATCATCGTGATCCACGGTAACCAGATCGAGAAGGTACCGAAGTCTTACGTCCGCTACCTGGAAAACACTTACCGTCGTGTCTTGAAGCTGGTCGGTACGCCGATCCGCATCGAGTTCAAGGGCGGCGAGAACCCATACGAAAGCAAAAAGAACTCGCTCACCGACCGTCAGGTCAACAAGAAGCGGCGGATGATGACTCACCACAAGAAAGCCGAGAAGAAGCGTAAAGATAAACGCTGACCCATGGCTGGCCTGATTCCCACAGGATCGGGTTCAAGAAAGGGCGCTTAAGGCGCCCTTTTTTTATGGGCGCCGTTTGGGCTATCCTCGGGCCTTCCCGCGCCGCCGTTAGAGCCGGGGGCAGAGCAGGGAATCACCGATGATCACCAGTAAGTTGCCGAATGTCGGCGTCACTATCTTCACCCAGATGTCTCAGCTCGCTGCGCAAACCGGCGCGATCAACCTGTCCCAGGGTTTTCCCGATTTTGATGGCCCGCAGGCCCTGCGGGATGCAGTCGGTCGCCATATTGCCAATGGCCACAACCAATATTCTCCGATGACCGGCTTGCCGGCCTTGCGTCAGCAGATTGCGGCGAAGATTGCCCGCAGCTATGGCGCTCATGTCGATGCCGACCATGAAGTGACGGTGACCCCCGGCGCCACTCAGGCGATCTTCTGTGCGATTCAGGCGGTTATCCACAGCGGCGATGAAGTGATTGTGTTCGACCCGTGCTACGACAGCTATGAGCCAGCGGTCGAACTGGCCGGTGGCCGTTGCATGCACGTTCAACTGGGTCTCAACGACTTCGCCATCGACTTCCAGAAGCTCGCTGAGGTGCTGAGCCCGCGCACGCGGATGATCATTCTCAATACGCCGCATAACCCCAGTGGTGCGTTGATCAGCCGTGCTGAGCTGGACCAGTTGGCAACGTTGATCCGCGACCGTGACATTTATCTGATCAGCGACGAGGTCTATGAACACCTGGTGTTCGACGGCGTGCCCCACGTCAGTGTGTTGGCCCACGAAGAACTGTATAAACGCGCGTTCGTGGTCAGTTCATTCGGCAAGACTTATCACGTCACAGGCTGGAAAACCGGCTATGTTGTTGCACCACCGGCCCTCACGGCGGAGCTGCGCAAAGTGCATCAGTACGTCAGTTTTTGCGGTGTGACGCCGCTGCAATATGCCTTGGCTGACTACATGGCCGAGCACCCGGAGCACGTTGAAGAACTGCCGGATTTCTATCAGGCCAAGCGCGACCTGTTCTGCGATTTGCTGGCACCTTCGCGCTTCAGTTTTACTCGGGTGAGGGGCACCTATTTCCAGCTGGTCGATTACTCACAGATTCGCCCGGACCTCAATGATGTCGAAATGTCCCTGTGGATGACCCGCGAACACGGCGTCGCGAGCATCCCGGTGTCGGTGTTCTACCAACAACCCCCCGAAGGCCAGCGTCTGGTACGGCTATGTTTTGCCAAACGTGAGGAGACCCTGCGTGAAGCTGCGGAAAAACTATGCGTGATCTGAGTGCGCTGCCTAACCTGAACATTGCGCTGATCCAGACCACGCTGGCCTGGCACGACCGCCAGGCCAATCTAGAGCACTTCGAGCAGTTGCTGGAACAAGCCCGCGGCGCGGACCTGATCATCCTGCCAGAGATGTTCACCACCGGGTTTTCCATGCAGTCGGAGACCCTCGCCGAATCGGAAAATGGCCCTACTACTAAGTGGCTGAAAGTTCAGGCCGCGAGGCTGGATGCTGTGATCACCGGCAGTGTGATCGTCCAGGCCGCCGATGGCAGTCATCGCAATCGACTGCTTTGGGCGCGACCGGACGGGGAGGTGCTGCATTACGACAAGCGCCACCTGTTTCGCATGGCGGGGGAGCATAACCACTACACCCCTGGCGAGCGCCAGGTGCAGTTCGAACTCAAGGGCTGGCGCGTGCGGCCACTGATTTGCTACGACTTACGGTTCCCGGTCTGGAGTCGTGATGCTCAGGACACGGACCTGTTGCTGTACACCGCCAACTGGCCGGGTGCGCGGCGCCAGCACTGGAACCGGTTGTTGCCGGCCAGGGCGATTGAAAATCTGTGTTATGTCGCAGCGGTAAACCGAATCGGCACTGACGGTAAGGGCTTTTCCTACACCGGTGACAGTCAGGTGCTGGATTTTCAGGGCGAGACGTTGCTCAGTGCCGGCGAGGCAGATGGGGTATTTGAGGTGGTGTTGGAAGCGGCGGAACTGGCGGCTTATCGCACACGGTTTCCGGCGAATCTGGATGCCGACACCTTTGAGCTCACGTAACCGATCAGCGTCCACGCTGAGCCTAGGAATGAAGAAAGGCCCCAAGGTTCGCACCGTGGGGCCTTTTGCGTCGCGGCAATCGATTACGCCGCTTTTGCTTCCGGCTGGCTCAGCGAGCGGTTCAGTGCGCTGAACAGTGCCTTGAAGCTGGCGGTGGTGATGTTTTCATCGATACCCACGCCATGCACCGCACGCTGGCCGTCAACGCGCAGTTCAATGTAGGCCGCTGCCTTGGCGTTGGTGCCCGCGCCGATGGCGTGTTCGTTGTAGTCCATGATTTCTACCGGAATCGGCAGGCCGGCCACCAGCGCTTCCAGAGCACCGTTGCCCTTGCCGCGCCAGTGCAGGTTGGTTTCGCCCTGGCCTTTGCCCGAGACTTCCACTTCCACGGCACTATTGCCGTTTTCTTCTTGCAAGCGATGGCTGACCAGCGCGTAGGGGGTGTTGGCCTGCAAGTATTCGCTGTGAAGCAGCGCGTGGATTTGCTGGGCCGTCATTTCCAGACCCAGGCGATCGGTTTCGCGTTGCACGACCTGGCTGAATTCGATCTGCATGCGACGCGGCAAGCTGATGCCGTATTCCTGCTCCAGCAGGTAGGCGATACCGCCCTTGCCCGACTGGCTATTGACGCGAATTACCGCCTCGTAGCTGCGGCCGATGTCGGCCGGGTCGATCGGCAAGTAAGGGACTTCCCACAGCGTGTCAGGCTTCTGCTGGGCGAAGCCTTTGCGGATAGCGTCCTGGTGCGAGCCGGAGAATGCGGTGTGTACCAGGTCGCCCACGTAAGGGTGGCGCGGGTGTACCGGAATCTGGTTGCACTCTTCGACAACTTTGCGCACGCCGTCGATGTCGGAGAAGTCCAGTTCAGGGTGAATGCCCTGGGTGTAGAGGTTCAACGCCACGGTCACAAGATCGACGTTGCCGGTGCGCTCGCCGTTGCCGAACAGGCAGCCTTCGACACGGTCTGCGCCGGCCATCAGGCCCAATTCAGTGGCGGCCACGCCGGTGCCACGGTCGTTGTGGGTGTGCAGGCTGATGATCACGCTGTCACGACGGTTGATGTGGCGGCCGAACCATTCGATCTGGTCGGCGTAGATGTTCGGTGTAGCGCATTCAACGGTGGCAGGCAGGTTGAGGATCACCTTGTGCTCAGGCGTCGGGTTCCAGACGTCGATCACCGCATCGCACACTTCCTTGGCGAACTCCAGTTCAGTGGCGCTGAAGGTTTCCGGCGAGTATTCGAAGGTCCACTGGGTGTCCGGCTGCAGGGCGGCGTATTTGACGAACAGCTTGGCGGCGTTCACGGCGATGGCCTTAATCCCGTCCTTGTCCTGGTTAAAGACAATGCGGCGGAAAGAAGGGGACGTCGCGTTGTACAGGTGAACGATGGCTTTTTTCGCGCCGCGCAGCGATTCAAACGTGCGCTCGATCAAATCTTCACGGCCTTGGGTCAGCACCTGAATCGTGGTGTCGTCCGGGATGTGGCCGTCTTCGATCAGCGTGCGCACGAAGTCGAAGTCAGTTTGCGACGCCGCCGGGAACGAGGCTTCGATTTCTTTCACGCCTACCGACACCAGCGTTTTCCAGAAGCGCAGCTTCTTGACCGCGTCCATCGGCTCGATCAGCGACTGGTTACCGTCACGCAGGTCCGAGCTGCACCAGATCGGCGCGGCAGTAATAGTCTTCGACGGCCAAGTGCGGTCCGGGATGTCGATGGTTGGGAATGCACGGTACTTCGAAGACGGGTCTTTGAGCATGCTCATCGGAAAATCCTTAGTGTGTGGGCCGAAAAAAGGCGGCCTGCCGGTGGATCAAAAGTGCGTGAGGAAACGTGTCAGACGAGGCACCGCGATTCAGCCTGGCAGTCGCGCACTGACGAGGCACAGGCTGAGGTGCTGGCGAAGCTGAATGAGGGTGTGAGAGGTTTTCATGCCCTCAACCCTAACCGCGAGGGTGAAGGATGGCAAGCGGTCGAAAATCTTTGAGAGGAATCCTCGAAAAGGCGAATCTATCGAGATTTTATTGCTGTGAAGGACGACGATTGTTTTGATGTTTGCGCGAGGTTAGAGCTGGGCGCAATTGAGGGTGTGCCAGCAACGGATTCTTTTCATTGCCTGTTACATCGTCGTCGCGGGCAAGCCCGCGGTGCCGGAGGTTGGGTGTGAACACAGATTTTGTGTCCATCCGGCCTTCAACGTGGGGGCGGGCTTGTGCGCGAAGAGGCGAGTCGGCTCAACGACGGTTTACGGCTGAAACGCCCCAATAAAAATCGCCGGATCAACCCGCGCATCATTCAGGCTAACGTTCCAGTGCATATGGGGCCCGGTCGCGCGTCCGGTCGAGCCCACTTTACCGACCACTGCGCCACGCGCCAGTTGTTGCCCGACCTTCACATCGATTTTCGACAGGTGACAGAACATGCTGATGAAGCCCTGTCCATGGTCGACAAACACCGTGTTGCCGTTGAAGAAATAATTGCCGATCAGGATCACCTTGCCCACTGCTGGCGTCTTGATCGGTGTGCCGGCCGGTACGGCAAAGTCCAGGCCCGCGTGAGGATTGCGCTCTTCGCCATTAAAAAATCGGCGCACGCCGAATTTACTCGACAGCGGCCCGTTGACCGGTTTATCCAGCAGCAGATTGCTCGGAGTATTTGGACTGAAACTGCGGTAAGCCTGAATCTGTTCGGCCAGTTCGCCGTCGATACGCTTGAGGTCCGCCGGATTCGGGTTGACCTGGCGCGTGTTTTTCAAGGTGATGTGCTGTTCTGGGTATTTTTTGTTGCCGACAGTGAACGTCAGAAGACGGCCGCTGCTGCTGACTTGCTGAGTGCCCGGTTTGACCGTCAAGGGTACGCCGACAATCGCCAGCCAATTGTTCTGCTCTTTGACCACCAGTACCGGTTTGTCCTGATACGTGGCTTTCGGCGCCTGGGTAGCGGAACCCAAGTCCACTACTGCCACACCGCCCGGCACTGGTTTGTTCAGCAGGCGAGTGATGTAGCTGTCAGCGTGGGCATTGAAGGCCAGGCACAGCAGAAGCAAGGGAGCTAAAAAACGCGGCATGAATCAGTCCAGTAGAGAGAGGGTGACAGGCGTCAGGTGATTGTCTTCGACTCGCACGTGCAATTCGCCTTCGCCGAGCTTGGCTTTCAGGCGCTGGCCGGTATGGGTCTGCTCGGCGTTGCGGATCGCGTTGCCACGCTCGTCCAGCAGAATGCTGTAGCCACGGCCCAACGTTGCCAGCGGGCTGACGACATGCAGCGTTTGCACCTGACTTTGCAGTTGCTGGCGGCGACCTTTGAGGCTTTCGCGCATGGCCCGCGGCAGGCGTGCGGCGAGGCTGTCGAGGCGTTGCCGGAGCATCGCCAGTTGCCGTCCCGGATGTTGCCCGGCAAGGCGAGTCTCCAGACGGATCAAGCGTTCGCGGCGGGTATTGAGGCTGCGTTCAAACGCGCGGCGTATGCGCATGTCCAGATCGTCCAGGCGCTGCGCTTGTTGACGAAGGCGCTCGCCGGGATGGCGCAGGCGACGGGACATGCCTTCCAGGCGCAGGCGATCTCGCATTAAACGATCACGGATACGCATCACTAGACGGCGATGCAGGCTTTCGACTCGACGCACCAGATCACTGGAATCCGGCGCTAGCAGCTCGGCTGCCGCAGACGGCGTCGGTGCGCGAACGTCGGCCACGAAGTCACTGATCGAGACATCGGTTTCGTGGCCAATGGCGCTGACAATTGGCGTCACGCAGGCGTCCACGGCACGGGCCACCGCTTCTTCGTTGAAACACCAGAGGTCTTCCAGCGAACCGCCGCCACGGGCCAGGATCAACGCGTCGAAGCCGCGGGCATCCGCCAGCTTTAGCGCACGGACGATCTGTGCGGTGGCTTCGCGACCTTGCACCGCGGTGGGGATCAGTGTCAGTTGGACTTGGGGGGCGCGGCGGCGGAACACGCTGATGATGTCGCGAATCACCGCACCGGTGGGGGAGCTGATGATGCCGATGCGTTGTGGGTGGGCCGGCAGCGCAACTTTGCGTTCGGCACTGAACAAGCCTTCGGCGCTGAGCTTTTCCTTCAACGCATCGAAGGCCAGCCGCAACGCACCCTCACCAGCCGGCTCTACGGTGTCGAGGATCAACTGGTAGTCGCCACGGCCCTCGAACAGCGAAACCTTGCCGCGTACCCTGACCGCCAGCCCATCTTTCAGCGCCTGTCGCACCCGCGCGGCATTCTGTCGAAACAGTGCGCAACGGACCTGTGCGCCACTGTCCTTGAGGGTGAAGTACACGTGCCCCGACGCCGGGCGGGCGAGGTTGGAGATTTCTCCTTCGACCCAGATATTACTGAACACGTCTTCGAGCAACACCCGCGCGCGGCCGTTGAGCTGGCTGACAGTCAGCACTTCCCGGTCCAGGCCGAGTCTTGCAAAAGGATCTTTAATCATGGGGCGCAGTTTAAAGGCATTCTGTGATCAATCTCCATGAGCCAGCGAAAATCCTGTGGGGCGAGCGTGCAATTTAGAATCTCCCGCCGGTGTAAATCCAGCTTCAGTGTTCAAGGACGATGTACCCATGAATGTGTTTGAGTTGTTGAGCCAATGGCCGTTCGGTGCTGTGGATTGGCTGGTGATAGGGCTGGGTATCGTCCTGGCGTATATCGTGTTCGGCATTGCCGGGTTTGGCACGGCGCTGGTGGCGGGGCCGATATTGATCCTGTTCATGCCGTTGTCGAAAATCGTGCCGCTGTTGGTGCTGCTGGATTTCGTGGCGGCGTTTGGCAATCTGCTGCCCTCGCGACGGGATGTGGTCAAACCCGAATTGCGGCGATTGCTGCCCTGCATGGCCATCGGATGCACGCTGGGTGTAATTTTTCTGCTGAACCTCAAGTCCGATTTATTGCTGCTGTTGATGGGGCTGTTTATTAGTGGTTATGCGCTGTACAGCTTGTGGGGCAAAACCCGTTCGACGCAGATGGCCGCTGGCTGGGCGGTGCCGATGGGGATCGTGGGTGGGATGTTTGGGGCGTTGTTTGGCAGTGGTGGTTTTTTATACGCCATTTATTTGAACAGTCGATTACCCAAGGACGCGGCCCGGGCGACCCAAAGTGCGCTGATCAGTTGCAGCACCGTGGTGCGTTTAAGTCTGTTTGCCATCGCCGGGGTCTATGCCGAGCTAACCTTGTGGGTGCTGGCGCTGTGTTTGATGCCGGCCATGGCGCTGGGGCTGTGGGTCGGCCGGCGGTTGACCTCAAGATTGTCCCGCGAAGCTTTTGTGCGGCTGGTGACCTGGCTGGTACTGGTCAGCGGGATTGCCCTGATCGGGCGGTATTTGAGTGCTTGACCTGAGAGTGTCAGGGATTAAGCTGCCAGCCGCAGCTCCCACAAGGGTGATCATTCAGTATTTACAGGCTTGCACCATGAATTCGCAAAGTATCATCGTCCCGAAAATTTCTACCCTGCCGGTACACGAACCCCGGGCCCGGGCGGTTGTGCGATGGCTGGTACGCAAGAATATTGTCAAAGAAGAACTCACCACGTGCGGGCGCACCGGTAACCGTATGGGTCATGCACTGGCCGATGGCGCCCGGGCGGTGGTCCTGCACCCGGAAGCGCTGCCGTTCGGTGAGCCGGTCAATGGCCTCGAGATCATCACCAAGCGCTGTATCTATACGCCGGCCAAGGGCTTTCTTGAAGAGGCGGGCTGCGCCGAGTGCCGCAAGGAAGTCGGCGAAGCGCTGTTCGACAGCCTGGAAGACTGGATGCCGGGGCGCACCGATAATTTCATCTGCCCCGAATGCGGGCATGAAGATGACATCAATGGGTTTCTGTTTTTGCAGGAATGCGGCTTTTCCAACCTTGGCTTCATCTTCAATAACTGGGCCGAGGCCGGGTTCAAGCAGCGCTTCATCGATGAATTTGCCGATTGGCTTGATCAGCCTGTCAGTTGGGTGAAAGTCGAGCTGTAGGCCCTGACAAATCCCGTATGTCAGTAATGCCAATAATAGACAGAGTTTTACATTGAACCCGAGGGGGTGTCTGAATATAATGGCGCGCTTCCATTTTCCCGCTCGGGAGCCCCCGCGATGCTGCGTATCAGCCAAGAAGCTCTGACATTCGACGACATTCTCCTCGTGCCCGGTTATTCCGAGGTGCTTCCTAACGAAGTCAGTCTCAAGACCCGCCTAACCCGTGGCATCGAGCTGAATATTCCGCTGGTTTCTGCCGCTATGGACACCGTTACTGAAGCCCGGCTGGCAATCGCCATGGCTCAGGAAGGTGGCATCGGCATCATCCACAAGAACATGACCATCGAGCAGCAAGCTGCCGAAGTCCGTAAGGTCAAGCGTTACGAAGCCGGCGTGGTCAAGGACCCGATTACCATCGAGGCTGACGCCACGGTTCGTGATCTGTTCGAACTGACCCGCATGCACAATATCTCCGGCGTTCCGGTCCTGCACGATGGCGACCTCGTCGGTATTGTGACCTCTCGTGACGTGCGCTTCGAAACCCGCCTGGATGCCACCGTCCGTGAAGTGATGACGCCTAAAGAGCGTCTGGTTACCGTCCGTGAAGGCGCGAACAAGAACGAAGTCCGCGAGTTGCTGCATAAGCACCGCCTGGAAAAAGTCCTGATCGTCGATGACAAATTTGCCCTCAAAGGCATGATGACCGTCAAAGATATCGAAAAAGCCAAAGCCTACCCACTGGCCAGCAAAGATGATCAGGCTCGCCTGCGCGTCGGTGCTGCGGTTGGTACGGGCAAGGACACTGGCGAGCGTGTTGCGGCACTGGTTGCTGCCGGCGTTGACGTGGTGGTGGTCGACACGGCCCACGGTCACTCCAAAGGTGTGATCGAACGCGTTCGTTGGGTCAAAGACAATTTCCCTCAAGTGCAGGTCATCGGCGGCAACATCGCCACCGGTGCTGCGGCCAAGGCGCTGGTTGAAGCGGGCGCGGATGCGGTCAAAGTCGGTATTGGCCCTGGCTCGATCTGCACCACCCGTATCGTCGCCGGCGTCGGCGTACCGCAAATCAGCGCTATCGCCAACGTCGCAGCGGCCCTTGAAGGCACAGGCGTTCCGTTGATCGCCGACGGCGGTATCCGTTTCTCCGGTGACCTGTCCAAGGCCATCGTTGCCGGTGCGTCCTGCGTGATGATGGGCTCGATGTTTGCCGGTACTGAAGAAGCGCCAGGCGAGATCGAACTGTTCCAGGGTCGCTCGTACAAGGCCTACCGTGGCATGGGTTCGCTGGGCGCCATGTCCCAGGCGCAAGGTTCCTCCGACCGTTACTTTCAGGACTCCTCGGCAGGCGCCGAGAAACTGGTTCCGGAAGGTATCGAAGGGCGCGTTCCTTACAAGGGCAGCCTGAGCGCGATCATCCATCAACTGATGGGCGGCCTGCGTTCCTCGATGGGTTACACCGGCAGCGCCGACATCGAAGAAATGCGCACCAAGCCTGAGTTCGTGCGGATCACCGGCGCGGGTATGGCCGAGTCCCACGTTCACGACGTACAAATCACCAAAGAAGCGCCAAACTACCGTGTAGGTTGAGGCTTCAAGCAATATGTTAAGTAACCGGGGCTGTGCTATTCAGCCCCGAGTTGTTTCTGATTCTATTTATTCGAATTGCATAGACGAGACTGACTCATGGCCCTCGACATTCACGCTCACCGCATCCTGATCCTCGACTTCGGTTCCCAGTACACCCAGCTGATTGCTCGCCGTGTGCGTGAAATCGGCGTGTATTGCGAACTGCATCCGTTCGACATGGACGACGAAGCGATTCGCGAATTCGCGCCGAAAGGGATCATCCTTGCCGGCGGCCCCGAGTCCGTACACGTGGCCAACAGCCCGCGCGCCCCGCAAGCCGTGTTCGAGCTGGGCGTCCCAGTTTTCGGTATCTGCTACGGCATGCAGACCATGGCTGAACAGCTGGGTGGCAAGGTCGAAGGTTCCGAGTTGCGTGAGTTCGGTTATGCCCGTGTCGATGTGGTCGGTAAGAGCCGCCTGCTTGACGGCATCGAAGACCACATCGACGCTGACGGCCTGTTCGGCCTCGACGTGTGGATGAGCCACGGTGACAAGGTCACCAAAATGCCAGAAGACTTCCATGTCCTGGCCAGCACCCCGAGCTGCCCGATTGCTGGCATGTTCAACGATGCCCGTGGTTACTACGGCGTGCAGTTCCACCCTGAAGTGACCCACACCAAGCAGGGCGGGCGCATTCTGTCGCGCTTCATCCTCGACATTTGCGGCTGCGAAGCACTGTGGACGCCGTCGAAAATCGCTGAAGACGCCATCGCCAACATCCGCGCTCAGGTCGGCACCGACAACGTGTTGCTGGGTCTGTCCGGCGGTGTGGACTCTTCGGTGGTTGCCGCGTTGTTGCACAAAGCCATTGGCGACCAACTGACCTGCGTCTTCGTCGACAACGGCTTGCTGCGTCTGCACGAAGGCGAGCAAGTGATGGCCATGTTTGCCGAGAACATGGGCGTCAAAGTCATTCGTGCCAACGCCGCGGACCAGTTCCTCAACAACCTGGCCGGCGAGTCGGACCCTGAGAAGAAGCGCAAGATCATTGGTCGCACCTTCATCGACGTCTTCGATGCCGAATCCTGCAAGCTCGACAACATCAAGTACCTGGCCCAAGGGACCATCTACCCCGACGTAATCGAGTCGGCTGGCGCCAAAAGTGGCAAGGCTCACGTGATCAAGTCGCACCACAACGTGGGTGGCTTGCCGGATGAAATGAACCTCAAGCTGGTTGAGCCGCTGCGCGAGCTGTTCAAGGACGAAGTCCGTCGTCTGGGCCTGGAACTCGGCCTGCCTTACGACATGGTCTACCGTCACCCGTTCCCGGGCCCAGGCCTGGGCGTGCGGATCCTCGGAGAAGTGAAGAAGGAATACGCAGACTTGTTGCGTCGCGCTGACCACATTTTCATCGAAGAACTGCGCAAGGCTGACTGGTATCACAAAGTCAGCCAGGCGTTCGTGGTGTTCCAGCCTGTTAAATCGGTTGGCGTTGTCGGTGATGGTCGTCGTTACGCGTGGGTTGTGGCCCTGCGTGCGGTCGAAACCATCGACTTCATGACAGCGCGTTGGGCTCACCTGCCTTACGAGCTGCTGGAAACCGTCAGCGGCCGCATCATCAATGAAATCGAAGGCATCTCCCGCGTCACTTACGACGTGTCGAGCAAGCCGCCAGCGACCATTGAGTGGGAATAATCCCGCGCATGCCTTGATGGTCTGATGCCAGGCCGCAATCAAACAGCCCGCGTGAATGTCCATTCACGCGGGCTGTTGCGTTTTATGCGTGTGGCAAGCGGACGAGGGTCATGCCTGTGCGCCTGAGCGCGGTGCTCAAGTCGGCGGGGGTTTCATAACGTCGAGCGCTGATGGAAGGCCAGGAAGGTCGTTCGATGTAAAAACGATGGCCATCGCGCAGGATCGGGGTGCGAACCAGTAAGCCGTTACTGCTGCGGTGAACGATCACCGTGTGATCGATACCGTCAGTGAGGGTGAACATGCCCGCACTGGGCAGGCCATCCTCCAGCGCTTGTGCCTGGATCACGCTTTTCGGTGTTTTGATTTGTAGCAACAAGTCATTTTTTACGAAGCCTGCTGATTGTCCTGGCCGCGCTTCATAGGCCACACCCGGATCGGCCTTGATGCTGGCGGGTTCATCCAGGCCCACGCTGTCAATGCGTAGCCCGATCCCACCTTCCAGCTCGCTCAGACCCGCCGCGCCTTCAAAGGTGTTGGCGTGGCTATTACCCACCAACGCCACCCATTTGTGTGCGCCGCGCGCGGCTTGATCGGCACCGATCACCGTTTTGGCGAAGTAGTTCATCATCTTCTGTCGAAACGTTTCGTCGGCACCCTCGATTCCGCTGCTGCGGTAGCTGGCCATGCAATCGATAGCCTGAACGCGGATGTTGTTTTTTTGCGCGGTCCTGATGACTTGTTCAAAAGTGAATTGGCCACTGGGGTCGGTGTGAAAGCCCGCGTCGAGGTTTTGGAGGTAGCGCTCCAGCCCCTCGGGCATCTCTGCGGTCCTGTTAAACACGTCCAGATCAACTTGATGGAAATCGGTCAGCAGATGTTCCATGTACAGGGTTTTGACTTTTTGTTTACTCAGCACCTGCATGTGCTCGATCAAAAACTGCTTGCTGCCTACGCTGGAATGGCTCTCACCGACCACCAGGGCGGATGAGCGGTTAAGCAGGGTCTTGATGATGTCCTTGGTTTTGGCGGAGGGGATGAAGGTTGGAATCGACGGTCTGGTCGGTATTTGCAGGTTTGAATAAAAAATTTCGGCGTCGTTGTACAGGGTTCTCCGCAGTTTTTTGAAAGCCTCAAACTCGTTGTTCGGGTTGTTTATATTTACGAAACCGTCCTTCAGGTCCCATTTGCTGAGGTTGCCCTCGGCCGCGGGCTTGAGTGCCGACTTGAGTGCTGGCGGGACATCGTAGGCCGTTGCCGGTGCGTCGAAATCAGGCAATGCCACCTCCGCTGGGCCGCGCGTAAAAAGACTGGAGAGTTTGCCGCCGCCGTAAAGTCCTGCGCGGGTAATGGGCACCCATTGGCCAAGTTCATCCATTCGTACCGGCAGGTTGCGGTAAAAGGAGTGGGGGTTGATCGGGTCGATAATCGCCCAGGTCTTCAGTTCATTGAGGTAACGCACGAGGTAAAAGCGGTCATCAATGGCAATGTAGTTACCCCCGGTTTCAGGCTGATAAATACCGCGAAACCGGCCTTCGTCGCTGACCGGGGAAACACCGTCGACAATCTCATTGGTTTCAAACGGTGCCAGTACCTCGGCTTCGCTTGGGTTCGTCGGTATGAGGTCGGTGGGCGTCCGTGGTGCAGTGCCCTTTTCAATCTCTGTTCTCGGATCTTCTTCGAGCGAGAGCGATTCTTCAACGTCCAACGCTTCGGCCAATTCGCTGGCGCCTCTAAGAAACGGCAAATTGAACAGCACATCCACGCTGCTGAGGATCGCGCCCGTGATGGCCGCCTTGCGTTCAGCCGGCGTGGTGCCATTGATGGCCCGGTCGATGTGAAGCCCGACATTGGCCATGCCGGCGCCCACCACCATTAATGCCGCCGGCCAAGCCAGCGCGGCCAAGGGGCCGAAGGTATGGCTGAATGCGTTGAGGTAGCCGATCCACAGTTTTTTGCGTATTTCGCCGTTGGAGTGCAGCACAAAGTTCGCATCGCTGATCATGCGGGCGTGGGTGGCGTCCTTCAGGTAGCTGAAGGCGTCGCCCAGAATCTGCTTGCCCTGATGCTGATGTGCGCCGGGAGCCGTAGCGGTTAGAACGTCAAACTCATGGTTGAGGCCAATATTGTCGATGTGCGGTTGATCGAACACATGGATCAATGCGCCAACGCCGGTGAGCCACGAGAGCTTGGACAGCGTCGTTGTGGGCCGGTCCTGGAGAATATCGCGGTCCTCTTGTTGGAAGTGCATCAGCAGGCGTTCACGGCCATTAGCATCGTCGACTTCGTTGCCCAGCCATTCATGCAACTGCGCGGCCGTTGTAAAGCTGTGAAACCCTCTGGATTCACCCGGGAGGTAAAGGATGTTCAGGCCGCTGCCGTCAGTGATGCCAAGAATGTCCGTGGCCACGAAGTCGCCGACGCGAAATTGATGCACAGACAATCCTTGGGCGGCGAATGATGGGTCCATCAACATTTGCCGAGTGAGTGGCCTGCTCACATTGCCGGCGACGGCCCGCAGGACTGTGGTGAAGTGTTCACGGCACAGGTGCCCGTTTTCATAGTCTTCGATGGCTTTGGCGATGAAGGTGCATTTGGCCAGCGCGCGAAAGCTGGCGTCGTGTTTTTCCCAAAACGTCGCGATGGCGGTTTTATAACGATCACTGAAATTGATCGCCCAGAATGCTTTGAGCACCTCGTTGGAATGCAGGCGAACTTCGTTGGTTTCGTCGTAGTTTTCGGCGTCCGCACCGACGCGATAGAAGCCGCCGTAGAGGTCCAGGAGGTCGGCGTTGTCTTGATCGTGGACGTCGAAGCGTTGCATTACCAGTTGCGGGAACGTCATCGACTCCTTGGGCTTTTCAACGACGTGCTGCCAGCCGGTAAAGGTTCTGGCGCTGCTTTGAGCCGCGTGAAAACGGTGCCAGTAGACTTTGTCAGGCTCAATGTCGGTGATGTGATGGCTAACGAGGATGTCTTTGGCGATCTGGTACGCCATGGCGTACATGTCGGGACAATCGGCAACAAGGTCCGGAATCTGTGCCTGGAGGGCCAACGCATCGGCGGCATTGGGCAGGGTTGTGTAGTGAGTATCGTCCATGATGGAGCCCTTGAGAGACGTTGATGTCTGTCCACTATCTCAGGCGGAGAGGGTTTGATCTGTAGGACGATGGGACGTTGCTGGTGTCCGGTTGCAGAGGCAACAAGTAGGAAACGGCGAGTTGCCGCGCAGCGTTGCAGGTCAATCGGAATTCAGCGCCGAGCGACATCCGAAAAGTAAAACTTGTCCAGCGTGTGCCGCGATTCGGTGTACTCGAACTGGCGCCCGTCCTGTAAGAACGTCTGGTTGCTGACCACGATTACATGGCTCTGCCCATCCAGGTCCAGGTGTTGCTGGTCGTCCTTGCTGCGCGGTACCGCCTCGATGGTGCGCTGGGCGTAGGCGATTTGCAGTTGCAGGGTCTGTTCGATGAAGGCGTAGATCGACTGCTCGGCGATGTCTCGAGACAGGCCGGGGATCACGGCGTTGACGAAATGGTTGATGTCCAGGATCACCCGTTTGCCGTTGATCAGCCTTACGCGCTTGATGCGCGTAATCAGGCAGCCCTCTTCGGCCTTGATGTGTTCCAGCAGGGAGCCTTCGAGGGGAATCTGGTCGAATTCGACCACCTCGGTGCAGACGTCATTGCCCAGTCGCGGGTAGGTTTCCTGGAAGCTGACGATTCCGCCGAGCTGGAACTCTATCTGGTTGGTCGACAACACGAAGGTGCCTTTGCCGTGGACTTTCTGGGCGAAGCCGCGCTCCTGCAATTGTTCGATGGCTTTGCGCACAGTGCCGCGACTGGCGTGATAGCTATCCATCAATTCGGTTTCGGAGGGCAATCGCGCGCCGCGCTCCAGACGTTCAGTGGTGATGCTGGCAAGCAGATCGCTGTAGATCTGGTTGTATTTACTCATGTGGATTGCTCTGTACCGCGCTGTTTCAAAGCATCGAACCTTAAGGGCAGGGTAGGAGTTTGTCCATGCAGCTTTGGATTTCTTTAGCTTTGTATGTAGGAAATATCGCTGATTGCATGATTAAAAATAAACAAATTCAAACTGGTCTGTACGAGTTGTTGCTTTAACTCGTACAGACGAGTATTTTTCGTTTCGACGTGCTGCCAATAACAAAAACTACAGCGGAAGAAAAAGCATGAGCCACGATTACCCCACTATTACCAGCGAGCTGTTGCACAGCCTCGGTGGCATTGACAACCTTGAGCAGGCCGCGCATTGCGTGACCCGCCTGCGCCTGGCACTCAAGGACTCGAGCCTGGTCAATAGCACCACGCTGAACCAGATCGATCTGGTCAAAGGTTCGTTTTTCACCGGCGGCCTGTTTCAGGTTGTCATCGGCCCCGGCGACGTGGAGAAGGTGTATGCCGAACTGCGCCGACAAACCGGTCTGGCGGCATCGACCATCGCCGACGTTAAACAAAAAAGTGCGGACAAGATCAATGCCATGCAGCGCCTGGTCCGGGTATTTTCCGATGTATTCATGCCAATCCTTCCGGCACTGATCATTGCCGGCCTGCTGATGGGCATCAACAACCTCATGGGCGCCAGGGACATGTTCGTCGACGGCAGGACGCTACTCGAGGCCTATCCGACGCTCGATGGCGTCTGGAGCCTGATCAACCTGATGGCCAATACCTCGTTTGTGTTCCTGCCGGCGTTGGTGGGCTGGTCGGCGGCCAAGCGCTTTGGCGGCAGTGAAATTCTTGGCATCGTGCTCGGCTTGATGCTGGTGCATCCGGACTTGCTCAATGCCTGGAACTACGGCAAGGCCGTCGCAGGTCTCGATGGCCAGAGCCTGCCGTATTTCGATATCTTCGGCTGGTTCAAGATCGAGAAGGTCGGTTATCAGGGGCAGATCCTGCCTATCCTGCTGGCAGCCTACGTCATGAGCGTCATCGAAAAATGGCTGCGTGCGCGTGTGCCGAACGCCATTCAACTGTTGGTGGTTCCGATCACGACCATCGTCGTCACCGGCGTACTGGCGCTGGCCGTGATCGGACCGGTGACCCGGCATTTGGGAATTCTGATCACCGAAGGTGTGGTCACGCTGTTTGATATGGCGCCGATGGTAGGCGGAGCGATTTTCGGTCTGCTCTATGCCCCTCTGGTCATCACCGGCATGCACCACATGTTTCTTGCTGTCGACTTGCAACTGATCTCGATCCAGGGCGGCACGTTCATTTGGCCGATGATCGTCATGTCCAACCTCGCCCAAGGCAGCGCGGCGCTGGGGGTTTTTTACATGACCCGCAACATACGCGACAAAAGTATGGCCTCTACCTCGGCGATTTCCGCTTACTTCGGCATCACTGAGCCGGCGATGTTTGGGGTCAACCTGCGTTACAAATTCCCGTTCTATGCGGCCCTGACCGGCTCGGCGCTGGGCGGTATGTTCCTGTCGCTGAACAAGGTTCAGGCCTCGGCGATTGGCGTCGGTGGTTTGCCCGGTTTTATCTCGATCATTCCGCAGTTCATCCCCCTGTTTGTGATCGGGATGGTCATCGCCATGGTCGTACCGTTTGTCTTGACCTGTGGGTTGAGCAAGAAAATTGTCCGGCCTGGGTATCGCGTCGCCTGATCGACCACGAGCGTGGGCCAGACCGCTCCCGCAGATGATTGGCCTCCCAGTGTGGGAGTGAGCCTGCTCCCGAAGGGGCTCTCAAGCCCAGTACAAAATCAATTGAAGGAACTCAGTCATGCAAGACTGGCAACGTTCGGTGATCTATCAGATCTACCCGAAAAGCTTTCACAGCCATGCCGGCAACCCCACCGGGGATTTGCTCGGCGTCGTGGCCAAGCTCGACTACTTGCATTGGCTAGGCGTTGATTGCCTGTGGATCACGCCGTTCCTGCGCTCGCCACAGCGAGACAATGGTTATGACATCAGCGACTACTACGCCATCGACCCCAGTTACGGAACCATGGCTGATTGTGAGTTGCTGATCTGCGAGGCCGGCAAGCGCGGGATCAAGTTGATGCTCGATATCGTGGTTAATCACACCTCTACTGAGCACACCTGGTTCCAGCAGGCGCGCAGTAGCCTTGATAACCCGTACCGCGATTTTTACATCTGGCGCGACCAGCCGAACAACTGGCAGTCAAAATTTGGTGGTTCGGCCTGGGAGTATGAAGCCCAGACCGGCCAGTATTTCCTGCACCTCTTTGATCACACCCAGGCTGACCTGAACTGGGACAACCCGAAGGTCCGCGACGAAGTCTTCAAGATGATGCGTTTCTGGCGCGACAAGGGCGTGGGCGGTTTCCGTTTGGATGTGATCAACCTGATCTCCAAACCGGCCGATTTCCCTGAGGACAACAGCGACGGTCGGCGCTTCTACACTGACGGTCCACATGTCCACGAGTACTTGCAGCAAATGCATCGCGAAGTGTTCGAAGGCCACGATCTGATCAACGTCGGTGAAATGTCCTCGACCCGCCTCGATCACTGCATTCGCTACTCGCGGCCGGAATCGAAAGAACTGTCGATGACATTCAATTTCCATCACCTGAAGGTGGATTACCCCAACTTGCAGAAGTGGGCTCGCGCTGATTTTGATTTCCTCGAACTCAAACGCATTCTCTCCGATTGGCAGATCGGCATGCAGGCCGGTGGTGGCTGGAACGCGTTGTTCTGGTGTAACCACGATCAGCCACGGGTGGTTTCGCGCTTTGGTGATGACGGCGAATACCGCGTGACCTCGGCGAAGATGCTGGGCACCGCGCTGCATTTTCTCCAGGGCACGCCATTTGTTTATCAGGGCGAAGAACTGGGAATGACTAATCCAGGTTTCAACCACATCGATCAGTACCGCGATGTCGAGACCCTGAACATCCACCGCCTCAAGCGTGAGGCCGGTGAGAGTGACGCCGACAACATGGCGGCGATCATGCAGAAGTCCCGGGACAACGGCCGCACGCCGATGCACTGGAGCGACGAGCCGAACGCAGGTTTCAGCGTTGCCAAACCGTGGATCGGCGTGCCGGCCAACGCCGCGCACATCAACGTCGCTGCCCAGCTCGACGATCCGAATTCGGTGCTGCATCACTACCGTCGACTGATTGCCCTGCGCCGCGACGAAGCACTGATGTCCGACGGCGTGTACCGGCAGTTGTTGCCCGATCACTCACAAATCTGGGCGTATGTGCGTGAAGGCCACGGCGAGCGACTGCTGGTGCTGAATAACTTTTACGGCACGCCTTGCGAGGTTGAACTGGCGCAGGACGTTATCAGCCAAGCCATGGGACAGCGGCTGGTGATCAGCAACTACCCGGACGCTCCACCACGACATCAGCAGGTATCTTTAAGGCCTTATGAGTCGTTCGTTCTGCACTTGACCGAGCATTAATGCTTAACCGTTAACCGTACCGTTTCAAACAACACGCAGACATCGTGCGGGGGAATTTTGCGCGCTGTTTTTACTGCTTCACAGAATAAAAATAATGAGGTGATTCTTGAAAATAATAATAAATCGTAGCCTTGCGGCCGTCTGCGTGTGCCTGGCTTTGCCGCTGTCGGCCCAGGCGCTGGAGTTCGCAGGTTACCTGCGCAGCGGCGTAGGCACCTCCGTCAACAGCAGTTCCCAGCAATGCTTTCAATTGCAAGGTACACAGTCGAAATATCGATTGGGCAACGAATGCGAGCAGTACGCCGAACTTGAACTTCGTCAGGACGTATACACCCTGGACGATGGCTCGGTGCTCAGCGTCGATGGCATGGCCTCGCTGTATAACCAGTACGACAAGGACTTAACGTTCAACGGTGATAACGGCTCGGTGCGTATGCCACAGATGTACACGCAGTGGTCAAAACTGCCGAGCCTCAATGGCGGCTCACTGTGGGCCGGTCGGCGTTACTACAAACGTAATGACATCCACATTTCTGACTTCTACTACTGGAACCAGAGTGCCACCGGCGGCGGTATCGAGGACGTGCTCATCGGCGATCTGAAATACAGCTACGCCCTCTCGCGCAAGGACAACCTGTACCAGAAGGACTACATCAACCGGCATGACTTTAATGTCTCCGGGTTCAAGAGCAACACCGGTGGTGAACTGGAGTTCGGCCTTAGCTACATCGACAAGCCCGACAGCCGTGATGCGCATCGTGGCTGGGCGATCACCACCCAGCATGTGCAGAGTGGCTTTCTGGGCGGTAAGAACAAACTGGCCTTCCAGTACGGCGAGGGGCCCGGCACCGGGTTGGGTTATACCGGTAACGTGAAACTCGGCGACAGCAACAAAAGCTACCGTGTGGTGGAGTTCTTCGACTGGCAGGTGACGCCGCGCTTTGGCGGGCAAATCGAAGCGGTCTATCAAAAAGACATTCGTCCGGACGGCGCTGATCAAAACTGGATTTCCCTTGGGGTCCGCCCGGTTTACGCAATCACCGAGCAGTTCAAGCTGGTGACGGAATTGGGCCACGATCAAGTGAAAGCCCCGGATGGGACGCGCAAACTGAGCAAATTCACGTTCGCCCCAACCTGGTCGCCCAAAGGCCAGGATTTCTGGGCGCGCCCAGAGGTGCGTCTGTATTACACCTATGCCAGTTGGAACGAGGCCGCCAAGCGGGCGGCCAATGAATTGGCAGCAGGTTCGGCGCTGTCCGACACCGGTGCCTTTGGCACGGCGTTGCACGGTGCGAACGTTGGATTGCAGGTCGAGTACTGGTGGAAATAAGCGATGCTGTCGGAGCCTCGCGCTTCATCGGCCCTTCCAAGAACAAATCAGCAGGTGACGTCATGGCCACACCCCAACAATTGCAACTGCTCGCGCCACTATCCGGCGTACTGATGTCGCTGGATCAGGTGCCTGATCCGGTGTTTGCGAGCCGTGTGATCGGCGACGGTCTGTGTATTGACCCGACTTCGCAATCCTTGTGCGCACCGCTGGGCGGGGTGATCAGCAATCTGCAAGCGAGTGGGCATGCCGTCAGCATCACCGACGACAACGGCGTACAGATCTTGCTGCACATAGGTCTCGACACCGTGAACCTGGCTGGCAAGGGATTTACCCCATTGGTGGAGGAAGGCCAGCGGGTGGAGGCGGGGCAGGCGCTGATCGAGTTCGATGCCGATTACATAGCGCTCAACGCCCGCAGCCTGTTGACCTTGATGCTGGTGGTCAGTGGCGAGCCATTCACCTGGCGGGTGCCGGAGGTGGGCGTGGTAGAGAGTGGCCAGCCACTGCTGAGCTTGAAGAGTGCCGAGCGCGCGCCCGATGATAAGGCGCCGGAGGAGGGCCAAGTGCTGTTTTCCAGGCCCGTGACGCTGGCCAATCCCTGCGGTTTGCACGCCCGTCCGGCGGCGGTGTTTGCTCAAGCTGCGAAAGGTTTTTCGGCGAGCATTTTCCTGCATAAACAGCAGGGCCGCGCGAACGCCAAATCGCTGGTGGCAATCATGGCGCTGCAAACGGCTTACGGCGATATCGTGCGGGTCAGTGCGGCGGGAGCGGATGCGCATGCGGCGATCCAGGTGCTGGCCGAGTTGCTGATTGCCGGTTGTGGCGAAACGGTGGCGGCAGTGCCTGAGGTCGAGGCCGTGCCGATTGAAGCCTTTTCGTCTGGCCTGCTGCGTGGGGTGTGCGCTTCGGCGGGCTCCGCGTTAGGGCGTGTCGTGCAGATCACCGAGCAGGTGCTTGAGGTCGCAGAGTTCGCAACGGGGGCGCCGCAGGAGCGCGAGCACTTGTCGCGCGCGTTGGCCGAGGCCGCCCAGGCTTTGCAGCGACTGCGTGACAACGCCACTGGCGATGCGCAGACCGACATCTTCAAGGCCCATCAGCAACTGCTTGAGGACCCCAGTCTGTTGGATCAGGCCGAGGCACTGATTACCCAAGGCAAAAGCGCCGGATTCGCCTGGCGGGCGGCCACCGAGGCCACGGCCATGCTGTTCAAGAGCCTTGGCAGTCCGTTGCTGGCCGAGCGTGCCACGGACCTCGCCGACGTGGGTCAACGTGTGCTCAAGCTGATCCTCGGCGTACAGGATGGCGCGATGGATTTACCTGACGGGACCATTTTGATTGCCGAACAACTGACGCCCTCCCGGACTGCCGGGCTCGATACGCGCAAAGTCCTGGGTTTTGCCACGGTCGGTGGCGGCGCGACCAGCCACGTCGCGATTCTGGCGCGGGCCGCTGGCTTGCCGGCGATCTGCGGTTTACCCATTCAAGTGCTGGCGCTGACCAACGGTAGGCAAGTGCTGCTCGATGCTGACAAGGGCGAGCTGCATCTTGATCCGGATCTGGCGTTTATCGAGCAGCTTCAACTCAACCGGCAGCGGCAACAGAAGCGCCATCAACAACAACTGTCCGAGGCTGGCCTCGCTGCCTGTACGCGCGATGGGCATCACATCGAAGTCACGGCCAACGTCGCCTCGCTCGCTGAAACCGAACGGGCTATGACCCTGGGCGGCGAAGGTGTTGGATTATTGCGTTCGGAGTTTCTTTATCTGGACCGCAATCACGCGCCGAGCCATGAAGAACAGGCTAACACCTACAGGGCGATTGCCCGCGCGCTGGGGCCGGCGCGCAATCTGGTGGTGCGGACGCTGGATGTGGGGGGCGACAAACCGTTGGTCTATGTTCCGATGGCCAGCGAAACCAATCCGTTTCTCGGGATGCGCGGCATTCGCTTGTGCCTGGAGCGTCCGCAGTTGTTGCGTGACCAGTTCAAGGCGATCCTGAGCAGCGCCGGCCTGGCCCGTTTGCACATCATGCTGCCGATGGTCACTCAGCTGTCGGAGTTGCGGCTGGCCCGGCAATTGTTGGAAGAACAAGCCTTGGCGTCGGGCCTGACTGAGTTGCCGAAGCTGGGGATCATGATCGAAGTGCCCGCCGCTGCGCTGATGGCTGATCTATTCGCGCCCGAGGTGGACTTCTTCTCCATTGGCACCAATGACCTGACTCAATACACCCTGGCCATGGATCGCGATCATCCGCAACTGGCCAGCCAGGTTGACAGCTTTCACCCCTCAGTGTTGCGCTTGATCGCCAGCACGGTGAAGGCCGCCCACGCCCATGGTAAATGGGTGGGTGTCTGTGGTGCGCTCGCTTCCGAGACGTTGGCGACGCCGCTGCTGTTAGGGCTGGGCGTGGACGAACTGTCGGTAAGTGTGCCGCTGATTCCGTCGATCAAGGCAGCGGTTCGCGAGGTTGACCGGCACGGCTGTGAGCTGATCGCCCGGCAGGTAATGGGCCTGGAAAGCGCCGAGCAAGTGCGCGAGGCGTTGCGGTTACACCGCGCGGCGACCGTCGATATTTCACCCGTGTTGGAGAGCTGAGTATGTTCGAGAAAATACAGCGGTCGCTCTGGAGAGCGTTGACCCCGGATCTGGTTGTGGATGAGCCGACGGTCGTGGCTCAGGTTGATTCGGGGTTGGCGCCGCAGGTCGTGGCCGCATTGGGAGGCGTCGCTAACCTCAAGTCGCAGCAGCCGTTGGCGCTGACTCGGGTAAGGGTGGAATTGCGCGATGTCGGGCGAGTGGATCGGCAGGTTTTGAATAGGGCTGGGGTGTCAGGCGTCATGATGTTGGAGGCTGGGGTGATGCACTTGATCCTAGGCCTCCAACACTGATCGTTCTCGCGCTGGGGGACGATCGGTAGCAAGCTTGCGGCCATCCGCACCCCTACCCTTACTGTTTCTCAACCGCAGGTGTATCGTATTCGCCTTTTGCAGGCTCAGGCCTGTCGCTGATACGTGAGGTAGTTGAGTTCATGTCCTTTACCCGTCGACAAATACTCGGTGGTCTGGCCAGTCTTGTAGTGGTTGGCGTGGGGGCCGGTGGTGCATCGCGTTACTGGCTGGGCAAGCGGGCCGATGCCGCCGCGGGCCATGACTATGAGTTGATTGCCGCACCGTTGGACGTTGAACTGGTAGCTGGGCACAAAACCCAGGCCTGGGCGTTCGGCCCGTCGGCGCCGGGCACCGAGTTGCGGGTGCGTCAGGGCGAGTGGCTGCGGGTGCGTTTCATCAATCATTTGCCGGTTGCCACCACGATTCACTGGCACGGCATCCGTTTGCCACTGGAAATGGACGGTGTGCCCTATGTCTCGCAGTTACCGGTGTTGCCGGGGGAATACTTCGACTACAAATTCCGTGTGCCGGACGCCGGCAGCTACTGGTATCACCCGCACGTTAACAGCAGCCAAGAACTCGGCCGTGGTCTGGTCGGGCCGCTGATCATCGAAGAACGTGAGCCGACCGGTTTCAAGTATGAGCAGACCCTGAGCCTCAAGAGCTGGCATGTCGACGAGGAGGGCGCGTTTGTGCCGTTCAGCATTCCTCGCGAGGCGGCTCGTGGCGGTACGGCGGGGCGGCTGGCGACCATCAATGGCGTCCCGCAAGCGGTGATCGACTTGCCCGCCGGGCAGATCACCCGTGTGCGTTTGCTCAACCTCGATAACACTCTGACCTACCGCATCAACATTCCCGGTGTTGAAGCGCAGATCTATGCGCTGGACGGCAACCCCGTCGAGCCGCGACCGTTGGGCAAGGAGTATTGGCTTGGCCCCGGCATGCGTATTTGTCTGGCGATCAAGGCACCACCGGCCGGCGCAGAACTGTCCCTGCGCAACGGCCCGGTTCGCTTGGGCACCTTGCGTTCAGTGGCCAACAGCGATGCGCCGAGCCTGTGGCCGCCAGCGCTGCCGGCCAACCCGATTGCCGAGCCGGACCTGGCCAATGCCGAGAAGCTGAACTTCAATTTCGAATGGGTCGGTTCGGTGTCGGTTAACGTCGACAACGGCAAACCGCCAAGCCTCTGGCAAATCAACGGCAAGGCTTGGGACATCACCGACAAGACGTGCGCCGACCGTCCGATTGCCAAGCTTGAGAAAGGTAAAAGCTACATTTTTGAATTGAAAAACATGACCCAATATCAGCACCCCATCCACCTGCATGGCATGAGCTTCAAGGTGATTGCTTCGAACCGGCACAAGGTCATACCGTATTTCACCGACACCTACCTGTTGGGCAAGAATGAGCGCGCGCAAGTAGCGCTGGTGGCGGATAACCCAGGGGTATGGATGTTCCATTGCCACGTGATCGACCACATGGAAACCGGCCTGATGGCCGCCATCGAGGTGGCCTGATGCGCCAGATACGTCCTGCCGCGATCATTGATCGCAGTCGTGATCGAGACTTCATGCGCGAAGCCCTGGTTCTTGCCGCCGAAGGCGCGGCACTGGGCGAAGTGCCGGTGGGCGCGGTGCTGGTGCAGAACGGCGAAATTATCGGCCGTGGCTTCAACTGTCCCATCAGCGGCAGCGACCCCAGCGCGCACGCCGAAATGGTCGCAATCCGCGCGGCGGCGTTGGCGGCCAGCAACTATCGACTGCCCGGTAGTACGCTTTATGTGACGCTTGAACCTTGCAGCATGTGCGCCGGCCTGATCGTTCACTCGCGCATCGCGCGGGTGGTGTATGGCGCGCTGGAGCCCAAGGCCGGGATTGTGCAGAGCCAGGGCCAATTCTTTACCCAAGGTTTTCTCAACCACCGTGTGGTGTTTGAAGGCGGGGTGTTGTCCGAGGAATGTGGGGCGGTGCTCAGCGAGTTTTTCAAAGCCAGAAGGGCTAAGTCTGCCGACTAAACACCTGGCAATGTGGGCGCGAGCCGGGTCGCTCCCACCGTTGGATCTGCATTGTCGGGGGCGGGCTTATTTGCGGGCGACAATCACCGCCCGCATCGGCGCCGGCAAGCCTTCAATCGTTTTGCTGTGATCGTCAGGATCAAGGAAGTCGCTCAGCGACTGAAACTTCATCCACTCCGTCCCGCGCTGCTCCTCAACAGTGGTCACACTCACGTCCACGCACTTCACGTCGCTGAATCCGGCGCGCCGCAACCACAACTCCAGCGCCGGCACCGACGGCAGGAACCACACGTTACGCATCTGCGCATACCGGTCTTCCGGCACCAGCACCTGTTGCTGATCACCTGCGATCACCAGGGTTTCCAAGACCAGTTCACCGCCCTTGACCAGGCAGTCCTTGAGCGCCAGCAAATGCTCGATTGGTGAGCGGCGGTGGTAGAACACGCCCATGGAAAACACCGTGTCGAAGCCTTCCATGTTCGGCGGTAAGTCTTCGAAGGGGAACGGTAGGTGCCAGGCATTAGGTGCTGACAGGTAGCGCTGCACCGCTTGGAACTGGCAGAAGAACAGCCAGTTGGGGTCGACGCCAATCACGCTGTCCGCTCCGGCACCGAGCATGCGCCACATGTAGTAACCGTTGCCGCAGCCAACATCGAGGATGCGCTTACCCTTCAAATCCAGATGCGCCGCGACGCGGGACCATTTCCAGTCCGAGCGCCACTCGGTGTCGACGTGTACGCCAAACAGGTCGAACGGACCTTTGCGCCATGGTGACAACCCCATCAGAGCGGTGCGCATTTGCGCGCGGGTTTCGTCGTCGCAGTCGGTGTCCAGCGTCAGACCGTTGAGCAAATCGATTTCGCTCGGCTGGATCTTTGGCAACGCATCCAGCGCACTTTGCCAGCGCTCCAGGTCGCCGTGACCTTTTTCCATTTTCTTATCGAGTTGTGCTTGCAGGGTGTTGGCCCAATCGGCCAGCGGTGTGCCGGCCAGACGGCGGGCGAGGGGAGACAAATCAATCATGGCAAGGCAATCAACGAGGCAAAGTTAAGACACTGGAACCACGGCACGACTTTCGAAAAACCGGCGGCCAACAGGCGTTCACGGTGTTCTTCGAGGCTGTCGGGCTTCATGACGTTTTCGATGGCACTGCGCTTCTGGGCAATTTCCAGCTCGCTGTAGCCGTTGGCGCGCTTGAACGCCACGTGCAGGTCAGTCAGTAACGCGTGTTCTTGGAGGTCGTTGAAGCGCAGCTTTTCGGAAAGGATCAGCGCGCCACCGGGCAGCAAGGACTGGCGAATACGCGCGAGCAGTGCAGTGCGCTGGTCAGGGGCGATGAATTGCAGGGTGAAGTTCAACGCCACCACGCAGGCGGGCTGGAAGTCGAGGGCGAGAATGTCGCCTTCGATCACCTCCACCTGCAGCAACTCCTGAAACATCGAGTCCTGGCCGTTGAGGTATTCGCGGCAACGCTCGACCATCGCCGCCGAGTTATCCACAGCGATCACGCGGCAACCATCGGTGCGCACGTGACGGCGTAAGGCCTGGGTCACTGCGCCCAGCGATGAACCGAGGTCGTAGAGCACGCTGTTGGGTTGTGCAAACTGTGCGGCAAGCACACCAAGGTTTTCAACGATGGTTGGGTAACCCGGCACCGAGCGCTTGATCATGTCCGGGAACACCCGCACCACATCCTCGTTAAAGGCGAAGTCGGGCACCTGGGCCAAAGGCTGGGCGAAAAGGCGATCGGGTTCTTTGCTCACGGCGGTTCCAGCGGCGTAGGTGGAAAAGGCCGGCATTTTAGCCAGATTGGCGCGCAGATGCGCGGGTTGTCTGATAAACCGCCGGGCCGGCTCTGAAGTCTGGGCCTTCAATGATCGCGCTATCGTGAGCGGGTTCGCTTGCACAGGGACACTGCAACCCCAGGGGCGCGAGTTTGCTGGCGAGGAATTCAGCGCGGTTTCGGACCGAACGCCGACGCGGTGATGCCCCATTGCCCCAGCCAGTAGCTGAGGATGATCACGTAGGGGGCGGCGTCGAACGGTACGACAAAGCGGCTGATGCCGATCACGCTGTCGGAAAACACAAACGCCACGGCACCTGCCGCCGCCAACAATGCCGTGCGCTTGGGCAGCTCAGTACCGAGTCGAGCCAGCGCCCGCCACAGCATAGCGCTGATGGCCACGCCGTAAACGATCACGGGCACCAGCAACGGCCCCAGTCCATGGGCAATCAGAACCCCCAACAGCACGGCGCCTACGGCGAGGGCGAGCATCAGCGGGAGCAACGCCAAACGCCGGCAATCACTCAAGTACGCTTTCAGGTACGCCAGGTGCGCGACCAGAAACGCGCCCAGGCCAAACACAAATAAATCCCCCGGCCACGCCAGCAACACGTCGCCGAGCAAAGAGAACATCAAACCTAGGCTGATCCAGCGCCGATAATCGCTGGGTGGCGCGTCGTGCAACCAGCCGAGCAAGGCGAGCACCGGCAACGGCTTGACCACCAGACA
Organism: Pseudomonas sp. DC1.2; assembly: GCF_034351645.1. Classification (NCBI taxonomy): domain Bacteria; kingdom Pseudomonadati; phylum Pseudomonadota; class Gammaproteobacteria; order Pseudomonadales; family Pseudomonadaceae; genus Pseudomonas; species Pseudomonas sp. DC1.2. The sequence goes on along the minus strand of NZ_CP133782.1, from coordinate 4,453,039 downwards.
AAGCAGCGCGGCGTGGATGCTCAGCCCGTAGAGAAACGTGACTGCGCCCATTAGTGCCAGGATCAGCCAGCCCATGATCAGTTGACCTTGATCGCGCAGTCGAACGTTTGCACCGCCGGTGTTTCAGGCTCCCACGGCTGCGAGTACGTCAGGCGTAATCGGCCGGCGCCGGCGGCAAAGGCCTGGAAGCGCCAAGTCGAGATACCCGCACTGCCGACGATCCCGGAATCCTCCGGGTTGCGATAGACCTCGGGGCTCAGCGCCCGCAATACGCCACCGGCCGAATCCTGGATCGACCAGCGGTAACCCGTGGTCGGGTTGCTCGGCAGGCTCACAATCAGGTTTTGCCCACTGTTCAATTGCGCCGGGCATTCGCTTTGCTTTTCCACGGTCACGTTCTGTTTGGGTTGCGTAGCGCAGGCGGCCAGCAAGGTGAGGGCGAGAGGGACAAGCAGGCGGGTGGGGGACATAAGGTCAGCGGCTCCGGCATTCACGACGAACGGCGAGCATAACTGAAGAACAGACAAAGCGTGACGGTCCGGTCGGGGGCGAGCGTAGCGGGCGGCGTAAGTGCCGACGCTATCGCGAGCCAACTCGTTCCCGCAGGGGGCATGCAATCCTGGTGGGAACGAGCTTGCTCGCGATGGCGATGACGCTAGAGGGTTTTCAGAACAATACCTTCGCGACATCGGCAAAGCGTTTGGCGAAATGGACGGTCATGCCTTCTTTGAGGTAGTCCGGCAGTTCTTCGAAACTGCCCCGGTTCGGTTCTGGCAGGATCAACTCGAAAATCTTCTGTCGGCGCGCGGCGATTACCTTCTCGCGCACCCCGCCAATCGGCAAGACATGCCCGGTCAACGTCAGTTCGCCGGTCATGGCCACGCCTTTTTTCGGTGCCTGGTTACGTGCCAGCGAGAGCAGGGCGCTGGCCATGGTCACGCCGGCACTCGGACCGTCTTTCGGGGTGGCGCCTTCCGGCACGTGCAGGTGGACGAACGCTTCGTCGAAGAACTTCGGGTCACCGCCAAACGACTTCAGATTAGAGCTGACGTAGCTGTAGGCGATTTCTGCCGACTCTTTCATCACATCGCCCAGTTGCCCGGTGAGCTTGAAACCGCGGTTGAGCGTGTGGATGCGTGTGGCTTCGATCGGCAGTGTGGCGCCGCCCATGCTGGTCCAGGCCAAGCCCGTGATGACGCCGGTGCCGGACAGAACCTGTTCGTTACGGAACACCGGGTGGCCGAGTGAGGCTTCGAGGTCTTTGGGGCCGAGCTTGATCACCGCTTGCGGGGCGTCGATCAACTTCACGACCGCTTTACGCACCAGTTTGCCTAACTGCTTCTCCAACTGCCGCACGCCGGCTTCGCGGGCGTAGCCGTCGATCAGAGCCTTCAACGCACTGTCGCTGATGCTCAAGCTGTTTTTGGAGACGCCAGCCTTCTCCAACTGCTTGGGCCACAGGTGACGCTTGGCAATGGCGATTTTTTCTTCGGTGATGTAACCCGACAGGCGAATCACTTCCATGCGGTCCAGCAATGGGCCGGGGATCGAGTCCAGGGTATTGGCGGTGCAGACGAACAGCACTTTCGACAGGTCCAGACGCAGGTCCAGATAATGGTCGAGGAATTCGACGTTCTGTTCCGGGTCCAGGGTTTCGAGGAGCGCCGAGGCCGGGTCGCCCTGGTAGCTCTGACCCATTTTGTCGATCTCGTCGAGCATGATCACCGGGTTCATCACTTCGACGTCTTTCAACGCCTGCACCAATTTGCCCGGCTGGGCGCCGATGTAGGTCCGGCGGTGCCCCTTGATCTCGGCTTCGTCGCGCATGCCGCCGAGGCTGAAGCGGTAGAAGGGCCGGCCGAGGGATTCGGCAATCGATTTGCCGACGCTGGTCTTGCCCACGCCCGGTGGGCCCACCAGCAGCACGATGGAGCCGCTGATTTCGCCTTTATAAGCGCCGACGGCGAGAAATTCGAGGATGCGGTCCTTGATGTCATCGAGGCCCGCGTGGTGTTTGTCCAGCACCTTGCGCGCGTGTTTGAGGTCGAGTTTGTCCTCGCCGTACACGCCCCACGGCACGGACGTCGCCCAGTCGAGGTAGTTGCGGGTGACCGCGTACTCCGGCGAGCCAGTTTCGAGGATCGACAGCTTGTTCACTTCCTCGTCAATGCGTTTGCGTGCCTGAGGTGGCAACACTTTGCCGTTCAGACGCTGTTCAAACTGCTCGATGTCGGCGCTGCGGTCGTCTTTTGTAAGCCCCAGCTCTTGCTGGATAACCTTGAGTTGTTCCTTGAGGAAGAACTCGCGCTGGTGCTCGCCGATCTTGCGGTTCACTTCGGCGGATATTTCTTTTTGCAGGCGCGCGACTTCGACTTCCTTGCGCAGCATCGGCAGGACTTTTTCCATGCGTTTGAGCATCGGCACGCAGTCGAGCACTTCTTGCAGCTCGTTTCCGGTGGCCGAGGTCAGGGCGGCGGCGAAGTCGGTCAGCGGCGAGGGATCGTTTGGACTGAAGCGGTTGAGGTAGTTCTTTAGTTCTTCGCTGTACAGCGGGTTGAGCGGCAGCAGTTCCTTGATCGCGTTGATCAAGGCCATGCCGTAGGCCTTGACCTCATCGGTCGGCTCGGAGGGCTGGTGTGGGTATTCGACTTCCACCAGATACGGCGGGCGATGGTGCTTGAGCCAGGTTTTGATCCGCACGCGGGTCAGGCCCTGAGCGACGAATTGTAACTTGCCGTTTTCGCGGCTGGCGTGGTGAACTTTGACCAGGGTGCCGTAGAGCGGCAACACCGAGGTGTCGAAATGGCGCGGGTCTTCCTGGGGCGTGTCCATGTAGAACAGGGCCAGGGAGTGGTGATCGGATTTGCTCACCAAGTCCAGGGTTTCGGCCCAGGGTTCTTCATTGACGATGACCGGCAGCACCTGGGCCGGGAAGAACGGGCGGTTGTGGATCGGGATGATGTAAACCTTGTCCGGCAGGTTCTGCCCTGGGAGGGCAAGGCCTTTGCTGCTGGAGGGGTGTTCGGCGTTCTCGGGGTCGGCGTATTCGCCTGGGTCTGCAGGGAATTCTTGCTGGTCGCTCATGGGGCACCTGCGCAATGGAGTATGGCTCTTAGATGGGGCAGGTGGCGGGTGGTTTCAATGGGCGCGGATATTTCAAGGTATGTGCCCAGCGCTGCGAGGGTGGCCGGCCACTGGTTTTGAGCAGCGACTCGCACCGCTCAGGTTAGCCGGCGTCCCTAAACGCCGGTCCCTACTCCGTGCGGTTACCAAGGTTAAAACCTCGTCGAAGCATCCTGAAAAACTGGCGGATGAATGGCCCCCCTTCTATCTTCAGATATGTGTTTGATGGTCGATAGCCTATACACAAGCTTATAGGTTGCATAAGTATTGCCTCGGTGAGTGATAACGCGACGTTTAATATTCAATGATGGCACTTGGCCTTAAATGAGGCATGATCACGCACCGTGATGCTGATCAGCGTGACTTCACCGCCAAGGCAGGCCAGTTCGACTCCCTGACTTTACTGGATGCTCCATGGCCCGTTTTTTCTACTCTTTACTTATGATTGCTGCCACCTGCGCCAGCCCTTTGCTCAGCGCTGCTCCCGTGCAAATCCAGGTACATGACCAGAATGGTCTGCCGCTGGCCGATGCCGTGGTTACGTTACAAGGACCGATTGGCCAGCCGGCCGGCACGCTCAAGGCCGATATGGACCAGCGTGACCAGCAATTCGCGCCCCATGTTTTGGCGGTTCACACCGGCACGTTGATCAAATTCCCCAACAGCGACAACATTCGCCATCAGGTCTATTCGTTCTCTCCGGCCAAACGCTTTGAATTGCGGTTGTACGAAGGCACGCCATCGGCCCCGGTGTTGTTCGACAAACCTGGCGTGGTGGTCCTTGGTTGCAATATTCATGACTGGATGCTCGGTTACGTGTACGTCACCGACGACCCGCGATTTGGTGTGACCGATGCACAGGGTCAACTGATGCTGGAGGCGCCGACTGGGGTTTACCACGCAACGCTGTGGCATCCCCAGGCGCTGGACATGCAACCGGTCGATGGCGCTCAAGTGACGGTCCCGGCGAAGGGCCTCAAGCATGATTTTGCCCTGACGCTGCAAGCCAAGCCTGGGCAAGCCACTGCCGCGCCGCCGAGTGCCTTTGGTGATGCCTTTAAGCGAGCGGCCCATGAAACTGCGCAGTAGCTTTCAGGCGCGAGTCGCCTGTGTCCTCATCCTGCTGCTGCTGATTGTGGTGGGCGCGCTGTATTTCAGCGTGAAAGTGGCAACCAATTCGGCGGTGCGCAGCCAGGCCGCCTCTCAGCTGGAAGTCGGTGCGCGGGTCTTCGAACGCTTGCTGGACACGCGCGGTCGGCGGCTGGCAGACGGCGCGCAGTTGCTGGCAGCTGACTTCGGCTTTCGCGATGCGGTGGCCAGCGGTGATTCGGCGACGATGCGCTCGGTGCTGTTGAACCACGGCAAACGTATCAATGCCAGTGACATGATCCTGCTGGGCATGGACGGCAAAGTCCTGGCCAGCACCCTTGATGATGTGGCTGAGGGCTCACTGTTTCGTTACGAGCAGGCGCTGCGCACCGCGCGGGACAGTCAGCAGACCATGCTGATCGTTCCGTTGCAGGGCAAACCGCATTTGCTGGTGGAGGCCGCGGTGCTGGCGCCATTGCCGATCGCCCGAGTGGTGATGGGTTTCAGCATGGACAGCAGCTGGGCCATGGAACTGCGCGCGCTGACCAATCTGGAGGTGTCTTTTCTGACGGTGGATCGCCAGCAGGTGGGTGAGTTAGTCAGCACCCAGCCAGAGGCGATGGACGCCAGTCTGAAACGCTTGATGCTTGATAAAACCCCCGGTAGCCAAGTGCAATTGAGCGAGCACATGGACCACAGCTTTTTAAGCCAGTCGCTGATGTTAGCCAGTGCCGGGGCGGGCAGTGAGAGCCAGGTCATCGCACTGCTGCAAAGCCCACTGGACGCGGCGATGCAGGCCTTTGCGCCGCTTTATGAAAAGATTCTCGGGATTGCGCTGGTGGCGTTGCTCGGCTCATTAGCCGGCGCGTTGCTGTTGGCCCGTGGTGTGTCGCAACCGGTGCGTGAGCTGGCGGAGGCGGCTGAGCGCATTGGCCAGGGCGATTACCAAACCCCGGTCAGCCTTGAACGCAGCGACGAACTCGGTCGATTGGCCAAGGCTGTCGATGCCATGCAACGGGGCATCGCCGAACGCGAGCAGCAACTGGCTCACAACGCGCTGCACGACTCACTGACCGGGCTGCCCAACCGGATGCTCGCGATGGAGCGTCTGGGCAGTGCGATTTCGGCGCAGCGGCCGATGGCCCTGGTGTACCTGGGCATCGACAATTTGCGCGCAATCAATGAAAACGCCGGGCCGGAATCGGTCGATCAGTTACTGCGTCAAACGGGTCAGCGCCTGCAATTAGCGCTGCGTCCCGGCGACACGGTGGCGCATTTGATTGCCGATGAATTCTTGTTATTGCTCGACGGCCTCGACGGTGATGCGGCGGTGGCGGTCGCTGACCAACTTCAGCAACTGCTGCTCAAGCCGCAGCGAATCAATGGCCACGACTTGGCCCTGGACTGCCGCTTGGGCATCGCCGCCTATCCTGTGGACGGTTTGAGTGCTCAGACTTTGCTTGAACGCGCAGCCATTGCGATGAAAGACGCCGCCCAACTGCCCGGCCGCCTGCAAATATATGAACAGGGCCGCGACCTTGCGCATCGCCGTCAGATCACCCTGATTCGCGACCTGCGCCATGCCGCTACCAACGGCGAACTGGTGCTGCATTACCAACCCAAACTGGACATCCGCAAAGGCGTTGTGCGCCAGGCCGAGGCGTTGTTGCGCTGGCAGCATCCGCAATTTGGCCTGGTTTCGCCGGCGGAGTTCATCCCCCTGGCCGAGCGCACGGGCAGCATCCAGACGCTGACCAATTGGGTAATCGCTGATGGCATGCGCCAGCTTTCCGAATGGAATCGACGCGGGCTGCGCTTGCAGTTGTCGTTGAATATTTCGGCGGACGATCTGCTCAGTGATGACCTTGCGCAACGGGTTTCGGCGCTGTTGCGGGTGTACCGTCTCCCGGCCGAGCAACTGATTTTCGAAATCACTGAAAGCGCCGTCATGCGTGAACCGGAGCGCGCATTGAAGGTACTGCATGAATTGCGCGAGTGCGGCATCAGCCTGTCGGTGGATGACTTCGGCACCGGCTACTCGTCCCTGGCTCACCTCAAGCGACTGCCGGTGCAGGAACTGAAAATCGACCAGTCCTTTGTGCGCAATCTGGACGAAACCAGTGAAGACGCGGTGATCGTCCGTTCGACCATCGAAATGAGCCATAACCTGGGGCTCAAAGTAGTCGCCGAAGGGGTGGAATATGCCCGCAGCCTGCGCCTGCTGGAACGTTGGCACTGCGACACGGCCCAGGGTTACCTCATTAGCCGACCGCTGACCGCTGCCGCGTTCGAAGCCTGGGTAGCGTTGCCCTTCAGCGCTCAAACTTCTTTGGTTCATTGAGGCTGACGATGCTGCGTTTCTCCTTGTTGGTTGCCTGTCTCGTCGGTCTGACCCTGCCCATCGCCCAAGCCGACAACGGACGGTTGATCGCCACTGGCGGCGCCAGCAGCCTCGAAGGTGCGGCGGGTGGTGGTATCACGCCGTGGGCGGTACTCGCCGGTTACGGTGAAAAGAACGAGTGGGGCGCCACGGCATTCGCGACCACCGTCAACCTGCCGGACTATCGGCTTGACGTTGCCGGGATGGCCCTGGCTTACGACAACCGCGTCGAACTGTCCTTCGCGCGGCAGCGCTTGGATTTAGGCGCTTTGGTGCAGAAGTTGAACCTGCCGGAAGACAGCCTGAGTCAGGACGTGCTGGGGGTGAAAGTGCGCTTGTTCGGCGACGTGATCTACGACGACTTGCCGCAAGTGTCGTTGGGCCTGGAGTACAAACACCAGCGTGATTTCCTGATCCCGAGCCTGGTAGGCGCCAAGCGCGACAGCGACACCGAAGGGTATCTGGCGGCCAGTCGGTTATTCATGGGCGCGGCGTTTGGCTACAACCTGCTGGTCAATGGCAGCTTGCGCTACAGCCGGGCCAACGAAATGGGCTTGCTGGGGTTTGGTGGTGATCGTCGAGATACCCGCAGCCTGCTCAAAGAAGGTTCGTTGGCGGTGTTGTTCAACCCGCGTTGGGCGCTGGGCGTGGAGTATCGCGAGAAGCCAGACAACCTGTCGTTTTCCGGGGAAAGCGATTGGACGGATCTGTTTATCGGTTACTTCCCCAACAAACATGTGTCGGTGGTGCTGGCCTACGCACGGCTCGGAGAAATCGCCACGCTGGACAATCAGAACGGTACATATCTGTCCGTTCAGGGGAGTTTTTGATGCGTGTTCTCCTTTTGAGTCTGGTGTTGTTCTTGAGCGCTTGCGCGCAACAACCCGCCAAGGATGACAGCCTCTATCGTGACCTTGGGGCGCGTGCGGGGATCACGCGAATTGTCGAGGGCATGCTGCTGAACATTGCGCGAGATGAACGCATCGTCGAGCATTTTCGCAAGGTCGATATTCAGCGTTTGCGCGACAAGCTGATTGAAAAGTTTTGTGTCGAGGCGGGCGGTCCGTGTGTGTATAGCGGCGACAGCATGGCCGAGAGTCACAGGGGGCAGCACGTCAGCCGCAGCGACTTCAATGCGCTGGTTGAAGACTTGATCGCGGCGATGGATCAGCAGGGGATTGCCGTGCCGGTGCAGAACCGTTTGATCGCCCGGCTGGCGCCGATGCGCTCCGAGGTCATCGAGCAGTAAATTCGGTGCTCTGAACCTTTAACGGTTGAGCCACAAAAAAGGCGACTCCCTCACAGGCGTCGCCTTTCGTTTAACTGCCGCCAGAGCTTACTTGGACAGCGTGTAAGCGATCACATAGTCGCCCATTTTGGTGCCCAGCGAGCCGTGGCCGCCGACGACGAGCAGGACGTACTGTTTGCCGTCCTTGCCGGTGTAGGTCATCGGTGTGGCTTGGCCGCCGGCCGGCAGGCGCGACTTCCACAGTTCCTTGCCGCTATTGACGTCATAGGCGCGCAGGTACTGGTCGAGAGTGCCGCTGAGGAAGCCGACGCCGCCCGCAGTGACCATCGAACCGCCCATGCTTGGCACGCCGAGCGGCAGACCGATCGGCAGTGGCGAGCTGTCGCGGCTGGTGCCGTTTTTGCGTTTCCACACCACTTTATTGGTGGTCAGGTCGATGCCGGTGACATAGCCCCAGGCTGGTGCCTGGCACGGTACGCCGAATGGCGACATGAACGGGTGCATGGTCACGGCAAACGGCGCGCCGGTGTTTGGCTGGATGCCAGCGGTTTCGCTTTCGCGCTTGCTGTCAGCCGCGACTTCGGCGCGTGGGATCATTTTCGACACGAACGCCATGTAGTTCGGGCTGGTGAACAGCAGTTGGCGAACCGGATCGACCGACACGCTGCCCCAGTTGAACACACCGACGTTACCCGGATAGATCAGGCTGCCCTGCAACGACGGCGGGGTGTACTGACCTTCGTAGCGCAGTTCCTTGAACTGGATGCGGCACAGCATCTGGTCGAACGGGCTGGCGCCCCACATGGCTTTTTCGGTCAGTTCCGGGGCCAGCAGGTTCAGGTCCGAGCGCGCCTGGGTCGGTGCGGTGTGGTCGCCTGCCACTGCGCCTTGCGGCACTGGAATCTCGCGTATCGGCACAATCGGTGTGCCATCGCGACGGTCGAGCACGTACAGGCTGCCCTGTTTGGTCGGTGCGATCAGCGCCGGCTTGACGCCATCAGCGGTCTTCAGGTCCAGCAGGGTCGGTTGGCTGCCGACGTCCATGTCCCACAGATCGTGGTGGGTGAACTGATAGTTCCAGCGCACCTTGCCGGTGGCCAGGTCCAGAGCCACCAGGCCGGCGCTGAATTTCTCGGCGCCTGGCATACGGTCGCCGCCCCACTGGTCAGGCATTTGATTGCCCAGCGGCAGGTAGACCATACCCAGTTTTTCGTCGACGCTGGCCAGCGACCACATGTTCGGCGAGTTGCGGGTATAGGTTTTGCCCGGCGCCAAAGGCTCGGTCGCCTCCGGATTGCCGCTGTCCCAGTTCCAGACCAGGTGACCGTCATGCACATCGAACGCACGGATCACGCCCGAAGGCTCATTGGTCGATTCGTTATCGGTGACGTGACCGCCCATGATCACCAGATCACGGGTAATCGCGGCCGGGGAGGTGGCGTAGTAACCACCGGCGGTGAACGGACCGATGCCCTGGGTCAGGTCAATGGTGCCTTTATTGCCAAAGCCTTCGCAGACCTTGCCGGTGTCGGCGTTGATCGCGATCAGACGCGCATCGGCGGTCGGCAGGTATAGACGACGCGGGCAGGCTTGAGCAACGGCTTTGCCAGCGTCGGAAATGACGGCGGCCGAGGCGTTAGCCGACTTGGCGTAGTCGTTCTCGTCGTAGTAAGAGACGCCACGGCAGGTCATGTGGGCGAAACCCTTGAAGCCCACCGGGCTCTTGATCTGCGGGTCGAAGCGCCAGATTTCCTTGCCAGTGTCCGGGTCCAGTGCCAGCACCTTGCTGTGGGCGGTGCAGGCATAGAGCATGCCGTTGACCTTCAGCGGGGTGTTTTCGTTGGTCAGTTCCACCGGGTCATCAGCCGTCGGCAGGTCGCCAGTGCGGATACGCCAGGCTTCCTGCAACTTGCCGACGTTGGCCGGGGTGATTTGCTTCAGCGGCGAGTAGCGATCACCGAACTCGGTACGGCCATAAGACTGCCAGTCGCCATCGGGCATCGCTGGGGCGGTGCTGGTCAGGTCCGTTGTGTCGCGGCCCAGTTCGCCGAAGACTTCACCCGGATGCGTGAATTGACTGCCCACCGCGGCGGCGCCAGACAGAAGCACAGCGACGCTCAGCGCCGCGGTGCCCAGCGGTGCGGCGCCTTCGCGCAGCAACGGTCGGCGGAACCACGGCAACAGCAAGACCACACCCAGCGCAAACCACAGCGCAAGACGCGGCACCAGTTGCCACCAGTCGAGACCGACTTCCCACAGCGCCCAAACGGTACTGGCAAACAACACCAGTGCATACAGGCCCAGTGCTGCGCGGCGAGCGGCAATCAGCAGCACGCCGGTCAGTGCAAAGCCGATACCGGCCAGCAGGTAATACAGCGAGCCGCCGAGCATGCTCAGCTTGATCCCCCCGGCCAGCATGGCCAGGCCCATTAGCAGAAGCAGGATACCGAGCAGGCTCGGTAGCAGACGGCTTCGACTCAAAGCACCATCAGTGCTCATAGTGTGGTTTCTCCGTGACGTTTAAGTAGTCCCGCGCAAGTTCACTGTAGATGACGATCTTGCGTGGGCATTGGTTCAGTTGCAAAAGTGAAATGTGGGCTATGCGTGTTTAGTTGAAACGGTCTCTTGTGGGAACGAGCCTGGGGCAGTCAACTGACGGCTTCTTTGCAGGCGGGCTCGCGCGCACAGGGTTTTGGGTGTCGGTTAGAACGATGAAGTGATCTTGATCCCGCCAATCAGTGCGTCATCGACGTTGTCCACGCCACCGGGGTGGCGAATGTATTGCAGGTTCGGGCGCACGGTCAGCCAATCGGTCACATGCACGCCGTAATAGAGTTCGGCGCTGTATTCGGTGTCTTGCGGCGGCAAGAAGGCTGGGTCGTCGTAGTCATAAACGGCACGAGCGTGGTTGCTGGCCTCGGCGTTTTTTCGATAAGCCGGGTTGACGTGAACGCGGGCGAGCGCGAAGCCAATGTCATCTTTGGCGCGGGCATCGAACAGGCCTTTGTAGACCACGCCGGCCTGGACGTAGTTGTCGATGGCGTTGGTCTTCTTGTCGTGCATCGTGCCGTTGGCGAACACGCTCAAACCGCGAGAATTGTCGCTGGCGCGGCGGGTGATCTGCTGTTGAACACCGAGCCAAACGCCGTGCTTGCTTGATGCGCTGCGATACGCTTCGCCGCTGAGGGCGGCAGGCTGGCCGTTGCTGTCCTTATAGACGTCGGTGGCCTTGGCACTGCTGTAGTAGTAACCGGCGCGGTATTCGCCCGGCAGGCCATCGAGCGTCGGCGACCACACCAGTTCAACCGGAATGACCGCGCCTTGGGTGCCGCTGCCGCTGAGCTTGAAGCCGTTGCCGCGATCAAGGTTCGAGGGGTTCTGCTCGTAGGCGCCGATTTGCGCGTAGAGCTGAGGTGTCAGGTGATATTTAACGCGCATCGCCCACTGGCTGACCGGCCAGTTGTACCAGATGCCGCCGACCCAGTTGCCGACCTGCGAGCCACAGAACGCCAGGTTCTGGAAGTCGCAAGGAAAGCTGTTGAAATCTTCGCCTTCGCCGAAACGGCCGACTTTGATATCAAGCCGCTGATCGAAGAATTTCTGCTGGTACCACATCTGCGTCAGGCGCCAGGTTTGTCCACGACCCCAGACTTCCTGGGCCGAGGTGAAACCGCCGACTCGTGGGTCGTTGATACGGTCGTTGCTGATGTTGTTGCCGTTGCGTTCAGTGACGGTCAATTGAAATTCGGCATCGTCCCAGCCGAGGATTTTCTGCAAATCCAGATGCGTGCCGAGGCCGAATTGATCGCTGTAACGCGCCGTGCGGTCGTGGTCGTAGCCGCCGTGGAGGTTGCTCCCCATTTCGCCGGTGTAATCGACTTTGAAGTCGTAGCCTTTTTGCGCAAGTTCGGTGCGGGTGCCGTTCCAGTCGCCGAGCATCCACGGCGAATCGCTATCGAAAGCTGGGGCTGCGTGAGCGCAGGTGATGAGTCCCAAAGCGCTGAGGCCACCGAACAAGTGAAGGACTTTTCGGTGGGCAACAGAAGGTCGGACAGCGCTGTCTCGCAAAGTCTGTGAATAGTGCATAGAGAGGTCGTTCTGAGTCTTTTTATGAGGGTACGAGCTGAACGCGGTAGGAATGAAGCCGGCAGCGGAACCGTTTCAGCTTTAGGGCGCAAGGATAATATTCCGTTACACATAGAGAAAGATGTTTTATTGACATGGATCATCTTCAATTCGGTAACAGTCTGTCGGGGCCGCGACATTTTCGCGCAGGAAGATTCGCAAGCGTCGATCTTTCCACGTTCACCTACATTTAACGGACCGCTCATAGAGCGCTTCCCCCCAACGAAGCCCTCGGCTAAGGTGCGCGGCTTCTTCATTATTACTTTGCTCAAAGGCCCGGCATGACCGAACAGAACAACAACCCGCTGCACGGCGTGACCCTGGAACACATCCTCAACGCCTTGGTTGAACATTACGAATGGTCGGGTCTGGCTGAACGCGTCGACATTCGCTGCTTCAAGAGCGATCCGAGCATCAAATCGAGTCTGACGTTTCTGCGTAAAACCCCATGGGCGCGGGAGAAAGTCGAAGGGCTTTACGTCAAGCTGATGCGCACCAAGCGCCCCGTCTGAACAGGGGCACCCTGATGGCGCCGGGGTCTGCCGCGAGGCGTCGGTGGGTTGCCATGAGTGCGGTACTCGGTTGGGCGGCGCTGAGCATTCAGATGTACCTGATCATCGACTCACGCTGGAACCTGGGGGCCAGTCTGCTCGGTGGGCTGGTGAGTTTTTTCAGTTATTTCACGGTGCTGACCAACACGTTGGTCGCGGTGGTGCTGACCTGTGAGCTGACCACTCGAGATTCGGCGTCGCGACGCTGGTTTTTGCAGCCGTGGGTGAGTAGCGCGATTGCCGTCAGCATCGCTGTGGTTGGCCTGGCCTACAGCCTGTTATTGCGCCATCTGTGGCATCCACAAGGCTGGCAATTTGTGGCCGATGAACTGCTGCATGACGTGATGCCGCTGCTGTTCCTGGCGTATTGGTGGCTGTGTGTGCCCAAAGGCACGTTGCGTCTACGCCACATTGCGTTGTGGGTGATTTATCCGCTGGTGTACTTCGCGTATGCGCTGCTGCGCGGGCACTTGTTGAGTGCTTATGCCTATCCGTTCATTGACGTCGGTACGCTCGGTTATCCACAGGTGTTCGTCAATGCCGCGGGGATATTGGCGGGTTTTATGCTGATTGCGTTGCTGGTGGTGGGGCTTGATCGGCACCTGGCTCGCAGGTAAGCGTTGACGATGGCGAGGGCGTGCGTTCCCTCGCCACAAAAAACACCGAGCCTGATGCGTTTGATTACGTTTCGTCGCTACCCTCTAGCCGCCAGTAGCCGGCGGCTTTGACGAACTGATCGTCCAGGCCGTGTTCCTCCAGCAGCACTCGGCGTATCTGACGCGACACTTTGGTTTCGGTTGCGACCCACGCGTACAGATGGCCCTCGGGCACTTTTAATTGTTTGACGGTGGTCAGCAGGCGGTCGTTGCCCCCCTCGCGCATCACCCAGATCACCGTGACCTGCGCTGGGCTTTCGAGCGGTTGTTGCTCGGCTTCGTTCTCCACTTCGACGACCACCAGCGCCCGCCGATTGGCCGCCAGGCCCTCCAGGCGTCGAGCGATGGCAGGCAGGGCCGTCTCGTCGCCGATCAGCAAATAACTGTCGAAGATGTCCGGCACGATCATCGAACCGCGTGGACCGCCGATGTGCAGCAATTGTCCGGGCTCGGCCTGTTCGGCCCACGTCGAGGCAGGACCTTCGCCGTGCAGAACGAAATCGATGTCCAGCTCCAAGGTGTTCAGGTCGTAGCGGCGCGGAGTGTAGTCGCGCATGGCTGGCATCGGTCCCTGGTCTTTGCCGGCACCCAGCACCAGGGTTTCCAGTGCCGCCGTTTCCGCTGCATTTTGTGGGAACAGCAGCTTGACGTGGTCGTCCGTGCCCAGGCTGATGAAACCCGCCAGTTGCGGTCCGCCCAAGGTGATCCGGCGCATCCGTGGGGTCAAATCGACTACCCGCAGGACTTCCAGTCGACGACGTTTGATCTCATGCATTACACGGTGGATGGTCTGGGTATCGACAGCAGTCATTCGGCGTTCTCCTGGACAAATTCAACGGCAGGACCGTCGACGATGGCTTTGGCGGTGTCGTTGAGCAGGGTGCTGACGCGCAGGATTTCCTGCGGATTCCAGCGTCCGTGGTGCAATTGCAAGGCATGGCGCAGGTTGTGTACCGCTTCGTGGATTTCGGCGGGACGATCATGGCCGCGCAAGGAGCGTTTGCTGACGTCGATCCGCATGCGCACGCCTTCCAGGGCGATGGCCTGGTCGATCAGGGATTGCCGACCGGCATCGGTTACGCCGTAGCGTTTCTTGCCGCCCTCGGCGTCACCCAGAATCATTTCGCTTTCTTCCAGAAACGTCAGGGTCGGGTAGATCACACCAGGGCTCGGGCTATAGGCACCGTCAAACATGCCTTCGATCTGGCGGATCAGGTCGTAGCCGTGGCAGGGCTGTTCGGCGATCAGGGCGAGCAGCAGCAGTTTCAGATCGCCAGGGGCGAAGACGCGTGGGCCGCGACCGCCGCGCTCGCGTCCGGGTCGCTTCTCGAAGCCGTCGCGGCCGTCGCTGTGTTCTCGATGGGAATGATGGTCTCTCATTGTTCGCTTCTCTCGTCGTGTTTAGATACAACTTAAGATATATCTTTACGAAAAAACAAGTGCTGGCGACCAACGGTGCAAGGCCCATCCTCGGCGTGAGATCAGATCCAGACCCTGAAAACTGTCAGACCTTCAGCCTTGTAACCTTCAAAAAAGTGTATCTATCTCTATCGCTACGGACGGGTTTAGTGCAACTTCTCTAAAGCAATTATTTTTCCTATTGTTTGTTGGAATTGTCATACGCTTCTGTCAGAAGTTTATCTTTGTTTTGTTATTGGATTGTCGATGTGTAGTATTTTTCTGACGGTCAATAAGCGTTTTTATTGAATATCGAGTAATTTTCTTTTCTTGAAATGCACGATTAACTACGCGCTTGCCAGAAAGGTCCTGCTTACTTTTAATTTGATCTGGTTGATGATGTTTCGGCGTTAGAAGTTCAAGCATGAAGCCCTCGGGTGGTTGCACAACAAGGTGGTTGAATTCTTAGCGTTTTAAAGAGCGAACAACTGTGTTTGTACGGTCTTTTATTCAGCTGACTATTTTGAAAATACAGGTATTCAAACATGTTCAAAAAAATTGCAATGGCTGCCCCTCTGACTGTTCTGATGTTCGGCTCGATAGCTGTACAGGCCAAGGATGATGCCAGCAGCACCATCAACATCACGGCTGACATTCCGACCAAGCAGTTCCATGCCCAGCCACGGGATCCGAACTTCGGTAAGGATGAAACCATGAGTTTCAACACCGTCACCGGCGAGTTGAGCACTCTGCGTGCAACCTATGACCTGAAAAACACCGATGGTTCGATCGAAGCCTACCTTGACGGTGATGTGGCGTTGTACAGCGGCTCCAGCTCAATTCCACTGACCATTTCGCTGAACGGCGTCACTTTGGGTACAACCCCGGTGGAAGTGGCAGCAGACGCTCCATCTACCCCTGGGATGCAAGCTGATCTGGTGATCACCGCGGCCAAACCCGCAGACGGGCAATCCGGTCTGTTCACCGCTAAACCGGTGGTGATGTTTGATGCTGTGCCGCGCTAATACTAACCGTTGAATCAGTAGTTTTTAGTGAGTTATGCCGCCCGGTTGACAGGCATTCGTTGGCTGTTGATCGGGTTTTAAAGCGCTTATTACCCGCATCCAGAGTATTCGTTTCATGTTCCCGATGACGCCCATCGCGATGGGGCTTGCACTATTTACTTGTGCGGCTGCCCTGGCTTCGCCTGCTGAAGGTAGTGCAGTGCCTACGACATTGCTTGCGCAGGCCAAAGGTTTGCCGGCTGAATTCGAAGAGCACTTCTTCGACGTTCCGTTAGTTGTTCGGGTCGAGCGCGATCAACAGTTTCTGGGGGAGGCGATGATTGTTTTGTCGCGTGATGATCGTCTCACGCTGCTTGAATTTACCGACAGCCGTGACAGTCCGCTTTCTGCCACTGAGCGTGATACGTGGGGGGCCTACCTTAAACCCGGTGTACCGTTAGGTGCGTGTGTCGGAAGTTGCCCGCTTGATATGTTGGCGGTGCATTACAACCTTGAAAACTCGCTGGTCTCCATCGTCACTGAAAGTGCCGAAAGAGACAGTCAGCCCCGTTCTTTCTACGACCAGCCGGACGGTGGCAGCACCGGGCTGATTGTGCGTAATCAGTTAAACCTCAATGGCGGGCAGGAGCAGGATCTAGGCGGACGTTATGGCCTTGAGGCCAGTAGCAGCCTCGGCAGTTGGACCCAAAGCGTCAACCTGCAACTGGCCCGCCTCGGTGGCCCCGATGACCAGCTCTATCACGCCGTCCACGAACTCTATACCCAGCGTGAACTGGAGGGCACCTTCCTGCGCCTGGGCTATTTCATGCCCAACTCTGAAGGTCTGAGCCGTCAGCCCCGTTCGTTCGGCGCCAGCCCCGACACCGCGGTGGGTGTGATGTATGGCAGCTCTGACAGCCTCGCGGTGAACAATCCCAAGCCCAGCGTCTACCCGATTTACGTCACGGCGAATCGCCTGGGATCGGTTGAGATTTATCGCAATGGCCTGTTGATCAATACGCAGCCGGTGCCGGCCGGGTTACAGACCCTCGACACCCGGCCCTTGCCCGGTGGCATTTATGAGGTCGAGGTGCGCCTGATCGAAGACGGCCAGATCACCTCGACCACTCAGGAACTGGTCTACAAACCTAACAACTGGCGCAACCACGACGAACGCTGGCGCTACAACCTGTTTGCCGGTCGCGAGCAAAAACTGCTGAGCAATTGGGATCAACAGTCCGAGGGCGATATGACCGCCGGCGCTGCGTTCAACTTTTTGTTGCACCCACGGGTAATTCTTGGCGTCTCGGGGCGTCAGGTTCGCGATTCGTTGCAGTACGGCAGCTCGATCGACTGGACGATGGCCAACAACGCGAGCCTTTTCGCTAACGTCTACCAGACCCAGGATTACGGCACCGGCGTCGACCTTCAAGGGTTGTACAGCTACGGCCAGGGCAGCGTGGTCGCCAGTCACAATCGCAGTTGGCTCGACACCCGCGACACCTACGAAACCCTGCCGGATGGCACGCGTATTCGTCAGCGCAATGTGTACACCGGCCAAACCAGCAATACCGCGCTGTCGCTGAACCATCGTCTGAACAACCGCGTCTCGCTCAACGGGCGAATCTCCCACAGTGAGGGCAACGTTGAAGGTGTCGGCCTGGACTTGGGCTGGAGTCAGCGTGGCAGGTTGTTTGGCAGCGATGCCAATTGGCGCTTTACGGTGTTTGATCGCCCCGCCAGCTCCAGCAGCGGCGATGAACGCAACCGTGGTGTGGACCTCAGTATCAGCCTGGCACTCGGCGGCCCAGGAGAGCAGTTTTCCGGGAGCATCGGCTCGCGGACTTCGCGCGAGGGTGGCCGCGACACCAACGGTTCGCTGAGTTATCGCAAGGACTTGCAAAACCATGTCCTGCAAAACATCTCGGCGACGGCGCTTGGCGATACCTATGGCTTGGGCCTTTCGGGGACTGCGAGTTTCATGACCGACACGGTGCTGGGGGATGCCTTCGCCCAGCGCTCGTCCTACAGCGGCGGCATCACCGGTGGCCTGAACCTGGACAGCACCTTCGCCGTCGGCGGGCAGGAAATGGTCATGACCAGTCAGTATCAAGGGCGCGGTGCCGGGATGATCATTGATGTTGAATCCGATGTGGAGGGCATTGATCTGCGCGCCGACGACCTCAGTGGCGCCAGCACGGCCCTGCGCCCTGGGCGCAATTTCGTACCGATCACGGCCTATAAAAGCGGCTCCGTGGCTTTGGACTTTGAAGGCAACCATGTGCCGGCCGCCAGCATCCAGCCAGCCCGCATGAGCTATCACCTGAACAAGGGTGGCGTGGCCTACCGCAAGGTGCAGGTGATGAAAACCATGACCGTGCTGGGGCGCCTGGTCGATCCGCAGGGGCGGCCGCTCAAGGGCCATCACCTCATCAACCACGCCAGCCGAGGGGTGAGTGAGGCAGACGGGTTCTTCTCGATGGAAATGAATGCCGGTTCTCCGACCCTGCAAGTGCGGCGTGGCGACCAGTTGCTGTGCCAGTTCCGCCTCGACACGGCCAACGCTCGCAGTGAAAACAATGTGCTGATGATCGGTGACCTGCGTTGCACACCCGATACGTTGGCCGATACCACCTTTAAATCCGAATCGGCAGGTTGATGATGAAAAAGCACATGGCGCTCAACGTATTGGGGGCAGTGGCGGGGATGCTTTTGAGTGTGCTGGCCGGGCCGGCAGTGGCCCTGACTCAGGACATCACGGCGGTGTTTACGCCTGATCCGGCCAACCCGTTGAGAAACGAGTTCGTTAACACCACACCGGAGAGCGGTATATGCCCTTGGCACATCCCTGCACGGTGTAAGCAACTGAACATTTTCACCATTCGCACCGCGTTCTTCGCACACTCCAAGGGGCCTATTTACCCCAACCCGAAAGATCCTCGGCAAGGCGCGATGTGGAAAGTACCTTCCGAATGGCGGGAATTAAGCGTCACCCACACCCGCACGGGTGAAGTGTCCACAGTGCAAATGCGTATCGCCGGTATCGGCCATCGATGGGACGTGCGCCCAGGGGTGAGTTATTGGGCGTTGCCTGGCATTCCCTGGGATGCTCAATGGCGCAATGCGCCCAGACCCTGCGAAAGCACCGGTTACATTGCCGCGGCCGTTAACTTTGCACTGTTCTTTTGGCTGGTGCCGGAAGGTGCAGGTGTTTGCAGCCGTCAACCCGGACTAATGCTTGATGCGTTGCAATACAGCAATATCGAATACGCCTACGCGTTGAAAACGCCCAACCCGCTGAGCATGTCGTCCGGGCAATACACCGGCAGTATCAAATACAGCATCGGTCCGGGTGGGGACTTCGATTTTGGCGACAACATGGTCGCAACCGATGACGTGTTCATCTTCAACTTCACCCTCGATGTACAACACTCACTGAAGGTCGAAGTACCGCCCGGCGGCAACCACGTCGAACTGGTCCCTCAAGGTGGCTGGCAGGCCTGGCTGCAACGCAATCGCCGCCCGGAACGCCTGTTCCGCGACCAGACCTTCAACCTTTCGGCTTCCAGCCGTTTCAAGATGCAGCTCGAATGCCAGTACAGCGGCGGTGGCAATACCTGCCTGCTGTATGAGCCGAAATCCGGAGACTCCGTGCCCCTGAACATCAGCGTCAGCCTGCCAACCGGGATGACCGATGCGCTCGGGCAGTCTGTCAGTCGCCGCCCTTTATTGCGCGATGGCAGCGGCACTGAGTTGTTTCAGCCGGGTTTCTATGTCGATCGAAAACCAGCCGCCCTGCACTTCGAAATAGCCGGCCCGGACGTCGAGCAGATGCTGACCGGGTCCGCCAAAACCTATGCGGGCGACGTCACGGTGATCTGGGATTCGGAGCTTTGAACAATAACGCCGCCGCTGTTTGCGCAAGACTCATTTTCAAGAGGTCGAGAACGATGAAATGTTATTGGGCACTGTTCTGTGCTGTTTGCTTGCCACTGATCGCCCATGCCGGGCCTGCGATCAATGTCGGGGTGGTTTACGACTACCTCGATGGCGATAAAAGCACGTACCTGAAACGGGTATTCAACGGCGGCGACAGCACCGCATTCGTCAAGGTCAACATTCTGGAAATTATCTACGACGCCGACGGTAAACCTCGGGAAGTGGCCCTCAAACCTCACGCTGACAACCGTGCTCGCGATGGCCTGATGGCCAGCCCCGCGCGGCTGATCATTCCGGCCAACGGCATGCAGGGCACGCGATTGTTATTTATGGGGGAGCGCGAACACGAGCGATATTTCCGGGTGCGTTTTGTACCGGTGGTGCCTGAGAAGGAGGACGCGTTCGCGGTCTCTGCCGAAGAGCGTGATCAATATGAAAAAACCCTATCGGCCGGGGTCAACGTGTTGGCCGGTTACGGCACGATCTTTTTCGTGCGGCCCAAAGACACCCGCTACAGCACCCAGATCGACGACACGACCGGCCAGTACGCGTTGCGCAACAACGGCAATACCGTGGTGGTGGTCGATGAGTTCAAGGACTGCTCCGTCAGCAATGAAAACGATTGCCATCCCGTGACCAAGAACCACGTCATGCCAGGCAAAGTCTTCAGCTTCCAGAAACAGCCGGGACGTCACTACCGTTTCAGGATTGTGGAAGGCGCCACGCACAAAGTTCATGAGGTGAAGGGGTGAAGCGCTCTCTGACGCTGGTGTGGAATGTCTTGGCGCTAGGGGCGCTGGTGCTGGTCAGTTGTTCGGTGATGGCGATCCGTGAAGAGCAGACGTTTCACGTGTCGGTGACGATCCCCACCAACGAGTTTTACGTGCTGCCCGTCGACCCGGCGTTTCTGGAACGAGAACAAGCCCTGGCCTGGAACACAGTGACCGGCGAACTCAGCCCGTTACGTGCATTTTTCGACGTGAAAAATGCCAGTGGCAGTGTCTCGGCACGATTGGTGGATGACCCGTTTCTGTTCAACGGTCGTGAGCGTATCGACCTGCAAGTGCGTTTCAACGGTCACCTGCTGTCGTTGCTCGACACCTCGGTAGTCGATGAGCAACAAGCCCGAGTCGGTCAGCGGGTACGCTTGGAGATCGCGGCGGTGAAACCCGCCGAAGGCTATATTCCGGGGCAGTATTACGGCACCGCGCACCTGATGTTTGATGCGGTAAACCCCTGAGCGTTGGCGCGGGGTTAGCGGGGTCTACCTTGTGTGATGCCGCGCCGCGCAGGTTCAGTCCGTCGCCGGCTTCAGGGCACTGGCTTGACACAGCGTTTGACTGCCGGGTTGCAGATAGGGCGACAAAATCGGTGCCATGCCCTTGAGCACCTGCACTGGCAGGGCCGAGGTGAATTTGAAGTTCTCCGCCGAGCGCCCCGGTACGAACGCGGTCAGGGTGCCGAAGTGACGGTCACCGATGTAGAACACAAATGTCGCCGTGCGGTTGATCGATTTGGAGCTGAGCACCCGTCCCCCGGCACCGATGGCTTCAATGCGGTTGTCGCCGGTGCCCGTCTTGCCGCCCATGGCCAGTGGCGCGCCGTTGGCCAGTTTGAAACTGCCGGCCACGCGTTTCGCGGTGCCGGCATCCACCACCTGCGACAACGCCTCGCGCATGGCCGCGGCAACCTCGGAGGGCATCACTCGTTTGCCGACGTTCGGGTCGTTGATCAGTTGGGTTTCATACGGGGTGTTGGCGGCAAAATGCAGGCTGTCGATGCGCAGCGTCGGCATGCGCACGCCATCGTTGAGAATCGTGCCAATCAGCTCCGCGAGGGCGGCGGGACGGTCGCCGGAACTGCCGATCGCCGTGGCCAATGACGGCACCAAGTGATCGAACGGATAGCCGACTTGCTGCCAGCGCTGGTGAATATCAAGGAACGCTTCGATCTCCAGCATCGTGCGGATACGGCTGTCACGCGCGCTCTTGTGCCGGCTCTTGAACAGCCAGCTATAAACCTCCTGACGTTCGAACTCACTGGCTTTGACACTCTGGCTGAACGTGGCCTGCGGGTTATTCAGCAGATAACCCATCAGCCACAGGTCCAGCGGATGGACCTTGGCAATGAAGCCTTGATCCGGCAGGTCGTATCTACCGGGACCGTAGCTTTGATAGAGCTTGTCGAGGCGTTCGTCGGTAAGTTTTTCGCCGCTCTTGAGGCTTTTCAGGTGGGCCCGCACAAAGCTGTTAAAGCTTGCCTGGCTAGCGTTCGGCAGCAGATAACGATGCACGGCGGCCATGCGAATCGGCGTCGGGTGCATGCCGTCGAGGAATGTATCGAGCCGCTCCTGGGTGTCCTTTTTCTGGTACTTCTTCCAAAACCGCAGCAGGAAGGACGTGCCTTCGCGGTCAGCGAACTGAGCCAGATATTCCTGACGCCGTGGGTCACTGTCGTCTTTGAGCAGTTGGGCGCTGCTGTCGGGACCGGAGTAGGTGCTGTAGCGCACCAGGTCGCGCATCAGTCGAATGAACGGCAGGTTGATCGATTCGCGCAGGGCATCGCGCAGGCTCGGCATGCGACCGTTGTCTTCGTTGCGAAAGTTATGAAAGTGGTGCAAGCCGCCGCCGGTAAAAAATGCCTCGCCGGGGTTGGCCGAGTATTTACGGTCCAGGGCTGCGCCGAGCATTTTCGGGAGGCTGCGGTCGGTGTTCTGCATCAGGTAATCGACGGCCCAGCGGCTTAGGACGTCCTGGCCAGGGACGTCGGTTTTCTTCAACTCAGCGACGGTTTTGGCGCCGTATTGATCGTGCAGCTCGGAGACGATCTGCAAGTAGGTGGTCAGCACGCGCATCTTCGCGGTGGAGCCCAGTTCCAGTTTGCTGCCTTCGTTGATGTCAAAAGGCTGGTCGGTGCTGTCGGTCTGCACCCGCACGCGCGAACCGTCCGGGGTCAGCTCGAACAGGGTGAAGCTGTAGCTGACCTGGGGGGTGCTGCTGGGGGTGAGCAGGCGTTCGCCGAGCAGACCGATCTGCCCGGCAAATACCGGGTCGGCCAAGTGTTTCAGGTAGTCGGTGGCTTTGCTCTGCAAGTCGCCCTGCAAGGTGCTGGTGGCCGACAGGTCGAGGCGGTCGAGATCATACAGCGGACGGTTGAGTAGGGCGGCCAGTCGGCTACGAGCGACGCTGATGCCTTTGTTGGTTTCAATCGGCTGGATCGTCGGCTGGGTTAGCCAGTCGCGGTAAGTCACTTGACTGGCCAGGGCGGCGGCAGCCAGAGACGCATCAATGACGTTGTTCTGGGCGAGCAGGCGAATGTGACTGTCGGTGAGTTCGGCCAGCTCCTGGTGGCCCTTGCTCAGGTAATAGGAAGGCCGACGCTGGGCAATCATCAGCGACAGCATTTCACGCAGTGCCAGGCCTTTTTCCGCCAAGGCTTTGGGGTCGCTGGCGTTGCTGGACAGGCGTTCATTGGCCTTGTTGAAATCGACGCCATACCAGACCCGCAAGCCTTCGGCCATGCCGTGGACTTCACCGTGGCCCGGGACTGCCGACAGGGGCACGCTGTTGAGGTAATCACGTACCACATTTTGCCGCGCCTGCAACGTTTGCGGGCCAGCCTGATAGGCGCGCACGCTGGCCGATATCATCTGCCGGATTTTTTCCGCGCCCGATACCGTCAAGCCCTCGGGGGAGTGCCGATATTTTTCAAGCTGAGTCGCCAGGGTGCTACCCCCCGCGGATTGCCCCGGCAGGTGCAGCAACTTGGCCACTTGAGACCAGGCGGCCATGCCGAATCGCGGCCAGTCCACGGCGGGGTTGGCTAAGGGCTGCTGAGGGTCGAGCAGAAAGCGGTTTTCGATAAACAGCAGGCTGCTGACCACCACTGGCGGTATCGACTCGAAGCTTGAATAAAGTTGTTGCGGGTAGTTGAACTGATACAGCGGTGCGGCTGTGCAATCGGTGATCGAGAGTCCCGCCTGGATTTTTTCCGCATAGGGCACGAACAAGCCCTTATTGCTGTAACTCATCAGCGCGGGGGAGAAGCGGGTCTGCGCGGCAATGATGTAGTCGCGCTTGAGCAGGCGCGGTAAAAATTCGCCCATGGCGCTGTAACCCAGACGCCGGTCGAACGGACCGGCACCGGGGTAGCGAATGGCATCGCTGGGTCCCGGTTGGAGGTCGTAGCGCAGGGATGCGGCAAACTTGCTGACTTCGCGGGATTGGAATTTCGAGGTGCGCATTTCCCGTGAGGCAGCCAGGCCGACGGCGATCAGGATGATCAGCAGCAGCAACCAGAATGCTTTCCAGCCGTGCCGGTAACGGTGTTTTTTTGCAGGTAAAGGCGCTTCATCCACACGCTCAGTCGGAACCACCGGTTTGTTCGATTCGGTTTGCCACAGAGCGCCCATGGTCGATTGATCCATTCACGCAGATTGATCGGACTTGTCTGAAGCTTAGACGGTGGTTGGCGAAGGGGGAAAAATTGTGGATCGGCAAATTGCTTGATTGCGGGGCTGGCGGTTACCGCGGGCCAAGGGCACTTCGCGGCAACGCCATCGGCATCAGAACCTGCCTAAGAGGCTGTCGCGATGTGCGAGGGGTGAGTCAGCCGCTTGTTGAGGTCTAGCCAGGCGCCCAGCAATGCCATCAACCCGACTCCCGCCAGCGCGGTGAATATTTGCATGGCGAAGACATCGTCGGACAGGGCGTTGACCATGTCCGCCAAGGGGGCGAGCAATACGCCTAAACAGAACACCTCCAGCGAATAGCGCCCCATGCGGCAGCTTTGCTGAGCGAGCCAGTTTTGTGTCCACCCCCTGTCGGGTAACAGTTTGGCGGTGACATAAGCCAATGCCAGGAAGTGCAGCAAACGCACTGGCGACAGGTCTGTCTTGCTGATCGGGTACAACAGGTTGCTCAGGCTGGAGGGCATCACGGCGTCATGCAGTGGCGGCCAGCGCCAAGAGACCGTAATCAGGGCGGTGGTCACTACGTACACCGCTGCACTGACAAACAACGGTTGTCGTAGCAGAGGGCGCGTGGAAGGCCGCCGTGGTGGTTGCCCGTGAATCGCCGCCGCACCACCGAGCACAAACAGTAACTGCCAGGTGACAGGGTTGAAGTACCAAACGCCGTCGCCGATGGCGGCGAGGTTCCAGCCAAGCCTCGGCGCGAGCAAGTACACCGTCAACGAGATCGCCACCACCGCCCAGGCTTTGCGCACCAGCAACGGTAGCACCAGCGGCAGGCCCGCCAGCAGCACAATGTACAGCGGCAACGGGTCCATCAGGTTTGGTTTGAAGCGCAATAACAACTCATCGACCAGGGCTTGCTGGGGATTGCTGACGAAATGTTGCAGGCCCATTTCCTCCACCAGGTCGCGCGTTTCCACATAGCTGTTGGCGAAGAACACGATGCCCATCAGCATCGCCAGTAGAAAAATATGCACCACGTAGAGCAGCCACGTGCGGCGCAGGATTTTCACACAGGCGATCAGGTATCCGTCGCGCTGAAGGACTTTGCCGTAGGCGAGGACTGCTGCATAACCGGCTAGAAATACGAAGATTTCCGCTGCATCGCTGAAGCCAACGTTGCGCAGGGTAATTTGACCCAGAGGGTTGTGGGGCACGTGATCCCAGAAAATAAAGATCAGCGCCAGGCCACGGAAAAAGTCGATCCGGTGATCGCGTTCGGACGTCATGACAGCGGGCTCTTGAGCGAGTGTTCAATAAGAAGGGACAGCGAGGTGAAGGTTACCGCTGCAAATCAGCGGCGCGCAGGGTGCCGTGGTTGAGCGCCAATTGCAAAGTCGGGATATTTACGGGATGTCTCGGGGGACTGCCGGGCTATGCCGTCTGTCGAAAAGTCGGTGATATACGCCTCGCGCCGGGATGAAAGCTTCACGGGTTGAATAGCCGTCACCCAAAGGGGCACATGCATGAATGGCTCGACAGAGAACTCGTAGGCCGTGGGGTCTGGCTGTTTTTTGTGTTCGCAACATTTGCCTACGTCCTGCCGCTGATCCTCGCCGACTGTTCCTACATCGATGACAACGGGCGTTCGCTGGCCGCCGGCATGGGATGGGATGGGATGGGCGGACGTCACGCAGTTGTTTTACAACGCAATGATCTTCAGCGACGCGGCGTGGAACATCTTTGCGTTACCGCTGTTGATCGCCACGCCAGCCATGCTGGAAAAAGTCATGCTGTCCTTCGCCTACGGTCGGGTGCTGATGGTGCAAAAGACCTTCGCCAACGGCGCACGGTATCCCCTGAGCTACGACATTGCTTCGCGCCAGGCACTGCGCGATGCCAAACGTATTTGATAGGGGATGACGGTTTTATCGTCATGAAGGAGCCGACGCCGATCACTCCACTTCACTGGTAAATCACCACCGTCCGTCTGGAGGCCAGGCTACCCTGTCACTTCTGACAGTAGACGGCACCGGCTCATGAATTTAGTTTGAAAGGCCCTGAAACCGCGATGTAACAAGAAGCGGGCATGAACGCCTTTTGGAAAGGATTCTCCAGTTACACGGTCGTCGGGGTGGCCAATACGATTATTCATTGGCAGGTATTTTTTCTACTCACTACCGCCGCTGAATTCAGTCAGGCCGCCAGCAACTTTTCGGCGTTTTGTGTTGCTGCCTCGTTTTCGTTTTATGTGAATGCGCTCTACACCTTCGATAGCAAAGTGTCGCTGTACGGTTATCTATTGTTCATTGGGTTTATGGGCGTCATGAGCTACGGCGTCGGGCACATGGCTGATGAGTGGCGACTGCATGGATTAGTCACAGTCACCTCGTTTTCGTTATTGAGCCTGGTGTGCGGACTCCTCTATTTGAAGTTCTTTGTGTTTCGTGGTGAAGAAACATGACGCGCTCATTTCTTTCCCGGCACTCAGGTGCAGAAAGTACGGGTTGGCTGTTGATCATTCTGCTGGCGGCCATGGTGCGTTTTCATAATATTAATCTTCCGTACTTCTGGACCGATGAAGCCTTTTCCGCGCTGGTGAGCGTGCTATCGCCGCAAGCGATCTGGTTTCACATGGGTCGCGACGTACATCCCCCCCTTTATTTTCTGATGTTGCATGTATGGATTGCCGTTTTTGGCGACAGCGTCTTTGCGATCCGTGCGATGAGTGCCGTGGCGGGTGTGGCAACGGTGGCGGTGGGGATGTGGTTGATGCGGCTGATCAGCACGCTGAAAACGGCGTTGCTCGCCGGTCTTTTGATTGCGCTGTTGCCGATCTCCGTTCGTTACAGCCAAGAAGCACGGATGTACACGCTGGAGACTCTCTGGTTATTGGGCGCCACGATTGCGCTGGTGTATTGGGTGAAAACTCCGCGCAATCGATACCTGGTGGCCTATGGGTTGTTGATGACGGCCGCTCTGTATACCCACTACCTGGCGATTTTATGTGCACTGTCTCACTTTCTGTATCTGGTGATATTGCGGTTTAAACGGGACGAAACCCTGCATTACCTGACGCGACCGATGCTGTGGGTAGCCTATGCAGCGATCTCTATTCTCTACTTGCCGTGGCTGATCAGCCTGGTGGATGAGGTTTTTGTCCATGCCCAGCAGTTAAAGATGGGCGGCGATATTTTCTGGATTCCGGGGCTGACGCTTTACACCTTGCCTTCATCCATCTGGAGGTTTTTAACCTTGCGCAGCAACGAGGAGTTGCCCGCGACGTTTTACCTGTTGCTTCCGATTCTGGTGGCGGCGGCGGCAGTCTGGGTGGCGATCAAGGAAGACGATCGGGGGAAGTTCGGTTTTCTATTAATGATTTACACGTTTGCCCCGGTATTGGCCGTTGCCTTGATCTCGTTCAAGTTCCCGATATTTATTGAGCGCTACATGGCTTTTGCCGCAATGGGCATCCCCATGATATTGGCCCTTGCTATCGCGAGAGTGGCGCAACGACATTTGGTGCTGGCCTTCATTTGCGTGGGTGTGCTGGTGAGTCTTCAGTGCGCGGGGCTGGCCACTCTTTATCAGCAGCGTGATGACCTGGACGATCCACGTAACGAAGCAAGCCATCCGCTGGACGACATGGTGGCGCGAATCAACGAGAGCGCCATTGCGGGTGACAGTATCGTCGTGGCTGACGGCTATTGGTGGTTGACCGTGGCGTATTACAGTCGCGCCGGGATTTATCCCTTGCTGTATGGACCGCCGTGGGATGACACCACCAACAACCGTCCTAATGGTTATGGTGCCTCCACCTTGATCTATCAGGATCGCGACAAGGTCTTTTTCGAAGACCTTGGTCAGTTGCCGACAAGTGTAAATCGGGTATGGTGGATAACCACCACGGCCCAGGGGAATGAAAAAACCCGGTTTCCGGCGAATTGGAAATGTTTGTTTGTTGAGGAAGCCGGGGATATGGAGTTGCGGCTTTATGCGGTTGGGGCTTTTTCAACGGATCCAGGACTTGGGTGTTCAACGTATTGAGTTTTGAAGAATGCAGCTCAAAAAAAAATGAACTGCTATAGCGCAATTTGCGCCGGCGCCGGTGAAGAAGCTTCGATGCTTAACCGTGACCGTCCGTCTTAATAAGACCCCACCTGTAATTTCTGACAGTAGACCCGATGGATACATGGTTTTAGTTTGACGGTTACTGAGAAACCGGCTCGACAAGAACTGTGAATGAAACGCTCTTGGAAAAGATTCGTCAGCTACCCCATCGCAGCAGTTGTTGGACCGGAGACGACATGAACAGAGAACTGACACCTCGAGACGTACAGTTTTTTTTCTCATCGCTGTTTTTGTGCATGTTTTTCCATTGATTCTGGCGGACTATCTTTACATAGATGACGTTTGGCGGGCGCAGTATGCTGGTACGGAATGGAAAACCAGTGGCCGGATACTAACGGAGTGGCTGTACCAAGCGCTGTTCCTTACCCGAGGAGCGCCCAACCTATTTCCATTGCCTCTGCTTCTTTCGGCTGTTGTCATGTCATTCGCGCTTAGGGAAGGTCTGAAGTACCCACCGATTGTTGATGCCCTCACTACTTGAGGCTCAAAAAATCATAAGTCGGCGAAAATCAGACCTTTCTTGTCCTTAATCCACGGTTCTTTCCTCTAATTGCACTGTTTCAGGGCAATTGGCCCTCATTACAGACGCACCTCGCCCATACCCATCAACCGTTTTCGCACCATCCACAAGTTCGACAAAGCGAACAACGTTGTCTGCTGCGCGATGTTTTTAGACAAACCACGAAAGCGCACTTTCGTATAACCAAACTGGCGCTTGATCACGCGAAACGGATGCTCAACCTTGGCCCGCACCTGCGCTTTCGCGTATTCGATCTTGCGTCGCATCCGCACGATCAGACGCTTTTTTGAGTGCTTTTTATAGCTGCTTGGTCGGGCGGCAATCGACCAGATCATCTTGCGATCCTGATGCTCGGGACGTTTGTCCACGCCGGTGTAACCGGCGTCGCCACACACGTAAGTTTCCTCACCGTGCAGCAACTGATCGACCTGCGTTACGTCCGCCACATTGGCCGCCGTGCCCACCAGGCTATGCACCAAGCCGGATTCGGCATCGACGCCGATGTGCGCTTTCATACCAAAAAAATACTGATTCCCTTTCTTGGTTTGGTGCATTTCGGGATCGCGTTTACTGTCCTTGTTCTTGGTCGAACTCGGCGCGTGAATGATCGTCGCATCGACCACCGTGCCGTGACGCAACAGCAGGCCACGGTCGCCCAAATAGCCATTGATCACCTGCAAAATCCCACCGGCCAGCTCATGCTTCTCCAGCAGTCGGCGGAAATTGAGGATCGTGGTTTCATCGGGAATCCGATCCAGATTCAAGCCCGCGAACTGGCGCAGAATCGTCGTTTCATATAGTGATTCTTCCATCGCCGGATCGCTGTAGCCGAACCAGTTCTGCATCAAATGAACGCGCAACATGACCATCAACGGATACGCCGCACGGCCCCCTTCGCCCTTTGGATAATGCGGCTCGGTCAAAGTAACCAAGCCCTTCCAGGGCACGACCTGATCCATCTCGATCAGGAAGCGCTCGCGGCGGGTCTGCTTACGTTTGCCAGCGTACTCGGCATCGGCGAAGGACATCTGTTCCATCGGGACTCAACCGTCGTGTTCGTGTCAGGCGGGTATTTCACCAGATTTGGAAGTCTTCTTCAGAGTTTCCTTAGGTATAAGGCATTGCCGAAAATAGCGGCGCCATGCCCGATAGGGGCCGGCGCCACAAGCTTTATCAAGCAGCCACCCCTTCACTCGGCTCAAAACTATCCGCCCGTGCCATCTGCCACATCCGCGAGTAAAACTCGCCGTCCACTTCCCCGGTGAGCAATTCCCCAGGCTTTAAAAACACATGCAACTGCGAAAACAACTTGATCTCGGTCGCCGACATGCGCCGTACCAGATGCTTGGCCGACAACTGCGAAGGATGCTCCAACCCCGCTGCCGCCAGCATTTCGGCCAGGGCCTTGAGCGTATTGCGGTGGAAGTTGAATACGCGTTGCGCCTTGTCCGGCACCACCAGCGCACGTTGGCGCAGGGTGTCCTGGGTGGCGACGCCGGTCGGGCATTTGTTGGTGTGGCAGCTTTGCGACTGGATGCAGCCGATGGCGAACATGAAGCCGCGTGCCGAGTTGGCCCAGTCGGCACCGATGGCCAGGACGCTGGCGATGTCGAAGGCACTGACGATTTTACCGCTGGCGCCCAGTTTTATTTTGTCCCGCAGGTTCAGGCCTACCAAGGTGTTGTGTACGAACAGCAACCCTTCGCGCATCGGCACGCCAATGTGATCGGTAAACTCCACCGGCGCGGCGCCGGTGCCGCCCTCTTTGCCGTCGACGACGATAAAGTCCGGGAGGATGCCGGTTTCCAGCATGGCCTTGGCGATGCCCATGAACTCCCACGGGTGACCGAGGCAGAACTTGAATCCCACTGGTTTTCCGCCGGACAGTTCACGCAGTTGCTGGATGAAGTGCATCAGTTCAATCGGCGTCGAAAACGCGCTATGGCGGGATGGCGAGACGCAGTCCTCGCCCATCGGGATGCCCCGGGTTTCGGCGATCTCTTTGGTGACTTTGTGCTTGGGCAGGATTCCGCCGTGGCCGGGTTTGGCGCCTTGCGACATCTTGATTTCGATCATCCG
Organism: Pseudomonas sp. DC1.2; assembly: GCF_034351645.1. Lineage (NCBI taxonomy): Bacteria > Pseudomonadati > Pseudomonadota > Gammaproteobacteria > Pseudomonadales > Pseudomonadaceae > Pseudomonas > Pseudomonas sp. DC1.2. The sequence goes on along the minus strand of NZ_CP133782.1, from coordinate 4,422,381 downwards.
CACTTGCGGTGTCTGCGCTTGGGCGGCGAAGCGTTGCGGGTCGAAGTGGCCGTCGGCGGTGCGACAGCCGAAGTAGCCGCTGCCCAGTTCCCAGGTCAGGTCACCACCGTTTTCCCGGTGATAGGCGCTGATGCTGCCCTCGCCGGTGTCGTGGGCGAAGTTACCGAGCTTGGCCCCCTGATTCAACGCGCGGATGGCATTGGCGCTGAGCGAGCCGAAGCTCATGGCCGAGATGTTGAAGACTGAGGCCGAGTAGGGCTGTGTGCATTGCGGACCGCCGACCATGACCCGGAAACTGCTCGGGTCAGTCAACGGTGCTGGGCGCATGGAGTGGCCAATGAATTCGAAACCCGATTGATACACGTCGATCAACGTGCCGAACGGTTTGTCTGCGCTTTCGTTTTTGGCGCGTGAGTACACCAGCGAACGCTGGGCCCGGGAGAAGGGCAGGGCGTCGCTGTCGGATTCGAGCAGGTACTGACGGATTTCCGGGCGAATGCCTTCCACCAGGTAACGGATGTTGCCCAGGATCGGGTAATTACGGCGCACTGCGTGAGGGCTTTGCAGCAGGTCGAAAATACCAATCAGGCTCAGCACGCCCGTGACGGCGGTAAACGGCCAGAGCCAGTCGTGTTGCAGAAAGGGCAGGCTGGCGAGGGTGAAGATTACGCAGACGGCAAAGAAGGCGTAGCGGCTCAGGAGGGACAGGCTCATACGGTTTCCTTGGGTTCGGACTCGGTTGTTTGCAACACGTGGATCACATGGATGCGCCAATCCCACGGAAAAGCGCTCCAGTGGTGCGTCAGGCATTCTGCGCCTGCAGGAATATCGAAAACAGCTCGGACTGGGATTTGATCCCCAGTTTGCTGTACATGTGTTTCTTATGGACTTTCACGGTTTCGACGGAGATTTCCAGCTTGCGGGCGATTTCTTTACTGGAGCAACCGCTGAGCATCAATCGCCCGACATCCAGTTCCCGGGCGGTCAACTGCGCGCCTTTGAGTTGCTGCACCGAGGCTTCCAGCTGTACCCGCCAATCAACTTGGGGTGGCGCCGGGGCCAGGGCCACGACTTCATTGATTTCATAGGGCAGGCGTTGGCGCAACAGGCCAAGCACCCACGGCTGGATCAGCGACAGCAAGGCAATCTGCTGACCACTGAAACGCTGCTTGCTGCCCAGGGACAGGCACAGCGTGCGGTCGCCTTCGAGCTGGCAATTGAACTGGATTTCGTCGGCCACCACATTCAGACGAAAGTAGCGCTGGTAATACTCGGTCAGCTCAAAGTGCTCCGGCGCCACCTCCGACAGGCGATACAACCCGGTGCGCGACTGCTCGCGGCAGGCGATGTAGAACGGGTCGAGCAGGTACAAGCCGCGCAGGTAATCCTGGAACAACTGGTCGGGGCTGCCGTCCTCTCCGGGGCATTCGGCGAACACCAACGGGTGTTGATCGGCGCTGAAAAGCAGCGCCACCCAGCTGTCGAAGGTCACGTACTGATCCAGCAGCCGCACAAGCTGCGTCCAGAAGTTCGGCTTGTCGAGGGCGTCGATCAGTTGCCCGACCGAACGGTGCCAGGCGATGTCATCCAGCGAGAGTGTCATGCGTCTACCCCTATCGGGTTACCCCAGCCGCGTAATTCCCTGGCCGGTTGCTTGCTGCGCATACTGGTGCACAGACACCGACCGGGCAATCTTTCTGCATCCCCGGCGCTCATAACAAGGAATACCCATGAAGGTCGAACTCGCCCAATTGGCGGGCCGTGACAACGACACGGCTTACAACCTCGAACGCGCCCTGGCGGCGATTGCTGCCTGCGCCGCCGACACGCAGTTGATCATGTTTCCCGAAGGCCACTTGATGGGCTTTGCCTCGGAAGAGACCGTGGCCCAGGTCGCCGAAGCGCTGGACGGCCCGACTGTCAGCGCGGTGATCGATGCGGCCCGTGAGCGCAACGTCGCGGTGGTCGTCGGCATGGCCGAGAACGATAACGGCCGCTTCTATAACACCACGCTGCTGATCACCCCCGAAGGCGTTGCCCTGCGTTATCGCAAGACGCATTTGTGGGCCTCGGACCGTGGCGTTTACGAGCCGGGTGATCGTTACGCGACGTGCCTGTGGAACGGCGTGCGGGTCGGCCTGCTGATTTGCTACGACATCGAATTCCCCGAGACCGCCCGCGCCCTGGCGCAACTGGGGGCGGAATTGCTGCTGGTGACCAACGGCAACATGGACCCTTACGGCCCGACACACCGCACCGCAATCATGGCCCGCGCCCAGGAAAACCAGGCGTTCGCGCTGATGGTCAACCGGGTGGAAGAGGGCGACGGCGGGTTGTTGTTTGCCGGTGGCAGTGCGCTGGTCGATCCGCTAGGCACGCTGCTGTTCGAAGCCGGGCGCGAGGCGGGGCAGTTTGCGGTTGAGCTGGATCTTAATCAACTGACGGCGGCGCGCCAGGATTATCGCTACCTGGATGATCAGCGGCTGAAGTTACCGGGGGAGATTGTTGAGCACACCGATGGACTGCGGGAGTTACTGATTCCAGGGAAGTAAGTTGACCGATCGTTCCCACGCGGAGCGTGGGAACGATCATTGCGCCGAACTCGGCTCTGCCATAAATCTAATAAATTCGGAGTAGTCGCTCATGGCTCGTTTACAACGCACCCTGTCATTGGGTTCGGTGGTGCTGTTCGGCATCGCCTACATGACGCCGATCATTGTGCTCGGCACCTTTGGCATCCTCGCTCAATCCACCGCCGGCATGGTCCCGGCCGCTTACCTGGCGGCGCTGGTGGCGATGTTTTTCACCGCCATGAGCTACGGGCGCATGGCCGCCGCGTTCCCGGTGGCCGGCTCGGCCTACAGCTATGTGCGCAAAGCCATCAGCCCGAAACTCGGCTTTATCGCCGGTTGGGCGGTGTTGCTTGATTACCTGTTCCTGCCGATGGCGATCTGGCTGATCGGCGCGGCGTACCTCAACTCCGCGTTCCCGGCGGTGCCGCAGTGGATCTGGGTGCTGGCGTTTATCGGCATCACCAGCGCGATCAACATCGTCGGCCTGAAACTGGCCAACGGCATCAACGCCTTGCTGATGCTGGTGCAAGCGCTGGTGCTGATTGCCTTCGTCGTGCTGTGTATCCATTACATCGGCGGCGATGCGAGCACGCCGCTGTGGACGATCAAACCGTTCTTCAACGGCGACATGCAAATGCCGCTGATCATGAGCGGCGCGGCCATCGCCTGTTATTCGTTCCTGGGCTTTGACGCGGTCAGCACCCTGACTGAGGAAACCCGCGACCCACGCCGCACCATCCCCCGGGCGATCATGCTGATTACCTTGATTGGCGGTTTGATTTTTGTCGGTGTGTCGTACTTCGTGCAGATCGCCCATCCGGCGTTCCAGTTCGAGAACGTTGACTCGGCGGCTTATGAGATTGCCCGCAACATCGGTGGCGATCTGTTCGTGTCGATCTTCCTGATTGGCCTGATCGTCGGCCAGTTCGCCTCGGGTCTGTCGGCCCAGGCCAGTGGTTCGCGGTTGCTGTTCGCCATGGGCCGCGACGGGGTGTTGCCCAAGTCGTTCTTCGGCACCTTGCATGAGAAATACGGGACCCCGGTCAACAGCATTTTGCTGTGCGCGGCGGTGGCTTTGCTGGCGCTGAAACTGGACGTGACCACCTCGACGTCGTTCATCAACTTCGGCGCGTTCCTGGCGTTCAGCCTGGTGAACCTGTCGGTGATCTTCCATTACTGGATCGGCGGCGAGAAAAAAGGCCCGCGTGAACTGGTGCTGTTCCTGGTGTTCCCGTTCATTGGCCTGGTCGCCGACCTGTGGCTGATGGTCAGCCTCGATCACCTGGCGATTTACCTGGGCCTGAGCTGGCTGGCGATTGGTGTGGTGTACCTGGCCGTATTGACCGGCGGCTTCCGCCGTCAGCCACCAGAAATGGATTTCCAGGAAGCCACCTGACGCACACACCCCTGTAGGAGCACGCTTCGCTCCTACAGGGGTATAGGGAGATAGACGATCTGCTTCGTTTGGGAGTACGCCGCCGACCTTATGATGAACGGGTCTTTATTCTTCAAGGTCATCTAGAAGTCAGAGAGCTTGGGTTCTCTTCCTTTTGTACGTGTCATTTCTCAATTGAGGTGTCGACTGGCTTGATCGCGCCTTGGCTGTTTTGTTTGGCTTCAGGCAAGTCGTTGATGCAGTAGTTGACGTAATAAAAACTAAAAAACAACGTGCAGACCCAGTTCATCAGCAGCTCGAAGTCGTGTTCATTCTGCGTATATTCCCTCAACGCATCGCGTGCACGGAAGCACCAGACAAGCCCCAAGATGGTCGAAGTCAGCAGCATGATGCTGCCCAACATCACGATATCCTGAGTGCCCAAGTCCACTAAAAGTCCGCCTATCCCCATCAGTGCCAAGTAACTGATGAAAAAACTCGAACTGACGATTTTGATTTTGGTGACCTCTTCTATAGCGGTGCCGGTTCGATACATCCACACAATCAGATAAAGACCGGCGGTGAGGATGACCAATAAGAAGAGATTAAGTGTCGTGAGGTTGTTTTTGTCTTTGAGCGAAGAGATGTCGAACATGCCGGTTTTCCATTGAGGGCTGAGCTGCCAAGCGACCGCTGTACTGCGGTGCTGGCACGCTATCAAACTCACGCGTGGGAAATTTCCGGGAATGTAAGTGGTTTAGTCTCTTTGTATGTTTCGTTGCAAAACAGGGCCACAGTTTCGGCGACGTGACGTCAGTTGTGTCCGCAAACCAGGGCGGATCGCTCAGAGGGCCAGTTTGGTCTGGCGCACTGGCAGTTCGACTCTGAACGTGGTCCCCACCCCGACCTCGCTGCGCACCGAAATATTGCCGTGGTGTTTTTTTACAATTCCGTAGGACAGTGACAAGCCTAGCCCCGTCCCTTGGCCAACGGGTTTGGTGGTGAAAAACGGATCGAATATTTTCTGCAAACTCTGCGCTTCAATGCCCGAACCGGTGTCTGCCACCTCAATCCACACCGTTTCACCGTCAAGCCCGGTTCGCAGAGTGATGATGCCCCTCTGTGGCCCCATCGCCTGAGAGGCGTTGACGATGAGGTTCATGATGACCTGGTTGAGTTGCGACGGCAGGCACTCGATTTCGGGTAGCGCTTGGTATTCCTTCACGACGTCGGCCGTGTACTTGAGTTCGCTGGCGACGATGTTCAGGGTCGATTCGATGCCCTGATGCAGATTGGCCCACTGCCATTGCTGGTTAGAGTCCACCCTGGAGAAGTCTTTCAAATCCTTGACGATCTGCCCGACCCGGCTGATGCCGTCCTTGGATTCCTTGATCAGCAGTGGAATGTCTTCGCGCAGAAACTCCAGTTCGACCCGTTCACGCAATTGCCTCAGACGTTCGATGACGTCTGTTGAAACAATGGCTTCTTCGGCCTCTCGATAGGCATCGAGCATCTCCTGTAATTGTTTGAAATAGCCGTCCAGGGTGCCGAGGTTTGAGGAAAGGAAGCCGATGGGGTTGTTGATTTCATGGGCGACGCCGGCCGCCAGTTGCCCCAGTGAAGCGAGTTTTTCCGATTGCACCAACTGGCTTTCCAGTTGTTTGCGCTCGTCGATTTCCCGTTGCAACTCGACGCTGGCTTCCTTGAACTGCCGGGTCCGGCGTTCGACCATTTGCCCCAAATGATCGACCTGCACGCTGGCCCGCTCGGTCATGTCCCATTTGGTCAGCAGGGTATTGGCCATCTGCTGGACTTCGATGTTGTCGAACGGCTTTTTCAGGATCAGCAGTCGGTCATGGGCTTGCAAACGGTCCAACAGTTCATCCCACGAATAGTCGGAATAGGCGGTACACACCACCACTTGCAGGCGCGGGTCTTGCTGCCACAGGTGTTCGATGGTTTGCGCGCCGTCCCAGCCGTCGGGCATGCGCATATCGACGAAAGCCATGGCATAAGGGCGGTGTTCCATGAGTGCCTGCTTAAGTTTGCCCAGGCCCTCCTGGCCGCCGTAGGCCGAGTCCAGTTCGAACAGTGCGCTGGCAGACTTCATGTCGGCGCCGAATAAGGCCGCTTCCATCACATCCAGCTCCGCATGTTGCACCGGGGGCGGGGTGAGGATTTTACGAAAATCCTCATGTATGGACGGCGTGTCGTCGATCAACAGAATGCGTCGGTTCGAAGGTTTGCTCATGCGTCACCTGCCACGGTTTTCAGGGGGATTTGCAAGATGAACTGTGCGCCTTTGCCCGGTCCGTCACTGTGGGCAGTGAGGTGGCCATTCATCTCGATGGCGGCCAGCGCGCAGCTATGCAAACCGAAGCCGTGGCCTTCCTGGCGGGTGGTAAAACCGTGGGCAAAAATGCGTGTCATGTTTTCCTCGGGAATGCCTTCGCCGTCATCCTTGACGCTGATTTGCAGGAGCGTGTCGTCGACAATTTTCACCCCCAGGGTCATCTGTCGCGCACGGTCGCTGAGGTCGGACATGGCGTATTTGGCGTTGCTGATCAGGTTGATCAGAATCAGCAGCAGCCGATGCTTGTCGCCCATCACTTGCGGTACGTCGTCGTACTCCTTGACCACCGTGACATGGTGGCGTGTCAGGGCACCGGAGTTCATGCGCAAAGCGTCCTCCAGCAGTTCACTGATGCGTAGCGGCTCCATCAGGCTGTTAGCTCCCGCGTAGGACTGCTGAGTGGCAACGATGTCCTTGATGTGGTCCACGCTTTTGGTCAGTTGGGCCAGTTCATCGGTCATGCCCTGTTGTTCGAGGTCGATGGCGGCCACCAGTTGGTTAAGGTAGCCGGGGAGCAATTTGCCTTTTTCGTCTTCGGTCAGAAAGCGCCCCAGATCGGTCGGATGTTCGTTGATCAATTGCATCGCCTTGCCCAGACCAAGGGCTTTGCTGCTGCGCAGTTTGCGGGTGATCAAGTCGGCGGAGATGTTCACGCTGTTAAGGACGTTGCCGACGTTGTGCAGCACGTTGGTGGCGATCTCAGCCATGCCGGCCTGGCGCGCGGTGTCGAGCAGTTCACTCTGCGTGTCCTTGAGTTCCCGGGTGCGTTCTTCGACCCGCCGCTCAAGGTCATCATTGGCGGTTTGCAGCGCTTTGTTGACGCGATTGATTTCGGTGAAACTGCGCATCAGCCTGATCGCCAGGTACAGCAGCACCAAGACCAGCAGTGCCGAGAACACCAGCATGTAGAAGTGGTATCGCTGATCGACCGCGTCGGCCTGTTGCTGATCCTGATTCAACAGGTGAGTGATGTCGTCGAGGCGTTCGGCCACGGCGATGGCTTCAATGTTTTCCAGCAGTCGATTGACGATCGGTTGTTCACGCGCAATCAGCGCGATATGGCTGCTCAGAAGATCGATGGGGCCATGGAACTGCTCCGGCAGCCGCAGTTTGTTGACCCCCAGTTTGTTCAACCCGACCAGGATGTCGGCGGCTTTGTCGTCAGACGTGACTTGGGCAAACTCTAGGCTACTGAGCAGCAAGTCATAGGTGTCGGTGGCGATGTTTTGCAATTGCAGTTTGTCGCCATCCACCTGTCGAGCCAGAGGTTGCTGAATGTCGTCCTCGGCGCTGGGCAAAAACGCCAGTGAGTTGCGCAGCACCGCGTTGTGGGATTTGAACTGTTCCACCAATCGGGTCTTTTCCTCGATGGCCGCCAGGTAGGCGTCACGGCTGCGTTTCCAGGCGGGAGAGTCGTTGCGGCCCTGGCTCAATTGCATGCTGTCGAAACGCTCCCACATTTGCGTCATCTCGGTCAGGGGCGTGACCAGTGGATCATAGTTGTGGTTGATGGCGATCCTGGCCTTGAGAATCTCGGTTTCCCATTGCGCGTTGAGCTGTTTTATCTGGCCAATCAAGTCCCGCGATTCGGCGTAGGTCGAGGTCTGGTCAGAACTCGATTTTAGGTACAGAAACAGCAGGGTAGAGGCCAGGATCAGGGCCGCGAGACTGAGCAGTGCCATGCTCCGGCGTGGTGACATTTTCATAGCGGCTTGCCTTCCCATTCTCCGGTCAGGGTCTTGAGGAATTTAACGATCAGCGCCTTGTCGTCGGCTGAAGGCATGCGTCCGAGCTGGAACTTGAACATCACGTCCACCGCTTCTTCGAGGGTGTTCGCCGAGGCGTCATGGAAGTACGGCGCGGTCACGGCAACGTTGCGCAGGCTCGGGACTTTGAACACATTGCGATCCTCTTCGTCTCGGGTCACCAGATAGCGTCCCAGGTCGCTTTCAGTGAGGTTGCCCCGCGCCTTGAAATAGTCGCCCATGACGCCGAACTTCTGGAACATGTTGCCGCCGATGTTCACCCCTTGATGGCAAGAGATACAGCCGTAGTCCTTGAATCGCTGGTAACCGTATTTTTCATCGGTCGAGAGAATATCGGTGTCGCCCAGTAGGTATTGATCAAAGCGCGAGTGGCTGCTGAGCAGCGTGCGCTCGTAAGTGGCCAGGGCATTTTGCACATTGCCCACGGTGACGCCGTCCGAGTAGGCCTTGGCGAATGCCGCGTGATAGGTCGGGTCGGCGCTCAGTGTCTGCACCACGTGTTCCCAGTTGCTGCCCATTTCGTTGGGGCTTTGCACCACTTCGTGGACTTGCGCTTCCAGGGTACTGGCCCGGCCATTCCAGAATTGCCGGAAGTTCAGGCTCGCGTTGAACACACTCGGGGTGTTGATGGCGACCGGCTGGCCGTTGAAGCCGATGGAAAAGGCCTTGTTGTCGGCGCCACCGCTGTCCAGTCGATGGCAACTGGCGCAGGCCAGGCTGTTGTTGACCGATAAGCGAGGTTCATTGAATAACCGGCGACCGAGCTCAACCCGCTGAGGGTCCTGCTGAGGCACTGCCGGCAACGGCTTGAGCGGTTCGTCCAGCGGCGCGGCACCAGTGGTCAGGCTGACGGTCAATACACAGAGTGAGAGCAAGAAGGCACGGTAAGGCAACATCGCAAATATCCTTGGCGTTTGACCTGGGTGTTGTTGCGCGAGGCTCATGTCTCTGCGGGTGGCAGCGGTTTTACGGACGTGAGGAACTGCGCAAATACAGCCGGCGTTACGGCTCTGCTGAAGTAATAACCCTGACCTTCTTCGCACTGGTGGGCCTTGAGGAAATTCAGCTGTTCAAGTGTCTCCACACCCTCGGCAATCACGGTCAGATTGAGGCTTTTGCCCAAGCTGATAATAGCGCTGACCAGCGCTGCGTCGGCACTGTCGCTGCTCAGGCCACTGATGAACGACTGATCGATCTTCAGCACATCGATGGGGAAGCGTTGCAGGTAGCTCAGGCTGGAATAACCGGTGCCGAAGTCATCGATGGCCAGCCTGACTCCCAAGGCCTTGATCCGGTTCAGGGCGGTGACGGTGGCGTCGACGTTCTGCATCAATATCCCTTCGGTGATTTCCAACTCCAGCAAGGCCGGTTCCAGACCCGTCTGCTGAAGGATCTGTTCGATGCCTTCGACAAATCCGCGTTGACGGAAATCGATGGCCGACATGTTCACCGACAGGCAGATTTTCGGCAGCCCGGCTGCTTGCCAGGCACAGGCCTGACGACAGGCCTCAGCCAACACCCATTTGCTCAGCGGCACGATCAAGCCGCTGTCTTCGGCAACGGCAATGAAATCTGTCGGGTAAATCAGGCTGTGTCCCGGTTTTTGCCAGCGAATCAAGGCCTCGGCGCCCACCACCCGGCCACTGTTCAGGTTCAGTTTCGGCTGGTAGTGCAGCACAAACTCATTTCGTTCCAAGGCTTGGCGAATGCCCGACTCGATGCTCTGTTGGTCCCGTGCGCGCTGGTTCATGTCCTCAATGAAAAAGCGGTAATCGTTCGGGCCGCTCTCCTTGACGTTATGCATCGCGGTTTCGGCTTTTTTGATCAGCAGGATGGCGTCCAGGCCGTCCTCGGGGTAAATGCTGATCCCCACGCTGGCGGTCACGCTCAGATCGTGGCCGGCGATATGCCGGGGAGCGCTGACGGCCTTCAAGAGTTTTTCGGCAATGCCCTTGGTTTGCTGGGGATGGCGGATGTCAGCCAGGATCACCACGAACTCATCGGAACCGTAGCGAAACACCGAGTCAGATTCACGCACGCTGGCGACCAGATTCTGCCCGACCCGTTTAAGTACCTCGTCTCCGGCCGGATGGCCCAGAGCATTGTTGATGCGCTTGAAGCGGTCCAGCCCCAGAAACATCACGGCCATTTGTTTGTCATGACGTCGGGACAAGGCCAACCCCTGGTTCAAGCGGTCACCGAGCAACGTGCTGTTGGGCAACTCGGTGAGGACGTCGTATTGCAGCAGGTGCGAAACCTTGAGCAGCTCATGCACCCTGGCCTCGATGGTCTGTTCCAGGCTCAGCACTTTCATCGCCGCGTCCTGTGCCATCTGCCACTTCCAGGTCAGGGCGCTGGCCATTTGACGGATTTCCAGGCTGTCGAAAGGCTTTTTCAGTACCAGCAACTGATCGCCGAATTCGAGCCGCTCGGCCATGGCTTCCCAGCTGTAATCCGAATAGGCGGTGCACAGTGCAATTTGCAGGTGGGGGTCGGCTTTCCACAGCGCTTCGATGGTTTCCAGGCCGTCCCATCCCGGCGGCATGCGCATGTCGGTGAACGCCATGGCATAGGGACGACCTTCGGCCTTGGCGCGTTTAACCAGCTCCAGGGCTTCCTGCCCCTGGTAGGCGGAGTCGAGTTCAAAGGTCAGCCGGTCAGGTGGCTGCGTGCCGAACAGCGCTTCTTCGGCGCCGGCCAAGTTCTGTTCCCCTTGCACGTCGGGGGCGAGGATTTTGCGAAAGTCCTCATGGATCGAGGGCGTGTCATCGATGATCAGGATGCGCCGGTTGGTCCGCACGAAAGGTGTTTTCATCCGCGGTCCTCCTTTGAACGCCGAAGTTCGTCCAGGGCCATAATGGTTTCGTGACCCGTGGGTACGATGCTTCCGGCCTTCAGCAGTTCAGCGGCCTGTTGGCTGCTGACTGCTTTGCTGAAGAAATAACCCTGAGCATTCATCGGTGAACCGGTGGCCATCAGCGAAGTGCGTTGCTCTTGGGTTTCGACCCCTTCGGCGATGATGCCGATCCCCACATCACGGGCAAAGTTGATGATAGCGAGCAAGGTGTTTGCGCTGTCTGGATCCTGGGCGGCGTTGTCGATGAAGGCCTGGGTGAGTTTCAGGTGATTGACCTGATAGGTCTTGAGGTAGTCAAACGAGGAATATTCGGTGCCGAAGTCGTCAATGGCGATCTTCACCCCCAGCTCTCGCAGGCGTGGCAGCACATCGTTGTGGGTCCATTTGGTCTGGGCCAGGGTCGCTTCGGTGACGTCAAAGCGCAGGTCCCATGGGCACAGCTCCCAGCGCGCAGTGGTGCGCAGCACGTCATAGATCAGCTCGGCACCGCTCTTGAGCTGGGCCAGGGACAACTTGATGGCGATCACCGGAGGCGCCATGCCTGCGTCGCGCCACTGGCGCATCTGCTGGCAGGCACGGTCCAGTACCCAGTGGCCGAGGGCAACGATGGTCCCGGTTTTCTCGGCGGCCGGCAGGAACGCCGGCCCCTCAAGCAGGCCGCGCTCTGGATGATTCCAGCTGACCTGAGCTTCCATGCCGAGAATCTTGCCGGTGCGCAGGTCCACTTCCGGCCAGTAATTGAGTTCGAGTTCTTCGTGTTCAATGGCGGCTTTCAGGTCGCTGGTAATGGTCATGCGCTCAAGCACTTCTTGATTGATCTCCTCGCAATGGAAGTGGTACTGGTTGCGGCCCTGCTCCTTGGAGCGATAGAGCGCCATGTCGGCCTGGGTCAGCAGGCTGTCGGCGCTGACGATGTCCGGGGTGCAACTGCTGATGCCAATGCTGATCGAGGCATGGACCTCGTTTCCGGCCAGCGAGTAAGGCTGGACCAGGGCATCTCGAACCTTGTCCGCCAGCGCAGCAGACTGGGTAGGGTCGCTGACATCGAGCTGTAACATCGCGAACTCATCACCGCCCAGGCGTGCGACCACGTCGTTTTCGCGCACGCAGGCTTTGATCCTGCGGGCGACCTCTTGCAGCAGCAAATCACCCACCGGGTGGCCGAGGGTGTCGTTGATGCGCTTGAAGTGGTCCAGGTCCAGGTAAAACACCGCAAACGCGGCGGCGCCTCGGCGTGTCGCCGCGAACGCCTGGTGCAGTCGCTCGATCAAGGTCGCGCGGTTGGCGAGTCCGGTCAGCCCGTCGGTGCGGGCCAGCAGGGCGATTTTCTCTTCGGCGGCTTTGCGTTCAGTGATGTCGAGGATGATGCCTTCGACTTCCAGTAAACGACCTTCAGCATCACGCACCGGAATGTAACGGTTTTCGACCCAGCGCCAGGCGTCGTCGCCAGTGCGCAGGCGAAACTCAATGGTAGCGCCCTCGGCATGCCGATTCAGCACGCGTGCCATGGCGGTGTCGATCTTTGACAGATCGTCCGGGTGGATCAGCTCTTTGGACCAATTGGCTGACGCCACCAGTTGCGCCGCGACGTGACCGTACCGGGTGATGTTGTGGGAAATGTACATCAACCTAAACGATGGCTCGCCCCGCAGTCGGTACAAAATGGTCGGGCTGTTCTGCACGATGATGTTGGCGTCGGACAGCTCCAGGGTGCGCGCTTCGACCGCTTGTTCGAGCATGGACATCTTCAGCGCCGCCTCTTCGGTCATTTGCCATTTGGCCGTGAGCGCACTGGCCATCTGACGAATTTCGATGGCGTCGAAAGGCTTTTTCAGGATCAACAAACGATCGCCAAGCTCAAGGCGTTCGTCGATGTCTTCCCACGAATAGTCGGAGTAAGCCGTACACAGCGCTACTTGGAGCTTGGGATCGACCTGCCACAGCCGTTCGATGGTTTGCAGGCCGTCCCAGCCGGGCGGCATACGCATGTCGATAAAAGCCATGGCGTAGGGCCGGTCGTTGGCCAGCGCGGCTTCGACTTTATTCAGCGCTTCAAGCCCCTGGAACGCCGAGTCGAGTATGAAGCTTTGCAGCGCAACAGCGGCCGTGCCGCCGAAGAGGGCCATTTCGGTGCTGTCCAGGCTGTCGTTATCGACCGACGGCGGACTGAGAATCTTTGCGAAATCCTGATGGATCGACGCGGTGTCGTCGACGATGAGGATTCGCCGGTTGCTCGGGGCAAGCGGCGTACTCATAGGCAGACGCCTGAATCGATAGCCGCCTGAAACGGTGTGTTCATAAGGGCATCCTTCCCCTGATTACCTGGCCGAACGGTTAAAAATTATGGATTGGCGTCCGCTGAGCATAGTTCTCTTACTTGGACTGCGCCCGAGTGAAGGAATTATTTACAGGGCGTGCTGCAAAATCATCTAGCCTGTTATTCAGGCTCCAGCAAAAGTGTACGTTTGCCCGGTGCCGGCGTAACACGAGGCCCGTTTTAATTGAGGTGACGCCATGGAAGAGCAACTCCCCACGACTTTTACCGGAAAAACCAAGGTGTTGCTGGTCGATGACGAGGAGTCAATCCTCAACAGCCTGCGTCGCCTTTTACGCGGCCAGCCCTACGAGGTGCTACTGGCCACCAGCGGTGCTCAGGCGCTGGAGATCATGGCGCAGCACACCATCGATCTGGTGATGAGTGATGCCCGCATGCCCGCGATGGATGGCGCTACGCTGCTGGCCAACATCCATCAGCATTACCCGCAGACCACGCGCATTCTGCTCACCGGTTACGCGGACCTACCGACGATCATCAAGGCCATCAACGAGGGCCAGATCCACCGCTACATCAGCAAACCCTGGAACGACGAGGAGATGCTCCTGACCCTGCGTCAGGCCCTGGATCATCAACATTCCGAGCGTGAGCGTCAGCGTTTGCTGCAACTGACCCGGCAGCAGAACGACCAGTTGAAAACCCTCAATACCACCCTGGAAAAACACGTTGCGGCCCGCACCAGCGAATTGCAACAGACCGCCGACATGCTCGACCTGGCCTATGAAGAGCTCAAACGCAGCTATGCCACCGGCACCGAGGTGTTCTCGTTGCTGGCCAATCTACGCCTGCCACCTGCCAAGCAGACCAATCGCCAGATCATCGAGCTGGTGCGGGTGTACTGCAAACTGCATGGGGTGGACGAGGGCTCCAGCCGCGACCTGACCATGGCCGCCGCGCTTTACAACATTGGCAAGCTGAGCTGGACCGACAGCATGATGAGTACGCCCTCGGACCTGCTGCATCACATCGAACGTGACCGCTATCGCGCGTATCCGAAACAGAGTGAGTCACTGTTGATGACCCTCGACCCGATGAAAGATGCGGCTCGTCTGATCCTGCACCATCAGGAACGCTGGGACGGCAGCGGTTTTCCTGATCGACTCAAGGGCGAGGCGATTCCGTTCGGATCGCGCTTGTTAAAACTGGCGGTGGACTTTATCGAGCTGCAACGCGGGCTGATCCTTGAACGGCAGATGAACAGCGATGAAGCGCTGGTGTATATCCGCAGCTATGCCGGGCGTCTCTACGACCCGGCACTGGTGGAGGACTTCATTCACGTCTGTTCTGCCTACCTCAGTGATGTGACGTTGGCCGACCCATCGGTCAAGGTACTGACCACACGGGATCTGGCGACGGGCATGATTCTGGCACGCAACCTTAACGCCGATAACGGCATGTTGCTGCTGAATGCGGGCAAGGTATTGAACGCGCCGCTGGTAGACAAGTTGATCGCCTTCGAAGCGATGGAAGGCGCTCGGTACAGCATCTTTGTGAAAATACCGGCGGACTCCTCCGTTGTGGAAAACCCCACCTTGCAGGCGCCACTGAAGCCTGGGGGCGCGCTCGCATGATGTTTTTTCACAGGTGACGAACCCCTCGCGCCATGTGATCCTTGTGGCTTTTTAACCAAGGCTACGTCCGCCCATGACCATTGCACCCACCGCTTCGCCTCGTCTTATTCGTATTGCCGCCGCGTTGCTGATCGGGCCCGACGGTCGCACGCTGCTGGTACGCAAGCGCGGCACCGAGGCGTTCATGCAGCCGGGCGGCAAGATCGAGTCGCATGAGCAACCGCTCCAAGCCCTCGCCCGCGAGCTCGAAGAAGAGTTGGGGCTGGTTGTCGATCCGGCGCATGCGACCTACCTGGGGCAATTTTCGGCACCGGCTGTCAATGAGCCGGGTTTTGTCGTACACGCCGAACTTTTTCAACTGACGATTGATTCCGGCGTGACACCTGCGGCAGAGATCGAAGAGGTGCGCTGGATCGATCCGGCCACCGACGGCGATGTCACGCTGGCGCCATTGACACGGGACCTGATCCTGCCGTTTTATCGAGCCTCCTTAATAGCGACTTCCTGATCACTTATGGACTAAGGATTGCCCATGATCCCGCTTCAAGACTTGCTCATGTTTGCGGCTGCCGCGTTGCTGATGGTGCTGACGCCAGGGCCGAACATGATTTACCTGATTTCCCGTTCTATCTGTCAGGGCCGTAAGGCTGGTATTACGTCGTTGTTTGGCGTGGTGGCGGGGTTCTTCGTGCATTTGTTCGCCGCAGCGGCCGGTTTGACCGCGGTGTTTCTGGCGGTGCCGATGGCCTATGAAGTGCTGAAATGGGCTGGCGCCTTGTACTTGCTGTGGCTGGCCTGGCAAGCGGTCAAACCGGGTGCGCGGTCGCCTTTCGAGGCGCAACAACTGCCACCGGACTCTTCCCGAAAATTGATCACGATGGGCTTTCTCACCAGCGCCCTGAATCCGAAGATTGCAGTGTTTTACCTGTCGGTGTTTCCGCAGTTCATCACCCCAGAGCACGGTTCTGTGTTTACCCAGAGCCTCATTCTGGGCCTGACGCAGATCAGCGTGAGTTTCATCGTCAACCTGTTGATCGCGGTGTTCGCGTCGGGCATTGCCGCCTGGTTCGTCAACAACCCGACATGGCTGTCGGTGCAACGCTATTTCATGGGTTTTGTATTGGCTGCGCTGGCGGTACGGCTGATGCTTGAACAACGCAGGACTGCATGAGCATGTGGATTGAACGACTGGATACCCGCCACGCCCTGGACTATCGAGCGTTGATGCTCGAAGCCTATGACCGGCATCCGCAAGCTTTCACCTCCAGCGTGCGCGAACGCGCGGCAATGCCATTGAGTTGGTGGGCGTCACGCTTGAGCAGCCAACTGGACGTGGTGCTGGGCGCGTTCGAGGATGGCACGTTAGCCGGCATCGTCGGGCTGGCCTTTGACCCACGGGAAAAGGCCCGTCACAAGGCCACGCTGTTTGGCTTATACGTGTCGGGCAACGTCCGCCAGCGCGGGCTTGGGTTCGAACTGGTGCAGGCAGCATTGGCTGAAGCGCAGAACCGGGCGGGCCTGAGGCTGATCCAGCTGACCGTCACCGCCGGCAACGACGCGGCGTTCAAGCTGTATCAGCGCAGTGGCTTCGTGCAGTTCGGTCTGGAGCCAATGGCGGTGCGGGTGGGCGAGGAGTATTTCGATAAGCTCCATATGTGGCGCCAGGTCTAAAGATCATTAGGCTTACACAGGGGGGTTAGCGCACGGCGCTGACCCCATCCAGGGTCGAAAACGAGGTGTCCTTGGCCGTCAGCAAAAAATCGCGCATGTAGGGCGCGTCGAGCATGTCGGCGCGAATGCCCGCGTATAGCGTCGCAAACAAACCTTTCTCGCCCAGCCGTTTGGCCTTCACATAACCCCGTGAGCTGTATTCATGCAGGGCCCAGTGGGGCACGCCGCAGACGCCGCGACCGCTGGCGACCAGTTGCATCATCATCACTGTCAGCTCCGAGGTGCGCACCTGTGCCGGTTCGATGTCGGCCGGCTCCAGGAAACGGGTGAAAATGTCCAGCCGATCACGCTCCACCGGATAGGTGATCAAGGTCTCCGTCAGCAGGTCTTCCGGCACGATATAGGTTTTGTTTGCCAAACGGTGTTGGTTGGCCACCGCCAGCATCGCCTCATAAGTGAACAACGGCACATAGGTAATCCCGGCCAGTTCCAGCGGATCGGACGTCACCACCAGGTCCAGATCGCCGCGCGCCAGTGCCGGCAGCGGGGCGAAGGAAAACCCCGATGCCAAGTCCAGTTCGACTTCCGGCCAGGCATCGCGAAATTGGTCGATCGTCGGCATCAGCCACTGAAAGCAACTGTGGCACTCGATTGCCATGTGCAAACGCCCAGCAGTGCCACCGGCCAGCCGCGCGATATCGCGCTCGGCGCCGCGTAGCAGCGGCAGGGTGGCGTCGGCCAGTTGCAGCAGGCGTAAACCGGCACTGGTGAAACGCACCGGTTTGGTCTTGCGAACGAACAGCTGCATGCCCATGCGTTCTTCAAGCTCCTTGAACTGATGGGACAGCGCCGACTGGGTCAGGTGCAGGCGATCAGCGGCATCGACCAGGCTGTCGGCTTCGCGTAAGGCGTGCAGGGTCTTCAAGTGACGTATTTCAAGCACCCGTAGGTCTCCATGAGTAAAACTTGTGATCAACACGAAAAAGTTGAGTTTGTCTCATGTTGGGCGGGCTGTCGACAATGGCACCATCTTTTACGGGGAGAAATTCACCATGGCCTTGGCCCACACACTCGGTTTTCCACGCATCGGCGCTGACCGCGAATTGAAAAAAGCCCTTGAGTCGTACTGGAAAGGCGACCTCGATCAGGACGCGCTGCACAGCGTCGGCCGCCAACTGCGCGCCAGGCATTGGCAATTGCAGAAAGACGCCGGCATCGACCTGCTGCCCGTCGGCGACTTTGCGTGGTACGACCAGGTGCTGGCTCACTCCTTGGCCTTCGGTGTGATCCCCGAGCGCTTCGACAGCGCCAGGGGCGCCAACGGTCAGCCGACTCTGGACACCTTGTTCGCCATGGCTCGTGGTGCCAAAGCCAATTGCTGCGCAGGCGAGCAGCCCCAGGCGCAGTACGCTCAGGAGCTGACCAAGTGGTTCGACACCAATTATCACTACTTGGTCCCGGAGTTCAGCGTTGACCAATCATTCACGCTGAGCTGGGAGCAACTGTTCGATGAAGTTGACGAAGCCAAGGCCCTGGGCCACACCGTCAAACCGGTGATCATCGGTCCTTTGACTTACCTGTGGCTGGGCAAGGCGAAGGGCAATCATTTCGACAAACTCGATTTGCTGGAGCGCTTGCTGCCGGTCTACAACGAAATACTCGGTCGGCTCCAGGCCCAAGGGGTGGAGTGGGTACAGATCGACGAACCGATCCTGACCCTCGACCTGCCGCAAGCCTGGAAAAGCGCCTTCGAGCGCGCTTATCACATCCTTCAATACTCGCCGTTGAAAAAACTCGTGGCGACCTACTTCAGTGGCTTGGAAGACAACCTCGGCCTGGCGGTCGGTCTGCCGGTGCAAGGCCTGCACATTGATGCGGTACGCGCACCGGAGCAGCTCGGCCAGGTGCTGGATCGCTTGCCCACTTACAAGGTTCTGTCGGTGGGTCTGGTCAATGGTCGTAACGTCTGGCGCTGTGAACTGGAGCAGGCGCTGGCACAACTGCAACCGGCGCAAGAGCGCTTTGGCGACAATCTTTGGGTCAGCAGTTCCTGCTCGTTGCTGCACAGCCCGGTGGACCTGGAGCGTGAAGACAAACTTGATCCTGAATTGAAAAGCTGGCTGGCTTTCGCCGTGCAAAAGTGCGGTGAAATCGCCGTGCTGCGTGACGCCCTCAATGACCCGCAATCGCTCAAAGTCAAAGCTGCGCTGGCCGAGAGCCGTGCGATTCAGGCTGGCCGCGCCCAGTCACCACGCCTGCATAACGCGCAAGTCCAGGCACGTATCAATGCCATCGGGGCGGCGGACAGCCAGCGGCATTCAGCGTTTACCCAGCGCATCGAGCAACAACGTGCTCGCCTGAAACTGCCGGTGTTCCCGACCACGACCATTGGTTCGTTTCCGCAGACCGGGGCGATTCGACGGGCGCGCCAGGCCTTCAAGCAAGGCAATTTGTCGGTCAACGATTACACCGACGCCATGCACAGCGAAATTCGCCATGCCGTTCAGGTTCAGGAACGTTTGGGGCTGGACGTGCTGGTGCACGGTGAAGCCGAGCGCAATGACATGGTCGAGTACTTCGCCGAGCAACTGGACGGCTACCTGTTTAGCCGTTTTGGCTGGGTTCAGAGCTACGGTTCGCGTTGCGTGAAACCGGCGATCATCTACGGCGACTTGAGCCGCCCGAAAGCGATGACGGTCGACTGGATCACTTATGCGCAGAGTCTGACCGACAAGGTGATGAAGGGCATGCTTACCGGCCCCGTCACCATGCTGATGTGGTCGTTCCCGCGTGAAGACGTGTCGCGCAAGATCCAGGCGCAGCAGTTAGCGTTGGCCCTGCGTGACGAAGTGGTCGACCTGGAAAACGCCGGGATCAAAATCATCCAGATCGACGAAGCCGCGTTTCGCGAAGGACTACCGCTGCGCCGGGCGCACTGGCAGGCATACCTCGACTGGGCAGTGCAAGCGTTCCGCTTGAGCGCCTCCGGTGTGCGGGATGAAACCCAGATTCATACGCACATGTGCTACAGCGAATTCAACGACGTGATCGAGTCTATCGCGGCCATGGACGCTGACGTCATCACCCTCGAAACCTCGCGCTCGGACATGGAATTGCTGGAGGCCTTTGAAGCCTTTGACTACCCGAACGACATCGGCCCGGGCGTCTATGACATCCACTCACCACGGGTTCCGGACGCCGCCGAGATGGTCAAGTTGATGAGCAAAGCAGTGAAGCGCATTCCGGCGGAGCGCTTGTGGGTCAATCCCGACTGCGGCTTGAAGACACGGGCGTGGCCGGAAACCGAGGCGGCGTTGGTGAACATGGTGGCGGCGGCGCGGCAGTTGCGCAGGCAGTTGGCGTAATGTTTGGCCGTGGTTGAAATCGCCCATAAAGCCCGCTAACCGGTGAGGGGTAGCGGGCATTCTTTTACCGTTAAAGAGCGCGATTAAATGGGTCCGCTCCTTCAGGGAAGAAGCATTCTTTCAATCTGTATATGGGTGAAGTCCCAGTCGTTACCTACCCCTGAGGGTTCATTGTTCAAGACATTCAGCGTCATGGTCGGGGCGCTCGCGACGAATCGCAGTTGCAACGATACAAGCTGATAAATAACAGACAGTACATAGATACCTGAAACGTCCCCCGCACTGGTGCTGAGTTGCAGCTTCGGGTGAACGAAGGGTGTATCGGAACGAAAGGTGCCCGATGACAGCAGGTAAGTGGCGCCGGGTGTGAGGCCGAAAAACTCTCTGGTCAGCACCGCGCCATTTGAATGGTTGGTGTAGGTATGATTGTGAAGGTGGTAATAGCCTTGTTGCGGATAAATGATCCAGCTCAGATCTCTATGCTCCCCGGCTCCGCCCCACATCCAGCCGCCCATGTCCTGTTGCGAGAACCGCGCGATATGCAGTGCCAGCCCTTCCAGCACGGTAAACACACGTATTGAGGATTTGTTTGCGCCGCTGGTGTTTCGCACCGTGATGGTATGGGCGCTTGCGCTATAAGACTGTGCAGGCACGGTCCAGGCGCCACTGCCATCGGTGGTAAACCGACCCAGGGGCGTGGCCCCATCCAGAACATCCACTGGCTGATTCGGCGTGGCTGTACCACTGATAACAATGCCGGTTCGGTAATAGGTACTGCTGCCGGGTGGAACGTTGATACCTCCCGCCAGGATGGAGGTGATTTGCGGTTCCTCTAGGGGATTCAGTACGGAGAGCAGGAGCACAGGAGATTGCTTTTCGACGGTGCCCCGAATCAACATGTAGCTGGTATTAACTTCCTGCCCCAGGTTGGCCTCTATAAACGCTCGGGTCAGGGGAAAATCAGCGCGACCGTTGGCGTCCAACTTCAAGGGGTCGAAGAGAGGGGAACCGACGCCTGGGGTGCCCTGGACGATCAAGCGCACGCTGTCGTCAGGGTGAAACAGGATGACGTCCACCCGACCCGTAGCACCTTGCGGATTGTCGTTTGGATCGAGTATTCCGTTAGGCGCAATCAGCACCCGAGGGGGTAGCAAGTCTGGCAAGGCTTCGCCAATGACCCGCGCCTTTGCCGTTCTGGAGTTGGCAATTGGAAGGGGGTTGGTACCGCGGAACTGTTCATACGTAGCGCTGACCAAGCGCCCGGAAATCACTTGGTTGTAGGGCACTTCCAGCACGAGGGGGAACGGTTGACCGAACTGACCTTTGACGGTTCCCTCCACGATAAAATCAGCGCTCGGCGGGCTGCGGTAGGTCGCCCGGATGCGGTCGTTTATCGCAAACCGCGTTGAGTCGGTGCGGATGATCAGATGCAGTGGCTGGCCGGCCAGTTTTTCCAGTTCAATGATCTCCGGTACATCGTTATCGTCGTCAAGGTTCTCGCGAAACACCGGCGCGGCACGACGTATGCCTGCCAGATCGACATCAATCAGCACCCTGGCCGAGTAGGGCGCGCGAGGGTCAGGACCATTGGTGATTTGGTCAATCACTGTATAGGAAAACGAAAACTCCGGATGGTCGACCGCTTGCACGAATTGCTCCCGGGTCAATAGCCGCGTGATGCTGGCCGGCGTCGACGACGGCGCTGCAGGCGCTTCGCTGGCGGTGACCACGAATTCAATGTCCAGTTTATTGAGTCGAAACTTAATCTTGTCTTCGGCTCGGCAATAGGGATAGCGGAATGTCACCTGAACGCCATTCGCGGCGCGATCGGAATCCAGTCCGTTGTCGATGATGTCTTGCGGCAGCAGCAGCTCCAATTCGGAATGGCCATCTACCAGCGGGTCGCGGTCCACGAGGCCTGGGCGGATGGCGTTGTACAGAATAGTCAGCGGCGGAGACGTCTCGGCGTTATTGCTGGGACGGGTAACGGTGAACACCAGCGAGTTGACCTTATCGGAGTTGAACTTCAGATTGGGAATTCTCATCGTCCGAGAAACGTTTTCTCCACCTGGCAGGATTGACGTGGTGGCTTCAATCGTCCCGTTGAGGACGAGGTCGATCACATCATCGGCTGCTGCTCCGTCCAGGGCTGCAATATAGGCATCGACGCCATTGGGGGCTACGTCATCGTAGATACGCAATGAAACCCCGCACATCGCGCCCACCACCGGTCTGGTGCTTTTCAGTACGCTCGGTGCAGAAATCTTCAGGATGCCCATCTCGGGTACGTTAAATAGGCCGCTCGTCTGGGCAATATCTTGCTGGCCCGGCTCTGGGGTATCGACCCTGCGGGTGTTGCCGACGACGAAAAAATCCAGGAACGATAACTGCTCAATGACGCCATTGGCGTCGGTGTGATTGAAAAAAAGGTGGGCGCACCCGCCAGCAAGCCGTTGGGCAACGGCGTTTGCAACAGTGAAAACAAGTGTCGACGAGTTCGTCAGCACCTGAACCTGCCTGACGACTTCCAGTTCACCGGTGCGATAGGCGCTTCGCCAGATCAATTCCAGGCTATCGCCCGCGACGAATCGCGAGGACGACGTGTCGAGTGTGACCTGGATCGATCGGCTTCCCAAGTCAGCGAGGTAGAGCGCGTGCTGCTGATCCATGCCCTCGACCACGGGCGTCGTCAGTTTATCGTCGCCGATTTGAATCGTGATTGACTGTCCCAGAGAATGATCCGAGGCTTGGTTCCCGACGTCGTCGCAGACCTTGTAATAAAGGAGCGTTGCGCCATTTCCATTGGCGGCAACCCTGTCCGTGGGCAGGATGAAGGTGATGGGCAGCCCGACCTCGTTAGCCTGCACGGTATGTGGCAAGCCACAGTCCGCAAATTGCAGCGTCACCACGTCATTGCGGCACATACCCTCCCATGGTTGTACCGTGACTGTTTCATCCTGCAGCCCGTTGAGTATCTTCGATGCGATGCTGGGAGCGGCCAGCAGGTGGTGACCTGGTTGGTTGGGCTGCGGATCAATCCCGCCCGGCAATCGGGTTTTGACCAGCACTGTCAGCGGGGCCGACGTCTGAATGTTAACCCGGTACCTCAGGACGAAGATCCCTTCCGGGACCAGGTTTGATGGGATGCTCAGTGTGATGGCCAAGCCGTCGTAATTATCGGCGACTACCAACACATGTATCAATCGGTTGTCGATATACACCAACACGGTGTCGCCCGGCTTGATGGCATCGGGGCTAATAATGATAGGCAGGCCGCGATTGGCTCTGAGCAGCGCCAGATTGACTCCTACATCCGCCGCGTCGACCGGAGTTATTGCACCGGGAATTTCAATCGCTGAACGTGCGTAAGTGGCGATGGACACGTCCTGATCTTTACTGAGGTAAGTACCGCTGTTCATGTTTTATGCTCCAGTCAGAGTCTTCATGGATTCGGCTTCGGATGTGTCGTCAATGCTTGATTGAGAACGCTGCCGCTGCATTTGACTACTGACAGAACTGACAGGTAGGGGGCTGTTTTCGACGAGTGGTCAGCCCATGAACAGCCAACCGCGCTGATGACCACTCGGCAATCTTCATCAAACTGTCACGCAACTGTGGCAGCGCGCTTGAACAAACTTCATCAGACTCGCGCTCTACTGGGGTTCTGCGTTTCGGTGTTTTTCATGCGTACTTTGTTTTTTTCAGTGGCGATTTTTTGTGCCGCGCTGTTCTGTGGCCAAGCGTCTTTTGCGGCTTCGCGCTGCGATGTCAATGTCCCTACCGAATGGGTGGACCTGGACCAGGTGAGCCTGGCTTATCAGAGCGTTGGGCGTGCCTCGGATCCGGCGTTGTTGCTGGTGATGGGGCTTGGTGGGCAATTGATTCACTGGCCGGATGAAGTGGTCGTCGCGCTGTGCCAACAGGGCTTTCGGGTGATTCGTTACGACAATCGCGATGTTGGTCTGTCGACTTGGCGCCAGGCACCGGCTAGCGCCAATCTCACCTTCGAAGTGCTGCGCTACAAGCTCGGCTTGCCCGTGGCGGCGCCGTATACCCTGACCGACATGGCCGACGACGCGTTGGGCCTGATGAATGCGCTGCATATTGAGCAGTTTCACGTGCTGGGCGCGAGCATGGGCGGCATGATTGCGCAGCATCTGGCCGCGATGGCCCCCCAGCGGGTCGAGAGCCTGACGCTGATCATGACCAGTTCCGGCGCCCAAGGCTTGCCGGCACCGAGCGCGGCGTTGGTGCAGCTATTGTCCCGACGCAGCGCACCGAATCGCGACGTCGCGCTGGAGCAGCAGGCCGACCTGCTGGCGGCGCTGGGCAGCCCGACGGTGAGCGATGATCGCCAGGCGCTGCTGCATCAGGCTGCATTGTCCTATGACCGCGCGTTCAATCCCGAGGGCGTGAAGCGTCAGATTATGGCGATCCTCGCCGAGCCCAGCCGAGTGGCGCTGCTCAATCGCTTGCGCGTGCCGACGTTGGTGGTACACGGTACGGCCGATCCGCTGTTGCCAATGATGCACGGCATCCACTTGGCCGCGCACATTCAAGGCAGTCAGTTGAAGCTGATTCCGGGCTTGGCCCATCGATTCCAGGAAGCCTTCAAGGCGCCTTTACTGGCGGCGGTATTGCCGTACTTGCAGGCGCATCGTGAAGACACTCCGCGTTGGGCGCGGATTGATCCAGTGGGCGAATACAACCTCTTGTAACGCGGCACTCTGCAATGTTCATTCGAGCCCGTTCGCGAGTAAGCCCAGCCCCACACAAATCGGGTTCTAGCGGTGTATCGTGCATACTTTGCAACGCGACCCCAGCCTGCGAGGTGTGTGATGAGTGCTCCCCTGAAAATCGATTTCGTCAGCGATGTTTCCTGCCCCTGGTGTGTGGTGGGACTTTACGCCTTGACCCGGGCGCTGGATCAATTGGGCAGCGAAGTGCAGGCTGAGATTCGCTTCCAGCCGTTTGAGTTGAACCCGAAGATGGGCGCCGAAGGC
Source organism: Pseudomonas sp. DC1.2 (assembly GCF_034351645.1). Classification (NCBI taxonomy): domain Bacteria; kingdom Pseudomonadati; phylum Pseudomonadota; class Gammaproteobacteria; order Pseudomonadales; family Pseudomonadaceae; genus Pseudomonas; species Pseudomonas sp. DC1.2. Next base: position 4,397,512 of record NZ_CP133782.1, on the reverse strand, counting down.
CAGAACATTACCGAGCACATCGGCGAGAAGTACGGATCCACCCCGGAGCAATCACAGAAAAACCGTGAAATGATCCGCGCCCGTGGCGCCGAGTTGGGGTTTGCATTTCGCACCGATGGCAACAGCCGCATCTACAACACGTTTGATGCGCACCGCTTGCTCTACTGGGCGGGGCTGGAAGGGGTGCAGTTCAATCTGAAAGAGGCGCTGTTCAAGGCCTATTTCACCGAGGGTGGTAATCCGTCAGATCACACGCAACTGGCCCAGCTTGCCCAGCGCGTGGGGTTGGATCCGCAACGCGCCGAGGCGATTCTGGCTTCAGATGAGTACACCCGGGAAGTGCTTGAAGAAGAGCAGTTGTGGCTATCGCGTGGCGTGAGTTCGGTGCCCACAGTGGTGTTCAATGGGCAGTACGCGCTCACGGGCGCGCAGCCGGTTGAAACCTTTGTCGGAGCGATTCGACAGATCATGAGTGAGGCGAAAGGTGGGACGGTGCGCTGAGCGAATGACGCGTCAGCGCACAATTTTGTCCACGTGAATCCCTAACTTTTTCAGGCGGTACCAGAAGCTACGTTCGGAAATCCCGATCAACTGCGCGGCGGCGGCCTGTACGCCATTGCTTTGCGCAAGGGCCGCCAGAATATAAGTCTTCTCGACTTCCGCCAGCGCCGCTTCCAGGTCCGCTGGCACGCCGTTGTCATCGCTCAGTGGTGCGCCCGTTTCGGTAGGTCGTGAGGCGAACAGGTACGCGGGCAGATCGTCCTCTTCGATCACTGTCTGAGACGCAACGATGGTCGCCCGCTCCACGCAGTTTTGCAGTTCGCGAATATTCCCCGGCCATGAATAATTGGCCATGGCCTGCAACGCCGCCGGGCTGAAACCGTTGATGCGCTTGCCCGCGGTGGCACCGAGTATCTGCGCGAAATGCCGGGCGAGAGGCGCGATATCTTCGACCCGATCACGCAAGGCCGGCAAAGGGATAGGGAATACGTTGAGGCGATAGAAGAGGTCTTCGCGAAACTCCTTGTTGGCCACCGCTTCCAGCAGGTTTTTGTTAGTGGCGGCGATCACCCGCACATCGACCCTGCGTTCGCGGGTATCGCCCACGGGCTCGATCACTCGCTCTTGCAGTGCGCGAAGGATTTTCGCTTGCAGAGGCAAGGGCATTTCACCGATTTCATCGAGAAACAGCGTGCCTTTGTCCGCTTGCATAAAGCGCCCAACCCGATCCGCCACGGCGCCGGTGAATGCACCTTTGCGGTGGCCAAACATTTCGCTCTCCAGCAGGCCTTCGGGGATCGCTGCACAGTTCACGGCCACGAAGGGCTTGTCGGCGCGGTTGCCGTGCTGGTGGATGGCCCGTGCGACCATTTCTTTGCCCGTGCCGCTTTCGCCGGTGAGCAGGATGGTTGCGTTGCTCTCGCGCACTGAGTCGATCGCTTGCAATACCAGACGAAAGCTCGGGCTGTCGCCCACCAGGCTGTCAATCTGCTGGTGTTCATCGAGCTCGGCGCGCAGGCGCTGGTTGTCTTTGAGAATGTCGCGAAATTGCAGGGCTTTGCTGACGGTGATGTCCAGCTCATCGATATCGAAGGGCTTGGCAATGTAGTCGTAGGCCCCGTTGCGCATCGACTGCACAGCGTTTTTCACTGTGCTGTAGGCGGTCATGACGATCACGGGCAACTGCGGGTAGCGGTTTTTTATTTCCGCCAGCAGTTGTGGACCGTCCATACCAGGCATGCGCCAGTCACTGATCACCAGGTCGATGTCTTCGGCTTCGAGCATTTTGAGTGCGTGCAGACCGTTACCGGCGGTAAACACCGTGATGCCGTTCTGACTCAAGGCCGATGCCAGGAGGTCGCAGAGCTTGGGCTCGTCGTCGACCACCAGTACGTTATGTGTCATTGCTTTCCTCGTCGAAGTCTTCACCGTTGGCCGGAATGTATAGGCTGAAGGTGGCGCCAGCATCTTTTTCGCTGACGCATTCGATGCGCCCGTCATGGTTCTCCATGATCGAAAAGACCTTCGCCAGCCCCAGCCCGGTGCCTGAAGCCTTGGTAGTGACAAACGGCGTAAAAATTCGTTCGAGCATATCCGGTTCGATGCCTTGACCGGTGTCGCTGATGCTGATGATGGTGTAAGTGGCGTCGCTGGTGATTCCCAGGGTCAGCCGTCCGCCTTCCGGCATGGCGTCGATGGCATTGACGACCAGGTTCAGGCCGGCCTGTTTCAACTGGCGCGCATCGGCGTAAATAGTCGCGCCGGGGGCCTTGTCGTCGATGCGTACATCAATGTTATGGCTGGCCAGTTCCGGTGCGCAGAACCCCACCAGTTCATCCACCATCGGCCGTGCGGGCTGGGTCGAACGCATCGGCGCACTGGGTTTGGCAAAATCGAGAAACTCGGTGAGCAGGTCGTTGATCCGGCTGACCTCGCTGACCACGTACTCCAGGTGACGCTTGTCGGTCTCGGGCAAATCGGCGCGCCGGTGCAGCAGTTGGGTGGCGGTCTTGATAATCCCCAGCGGGTTGCGGATTTCATGGGCCAGGCCCATGGCGACTTCACCCAGCGCATGCAGACGGTCACGGCGGCGCAGTTGTGATTCGAGGTTGTGTAACTCGCCCAGGCGTTCGCTCATGTGGTTGAAGGTGCTGCTCAGCTCTGCCAGTTCATCACCACCAGTGACGGGCAGACGCTGGCGATAATCACCGGCAATCACCGCTTGTACGCCTTTGGAGAGGCCGCGCAAGGGTTGGGTCAAACGCTGCGAAACCAACCAGCCAACCGCCAGAGAGGCCGCCGAACTGAGGATGAAAATCAGAATGAACAGGCTGCTCTCATTGACCAGCCCGACCAGGCTGGTATGGCGCAGCAGGCCGCTGAAGATCACGCCCTGGAGTTCACCGTTTTCGTTGAGGATTGGCCGATAGATTCCGCTAAAGCGATTGGTGAATTGCTCAGTCGGCTGCTTGGTCGTCCGCAGGATCTGTTCGATTTTCTCCGGCACGGCCGCCGGGTGATCCTCGAAGCGCTGACTGGAAAATATCTCCGAAAAGCTATCGCCCTTGGCCAGGTACAGGCGCAGGTCCAGAGAATGCACGTCACCCACGCTGGTAAGGAAGCCGCTGTCCAGGTAGGTGGCGATCACCAGTTTGTAGCCGACCCCGGCCTGCTCCGTTTCGAAGGTCGAGACCACCGTGCCGGTCGCAGCACCACCAATTTGCAGGGTCTGTAACACGGCTTTGGGTTCGGTGCTGATCTGTCGCACGATGTCATCGGCAACCGTACTGAACATCACCTTGTGGTCGCTATCACGCACCAGCGCCACCACATCAATCCCCATGGAACTGGCAATTTCGGCGGCCAGTTTGTCGTGCTTGGTGGACACTCTGTCGGTAGCCGGGCGCGTATAGCGCAGGAACAGCTGCGCAATCCGGGCGTTGCCGCGCAGGATTTCGGTTATTTCATCCTCAACGATCTTGGTCGATTCTTTCAGCCAGATCCGCACGTTACTGTCAAAAATCGTCGACAGGGTGGTGGCCGCCAGTTCGGCGGCAATCATCGTCGGGATGACACTGACCAGCCAGAATGCGAGCACCAGTTTGCGTTGCAGGCTCCAGCCGGAGAGGGCGAAAGGTCGGGCATTGGCGCGTCGGTCTTTGGTCATCGGGTTTCGCTTATCGCAGCAACCATGGCAGGGGCGGATCGGTCCGCTCGAATCAACATTTTTACCAGCCGCAGCCCGTAGTTGAACAATCGGTTGCGATGGCGGAAGAACAGGGTGTTGCCAATAAACGAGCAACCCAGGTGCAGCTTACTGGCATCGGCTGACGTGCCGCACTCGTAGATCGCAATCCTGTGCTCAATACAGTAGTCGACATTCGCCAACCATTTACGCACGTACAGGTTGTGTTCTCGGGTGACGGTCGGATCGTGGGCGAAAAATTTATCCACAAGCCGGTGTTTGTCCAGTAGCACGAGGTTGAATGCCACCAGTTCTTCACCTTGCCAATAAAGCACGCAAGCGGCACGCGCATCGAGGTGTTCAACGACCTGACGCAAATAGGCCGCGGGCAAGTGATCACAGGCCAGCTCGCTGCGGGCCAGGGTGGCTTCGTAGAGTTGCATCATGCGCGGCAGCAGGTCTTGCACCGAACGGCGCCATTCGACGCGTGGGCCTCGTTCGCGCAGGGTGCGGCGCAGGTCTTTGCGGGTGGATTTGCCCAGACTTCCCAGGTACGCCTCCACCGAGCCAAAGGTGATTGGCAACTCGGCGTTGGGTAAACCGGGCAAGCTTTGCAGGCCCGCTTCACGGCAGGCTTGCAACCACTGCGGGTCGCGATGAGAGGCGTCCTTGACGGCCAGCAGACCGATGTCGGCCTGATCCGCGTCGTTGCGAGCCAGAACCAACAGTTGCGCAAGCAACACTGGACGCTGGGCCGATCCGACATGGCGCGCTGTTGCGACGTGGCATTGTTCTGCAACCGGCGAACCGAGCGCGTAAATGCGCACCTCGAACAGACTCGGCCACCAGCGGCGTAGTCGGGTGCTGATGTGCTTGCCCAGCCCTTGAATCGAAGAATCCAGCGAATAGGCGGTGGTGAAGGCCACCGCCGCCGCCATCAGCACGTCGTTTTCGTACAGCGCCAGATAGCGCCACTGAAAACCGACAATGCCTGCCTGTTCGATGGCCCGGTAGTAATCCCAGTCCTCCAGCTCTTCGGGGAAACAGTTATTCCAGGCACAGCGGTCGATGGCTTCGATCGTCGAGAAGGCAAGGGCAGTGATCACGTTCTTTCCTTGGATTACGCCAGCTGCCGATACTCTTCGAGCAGGGGTTGCGGTGCGGATCGTTGTTGCATGAAGCGTTGTTCGATGAAATCCACGCTGAGCTCAATCACCCGGCGGTATTGCAAGTCGACAGTGATCATGTGGTAGCAGTCGTCGAGAAGAACCTTGACCACCAGACCGCCGAGTTTGCGTTCGACATAATCGGCATTCCAGCGGCTCGTGATGTCGTCCTCAATGGAGTGAATCACCAGCGTCGGAGTCGTGATTGAAGGCATGCGCTTTTTCACCTCGGCGTTCAGCCGGTGCAGTTCGCGCACGGTAACGCCTTCCATGGTCAGCAAACCAGCCTGGCTGCTTTGCCCTTCCTTCATCTGGCGTTCAACAATGGACCGCAAGCGTTCATTCTTGATGCCATAGGGTGGTTTTTCTTCAAAACTGCAGAGGCGCACACCGAACGGAATTTTCATCAGCAGCGGCGTAAGGAACGCCAGTTTGTTGATGCTCCAGCCGTCGTAGCGCAGGGTGGTCGAATACAGCAGCAAACCTTCGATTTGCCCTGGGTGCTCGGCGGCCATGTACATCGACAGCACTGCGCCCATCGATAAACCACCGACGTACACTTTTTCGTGCTTACGGCGTACACCGACGAAGGTGTTGCGTGCGCTTTCGTACCAGTCACGCCAACCGGTGGCTTGCAGGTCGGCATTGCCCCCGCAGTGTCCTGCCAGGGTCGGCACGTACACCGTGTGCCCGGCTTTCGCCAGGCCCACGGCCACCCGACGGAGTTCCGTCGGGGTGCCGGTAAGGCCGTGGATCAACACCACCGCGACCTCGCCTGTGCCGAGAACGAAACCGGCGCTACCTTCGCCCAGATCGATCTCAGGTGTGTTCATCGTTTCATGGCCCGGTGCAGGAGGCGGTCGAGGAGGGCGATACCCAAATCGATTTCCGGGTAGCTGATTTCCAGCGACGGTGCCAGGGTGATTACGTTTTTGTAGTAACCGCCCACGTCGAGGATTAAGCCCAGGCGTTTGCCGTCGACTTCGATGTCACCCTTCATGCCTTCGTCAACCATGAAGTCCAGGGTCGCCTTGTCTGGAGTGAAACCATCCAGGCCGCAGATTTCGCAGCGCAGGGCCAGGCCCAGGCCATCGACGTCGCCGATGATCGGGTAGCGTTTTTGCAGCTCTTTCAAGCCTTCCAGGAAGTACTTGCCCTTGGCCATAACCATCGCGCCGTAGTCGACTTCGCTGGTCATCTTGAACATTTCCAGACCGACCGCAGTCCCCAACGGGTTAGACGCGAAGGTGGAGTGAGTGGAGCCTGGCGGGAAGATTTTCGGGTTGATCAGTTCTTCTTTGGCCCAGATGCCGCCCAGCGGATTGAGGCCGTTGGTCAGCGCTTTACCGAAGACGATCACGTCCGGTTTGACGTCGAAGTGTTCAATCGACCACAGCTTGCCGGTACGCCAGAAGCCCATCTGGATTTCATCGACGACCATTAGGATGCCGTGCTGATCGAGTACGTGCTTGAGTTCGCTGTAGAAGTTCATCGGCGGGATCACGTAGCCGCCGGTGCCCTGGATCGGCTCGACGTAGAAGGCTGCGTATTCGCACTGATTGGTTTTAGGGTCCCAGACGCCGTTGTATTCAGTTTCGAACAGGCGGGCGAACTGCTGCACGCAGTGGCTGCCGTATTCTTCCTTGGTCATGCCTTTCGGGCCGCGGAAGTGGTACGGGAACGGGATGAAGTTGGCGCGCTCGCCGAAGTGGCCGTAGCGGCGACGGTAGCGGAAGCTCGAAGTGATCGACGATGCGCCGAGTGTCCGGCCGTGGTAGCCGCCTTCGAAGGCGAACATCAGGCTTTTGCCGTTGGAGGCGTTACGCACGACTTTCAACGAGTCTTCGATGGACTGCGAACCGCCGACGTTGAAGTGAACGCGACCGTCGAGGCCGAACTTGTTCTTGGCATCGACCGCGATCATTTCTGACAGCTCGATTTTGCCTTTGTGCAGGTATTGGCTGGCGATCTGCGGCAGGGTATCGATCTGCTGTTTCAGCGCGTTGTTCAGGCGCGGGTTGGCGTAACCGAAGTTAACGGCCGAGTACCACATTTGCAGGTCGAGGTAGGCCTGGTCTTCGGTGTCCCAGACATAGGAACCTTCGCAGCGGCTGAAAATACGTGGCGGGTCGATGTAGTGAACGGTGTCGCCGTAGGAGCAGTATTTAGCTTCTTTTTCCAGAAGGATCTGGTCTTCAGGTGTTGCAATTCGAATATCAGACATGGTGGAAGAGTTCCTGATTGTTTGACGTGTGGTCAGAAGAAGATTCAAGGGCGAACGCGGTCGCGTTGGCCGCGCGTCCTGCTGGCAGCATGGCCAGCAAGGCCGGGATTTCAGCGAAGCTGTCGAAGCGGGCGTAGGCGATGCCGTTGCGCTCGCAGTGTTCGGCCAGGCGATCCTTGGCGAACACGAAATCGGCGGTGGAAGCCACGCACATGTCTGACTGGCCGTCACCGATTACCAACACCCGCTTGGACTTGGGTGTGGATTTGCATTTGCAGTTGCCGGAAGCGGCGCGGCAGGCGTCGCTCGAATACGGAAAATCGATGCGCCAGCTGTCGTGGTCAAGTTGACGCAAGCGGTTGGCAAGGATCGGCAGCAAGGTCACGTAATTACGTGCCAGGATCCGTGCGATGCCTTGTTCGATGCCGTCGCTGACCACTTCAAGGGTCGCACCGAGGCCGACCACGTGATCGACGAAGTCCGGAAAGTCCGGGTCTATCTCGATGGTGTCGAAGAATTCGAGCAGTTGGTTGGGCGTGGCCTTGACCAGCGATAGCTGGCGGCTGAGGCATTCACGCGAACCGATATCGCCGGCGAGCCACTCGTTTTCGATCGCTTCCCAGCGTGGGTCGGCGAAACGCTGGAGAATGCTGTCGATCACGTCGGTAGGGGTAATGGTCCCGTCGAAATCACACACGATATGCCAGTCAATCATCTGCAGTACCTATTGGGCAGGATGCGCTCTCTGCGCTTGCAAGGGCTAGAGCAGGGACTGTGCCAAGTGCAGATGGCCCAGTAATGGCGGGGTAGCGCGGCTCTGTTGTAATATGAAGCTACAATTTTTGTAGCTTGCTACAAACAACATGAGTGCTTGCGCGCCAGAGTCATCTCAGGATTGATGCGCGCATACCTAGATAAGGAAGTGCCTCATGAAGAGGATCTGTTACGCATGTGTCGCCGCACTGACGGGCTTCTCCGCCAGCGTCATGGCCGCCGGCATTACCGGTGAAGCGGGCATGGGCCTGAGTTATCAGCCCCACGATCCGACCGGCAGCCGCTATGAAACCCGGCCCGTGCCTTACCTCGACCTGGACTGGGGCGATGTCAGTCTCAGCACCGATGATGGGCTGACTTGGCGCGCCTTCAAGGCCAACGGTTTCAGTGCCGGTCCGTTCCTGAACTACCTGGCGGGCCGCACCTCCAACGGTGATCTGCAAGGCCTGAAAAACGTGCCAGACATGGGCGTTGTCGGCGGCTTTGTGCAGTACGCGCCGGCTGATTTCTGGCGAGTGTTTGCGACGGTTGGCGAGGCGGTCGGAGGGCAGCGCGGTGTGGTGGGCCGGGTGGGCGGCGAAATAGGTTATCCACTGGGTGGTGGCGTGATCGGCAGCAGCAACCTGACGGCGCACATTGTCGACGCCGAGCAAAACCAGGCCTTTTATGGCGTCGGTGGCCACGAGTCCCGGGTCTCGGGCTTTAGCCGGTACAAGGCCAGTGGCGGTGTGCAGAACGTGGCTCTGACCCAGAGTTTTGAGTTTCCTCTGGCTCAACACTGGTCGCTGCTGACCAGTGCCAGCTGGATTCACCTGACGGGCTCAGCGGCGGACAGCAGCATCGTCAAGCAAGTCGGGCGCAGCGATCAAGGGGAAGTGCAGGCCGCTGTCGCTTACAAATTCGACTGATCTGAACCGCTGACTACTCCGTGAAGAGGGGGGGGAGTGCCGTCAGGCTTGCTCGCCCTCCGCCAGTAACGCAATGCCGCCGATGATCACCGCCACGCCGACCCAGTGCAGTAGGCTGATCTGCTCGCCCAGCCCCAGCCATGAACCGAGCAAGACCCCCACAAACACCAGAGAACTGAGCGGAAACGCTAGGGATAAGCTGCTACGGCGCAAAATCAGCATCCAGACAAAGAAGGCGCCAATGCCGCAGCCAACCGCAAACAATACGCCCGGATCGACCACCACGGTCTGCAACCATTGCAGGGTAAATGTCATTTGCCCCAACTGATCGCCGCCGACCTTGGTCGCGATTTGCCCGGCGCTTTCGAGAATGATCAGCAGTGCCCAGAGCACGACTGTGCCGACGCGGCCGTGGAGCCAGTCCATCGAGGTGTTCCTTTTGATGATCAATTGAGAATCAGGCATGGCCGACACACACGAGCATCACGCCCACCGTAATCACCAGGGTCGCGAGCCAGCGCCGTGGGCTGACGGTTTCACCCAGCACCACTTTGCCGGCCAGCACCACCCCGCAATAGGCCAGCGCGCCGGCGGGGAACAATAGGCTCAGAGGCGCGCGCGACAGGGCTTCGAGCCAGACGAAAAATTCGAGCGCGTAGGCGCCGATCCCGCACCACAGCAGCGGTGCATTGAACACTTGGCCCCAGAATGCGTTCAGCCGAAAACCACCCTCAAGTTCCGGTAAGCGATCGAGACCAAGCTTGAAACAGAGCTGGCCGACCACGTCCAGCACGATGGAGAACGCCACCAGCATAATCACGGTGAAGGTCATGGGCACGTTCCCTCGGTCAGGGACGGTGCGCTGGGGAAAATATTCAACTTCAGGTTTACCCTTGGCAGATCCTCCCAGACACCGGGAGGGCGTTGCGGATAAATGCAAGGGCCGGGCCAGTAGACGTGTAGTCGTTGGCAGGTCGAGCTTTGTGGTGTGAGGATTTATCGCCGTTGGATCGCGAAGCAGCCTCAAGAAAACCTATCACCAAGCTTGTCAGGACTAATGAGCGTGAGGTTTACCACTGCTGCGCCCTCACGGGCATAGATGCCCTCGCCACAAAGGCCCGTTCGCAGAGGAGGGGCGGGCCAGTCATCGTGTCAGCGTCCCTCGGCTTCAGGTGTGGAAGCGAAGCCACACGCTCACCAACACCGTTGCCGCGATCAACCACGCCACCGCCGCGACAGCGAGGGAGGCTTCCAGCCGCATCCGGTCGACCATCACATACAAGGTCGCCAGGTAGATGAAGTAAGGAATGATCGACCACATGCCGAAAACGATGGTGGTCTTGAGATCCTCCAGCGACCGGCCTTTGCCGACGATGTAATGCGCAATCAGGGCGAAGGTCGGAAACAGCGGTATCAAGCCTGCGATGTAATAGTTTTTGGTCTTGGCCAGCGCTGCGAGGATCAGTACCACTGCCGCGCCCAACGCTGCTTTGAGAATCAGGTCCATTAATGGCTCAGCCCGTATTTTTTCACTTTGTCGAATAGCGTGGTCTTGGCCATCCCCAGTTCCAGGCTCGCCTGAGTCAGGTTGCCGCCACTGCGTTGTAACGCATCGTTGAGCAGGTTGCGTTCGAACGCTTCCACCGCTTCGGCGAACGCCAACCCCTGGTTGCTGGCGCTGGCACCGGACTTTTTGAAGGCTGGCAGACCGAGTGCAAAACGCTCGGCGACGTTGCGTAGTTCTCGCACGTTGCCTGGCCAGTCGTGGCTCATCAGGTTCGACAAAGTCTGGTTATCCAACTCCGGCACCGCACGGTCGAAGCGCAGGGATGATTGTTGGAGGAAGTGCTCGAACAGTTGCAGGATGTCCTCGCGGCGCTCGCGCAACGGCGGAAGTTCCAGGGTGACCACGTTAAGGCGGTAATACAGGTCGCTGCGGAACTCGCCTTTTTTACTCGATTCATCGAGGTCGGACTTGGTTGCAGCGATCACCCGGCAATCCACGGCCACGCTCTGGTTTGAACCCAGACGCTCGAGGGTGCGTTCCTGCAACACTCGCAGCAGTTTGATCTGCAGGGGTAGGGGCATGCTTTCCACTTCGTCGAGGAACAACGTGCCGCCGTCGGCGTGCTCGATTTTGCCGATCCGCCGCTTGCCCGCGCCCGTAAACGCATTGGCTTCGTGGCCGAAGATTTCGCTTTCGAAGAGATTTTCCGGCAAACCACCGCAGTTCAGCGCCACGAACTGCTTGGTGTGACGGCGACTGAAGTCATGCAGGCAGCGCGCGACCAACTCCTTACCGGTGCCGGTTTCACCTTCGATCAGCACGTTGGCTGAAGTATCAGCGACGTTGGCGATCAGTTCCCGCAGGCTTTGCATGGCTGGCGAGCGGCCGATGATCCGGCCTTCCAGGGAATCGCGTTCCGCCAATTGCCGCCGCAGCGATGAGACTTCTCGTGCCAGGCTGCGTTGCTCCAGCGCGCGCCGTGCCACGTCCACCAACCGCTCCGGGGAAAAGGGTTTCTCCATGAAGTCATAGGCACCTTTCTGCATCGCGCCCACCGCCATTGAGATGTCGCCATGGCCGGTGATCAGCACCACCGGCAGGCTACGGTCCCGAGCCTTGAGGCGTGTCAGCAGTTCCAGGCCATCGATGCCGGGCAAGCGGATGTCGCTGATGACAATACCGGCAAAATTATCGCCGACCCTTTCCAGGGCTTCTTCGGCGCTGCCCACGCCGACACAGGGAATGTCTTCAAGGGTCAGCGCCTGCTGGCAGCCCAGCAGGACATGGGGGTCGTCTTCGACAATCAGCACGCTAAGGTCGTTGTTCATATTGGCTCGGCTCGGCGGGAGTGGGGCTTACCAACGGTAAACTGAGGACGAAGGTGGTTCCACCGCTCGCCGGGTGTTCGACACCCAGGTGCCCACCGGTGGCAGCGGCCAGGCTGGCGGAGAGGGTCAGGCCGAGACCCAGTCCCTGTGAGCCGGGCTTGGTGGTGAAAAACGGTTCAAACAGATGCTTGCGCGCTTCGGCATCGATGCCGTGGCCGTTGTCGCGAACGCGAAGGCGATATTTACCGTCGAACGCCTCGCCTTCGAGCCATAGCTCGGGCTGCGGCTGAGCCTGCATGGCGTCGAGCGCGTTGCCGATCAGGTTGACCAGAATCTGCTCCAGACGCGTCTGGTCAATCTGTACTTGGACGTCGGCGAAGTTGCACTGTAATTGCAGATGAGCACTGTCTACACGCCCGCCCAGCAGTTGCAACGCGGCGTCCACTGCTTTGCCAAGGCTGGCCTGACCCTTATCGTCACCGCGCCTGGCGAAGGAGCGCAGGCTGGCGGTAATCCGGCCCATGCGGTCGATCAACTCATTAATGGTTTGCAGGTTGGTGCTGGCCACGTCCAACTGACCGCGCTCAAGGAAGCGTACCGTGTTACCGGACAAGGTCCGCAGCGCTGCGAGCGGTTGATTCAGTTCGTGGGCGATGCTGGTAGACATTTGGCCGATGGCCGCCAGTTTGCCGGCCTGGACTAGTTCATCCTGAGCCCGGCGCAAGGTCTCTTCGGCCTGACGTCGTTCGCGGATTTGACCCTTGAGCTGTTCATTACTGGCGCGCAGGTCGGTGGTGCGTTCGGTAATCCGCCGCTCGAGTTGATTGTTGGCCTCCTGCAAGGCTTCCCGGGCGGCGAGCCGGGTAGCGATCACCTTGCGTCGCTCATTCCAGGCAATCAGCAAAAATGCCACCAGCGCGAATGCTACCGCCACCAGGATTCCCTGATTGATCGCCTCACGCCTCAAATCTTGCAGCGGCGTGAGCAATGTGAAGTTCCACGGTGTATCGCTCAGCGCCCGTGTTTGGGCCAGGTAGGTGGTGTCCTGTTCGCCGGACGCCACTTCGCTGTTGGCCGGGAAGGTCAGTTTTTCCACGCCTTCGGCCAGGGTTTCGCGGGCCAGCGGTTGCAGTTCATTCAGCGGAAACCAGTAGTACTGAAGACTACGGGCCAGTTTTTCTTTGGTCTCGTCACTCAGCGGTATCACCGACTTGAGTCGCCGCGCCGGATCGCTCGACAGAATGATGATGCCATTCTCATCGCTGACGAAAGCTTCCAGTCGTGCGCGTTGCCAGCGCTCTTCCATGGCTTCGAGGCGGACCTTGACCACGGCCACGCCGATGATTTTGCCGTGTTCTTCCAGGCCGTGGGCCAGGTAATAACCCGGTTCGCCATTGGTGCTGCCGATGCCGTAAAAGCGCCCCGGCTGTCCGCGTATAGCACTCTGGAAATACGCACGGAAGGACAGGTCTTCACCGAGGTAACTGTCGACATCACGCCAGTTGCTGGTGGCCAGTACCCGGCCCGTGGTGTCCATCACATAGATAGCCCGACTGCGGCTGCGCCGGTTCAGGCCTTCGAGGTAATCGTTGACCGTTTGCCGGAGTTCCGGCGACGGGTTGTCCAGCAGCTTCGACACGCTGGATTCGAGCTCCAGCAGGCTGGGCAGGTAGGTGTACTTGCTGATCTCACTCTCTACCGCGCGCGCGTGCAGTTCAAGCTGGCGCTGCCCCGTTTCGCTCAGGCTGCGAATTCCATAGTGCTCGCTGACCCAGAAGCCGACGTAGCCCAGCCCGATCATCAAGGCGATGACCAGCGGTGGCAGGAACAGATGGCGAATCAGACGGGGTTTCACGGCGAGTGATGGCGGCGCGGCGCGATAGAGAGTGGGGTCACATTTCATCACAGATGCCTTGGGTCAACCACAACACTTGATTACGAGTCACCGCCGTTTCCCCTGTGGGAGCAAGCTCGCTCCCACAGGGGATTGGTGTGGCAGCGAGCAAGTCGGTGCTTAGTGTTGCAGGATTTTCTCGAGGAAATGTTGCGCACGCTCTGAGCGGGCACTGATGTCACCGAAAAATTCCTCTTTTGGACAGTCTTCGATGATCTTGCCCGCGTCCATGAAGATCACGCGGTCTGCCACTTTACGCGCGAAGCCCATCTCGTGGGTTACGCACATCATGGTCATGCCTTCCTGGGCCAGTTGCACCATGACGTCGAGCACTTCATTGACCATTTCCGGGTCCAGCGCCGAGGTCGGCTCGTCGAACAGCATGACGATGGGGTCCATGGCCAACGCTCGGGCAATCGCCACGCGCTGTTGCTGCCCACCGGAGAGTTGGCCCGGGTGCTTGTGAGCATGGGCCGACAAACCGACGCGCTCCAGCAGTTGCAGACCTTTTTTGGTCGCCTCTTCCTTGCTCCGTCCCAGCACCTTGATCTGCGCGATGGTCAGGTTTTCGGTGATGGTCAGGTGCGGGAAGAGTTCGAAATGCTGGAACACCATGCCAACGCGCGAGCGCAGTTTTGGCAGGTTGGTCTTCGGGTTGGCGATGGAGGTGCCATCGACCACGATGTCGCCTTTCTGGAACGGTTCCAGGGCGTTCACGCATTTGATCAAGGTGGATTTGCCCGAGCCCGATGGCCCGCACACCACAATCACTTCGCCTTTTTTGACCTCGGTACTGCAATCAGTCAGGACCTGGAAGTCGCCATACCACTTGTTGATGTTCTTGATAGAGATCATACGGCAAACCTTTTTTGCAGACGCTTGACCAGCAGCGAGGCGGCAAAGCTGATTGTGAAGTACACGAGACCTGCGAAGATCAGGAACTCATTGGAGCGGCCGATGATGTCACCACTGGCCCGCGAAGCATTGAGGAAGTCCACCAAGCCGACGGTGTAGACCAGCGAGGTGTCCTGAAACAGGATGATGCTTTGTTGCAGCAGTAGCGGGGTCATCTTGCGAAAGGCTTGCGGCAGGATGATCAAGCGCATCATTTGGCCGTAGCTCATGCCCAGCGCCTGGGCGGCGCCCATCTGCCCCTTGGGGATCGACTGCACGCCGGCCCGGACGATTTCGCAGAAATACGCCGCTTCAAACATCATGAACGCGACGATGCACGAGGCAAACGCGCCGATGGGGGTGTCTTCGCCGGTGATCCAGCGCAATACGAACGGCACCGCCAGATAGAACCAGGTAATCACCAACAGCAGCGGGATGGAACGGAAATAGTTAACGTAAGCGCCGGCAAGCCTGGACAGTAGCTTGCTTGACGACAAGCGCATCAACGCCAGGATCGTGCCGAGAATCAGCCCGCCAACGACGCCTAGCACCATCAGTTGCAGGGTCATGACCATGCCGTTCCACAGGCCGGGCAGGGACGGAATAATGCCGCTGAAATCGAATTCCATCATTTACCCCCTACGGAGATCAGGCCGGGTACGGCGACTTTCTTCTCGACCAGGCGCATCAGTAACATCAGGCTCATGTTTAGGGTGAAGTAGATCAGGGTGGCAAGGGTGAAGGCTTCGAACAGGTTCGCGGAAAACTCGGCGGTCTGTTTGGTCTGTGCAAGCAGCTCCATCAGACCGATCAGCGAGGCTACGGAGGAGTTCTTGAAGACGTTCAGGAATTCGGAGGTAAGCGGCGGAATGATGATGCGATAAGCCTGGGGCAGCAGCACATTCCAGTAGATCTGCGGCAACTTGAAGCCCATGGCGCGTGCAGCGGATTCCTGGCCTCGGGGGAGCGCCTGAATACCGGTGCGCACTTGTTCGCAAACGCGAGCAGCGGTGAACAGGCCCAGGCACACGACAACGCTCAGGTAGGCCGAGGTGGTTGGGTTCAGGTCTTGCTTGTACCAGTCCTGCAGGTTTTGCGGCAGCAGATCGGGCACCAGGAAGTACCAGATGAACAGCTGAACCAGCAGTGGCACGTTACGGAATAGTTCGACGTAGCAGGTCGCGATGCCCGATACGACGCGGTTCGGCACGGTGCGCATGACACCCAGGATTGAGCCCAGCAGCAAGGCAACAATCCAGGCCACGACGGCGATGGCAATGGTCCAGCCCAAGCCGGAGATGAACCAGTCGAGATAGGTCTCGCTGCCCACGCCGGTGGACTTGAAGAACACGCCCCAGTCCCAGTTGTAATTCATTAGGGTCTCCCCTCGGATCGATCAATGTACAAGTGCCCGCCTGGGGAAACTCCGTTCCCATCCGACCTTGACGGTCAGGCACACGCGATCGGCTCGACAACAACCCGTTCGAGTGTTTCCAAAAATTCCAGCAGGGAATGACAACTTCCTGAAGGGCAGGTATTCGCCCCTCAGGAAGTCAGTGAGTCAGAAATCAGGATTTCTTTTCGTCAGCCGCTTTGTCGGTCGGGTTGGCGATCAGGGCCTTGAGCTCTTCGCTCATCGGGAACATCAGGTTCAGGCCTTTTGGCGGGATTGGCTGCATGAACCATTTTTCGAAGATCTTGTTGATCTCGCCGGATTTGTAGGTAGCGACGATGGCGTCGTCCACCGCTTTCTTGAACGGCTCGTCGCCTTTGCGGACCATGCAGCCGTAGATTTCGTAGGACTGTGGAGTACCGGTCACGGCCCAGTCGGTCGGCTTCTTGGCCTTGGCCATTTCACCCGCCAGCAAGGCGTCGTCCATCATGAAGGCAACAGCTCGGCCCGATTCCAGCATCTGGAAGGACTCGCCGTGGTCTTTGGCGGAGATGACGTTCATGCCCATTTGTTTGTCGGCGTTCATCGACTTGAGGATGCGCTCCGACGTGGTGCCGGCGGTGGTCACGACGTTCTTGCCTTTGAGGTCTGCGAAGTCTTTGTAGGTGGAGTCTTTCTTCGACAGCAATTTAGTGCCGATTTCGAAGATACCAACCGAGAAGTCAACTTGCTGCTGACGTTCTACGTTGTTGGTCGTGGAGCCGCATTCGACGTCCACGGTGCCGTTCTGCACCAGTGGAATACGGGTTTGCGAGGTCACCAGGTTGTACTTGACCTGGAGGTTGGGCATGTCGAGATCTTTTTTGATGGCTTCGACGATTTTCAACTGGATATCGTGGGAGTAGCCGACTGGTTTGCCGGAAGCGTCCGCAATGTAGGAAAACGGGATGGACGCGTCACGATGGCCGAGGGTGATAAAACCGTTGTCTTTGATTTTCTTCAAAGTGCCGGTGAGTTCGGCGGCGAAAACTGGCGTGCTAATCAGAGCAGCAGCAACGGCTGCGCCCAGGATGTGGGGAACGATGCGCATCAAATTTTCCTCGACATTGTTTTTTTTATGGAGCCAGTTTGTCGGCCCTTTTGTGCTTCGAATGCCTGGCGGCTCCTGAGATGTGGGCACGACAGTACATTCGTCCCAGAGTGTAGAGCATGAGTCATGCCAGACTGGGAGGTTAGAAGCAACCTATTGATTTATAAGTAAAATAAATATTTTTAGTCGTGCTTTTTTACTCCGGTTATCCGGGAATCCGAATCGAATGACGGTGCGTGTTCGGAAAACCGAATGCGCCATCTGAGGGATCTCGCTGTTACAGCCGGTATGTGGCGCGCGCCAAGACGCAAAAAGCCCCTGAATCGTTAGATTCAGGGGCTTTGGTTTAACCAGACTCGATATCAGGCCGCTTCGATCTTGCTGCGGTTCTGTTCGACCTTGTTCAGGTAATCCGCCAATTTCTGCTGCTCAGCCTCGGTGGTGAATAACCCGAGCTTGCTACGGCGCCACAGGATGTCGTGTGCTGTGGTTGCCCACTCTTCGCCACACAGGTAGTCGACTTCACGGGTGTAGAGACCGCCGCCGATGTGTTCGCCGAGGTCATTGAGGCTCTGTACGCCTTCCAGCATGCGCCAGGTGCGGCTGCCGTAACTGGTGGACCAGCGGCGAGCGATCTCGGTGGGCACCCAGTCGAACTTGTCGCGGATCAACGAAGCCAGCGCTTGTGGCGTGGTCATGTCTTCGCCGCCTGGAAGGGTCGCGTTAGCGGTCCAGCTTGGCTTGATGTGCGTGAAGTACGGTGCCAGTTGCGCCAGCGCCGACTCGGCCAATTTGCGGTAGGTGGTCAGCTTGCCGCCGAACACCGACAGCAGCGGGGCTTCTTCGCCACTGCCAGAGAGTGCCAGGGTGTAGTCGCGGGTCACAGCGGACGGGTTGTCGGACTCGTCGTTGCACAGAGGGCGAACCCCGGAATAGCTATGCACGATATCGTCGCGCAACACTTGCTTCTTAAAGTGGGCGTTGACGACGTTAAGCATGTAGTCAGTTTCGCCTTCGGTGATTGCCACTTTGGCCGGATCACCGGTGTACTCGCGGTCGGTCGTGCCGATCAGGGTGAAGTGGTTCAGGTACGGAATCGTGAACACAATGCGCTGATCTTCATTTTGCAGAATGTGCGCGTGCTCGCCTTCGTACAGTTTTGGCACGATGAGGTGGCTGCCCTGGATCAGGCGAATGCCGTAAGGCGAATCCATCTTCAGGTCATCACGAATAAACTTGGCGACCCACGGCCCTGCCGCGTTGACCAACCCCTTGGCGCGAATGGAAAACAGACTGCCATCGGCACGCTGGAGCTGCAGCTCCCACAAGCCTTTACTGCGACGGGCGCTGACGCAACGCGTCTGGGTGTGAATGTGCGCACCCTTTTCGCGGGCAGCCATAGCGTTCAACACCACCAGGCGTGCGTCATCGACCCAGCAATCGGAATATTCGAAGCCCTTGGTGATTTCGCTTTTCAGGACGCTGTCGGGACCGAACTTCAGGCTTTTCGAGCCTTCCAGTTGTTCGCGCTTGCCCAGATTGTCATAGAGGAACAGGCCCGCCCGAATCATCCATGCTGGACGCAAGTGCGGCCGGTGAGGCAGTACGAAGCGCATCTGCTTGACGATGTGTGGCGCCTTGGCCAGCAGCACTTCGCGCTCGGCCAACGCTTCGCGTACCAAGCGAAACTCATAATGTTCGAGGTAGCGCAGACCGCCGTGGATCAGCTTACTGCTGGCCGAAGAGGTGTGGCTGGCCAGGTCGTCTTTTTCGCAAAGGAACACTGAAAGACCGCGACCGGCGGCATCCGCTGCGATCCCTACGCCATTGATCCCACCGCCGATGACGGCGATATCGTAGACCTCGGCGAGAGGGGGCGTAGGCAAGGTAGAAGTGAGCATCGGCTGGCCTCGATCTTTTATGATTTTCGGTATTTGAATTCGAACATTAATGTTCATTTACGAAAATAATAACCCATAAAGACGCGTGCAGCCAGTCAGCTTCGATTGAAATTACTGATCGAAGGGCCACAAAAGGAAAATTTACGAACATTTTAAAACGCAGTAGAGCGCAAAAAGGAGAGAGGACATCGATCGACTTCGCGAGCAGGCTCACTCCCCCAAAGGGGACGCTGAACGTGGGGCGAGCGCCTGTTCGCGAAGGCGTCGGTACTGTCCGCGAAGAGGCGAGGGATTAAACGACTTCGAGCCGAATCTTGTGCTGGCTTAGCAGCTGCGCGAGTGCTGGCACCGGTTGCTGGTCGGTGACCAGGCAGTCGATCAGGCTAATGGGGCCCAGACGAATCATGGCATTACGCCCAAATTTGCTGGAGTCAGCCGCCAGGATTACTTTTCTGGCGTTGGCGATGATCGCCTGGGAGACCCGCACTTCTTGGTAATCGAAGTCCAGCAGGCTGCCGTCTTCATCGATGCCGCTGATGCCGACCAGGGCGAAATCGACTTTGAACTGGTTAATGAAATCAACACTTGCCTGGCCTACCACGCCGCCGTCACGACGAACGTTGCCGCCCGTCAGCAGAACATCGAAGTCGTCCTTGGCGCTGAGCATTGACGCTACGTGCAGGTTGTTGGTGATGATTTTCAGATGGTTGTGGTTGAGCAGCGCCCGCGCGATGGATTCGGTAGTCGTGCCGATGTTGATGAACAGCGAGGCGTGGTCTGGGATCTGTGCGGCGATGGCTTCACCAATGCGCTGTTTTTCATCGCGCATTTGATCGGCACGCATCGCGTAGGCGGTGTTTTCAACGCTTGAATCGTAGGCTGCGCCGCCGTGATAGCGGCGCAACAAATTGGATTCCGCCAATTGATTGATATCGCGGCGGATGGTTTGCGGTGTCACGACGAACAGCTGAGCCATTTCCTCGATGCTGACATAGCCGCGTTCGCGGACCAGTTCGAGGATTTGCTGCTGACGGGGAGGCAGATTCATGGGGCTTCCTTTGGGCTGCCGTACAAAATTTGCCCATGATGCCGCACGAATCTGCTCCCTACCAGTTAGAACCGGATGTGAGTCCGGTTCTTGGCTTATTCAGCCCCTTCGTGCGGTTCCCAATCGCGGGTGCGGCTGACGGCTTTTTTCCAGCCAGCGTAAAGTTTTTCTTTCGAGGTTTCGTCCAGCGCCGGTTCGAATTCACGCTCGATCACTGCTTTGCCACGCAGTTCGTCCAGGCTGCTCCAGAAGCCGCAGGCCAAGCCGGCCAGGTAAGCCGCGCCGAGTGCCGTGGTTTCGCGCATTTGCGGACGCTCCACCTGTGTGCCGAGGATGTCGGCCTGGAATTGCATCAGGAAGTTGTTGGCCACCGCCCCGCCATCAACACGCAAAGCTTTGAGGCGTTCGCCGGAGTCCTGTTGCATGGCATCGAGTACGTCGCGGGTCTGGTAGGCGATCGATTCGAGCGCTGCACGAATGATGTGATCGACGCGCACGCCTCGGGTCAAACCGAACAGGGCGCCACGGGCATACGGGTCCCAATACGGCGCGCCCAGACCGGTGAAGGCTGGCACCAGGTACACGCCGTTGCTGTCCTTGACCTTGCTGGCGAAGTATTCGGTGTCGGTGGCATCGGCGATGATCTTCAGTTCGTCACGCAGCCACTGGACAGTCGAGCCACCATTGAATACCGCGCCTTCGAGGGCGTAGGCCACTTCGCCACGTGGGCCGCAAGCGATAGTGGTCAGCATGCCGTGCTTGGATTTCACGGCTTTATCGCCGGTGTTCATCAGCAGGAAGCAACCGGTGCCGTAGGTATTTTTTGCCTGGCCGGGCTCGACGCACATTTGGCCGAATAGCGCTGCCTGCTGGTCACCGGCAATACCGCCGATGGCGATGCCGCTTTTGGTGTGGCCGTAGATCTCGGAGGACGATTTTACTTCCGGCAGCATTTCGCGCGGGATATCCAGCACGTCCAGCATCTTCGCGTCCCACTCCAGCGTGTGGATGTTGAAGAGCATGGTGCGCGAGGCGTTGGTGTAGTCGGTGACGTGGACCTTGCCGCCGGTAAATTTCCAGATCAACCAGCTGTCGATGGTGCCGAACAGAAGCTCACCGCTGCGGGCGCGCTCGCGGCTGCCTTCGACGTGGTCGAGAATCCACTTGAGTTTGGTGCCGGAGAAGTACGGGTCTGTCACCAGGCCTGTGGTGTCACTGATGTACTGCTCGTGGCCGTCGCGTTTGAGCTGCTGGCAGATCTCTGTGCTGCGGCGGCACTGCCAGACAATCGCGTTGTAGATCGGGCGTCCGGTGGTCTTGTCCCAGACGACAGTGGTTTCACGTTGGTTGGTGATGCCGATGGCGGCGACTTGGTCATGATGCAGGCCGGCTTGAGCCAGCGCTTCTACCATCACAGCGCTCTGGGTCGCGAAGATTTCCATCGGGTCATGTTCGACCCAGCCGGCTTGCGGGTAGTGCTGAGCGAATTCGCGCTGGGCGGTGCAGACCACGTTTGCATCGCGGTCGAAAATGATCGCGCGGGAGCTGGTCGTACCCTGGTCTAGGGCAATGATGTAGTTCTTATTCTGAATGTCGGTCATGTCGATTGCCTTGAACGAAATAAGGAAGTGAGGTCAGGCGCGCGCTCAAATAGGCAGGGTCACGCACCCGTGCTTTCAAGAAACTTTTGGTTTGCCGTCAATGGCCGCTGTAACGTCCTGTGCAGCAGGTTCGGTGCCTGGCAAATGACGGGCAATCAGCCCGCGATAAGCGATAGCACCGAGGCAGGCACCGACAATCGGCGCGAAAATCGGAATCAGGAAGTACGGAATGTCACGCCCACCGGTGAAGGAAATTTGACCCCAACCGGTGAAGAACGTCATCAGTTTAGGACCGAAGTCGCGCGCCGGGTTCATCGCGAAACCGGTCAGTGGGCCCATGGAACTGCCGATCACCGCAATCAACAGGCCGATCAGCAGGGGCGCCAGCGGCCCTTTTGGCAGGCCGTTGTTGTCGTCGGTCAGGGACATGATCACGCCCATCAGAATGGCGGTGATGATCACTTCAACCAGGAACGCCTGGGCGGTGGACAACGCAGGGTTGGGGAACGTCGAGAATACCGACGCCAGCTCAAGGCTTGCCTGCGTGCCACGAACCATATGGTGAGTTTGTTCGAAATCGAAGAACAAGTTGCTGTAAAGCGTGTAGACCAACAGCGCGCCACAGAAGGCGCCAGCCACTTGCGAGAAAATATAGAACGGCAGTTTGCGTTTTTCGAAGTCGGCGAAAAGGCTCAGAGCGATGCTGACGGCAGGATTGAGATGAGCCCCGGAAACTCCGGCAGTCAGGTAGATCGCCATGCTGACGCCTACCCCCCAGATGATGCTGATTTCCCACAAGCCGAAGCTTGCGCCCGCTACCTTGAGCGCAGCAACACAACCCGTGCCGAAGAAAATTAGCAATGCAGTACCCAGAAACTCGGCCATGCATTGGCTCGAGAGCGTTGGTTGTTTCATAGCAGTTGTCATTGAAAACCTCGTTTTTTGTTGTTGTCTGGCGCTTTGTCGTCGAGGGCAAAGCGTGATTTTCACCAAGGCAGAATCCCCATCCTGTTCTTGGCTTACTGCCGGGTGCTGCAATATTACATTCGTACAGTATTCAGATTCGAAAAAATATAGACAAGAAACACTGCTGTCAAAGGTCGAAAGTGAACCATTGGTCATAAATTATCTATTGACCCGGTGAATGTTCGCGCGATGAACTCTGCCGGCTGGGTTCGGACAACACAAAAAAGCGGCCTCGGCCTTCGAAAAAAGGCCGTTATAGAGCCTTTTCTCGGCCGATGACCTAGAATCCTGCGCAATGTTGTTCTTCCGCTGCCCAGCTTGGAGCTGCCATGACCCCCGCATTGGATTTGTTGAAAAAAGTTCGTGCCGAACATCACGTGCATAGTTACGAACATGATCCGAAGGCAGCTTCCTACGGATTGGAGGCAGCGGAAAAGCTGGGATTGAATCCGGCGCAGGTATTCAAGACGCTGTTGGTGGCCAGTGAGAAGGGGGAATTGCTGGTCGCGGTGGTGCCGGTCGTCGGAACTCTCGACTTGAAGGCTCTTGCGCATGCGGCAGGGGTCAAAAAAGTCGAAATGGCGGATCCCGCCGCTGCCCAGCGATCCACCGGGTATCTGCTGGGCGGGATTAGCCCGCTGGGGCAAAAGAAGCGTTTGCGTACATTTATCCATACGTCGGCCCACGCCTTCGCCCGGATTTTTGTCAGCGCCGGTCGCCGCGGCCTGGAAGTCGAACTGGCACCCTCGGTGCTGGCTGAACACACCCAGGCGACGTTCGCCGACATCGGTCGGGCCTGAGGCTTATTAACCGCTTCTGTATGGTTGAAATTTGGCTGCTCTGTCACTGGTGCGCGTTTGTCGACAGCTTCAAGCTCGGTGACCTGACATTAGGGAGAAGGTTATGCAGCTTGAGTTCTATCAGGTCGATGCGTTCAGTGAGCGGCCGTTCAGTGGCAATCCGGCGATGGTCTATCGTCTTGATGCCTGGCTTGCCGATGAGTTGATGCAAAAGATCGCCGCCGAACACAACCTTTCCGAAACGGCCTTTGTGGTGCGCGAAGGAATGGGTTGGCACATTCGCTGGTTTACGCCCGTGACCGAAGTTGCGTTGTGCGGTCACGCGACTCTGGCCAGTGCTTACGTGTTGTTTGACCTCTATAAAGAGCCGGTCGAGCGCCTGGATTTCATCAGCAAATCCGGCCCGCTGAGTGTTAGTCGAGAGGGTGAGCGGTTGTGGCTGGACTTCCCGACGCTGATGCCGACGGCGGTCGCTGACACCCAGAACATCGAGCGAGTCCTGGGTGTTAAAGCAGTTGAGGTGCTGGGCGCCCATAAGCTGTTTGTGGTGCTGGAGTCCGAGCAAGCTGTACTCGATTGCCAACCGGATATGGTTGCATTGGCGAAACTGCCTTGGCCTGGGGCGATCGTCACTGCCAAAGGTACGTCGCATGACTTCGTCTCCCGCTATTTTGCGCCGGCGGTTGGCCTCAACGAAGACCCCGTGACCGGGTCGGCCCATTGCAGCCTCATTCCGTATTGGTCCAAGCGACTGGGCAAGTCGAGCTTGACCGCTTATCAGCGTTCTGCGCGGGGAGGGGAGTTGTTCTGCCGTCTGGAAGGGGATCGAGTAAAAATTGGTGGGAAGGCGACGCTTGTTGCGAGCGGAACGTTGATGCTTGGTTAACTCAAGCCTAAAGGGGCGCGAGCCTACTCGCTCCCCCTTTAATCTGCGTTAGTGAGTGGTGCTGTAACGCCGAACGCCGGATTCGGCGAGCGCAATATGCGCCGCGAAGCTGCCGGACGCTTGAAACAACACCAGATGTTCGGCGGCCACACGAATACCGACTTGTGCGCCGACCTGATGGTCGGCATGGCTTGGGAAAATTGACTCAAGCTGCGCGCCGGTCGGCAATTGCAAGCGGTATAAGGTCGAGGCACCGAGGAACGTCTTGCCGACGATTCTCGCCAACAGGGCGCTGTCCGGTGCGTAAACGATATCGTCCGGACGCAACAACACATCCACGGCGCCGCCAATCGGCCAGGTATAAGCACGATTACCGCGTAGTTCACCTAATTCGGTCTGCACCGATTCCGGGCTGCTCAACTGGCCGCGAATGAAGTAACCCTGGCCGATAAAACTGGCGACAAAGGGGGTCTGCGGCTCGTGATACAGGTTGTAGGGCGTGTCCCACTGCTCCAGCCGTCCTTCCTTGAAAACACCAACGTGGTCGCTGACGGCGAAGGCTTCTTCCTGATCGTGAGTGACCAGAATGGCACTGATGCCACGGGCCTTGAGAATGTCGCGCACTTCGTGGCTGAGCTTGCGCCGCAGCTCCCCATCAAGGTTGGAGAACGGCTCATCGAGCAGTAGCAGTTGCGGTTCCGGCGCCAAGGCGCGGGCCAAAGCAACGCGCTGCTGCTGGCCGCCGGACAGTTCATGGGGAAAACGTTTGCCGAGGTTTTTCAGGTTGACCAGTTCCAGAAGCTCTTCGGTAACTCGATCCTTTTGCGGGTGCCTACGGATCCCGAAGGCGATGTTCTCGGCCACGCTCAAATGTGGAAACAGCGCGTAATCCTGAAACACCATGCCGATGCGGCGTTTCTCAGGCGCCAGGGTGAAGCCAGCGCTGGAGATTGTCTCGCCCGCTAGTTGGATTTCACCTTCATGCACCGGTTCGAAACCGGCGATGGCTCGCAGGGTGGTGGTCTTGCCGCAGCCTGAAGAGCCCAACAGGCAACCGATGTCGCCAGCATTCAAGTGCAGGTTCAGGTTCTGCACGACCCGCTGGTCTTGATAGCCGCACGCGAGGTTACGCAGGCTAAGCAGTAATGGCTGGGTCATGCGTGGTGATAGGCCGGCGTCACGAGAAACTCAAGCAGAGCCTTCTGCGCGTGCAGACGGTTCTCAGCCTGGTCCCAGGCGACCGAACGGGGGTCGTCCAGCAAGTCGACACTGATTTCTTCGCCGCGGTGAGCCGGTAGGCAGTGCATGAACAACACGTCGGGGGCGGCCAGGTCGAGCAGCGCGCGGTTGACCTGAAACGGTGCGAAAAGCTTCAGGCGCTTGGTGGTTTCTTCTTCCTGGCCCATGGAGGTCCAAACGTCGGTGCTCACCAGATGGGCGCCGCGCACGGCATCCTGAGGATCGCGGACGATGATTACGCGATCGCCGGCCTTGGCCACGAATTCCGGGTTTGGCTCGTAACCTTCAGGGCAGGCGATGCGCAACTGGAAGTCGAACTGAATCGCAGCCTCTATATAGCTGTTGCACATGTTGTTGCCGTCGCCGATCCAGGCCACGGTCTTGCCCTGAATGGAACCGCGATGCTCAAGGAAGGTTTGCATATCGGCCAGTAATTGGCACGGGTGCAGGTCGTCAGAGAGACCGTTGATAACCGGTACGCGAGAGTTGGCGGCGAATTCGGTCAGCGTGCTGTGGGCAAAGGTACGAATCATCACCGCATCGAGCATGCTCGACATGACGATGGCGCAGTCGCCGATAGGCTCGCCACGGCCCAGTTGAGTGTCACGGGGCGACAGGAAAATTGCTTGGCCTCCGAGTTGGATCATGCCGGCTTCGAACGAGATACGGGTGCGCGTCGAAGACTTCTCGAAAATCATCCCCAGGACGCGGTTTTTCAGAGGCTCGAACAGTACGCCGCGGTTACGCAGGTCCTTGAGCTCAACGCCTCGACGGATCACGCTGACCAGCTCTTCGGGCGTGCAATCCATCAGGGAGAGAAAGTGCCTTGCGCTCATCATTGACTACCTTTTTGCAACAGACCGCAGATACTCAAAGCCTTGTTTAACTGAAAAACGGGCGAGACCTGCGGCGTAAGCCGCACGGGGCGACGAAATAGGGGAAGGCGCGATCTTATAATTAAATGTCGCGTCTTACCAATAGGCTACGGTGTTTAGGGGATTCGGACGGGCTACGGAGTAACCGCAGTAGCGCTTTTTATGCCTGTTTCCTGACTGCCGCCCGTCATTTGTACACTGGGCTCACGCGGCTTTGCAATTAAGCCGGCCGGGGTTGGCACAGTGGTCGTCGGTTTCTGACCTGTAATTTTCAGGTCATGGATGGAAATGTGTATGGCTTGAAACATTTGCTAATGCATAGTGCTGAGTTATAAATAGCTCACACGCGACGCAGGAAACCTTCGGAATGGAATCGAAAGAACAGCAGTTAATGGAGTTACTGGGTCTCACCGCCCGCTCTCTGACCCACCTCACCGCCTCCATGACGTCGATGTCCTTCGAGTTGTTACGCAGTAATGACGAAGTAACCAAGGCCGCGGGACGTCGGATGATTGACCGTATGGCAACTATCAGCACCGGGCTTGACGAGCACTGGCGGCTGATCGGTGAGCTCACGGGTGTGCATGTTGGTCACGAACAGATCGAAACAATTCAGGAAATTCAGTTGCAGGCGCCACCCGGGTTGCCGTTGAAGTGATCCCTTGCGGTCATCGACTGGCCTGATAGCCGCCGATTCACAAGACAAACGTCGCTGGTGCGGCAGCGGTGCAAGCGCCATAGTTTTGCTCCCGCGGTCGATGTTGTCCGCCCAGAACAAAACAGAGACTGGCCATGACCAAGACTCTCCATCACCGTGCCTGCCACCTGTGTGAAGCCATTTGCGGTCTGACGATCGAAACCACCGAGGTGGATGGCGGCGTGCAGATCACCTCGATCAAGGGTGATCCGTTGGATACGTTCAGTCGTGGGCACATATGCCCCAAAGCGGTGGCACTCCAGGATATCCAGAACGACCCGGATCGTCTGCATCAGCCGATGCGGCGAGTTGGCAGTGAGTGGCAGCCCATCGAGTGGGAAGAGGCGTTCAATCTTGTCGCCGAACGCCTGACGGCAATTCAGGAGCGTCACGGGCAGAACGCGGTGGCGGTGTATCAGGGTAACCCCAGTGTGCATAACTATGGGTTGATGACCCACAGTAATTATTTTCTTGGCTTGCTGAAAACCCGTAACCGGTTTTCCGCGACCTCGGTCGATCAGTTACCCCATCACCTGACCAGTCATCTGATGTACGGCCATGGTTTGCTGCTGCCTATTCCGGACATTGATCACACTGACTTCATGCTGATCCTGGGTGGCAATCCATTGGCGTCCAACGGCAGCATCATGACCGTGCCGGATGTGGAAAAGCGCCTGAAGGCGATTCAGGCGCGGGGCGGAAAAGTGGTGGTGGTCGATCCGCGTCGTAGTGAAACGGCGGCGATTGCTGATCAGCACCTGTTCGTGCGTCCGGGTGGCGATGCCGCGCTGCTGTTTGGGCTGCTCAATACGTTGTTTGCCGAAGGCCTGACACGCGACAGCCATTTGCCGGTGGACGGCCTGGACGAGGTGCGTGAGGCTGTTGCGAGTTTCACCGCAGAGACCATGAGCCCACTGTGTAGCGTTCCGGCCGAACAGATTCGTCAGCTGGCCCGGGACTTCGCCGCCGCCCCGACGGCGGTTTGCTACGGCCGAATGGGCGTCTCGACCCAAGCCTTCGGGACCTTGTGTCATTGGTTGGTGCAACTGATCAATCTGGTCACGGCCAACCTCGACCGTGTCGGCGGTGCGCTGTGTACCGAGCCGGCAGTGGATCTGGTGGCGTCGACTTCCGGTGGGCATTTCAACATGTGGCAGAGCCGGGTCTCCGGGCGTCCGGAGTATGGCGGCGAATTGCCCGTGTCGGCTCTCGCGGAAGAAATGCTCACCGAGGGGCAGGGGCAGGTTCGTGCGTTGATCACTGTGGCAGGCAACCCGGTGCTGTCCACGCCTAACGGTCGGCAGTTGGAACAGGCATTGGACGGCTTGGAGTTCATGCTCAGCATCGACTTGTACATCAACGAAACCACGCGTTATGCGGACCTGATACTGCCGTCTACGTCGGCCCTGGAAAATGATCACTACGACACCACGTTCAACATGTTTGCAGTGCGTAACGTCACGCGTTTCAATCGAGCGATCCTGGCCAAGCCCGAAGGTGCTTTGCATGACTGGGAAATTTTTGTCGGGCTGGCTGAAGCGTTTGCAGCAAAAAACGGCAGCGCGCTGAAACCGACCATTGCCCCGGCGCAGATGATCGATCGAGGTTTGCGCATGGGCCTTTACGGCGATGCGTCGGCGCACAAACTGTCACTGGCGACTTTGTTCGATCACCCCCACGGGATCGACCTCGGAGCGCTTAAGTCAAACCTCGCACCGCGTCTGAAAACCGTTAATCAGCGCGTTCAGGCAGCGCCGGCTGCGATCCTCGCCGACCTGGCTCGTTTCGCCACGTTGCAAGCGCCGGCCCCCGACGAACTGCTGATGATTGGCCGTCGTCATGTGCGCAGCAACAACTCGTGGATGCACAACTACCACCGTCTGGTGAAGGGCAAACCGCGCCATCAACTGTTGATGCATCCGCACGATCTGACCAGTCGCGGGCTTAGCGATGGGCAACGGGTGCGGGTCAGTTCGCGCGTCGGGGTAATCGAAGTGGAGGTATTGAGCAGCTTGGACATGATGAAAGGGGTGGTCAGCTTGCCTCACGGCTGGGGTCATGCACGACCGGGGGTGCAGATGACGATTGCCTGCAGCCAGCCAGGCTCCAGTGCCAACGACCTGACCGATGAGTGCCAGCTCGACGAATTATCAGGCAATGCGGCGCTCAACGGTGTCCCGGTGACGATAGTTGCCGCGTGAGGATGTCTGTCGGGGAGACCGAGCATGGCGTTCGGGTTTCCGTTACAATGCGCCACCGTGCCGACCTTTGAGTCGGAAAGTTCAGCCGAGGTGTTCCATGGATATCATCGAAACGATTAAAGAGCAGATTGCCAACAACACCATTCTGCTTTACATGAAAGGTTCGCCGAATGCCCCACAGTGTGGCTTCTCGGCGAAGGCCGCTCAGGCCGTGATGGCGTGTGGTGAAAAGTTCGCTTATGTGGACATCCTGCAGAACCCGGAAATCCGTGCCAACTTGCCAAAATACGCCAACTGGCCAACTTTCCCGCAATTGTGGGTGGGTGGTGAGCTGGTCGGTGGGAGCGACATCATGACTGAGATGGCGGCAGACGGTTCGTTGCAGACCACGATCAAAGCCGCTGTCGAAGTGGCGGCTGCGAAGACTGAAGCCTGATACCAAGTGGGGGTGAAACCGCCCCCATTTCAGATTCAGGTGAGCCTGGGACACCGGGCAATAAAAAGCCCAGCTCCTCGTAAGAGGGCTGGGCTTTTTAGTCTCTAGCGTTCAGTGGGCGCTAACTTACTCTTCGCCCATCTGCGATTGCAGGTAGTTCTCAAGACCTACCTTATCGATCAGGCCGAGCTGGGTTTCCAGCCAGTCGATATGTTCTTCTTCGGACTCAAGGATATCTTCGAGCAGTTCACGACTACCGAAGTCGCCGACAGTTTCGCAATGCGCAATCGCGACTTTGAGATCGGCATGACCGGTGCGTTCGATACGCAGGTCACACTCAAGCATTTCCTTGGTGTGTTCACCGATGTGCAGCTTGCCCAAATCCTGGACGTTCGGCAGGCCTTCAAGGAACAGGATGCGCTTGATCAGCTTATCCGCATGCTTCATCTCATCGATGGATTCTTTGTATTCGTGTTTGCCGAGCTTGTTCAGGCCCCAATCTTCATACATGCGCGCATGCAGGAAGTATTGATTGATCGCGACCAGTTCATTGGCAAGGATCTTGTTGAGATGCTGGATGACTGTGATGTCGCCTTTCATGATGGGGTCCTGCCCTTTATTAACTGTCTATGAGGCAGAGTCTGAGCTGCGTATTTATAAGTGTCAAACCTAAGTTATTGAATAATAAATGAAAATTAATCTGAATAAGAATGTTTTTGTTCCGCGTCTAGCGCCTAAGCAATTGATTTTCAGGCATAAAAAAACCGGACATCAAGTCCGGTTCTCTGAAACAGGGTGATTAAGCGGCCGTAAATTCAGCTGGAAAAGGTATGGCTGCCTGGGCGGTTTGCAATGTGGTCAGGGTTTCGCGAACCACTTCCTTGGCAAGGCAGGCACATTTACCGCATTGACTGGCAACGCCGGTGGCCTGACGTACTTCCCGATAGCTGCAGCAACCTTCATAGATTGCATCGCGGATTTGACCATCGGTGACGCCAGTGCAGAGGCAGACATACATAAGTGATAACCGTCGCTGGTTGTGACTCAATTGGGACGGATCTTAATGTTAACGAGAATGATTGTCAAAGTTGTTTCAGAAAGCATTCGTAAGGGCTGACGAACGGTTTGTCGTTAGGTGGTC
The DNA here is from genome assembly GCF_034351645.1 of Pseudomonas sp. DC1.2. Classification (NCBI taxonomy): domain Bacteria; kingdom Pseudomonadati; phylum Pseudomonadota; class Gammaproteobacteria; order Pseudomonadales; family Pseudomonadaceae; genus Pseudomonas; species Pseudomonas sp. DC1.2. The sequence goes on along the minus strand of NZ_CP133782.1, from coordinate 4,366,858 downwards.
GCAGGGCCGAAAGCCGTGGCGCCGGTTTTTGCTCAGGGGCGGAAAACCGTTAAAGACAGGCGAAAAGTGCGGTGTATGATGTTCGGCGTTTTCGGCGCGGATTAGTGTCACATGCCTGTCGCCTGCGGATGGCAGGCTGGCGCGAACGTCGTTTTTCAAGTTATTACACCAGGAGATATCAATGAGCGTACTCGTAGGCAAACAAGCCCCTGACTTCACCGTACCGGCCGTACTCGGCAATGGCGAAATCGTTGACAGCTTCACGCTGTCCTCGGCTATCAAAGGCAAATACGGCCTGGTGTTCTTCTATCCACTGGACTTCACCTTCGTTTGCCCGTCCGAGCTGATCGCGCTGGACAACCGCATGTCTGATTTCAAGGCACGCAACGTTGAAGTGATCGCTGTTTCGATCGACTCGCATTTCACTCACAATGCCTGGCGCAACACCCCGGTGAACAATGGCGGTATCGGCCAGGTTCGCTACACGATGGCTGCCGACATGAAGCACGAAATTGCCAAGGCCTACGACGTTGAGTCCGAAGGCGGCGTGGCTTTCCGTGGTGCGTTTCTGATCGACGATAAAGGCGTTGTCCGTTCGCAGATCATCAACGACCTGCCGCTGGGCCGTAACATGGAAGAGCTGATCCGTCTGGTCGACGCCCTGCAATTCCACGAAGAGCACGGCGAAGTTTGCCCTGCCAACTGGAAAAAAGGCGACAAAGGCATGACCGCTTCGACCGCAGGTGTTGCGGCCTACCTGACCGAAAACGCTGGCGCGCTGTAAGCCACGCAGCCGTCATAAAAAAACCGGCCTCTGAGAGGCCGGTTTTTTGTGGGTGGGATAAACCCGATGACTGACTCAGTCGTTGAAGTCTTCCCAACCGCCCATTTGTTTCCAGCGATTAACGATGCCGCAGAACAGATCAGCTGTTTTCTCTGTGTCGTAACGAGCCGAGTGGGCCTCGCGGCCATCGAAGTCGATGTCCGCAGCCTGACAGGCTTTGGCCAGTACGGTTTGCCCGTAAGCCAGGCCTGCAAGGGTGGCGGTGTCGAAGCTGGAGAACGGATGAAACGGGTTGCGCTTCATGTCCAGGCGCGCCACAGCGGCGTTGAGGAAACCCAGATCGAAGCTGCTGTTGTGCCCTACCAGAATCGCTCGTTTGCAACCGTTGGCCTTCAGCGCTTTGCGCACACCGCGGAAGATATCGGTCAGTGCCGCTTCTTCACTTACGGCCATGCGTAAAGGGTGATCGAGTTTGATCCCGGTGAACTCCAGCGCTGCAGCTTCGACATTTGCGCCTTCGAACGGCTCTACCCGGAAGAAATAGGTGTGTTCGGGGAACACGAAGCCTTTTTCATCCATGCCGATAACGGTGGCCGCAATTTCCAGCAGGGCGTCGGTGGCCGAGTTGAAACCACCGGTTTCTACATCGACGACAACCGGCAGGTAACCACGGAACCTGGCTGCCATTGGATGACGGGAGCCGCCTCCGCCGCCGCCATGACCGTCCTGTTCGTCGTCGAAATGGTCTTCACTCACGCGTGTTCCTCCAGCAGGCGCCAGCGCAGTTTTTCACCGGCGCGCAGCGGGATAACGGTCAGCTCGCCAAATGGCAGGCTGGTTGGGGCGGTCCACTCATCGCGGACCAGGGTAATGCGATCGGTGTTCACCGGCAGGCCGTAGAAGCGCGGGCCGTTGAGACTGGCGAACGCTTCGAGTTTGTCCAGCGCATTGCGCTGTTCAAAGGCTTCAGCATACATTTCGATCGCGGCATAAGCCGTATAGCAGCCCGCACAGCCGCAAGCGGCCTCTTTGGCGTGCTGGGCATGGGGTGCCGAGTCGGTGCCGAGGAAGAACTTTTCGCTGCCGCTGGTGGCGGCGTCGAGCAAGGCTTCCTGGTGCGTGTTGCGCTTGAGAATCGGCAGGCAGTAGAAGTGCGGCCGAATCCCGCCCACTAGCATGTGGTTGCGGTTGTAGAGCAGGTGATGTGCGGTGATGGTCGCGCCAACATTGGCAGAAGCCTCATTGACGAACTGCACGGCGTCAGCCGTGGTGATGTGTTCGAACACCACCTTGAGCGTCGGGAAACGCTCGACTACACGACGCATGTGCTCATCGATGAAGATTTTTTCGCGATCAAAAACATCGACATCGCCACGGGTAACTTCGCCGTGAATCAGCAGCGGCATGCCGACCTCGGCCATGGCCTCGATGGCAGGGAAAATCTTGTCAATGCTGGTGACGCCAGAATCCGAGTTAGTGGTCGCGCCGGCCGGGTACAGCTTGGCGGCGTAAACGAAACCGCTGGCCTTGGCTTCGCGAATTTCTGCGGGCTGGGTGCGGTCGGTCAGGTACAGCACCATCAAAGGTTCGAAGCGACTGCCAGCCGGGCGAGCAGCGAGAATTCGTTGGCGATAGCCGTCGGCTTCCGCGGCGTTACGCACCGGAGGTACCAGATTTGGCATGATGATGGCGCGACCAAAGGTACGCGCGACATCCGCAACGGTATGGGACAACACAGCACCATCGCGAAGATGAATATGCCAGTCGTCGGGACGCAGCAGGGTCAGGCGGTCGGACATGAGGGGATTCCAGGCGGGTCAAACTGAGGGGAATGCTACCGGAAAAGACTCTTCCAGGCACTCGCTATCAAGTTTTGTATCAACCAACCGATAGCAACTAGGTATGCCGTAAACATCTGTGTCGGTCTTTTTGTTGTAGAAACCATTGGAGCCTCCCGTGCGCCAGCGTTATTTAGCCTTGCTCAGTGTGTTTGCCAGCCTTCCCGCGATGGCGCTCACTTTCCAGACCCGTCTGGAGAGCATCGAGTGGACGGTCGAAGGTGACAAGTTCGAATGCCGCCTGACTCAAGCGATCACTGATTTCGGGGCGGGTGAGTTTGTGCGCCGCGCCGGTGAACAGGCGACATTTCGTCTGAAAGCCTATAACTCGATGATAGGCGGCGGTTCGGCGACCCTGCTGGCAGCCGCTGCGCCTTGGCAGCCAGGGCGTGGCGATATCAATTTGGGTTCGGTAAGAATTGGCAGCGGTGATGTGCTGTTCAATAGCTCGCAGGTCCAAGCCGGGCGTTTGATCAGTGGTTTGATGGATGGCCGCAGCCCGGTGGTTCGACATTCTGCTGGCGATGGCCGCGTGTCTGAAGTGCGCTTGTTGCCCGTCAAATTCAGCAAAGCATTTGGCGATTACCAGAGCTGCGTGGCCAAGTTGCTGCCGAAAAACTTTGAACAGGTCAAACAGTCTGAAGTCGGGTTTCCTGGCGAGGGGGTCGATCTCGATCCTCGGGCGAAGGCGCAGTTGCAGGTCATGCTGGAATTCATGAAAGCCGATCCTACGGTCAATCACATCGAACTGGATGGTCATTCCGACAACAGCGGCAATCGCCTGACCAATCGAGAGCTGTCTCGGCGCAGAGCGCTGGCGGTGATGGACTTCTTCAAAGCCAACGGAATACAGGAATCTCAGGTGACTCTGCGCTTTCACGGCGAGCGCTATCCATTGGTGCCAAACACCAGCGCCGCCAACCGTGCAAAAAATCGGCGGGTTGCCGTTCGTCTTGAGCGCGTGGCTCCCACTGAGAAACCGGCCCCACAAGCCAGTGCTCCGGTGAGTGCGGCGCGGACTTCCTGAGCCACTTTCACCGTCGCTCGATCGACATAATCTGTCGCTTCGTCGTCATAAGCTGTCGCGCCTCTGTAAATTATTCCGCGTGAGCGGTAGACTTCCCGGCTTTCCGTAGAACCCGTGGAGTGATGGCATGGCGGACGTAAACAAGGTCGTTCTGGCGTATTCCGGCGGCCTGGACACTTCGGTGATCCTCAAGTGGCTGCAGGATACTTATAACTGTGAAGTGGTGACCTTCACCGCCGACCTGGGGCAGGGCGAAGAGGTCGAACCGGCCCGCGCCAAGGCTCAGGCCATGGGTGTCAAAGAGATCTACATCGACGATCTGCGCGAAGAATTCGTGCGTGATTTCGTGTTCCCAATGTTCCGTGCCAACACCGTCTACGAAGGCGAGTACCTGCTGGGTACTTCCATCGCTCGCCCGTTGATCGCCAAACGCTTGATCGAAATTGCCAACGAAACCGGCGCTGACGCCATTTCTCACGGCGCCACCGGCAAGGGCAACGACCAGGTTCGTTTTGAGCTCGGGGCCTACGCGCTCAAGCCTGGCGTGAAAGTGATCGCGCCTTGGCGCGAGTGGGACCTGCTGTCGCGCGAGAAGCTGATGGACTATGCCGAAAAGCACAACATCCCGATCGAGCGCCACGGCAAGAAAAAGTCCCCGTATTCGATGGATGCCAACCTGCTGCACATCTCCTATGAAGGCGGCGTGCTGGAAGACACCTGGACCGAACACGAAGAAGACATGTGGAAGTGGACCGTCTCCCCGGAGAACGCTCCTGACCAAGCGCAATACCTGGAACTGACCTACCGAAATGGCGACATCGTTGCACTTGACGGCGTCGAAATGACCCCGGCAACTGTGCTGGCGACCCTGAACCTCATCGGTGGTAAACACGGTATCGGCCGCCTCGACATCGTCGAGAACCGTTACGTGGGCATGAAGTCCCGTGGCTGCTACGAAACCCCAGGTGGCACCATCATGCTGCGCGCTCACCGTGCGATCGAGTCGATCACACTGGACCGTGAAGTGGCTCACCTCAAAGATGAGCTGATGCCTAAATACGCGAGCCTGATCTACACCGGTTACTGGTGGAGCCCTGAGCGTCTGATGCTGCAACAGATGATCGATGCTTCTCAAGCCCACGTAAATGGTGTCGTGCGCCTGAAGCTTTACAAAGGCAATGTGATTGTCACCGGTCGCAAGTCCGATGAGTCGTTGTTTGACGCCAACATTGCAACCTTTGAAGAGGACGGCGGCGCCTACAACCAGGCCGACGCCGCGGGCTTCATCAAGCTTAATGCCCTGCGTATGCGCATTGCCGCAAACAAGGGTCGTAAGCTGTTCTGAGACCTTTGATGTGATCATTGAAGGGGTGGCCCTGTCGTAGACAATGCCACCCCTTCAAAAAGAGGTTTTTCTGCTGTTGTCCGGGGTTCTTTGATTGTTGTTCAACACCTGGCGATGCCATAGGGTCCTGCCCAGACCTCGCCTGCCGGGCCGTCACGTTTTATCCAGCACTGTCACATCATGTGAATTCAGGTTGTAAACAATCCAGGAAGTGGTGCAAGTCCCTTTCTTGATCTGTTTTGGACACTTGAGCGTGCGTTCCCTCAGTAATTTCTCCGATTCACCACAGGCAAGAAACACCACCACATGGGTGCAGTGCCTGCCTGATTCTCGTAGTGTCTCCATCAAATTGACGACGTCGACTTTTGTGCTGATTCCGCGCGTATCAACAATACGCAGGTTCTTCAGCGGGCCCTGCAGGCGCGTGTTGTGCTGAGCCCGGAGGCTGGTTTGCAGACAGATATCGACCGATAAGTCCTGTGCGCTCCAGAGGCGGTATCGGCACGCTTCGGCTTTTGACGGCTGGTCTGGCAGTGTGGTTTCGGATGTCGGTGTTGTCACGGGTCTTTTCTGTTTTGCGGGTGAATCGTTGGGGCGTTGCTGTTTTTTGTTTTCCGAGCGTTCAGCGTTGTCTATTACTTTTATGAAGTGCTTTTCTTTGTCGAAATCGGACGGTGAATACAGTGACCGATAGTTAAAGTTGAGTGTGATAAAAAAAAGAAAAAGTAAATAAAAGGGAAAACTGATCAGAAACCAGATGTAGATTTCTCGTTCGTCATCGCTTAAAAACGGTAACGAGACCGCCGCCGATGTCTCGGAAAGAGTTGCGAATATGGCAATAATCGTCATAGGGTTTGAGATTTTCTTTTTGAATTTCGTCATGGTATTTGCTCATAATATTGTCTTCTTCTCTTGCGATTAAAGTTTTGGTTTTGGGTGGTTTTAAGTGTTTTTTTTTGCTTTTGACGGTTTTTTAGTGTGATGTTTTTATAGTCTAACTGTAGTCTCAATAACGGGTTTTGTTGGAGGGTGTTGTTTCAAAAAATTGTTTGAGGTTGTGGTTTTTTGTGTCGGCAGTCTTTTAGTAGGTGAGTGAATGTTTAATAGATAATGTTTCTAGTGTGAGTTGTTTGCTTGAAAATATCGGTTACTTTTGAGTGACTATCAATAGTCACTCGGTACAGGATAGGCAGCGTGGCTGAACGTTACGCTCATTGCAGGTCGTAAAGCGATACAAAAAAACCATCGGTAAAGTGAACGTCATCAAGTCTGTAAGTTTTAAAGCACACTTTATTCAAGGTTTCTTTGTAGGATAAATCTGTATCGTTTGTAGGGAATGTCTCTCGTTGTGGGTGTCCGGGGGGTACGGCATGCAATGGGCGAAACGACTAGGCTATTGTGCGGGCTCTAAAAATTCGAACAGCGAAATTGGACTTGCTCATGAATAAAGTGCTGATCGTGGATGATCACCCCGTCATTCGTCTAGCGGTACGTATGCTAATGGAGCGCCATGGCTACGAAGTTATTGCAGAAACAGACAATGGCGTGGATGCATTGCAACTTGCGCGTGAACATATGCCAGATATTGTCATTCTGGACATTGGAATACCCAAACTTGATGGGCTGGAAGTCATCGCGCGTCTGACAACGACGACATTGCCGATGAAAGTGTTAGTCCTGACCTCTCAGGCGCCGGGGCATTTTTCCATGCGTTGTATGCAGTCGGGTGCTGCCGGTTATGTGTGCAAACAACAGGACCTCACTGAGTTGCTCAGTGCTATTAAGGCGGTATTGTCCGGCTACAGCTACTTTCCCAATCAAGCCTTGCATACGGTGCGCTCCAGTCTTGGCAATGCCAGTGAAGCTGATATGGTAGATCGTTTGTCAGGACGAGAAATGATGGTGCTGCAACAACTGGCCCGGGGAAAGACAAACAAGGAGATTGCCGATGGAATGTTCCTCAGCAACAAAACCGTCAGTACCTACAAAACCCGGTTATTGTTGAAACTCAATGCTCGCTCGCTGGTGGACTTAATCGAATTGGCTCAGCGCAATGGCTTGGTATGACGACCGCGGCCATCTGCGCGGCGTGGTGATCAGACGTGGGTTCAGGCGCAACGCCTAGTAAAAAGCCTCCGTCTCGGGAGGCTTTTAGGTGTTATAGATCAAAATCGTAATCGGCCAATTGCTTTTGCAGTCGGCGCTCCTCCAATAGGTTATCGATGGTGCGGCGTTTGCTCAGGTTGGTCTTCGCCACCTCAACCACCGGGTCAGCGTCATCGGCCTCGGCGGGGGAGAAGTCGTCTTCTACGTCCAGTTGTTCTTTGCCAGTGCTCATAAAAGTTAACTCCAGGCTAAGACTGCCATTGGCGCCCCTTATATCGATAAACCACCGGCGGGTAAAAAAGATTTTTTCAATCGGTAAAGCGGTAAACCTAATAGCGCCTCAATCGTCAGAGGTCTTTTGCTTGTATTCACACAAGTCCTCAATGCGACAGCTGCCGCAGCGAGGCTTGCGGGCCACGCAAACGTAACGTCCGTGAAGAATCAGCCAGTGGTGGGAGTCGAGCAGAAACTCCTTGGGCACGAACTTCATCAGTTTTTTCTCCACCTCGACCACGTTGTTGCCCGGCGCAATGCCTGTACGATTGCTGACCCTGAAAATATGGGTGTCCACGGCCATGGTCAACTGCCGAAATGCAGTGTTGAGCACTACGTTGGCGGTTTTGCGACCAACGCCGGGCAATGCCTCGAGTTCCTCTCTGGTTCGCGGCACCTCACTGTCATGGCGCTCCACCAGTAAGCGGCAGGTCTCGATTACGTTTTTCGCTTTGCTGTTGAACAGCCCGATGGTCTTGATGTAGGCCGATAGCCCTTCGACACCCAAGGCATGGATCGCTGCAGGGGTATTGGCCACCGGGAACAGTTTTGCAGTGGCCTTGTTGACGCCGACATCGGTGGATTGAGCTGACAAAATCACCGCGATCAACAGTTCGAACGGCGATGAATAAGCCAGTTCTGTCTTCGGTTCCGGGTTGTCTTCGTGAAGCCTACGGAAAATTTCGAAACGTTTTGCGGCATTCATGGACGATGCGTTTCCTCGAAAGCGAAGTTTGAGAGGGCAGACCGAGACCAGGCTTGCCAAGCGGCGATCAATAGGCCAAGCAGTATAAAACCGCCCGGAGCCAGCGTGGCGATTCGCAGGCCGCCGTCAGCCGCCCATACCCAGCCGTGCCCGTCCGATTGCGTAACACCGACCAGCCAGGACAGGTGTGCGCCGAGGGTCGCGGTGCCGATCAGTTCGCGCAGCATGCCTAAACCCATCATCAGTGCGCCGAACAGGCCATACAGGCGTAAACGAGCGCGGCATGAGTGCTGGAAAAAACCAGTGTGCTCAAGCACGACGCATTGCAATGCGATCAATGCGCAATACACCCCCAGATGTTGTTGCCATGGCAGCGACCAGGCTTGTGCGGCGAGTTCTGCACAACTGGTGAGTGTGGCCGCCAGTACCACGCAGCCGCCCTGCACATTTGACGAGGCAGCGAGGCGAGGGCGTATTGCCCGCATGCCCAAGCCGTAAGCGCTGATGATCCCGACAAACATCAACCACAGGCCCAGCGCCGTCATCAGGGAGTCCGTGGCCCCAATGAGGGGTGCCAGCATTAGCGAGTTCACGGCCACGGTCTTATTCATGAGCTGCGCTCCCCACCAGCTGTTGCTGATGTTCATCGAAGTAACGTAACGCGTCATGGATGGCGTTGATCACGGCGCGCGAGGTGATGGTCGCGCCCGCCATCTGATCGAACTGCCCCTGGTCTTTTTTCAAGGCCCAGTCATTGTCAGCGGGATCGGTTCGCGACTTACCGGAAAAGGTTTGAAGCCAGGCGTTCGGCCAGTCAGCTAATCGACCGCCCAAGCCTGGGGTTTCGGCTTGTTTGAGGGTTTTGACGCCCAGCAACTTGCCGTTGGCGTCGATGGCAATCAGCAACTCGAGGGTGGCGGCATAACCCAGCGTCTGCAGGCGTAGTAATACAGCGCCGGGATGGCTGGTTTTGGTCGCCAGGTAACCGCCCATTAACGTGCTGTGGGCCAGTGCAATGTTTTCCAGCGCAAGGGGCCGGTCCAGCGGCTGGTTGTCGTAGCTGCCGACGGGCAGCAGGTCCAGCAGGTTATGACTGTCGATCAGGCGCTGTTCGGTGGCAATGTGTGCCTCACTGGTGCGCTGTAGCAAATACGTTGTGCCAATCCCCGCGGCGGTGAGCAGCGCGAGCACCATCACACTCGTTGTTCGGATCATGGGGTTGCCTGCTCTTGCCGGGTGGCGATAAACCGTTCGAGTGTCGGCACGCACAGGTTCATCAGCAATACGGCGAAGGCCACGCCATCCGGATAACCGCCCCAAGTACGAATCAGGTACGTCAGCAGGCCCACGCCCACCCCGAATAACAGTTTGGCTCCTGCGCTTTTCGCGCCAGAGACCGGTTCTGTGACGATGAAAAAGGCGCCTAACATGCTGGCGCCGGTCAGCAAGTGAAACAGTGGCGAGCCATGTGAGTCGGAGCCTGACCCGTTCCAGCACAGCAAGCTTGCGACAAACAGACTGGCAAGCATGCCCACCGGAGCGTGCCAACTAAACACCCGTCGTTGCAGGAGAAAAACTCCGCCAGCGAGAAAAGCCAGATTTACCCATTCCGCACCACGTCCGCCGAAATGGCCGAACGCCGGGTTGCCGGCGAACAGTTCTTCCACGGTCAGGCTTTTGTTGATTCGCAGACTGTCCAGCGCGGTGGCCTGCACCCAGGCATCGGGTGCCTGGCCAATGCTGAAGCCGAACACCTGCTGTAAACCGCCCAGCAAGTCCATGCCGTGGGACGCCGGCCAGTGCGTCATCTGTTGCGCGAACGTCACCAATACCAGGGCGAAGCCGAGCATCGCCGGGTTGAATGGATTCTTGCCGACACCGCCGTACAGGTGTTTGCCGAACAGCAGCGCGGCCGCTGCGGCGCTGACGGTCAACCACCAAGGGCAATAAGCCGGCAAGGCCAGTGCCAGTAGCGTGGCGGTGACCAGGGCGCTGCCGTCGCGTAATGCCGGTTTGATTGGGCGTTGGCGTAGGTGCAACACCAGCGCTTCGACGAGTAGCGCCGTCATGACCGCTAATAGCAGGTTGATCAATACGCCCCAGCCATACAGCCAAAACAGCATCAGCATCCCCGGCAGGGTCGCCAGCAATACGTGCTTCATGGCCTGCTGAAGGCGAGGGTCTACCGGCTCAAGGGGCGACATAGGTCTCCACCTGACGCTCGGCTTCCTGGAGTCGGATACGCGCGCGCGCTATTAACTCGGCGGGCGTGCCGGGTTGTCGTTCGAGTTTGCTGACGTCGGCACGGGCGTAGGCCAACTCTGTTTTAAGTCGTCGAAGCTGGCTGTCGATGGGGCGTTTTTCGACGCGAGTCAGCTCAGGCCGCGGTTGCTCACTGGCCGCTTCGGCGGCGTGGAGCGCCTGTTCGGCTTCGCCAAGGGCGCGCTCCAGGGTATCGATTTGTTCTGAGGGCACTGCGCTGACGTGCGCTTTTTTAAGCTCCGCTCGACGCATGGCCAATTGGATCTTGGCTTTCTTCAACTCGGCATCTTTCGCCGGCGCAATGGTGGCGGGCGCTGTGTTGCTGTCCAGTTGCGCCAACGCTTGCTCGGCGGCTTCGAACTGCTGTTGCAGAACGATCAACTGCGATTGCTGTTCAAAGGTTGGCGGATGCCCGAAGGCCTTGAGCGACTTGTTCAGTTGCGCTCGACTCATGGCCAGATCGATTTTCGCTTTCTTCAAGGCCGCGTCAGCATTCGCCGCTTTTTGCGCCCGAACCCGCTCAAGGGCCGCTTGAACCGGATCGAGAGTCACGTCGCTGGGTTGCAGCACGCGGTGCGCCCGAGCCTGACGCTCGGCGATTTTTTCTGCCTCTTCGCGGCGCAATCGTTCGTTGCGCTGTTCGAAGCGGCGCCGTGCATGGTCGCGCTTGGCGGCCCGCTCCCGTTGCTCTTCAAGGCTGAACGCAAGTCCGCCGACAATCGGCAGAACCGTATCGAGCGGCAGCGGGCGCATTTCGATGCAGTCAACCGGGCACGGCGCCACACACAGATCGCAACCAGTGCATTCATCGACCATCACGGTGTGCATCAATTTTGCCGCCCCGACGATCGCATCCACGGGGCACGCCTGGATGCATTTGGTGCAGCCGATGCATTCTGCTTCGCGTATGTAGGCGATTTGTGCGGGGGCCGCACCGCGACTCACGTCCAGTTCCAGCACAGGCACTTTCAGCAACTCGGCCAAGGCTGCAATGGTTTCGCTGCCGCCCGGTGGGCACTTGTTGATCAGCTCGCCGCTGGCGATACCTTCGGCGTAGGGCTTGCATCCGGGGTGGCCGCATTTGCCGCACTGGGTCTGGGGCAAGAGGGCGTCGATGCGTTGGATCAGACTCATGTTTTGATCAGTCCGTTGAAGCCGAGAAAGGCCACTGCGATCAGTCCAGCGCCGATCAATTGGATCGGCAAGCCACGAAAGGGCAGGGGGATATCGTTATCGAGGGTGCGTTGGCGCAAATCGCTGAACAGGCTCAGCACCAGCCAGAAACCCAGGCCGGCGCCCAGGCTCAAGGCTGTGGCGTGGAACAATCCCCGGTCCTCCCGAGCATTGAGCAACGCCAGCCCGAGGACGCCAGCATTCCCCAACAGCAGGGGCCAGAGGCCTTCGAACGAAAGCCTCGGTAACAACCGCGCAAGCAGCTTCAGCAGCGGCCTGATCAGCAGAACGCTCAGCGGTAGAAACACGAACAGGCGCAGCGCCGTCAATTGCAGTGGCACCAGCAGCCCTTGGTAGAGCGCATAGCCGAGCGTGCCGACGATCAGCATCAGGCAGGTTGTCGCAAGGCCCAGGGCATGGACCTGATGACGATCGGTGTGGCGCAGTGGATCGACGCTCAGCGGCCAGTGCAACACGAGGTTGTTGATCAGGGCAGCGCTGATAAGCGTAAGAAGCAGTTCGGTCATGAGTGTGCCGGCAAGAACGGATCTGTCTACCTGAGGGTCAGGCATTATCCGGCAAGGAAGGAGGGGGGGCCAGACATGAAAATCCCACAGTCATGCCCGGCACGACTGTGGGATCGGTTTAGCGCAGAACCTTACTTGATGCGCTGACCCGGCTTGGCGCCGCTGTCGGGGCTCAGCAGGTAGATTTCTTCACCGCCAGGGCCGGCGGCCATCACCATGCCTTCGGAGATCCCGAACTTCATTTTGCGCGGCTTGAGGTTGGCGATCATCATGGTCAGGCGACCTTCGAGCTTGGCCGGGTCCGGGTAAGCGCTCTTGATTCCGGAGAGCACGTTGCGCTGCTCGTCACCGATGTCCAGGGTCAGGCGCAGCAGCTTGTCGGCGCCTTCCACGGCTTCTGCCTTGAGGATCAGCGCGACACGCAAGTCGACGGCGGCAAACGCATCGAACTCGATCTCTGGCGCCAGCGGCTCCTTGAGCAGTTCGCCATTGCCGGCCGGTGCAGCATCGCCGGTGTCGGTCTGGCTGGCAGTCAGGTCTTCTTTCGAGGCGTCGGTCATGGCTTGTACTTTTACCGGGTCGATGCGGGTCATCAACGGTTTGAATTCGTTCAACTGATGATTGCTCAGCAGCGTGGCGTGGTCGTTCCAGGTCAGCGGCGCGACGTTGAGGAATGCCTCTGCATCGGCGGCCAGCAGCGGTAGCACCGGCTTGAGGAAGATCACCAGTTGGCGGAACAGGTTGATGCCCAGGGCGCAGATGGCCTGGACTTCGTCCTGCTTGCCTTCCTGTTTATTCAGCGACCACGGTGCCTTGTCGGCGATCCAGGCGTTGGCGCGGTCGGCCAGGCCCATGATCTCGCGCATGGCCCTGGCGAAGTCGCGAGCCTCGTAGGCATCTGCGATGCTCGGCGCTGCGGCAAGGAATGCGTCGGTCAGTTCCGGCGCAGCGTTTCCTGCGACCAGCACGCCAGCGTTGCCTTTCTGGATGAATCCGGCACAACGGCTGGCGATGTTGACGACTTTGCCCACCAGGTCAGAGTTGACCTTTTGCACGAAGTCTTCGAGGTTCAGGTCAAGGTCGTCAACGCCTCGGCCGAGTTTGGCCGCGTAGTAATAGCGCAGATATTCCGGCGACAGGTGATCAAGGTAAGTGCGCGCCTTGACGAAGGTGCCCCGCGATTTGGACATTTTCTGACCATTGACGGTCAGGTAGCCGTGTACGTTGATCGCCGTTGGCTTACGCAGGCCGGCACCTTCGAGCATCGCTGGCCAGAACAGGGCGTGGAAGTTGACGATGTCCTTGCCGATGAAGTGGTACAGCTCGGCGGTGGAATCCTTGGCCCAGAACGCATCGAAGTCCAGGTCCGGACGACGGGCGCAAAGGTTCTTGAAGCTAGCCATGTAGCCGATCGGAGCGTCCAGCCACACGTAGAAATATTTACCCGGCTCATCGGGGATTTCGAAGCCGAAGTACGGCGCATCGCGCGAGATGTCCCACTGTTGCAGGCCGGCATCCAGCCATTCGGCGATCTTGTTGGCAACGGCGTCTTGCAGGGTCCCGCTGCGGGTCCAGGCTTGCAGCATTTCCTGGAAGTCCGGCAGCTTGAAGAAGAAGTGCTGGGAATCCTTGAGTACCGGGGTGGCGCCAGAGATGGCCGACTTCGGATCTTTCAGGTCGGTCGGGGCGTAGGTTGCACCGCATTTTTCGCAGTTGTCGCCGTACTGGTCTTCGGTGCCGCATTTCGGGCAGGTGCCCTTGATGAAGCGGTCGGCCAGGAACATTTTCTTTTCCGGGTCGAAATACTGCGTGATCGAACGCTGAGCAATGTGCCCCGCGTCGCGCAGCTTCAAGTAGATCTGGCTCGACAGCTCACGGTTTTCTTCGGCGTGAGTGGAATGGAAGTTGTCGAAGTCCACCAGGAACTCGGCAAAGTCGGCGCTGTGTTCAGCCTGGACATTGGCGATCAGTTGTTCCGGGGTGATGCCTTCCTTTTCCGCGCGCAGCATGATGGCCGAGCCATGAGCGTCGTCGGCGCAGACATAAATGCATTGATTGCCGCGGTGCTTCTGAAAGCGCACCCACATATCGGTCTGGATATATTCCAGCATGTGGCCAAGGTGAATCGAACCATTGGCATAGGGCAGGGCGCTGGTGACGAGGATCTTGCGTGGCTCGGACATGGGGCTCGGCTACTTGATGAAACGGAGGTCGGCCACTATAAAGCGCTGGCGCATATTTTTCACCCTTCGGGCCTGTTTCCGGGTGCATAGACTGCTACGCAGCCTTGCGCGAGCAAGCTCCCTCGCCACACATGTGCGTCCGGCGTAGGATACCTGCCTGATTTTCCAGTCTTGCTATCGGAGTTGCCCATGAGCGCCGTCAATCGCGCAGCGGTGGAAGCCGTCCTTCGCCAATACACCGACCCTTACCTGAACCAGGACCCGGTCAGCGCCGGGTGTGTTCGCAACATCGACATCCAGGGCGATCGCGTCAGCGTCCAGATGGAGTTGGGTTATGCCGCCGGGCTGTTCAAGAGTGGCTGGGCGCAGTTGCTGCAACTGGCGATTGAAGGTCTGGACGGCGTCGTTACTGCGCGTGTCCAGATCACCAGCGTCATTGCCGCGCACAAGGCTCAAGCGCAGATTCCGGGTCTGGCGAACGTGAAAAACGTCGTGGCCGTGGCCTCGGGCAAAGGCGGCGTCGGCAAATCCACCACCGCTGCCAACCTCGCGTTGGCGCTGGCGCGCGAAGGCGCCAAAGTCGGGATTCTCGACGCCGATATCTATGGCCCGAGCCAAGGCATCATGTTCGGTATCCCTGAAGGCACTCGGCCGAAGATCAAGGACCAGAAGTGGTTCATTCCGATCGAATCCCATGGTATCGAAGTCATGTCCATGGCTTTCCTGACCGATGACAACACGCCGATGGTCTGGCGCGGCCCGATGGTTTCCGGCGCATTGTTGCAACTGGTGACACAAACCGCATGGGGCGACCTGGATTACCTGGTCATCGACATGCCGCCAGGCACCGGTGACATCCAACTGACACTGGCGCAGAAAGTACCGGTAGCCGGTGCGGTGATCGTCACCACCCCGCAGGATCTGGCGCTTCTGGATGCACGCAAGGGCGTGGAGATGTTCCGCAAGGTCAACATCCCGGTGTTGGGCGTTGTGGAAAACATGGCCGTACACATTTGCTCCAACTGCGGGCATGCCGAGCATCTGTTTGGCGAAGGCGGTGGCGTGAAACTGGCCAACCAATACGGCGTCGAACTGCTGGCCTCGCTGCCGCTGTCGATGTTAATTCGTGAGCAGGCCGATGGCGGCAAGCCAACGGTGATCGCCGAGCCTGACAGCCAGATTGCGATGGTGTACCAGGAACTGGCCCGCCATGTCGGCGCGCGAATTGTGTTGCAGGAAGCCGTGACGCCGCCGATGCCGAACATCACCATCAGCGACGATTAATTCGCTAAAGCAAGGCGATCCCCTGTGGAAACGAGCCTGCTCGCGAAAGCGGCGTGTCATTCAACAGATAAGTTGACTGAACCAACGCCTTCGCGAGCAGGCTCACGCCTACATTTTTACCGTGGCCTTAAATCCGCAACCCGCCATCCATCTCCAGAATCCGACCGGTGTAATAGTCGTTTTCGAAAATGTACGCCGCCGAATGGGCGATTTCTTCGGGCTTGCCCATGCGCTTGAGCGGAATACCCGCCGTCATCTTCTCTAGCGCTTCCGCCTTCATACCCAGGGTCATCTCGGTTTCGATGAAGCCAGGGGCAATGCCCGCGACCCGAATGCCATAGCGCGCCAGTTCCTTGGCCCAGGTCACCGTGGCGGCTGCTACACCGGCCTTGGCGGCGGAGTAGTTGGTTTGGCCCACGTTGCCGGCTCGGGAGATTGACGAGATGTTGATGATCGCGCCGGCGTTTTTCAGCTCGACCATTTTCGCCGCGACTTCACGGGTACACAGAAATACCCCGGTCAGGTTGACGTCAATCACCGCCTGCCATTGGGCAAGGCTCATCTTGGTCATCTCGCCATCCTTGACCTTCAACAGCAAACCGTCACGCAGGATGCCGGCGTTGTTGATCAGGCCGTGGATCGCGCCGAAATCTTCGGCCACCTGGGCGACCATGTGGGTGACCTGTTCTTCATTGGCAACGTTGCACAGGTAGGCACGAGCCTCAACGCCCTTGGCCTTGCAGGCGGCGACGGTGTCGTTGAGCTTTTCCTGGTTCAAGTCGACCAGTGCCAGCTTCGCGCCTTTGCCCGCGAAATACTCCGCCATCGATCGGCCTAAACCCTGGCAACCGCCAGTGATAATGATTACTTTGTCAGTGAGTTGCATTCGCATGCCCCGTAGTAGGTCGCAGTGGTCTTCTTTTTAAAGAGGCTCTCGATTTGCGCCTGATGTGGCTTGGCTGCACATGAGAATTGCCCCCGATGACGTGCTGGAACTTATCCCCGGCCGTCTGTCCGTTTTTTAGACGGATTCTATATAAGGAGTCATAAGTTGAGCGTTGAAGCGGCCAAGAATGCCCGAGAATTGCTTCTCAAGGAATACCGCGGAGTGCTTTCGACCCACTCCAAGGCAATGCCCGGTTTCCCCTTTGGTTCGGTGGTTCCTTACTGCCTGGACGAGCAGGGCCGGCCGCTGATCCTGATCAGCCGCATTGCCCAGCACACGCATAACCTGCAAAAAGACTCGAAATGTTCACTGTTCGTGGGCGAGCGCGGCGCTGAAGACGCTCAAGCTGTCGGTCGCCTGACTTACCTCGCCGAAGCAGAAAAGCTTGAGGATGAGGCTGCCGTCGAAGCGGCCGCCGAGCGTTACTACCGGTATTTCCCGGAATCACAGAGTTACCACAAGGCTCACGATTTTGATTTCTGGGTGCTCAAACCGGTACGCCACCGCTACATCGGTGGTTTCGGCGCGATTCACTGGATTGATCAATTGACCTTGGCGAACCCGTTCGCCGGCAGGGGCGAGGTGAGCATGGTCGAACACATGAACGCTGATCATGCCAAAGCCATCGCTCACTACGTCGAGCTGGCGGGTTTGCCCAAGACCGTCCCGGCACAACTGGCCGGTATCGACACGGAGGGTATGCACCTGCGAATAGGCCAAGGGCTGCATCGGCTCCCGTTTCAAGCGCCTTGTAATACGGCGACACAAGTCCGGGAAGCCTTGGTTTTCCTGGCTCACGCCGAGCATTGGCCGAAAAATGAAGTGACTGACGCTTGAATTCACGAAAGGGCGACGTCATCTAAGGCTTACTGGCAAGGCATTCTTGCGTTGAGGAACCATTTGATGCGCCCTTTTTTATTGCTCTTTGTACTGTTTCCGGTGTTGGAGCTGTTCGTATTCGTCAAGATCAGCGGGGCTATCGGTTTTTTTCCGGCGCTGCTGCTGATTATTCTCGGCTCGATGCTCGGCGTGTTCGTGCTGCGTATCGCCGGTCTGGCCACTGCGCTGCGTGCGCGTGAAAGCCTGAATCGCGGTGAGTTACCGGCCCAGACCATGCTGGAGGGCCTGATGCTGGCTTTGGCCGGTGGTCTGTTAATTCTGCCGGGCTTCGTCACCGACGTCCTCGGACTGATCATGTTGCTGCCGATCTCTCGCCGTCTATTAGCCAACAAAATGCGTCGGCGCGCCGAAGAGCAGGCAATTCGTCAGCGTGCGTTCGCTGATGACCTGCAGCCGAACGGTGGTCCAGCGCCGCGTCAACCGCTGGGCCGCGAGCCGAACGTGATTGAAGGCGAGTTCGAACACCGCGATCCCAAGTAAAGTCTTTCGCCTGCACGGCACCTTCGGGTGCCGTGTTCATTTGCGGGCAACAACCTGAAAAAATTTGCGACCTCGCCCTTGTAATAAGCTTATGCGCCCTTATGTAACGGTCACCGAAAGGTTTCTGGCAATTGCGCCAGACAGACTTCCGCGGTTCGCTTGACGGGCCGCACCCGGCACCGCCGGATTTGTTAAACCCGCCGGAAATATACCGGCCGATGAAAATCACAATTAGGAGAGATCGACAATGAGCAAGCTTCGTCCTCTGCATGACCGCGTCGTCATCCGTCGCAGTGAAGAAGAAAAGAAAACCGCTGGCGGGATCGTTCTGCCAGGTTCGGCTGCTGAAAAAGCCAACCACGGTGTGATTCTGGCTGCTGGCCCAGGCAAAACCCTGGAAAACGGTGAAGTACGTGCGCTGGCTGTGAAAGTGGGTGACAAGGTTGTTTTCGGCCCTTACTCCGGCAGCAACACTGTGAAAATCGACGGAGAAGACCTGCTGGTAATGGCTGAGAACGAGATTCTCGCTGTTCTGGAAGGCTGATTTCCTCGTTCATCTTCCCGCTACTACAAAGTATTTAAGGAATATCGATCATGGCTGCTAAAGAAGTTAAATTCGGCGATTCCGCCCGTAAAAAAATGCTCGCCGGTGTCAACGTCCTGGCTGACGCAGTAAAAGCGACCCTGGGCCCTAAAGGCCGTAACGTGATCATCGAGAAGAGCTTCGGCGCTCCGACCATCACCAAGGATGGCGTTTCCGTTGCCAAAGAAATCGAGCTGAAAGATCGCTTCGAAAACATGGGCGCGCAACTGGTTAAAGACGTTGCCTCCCGTGCCAACGATGACGCAGGCGACGGCACCACCACCGCTACCGTTCTGGCTCAGTCGATCGTCAACGAAGGCCTGAAAGCCGTCGCTGCCGGCATGAACCCGATGGACCTGAAACGCGGCATCGACAAAGCGACCATCGCTATTGTTAAAGAGCTGAAAGCCCTGTCCAAGCCTTGCGCTGATACCAAGGCTATCGCTCAGGTCGGCACCATCTCGGCCAACTCCGACAGCTCCATCGGCGACATCATTGCCGAAGCCATGGAAAAAGTCGGTAAAGAAGGCGTGATCACCGTTGAAGAAGGCTCGGGCCTGGAAAACGAACTGTCGGTTGTTGAAGGCATGCAGTTCGACCGTGGTTACCTGTCCCCGTACTTCGTCAACAAGCCGGAAACCATGACCGCTGAGCTCGACGGTCCGCTGATCCTGCTGGTCGACAAAAAAATCTCCAACATCCGCGAAATGTTGCCAGTCCTGGAAGCCGTTGCGAAAGCCGGCCGTCCACTGCTGATCGTGGCTGAAGACGTTGAAGGCGAAGCCCTCGCGACGCTGGTTGTGAACAACATGCGTGGCATCGTTAAAGTCGCAGCCGTCAAGGCTCCGGGTTTCGGTGATCGCCGCAAGGCCATGCTGCAGGACATCGCTGTTCTGACTGGCGGTACTGTGATCTCCGAAGAGATCGGTCTGAGCCTGGAAACCGCTACCCTTGAACACCTGGGTAATGCCAAGCGCGTGATCCTGTCCAAAGAAAACACCACCGTGATCGACGGTGCCGGCGTTGAAGCTGACATCCAGGCTCGCGTGACTCAGATCCGTTCGCAAGTGGCTGACACGTCGTCCGACTACGACCGTGAAAAACTGCAAGAGCGCCTGGCCAAGCTGTCCGGCGGCGTCGCAGTGATCAAGGTTGGCGCTGGCTCCGAAGTTGAAATGAAAGAGAAAAAAGCCCGCGTTGAAGACGCTCTGCACGCTACCCGTGCAGCCGTTGAAGAAGGCGTTGTACCTGGCGGCGGCGTGGCACTGGTTCGTGCCCTGCAAGCCATCAGCGAACTGAAAGGCGACAACGCTGATCAGGACGTTGGTATCCAGTTGCTGCGTCGCGCTGTTGAAGCGCCGTTGCGTCAGATCGTTGCCAACTCCGGTGACGAGCCAAGCGTAGTGGTTGACAAGGTCAAGCAGGGTTCGGGTAACTACGGTTACAACGCGGCTACCGGCGAATACGGCGACATGATCGAAATGGGCATCCTTGACCCGGCTAAAGTGACGCGTTCGGCGCTTCAGGCAGCGGCTTCTATCGCCAGCCTGATGATCACCACCGAAGCCATGATCGCTGAGATCAAAGATGAAGGCTCGGCTGGCGGCGGTATGCCAGACATGGGCGGTATGGGTGGCATGGGCGGCATGATGTAACCCAGCCTTACCCGTACCAAAAAACCCCGTCGGCGCTAAGCCTGCGGGGTTTTTTAATGCCTGGATGAAAGCGGTAGCTGTTCAGGGGGCTGACATGCTTGGGGCGAGAGAGCGGTTGTGTCAGGCCGACTCCGTTGGCAGAAGTGCAAGAAAAAGCCCCGAGACCTCGTCCCGGGGCTTTTCGTTGAAGGCCGATGGACCTGATTACCGTCCTGTTAGGGCGCCTTCCAGCCAAGTAACTGTTGTTTGAAACCATAGCTGGCAGCTTGGTAGTAGGTGATGGCGCGCGTGATCAGCGAGTCGCTGGCGTCAGCCTTCGATTCGCGACTTTCGGTCAGCGCATCGTCGTGACGACGCAACCCTTGGCGCGGGCTCAGAATCGCCAGGTCTTTGCCGTCGAACAGCCCCAGGTGCTGATAGTTGCCGACCACGACGCGTGGTGGCAGCGGATTGTCCTGCAACAGGTTGCGCCCGAAGAAGGTCGATTGATAGTCCATGTTCAGCAGGCCCAGTAAGGTGGGTGCCAGATCAATCTGACTGGCCAGTTGTGCTGTCTCTCGAGCATCAATCAGTTTCGGTGCGTAGATAAACAATGGAATTTGATAGTTGCTGATCGGCAAGTCTTCCTTGCCGGCGCTGCCTGCGGTGTGGTCGGCGACAAAAACAAAAATCGTATTGTCGAACCACGGTTTTTGACGTGCCTTGTCGAGGAATTGACCAATGGCGTAGTCGGTATATTTCACTGCACCGTCGCGGCCTTTTCCGGACTTGATGTCGATGCGGTTGTCCGGGTAGGTATAAGGACGATGGTTGGAAGTGGTCATCAGTTGCAGCAAGAACGGTTGTTGCTTGGCGTAGTCGGCGTCGGCCAGTTTTAGCGTCTGGTTATACAGGTCTTCGTCAGCCATGCCCCACGCGTTCTTGAAGTGAATTTCTGATTCATCGACGCTGCTCTGGTCAACCACTCGGTAACCGTTGCCACTGAAGAAGGCATTCATGTTGTCAAAGTAACCGCGCCCGCCATAGACGAATACGCTGTCGTAACCCACCGCATTGAGCTGTTGACCGAGGCTGGCGAAACCGCTTTCACGGCCCACGCGCTTGACGATCGAACGCCCCGGTGTCGGTGGGATTGCCAGTGTGATGGCTTCCAGGCCGCGATCAGTGCGGGTGCCGGTGGCGTAGAAATTATTGAAGTACAGACTCTGCTTGCGCAGGGTATCGAGGTTGGGTGTCAGGTTGCGCTCGTCGCCGTTGCTGCCCATGTACTTGGCACTGAAACTTTCAATGGTGACCAGCACGATGTTGGGGGTGCGCGCAGTGCCCGGATTATCGATATCGCGACGGATATCCAGCGGGTCCTGACCTACGAATCGAGCATTGGGCTCGTTCAGTTCGGCACGAATCTGTTGAGCTACAACGGCGGGTGGCAGGCTTTTATAGAACTGCGAGTAATCCAGTTCGTTGTTTCTGAACGCCGCGAAGAACTGATAAGGGCCGTTGCTTGCCAGTTCATTTTGATAGGCATTTCCGCCTTGGGCGCGTGGCGCGTCCTGGCTGAGCAGTTGCATGCTCAGGCCCGCCACCAGCAACAGACCCAGCGCATTGAACACGCGTCCGCGCAGCGGCGGTAACGGGGCGGCCAACGCGGCATTAAACGGTTTGCGCAGCGCAAAACTGAGTGCCACTGCCAGCACGGCGAGGCTGCCTAACAGTGTGCCAATCGGGTACGACTCCAGCAGGTTGTTCAATACTTCATCGGAGTACACCAGGTAGTCCACCGCAATGAAGTTGAAGCGCACACCAAACTCATCCCAAAACAGCCATTCGGCCACGGCGGTGAACAGCATGGCAAACAGGCTGACCGTCAGTAGTCCCTGGAGAAACCAGCGATGGCCCCGGCGGCGCCATAAAAATGCGGGACAAAGCAGCAAGTAGAGCCCCAGCGGCAGCGCCGCATAGGTAATGAAACCGAGGTCGTAAAGCACGCCAATGCCAAACACTGACAGCAAGCCGCTGCCGGCCTCATTCAAATGAGTAAGCAGTAGAGTGCTTCGAGTCAGAAAGAAAATCACCAGCCAGACGCCGGTAATAAGTGACAAATAGCGCATAGGCGCCGTCTTGAAAAACTGCATTGGCTACATTCCTTTAATCAGGCGCGGGACGCTAAGCCTTGCACTGTAATCGTGTTGTGAATCGATAGTGAAAAACTTGTTAACTCGCGCTGTTGGTTGAGTGAGTCGATTAATCCGATTCCCGGCCCTAGCCCTGAGCCCTTCTTGGCCTTAAGCTGCGCGGCCAAGACAGCCGTTACTGTGTACGGAGGAAATGCCCATGCGAATTCTATTGGTTGAAGATAACCGCGATATTCTGGCCAACCTGGCCGATTATCTTGGGCTCAAGGGTTACACCGTGGATTGCGCGCAGGACGGTTTGTCGGGACTGCATTTGGCGGCCACCGAGCATTACGACTTGATAGTGCTCGATATCATGCTGCCCGGTATCGATGGCTATACCTTGTGCAAACGCCTGCGCGAAGACGCCAGACGCGATACGCCGGTGATCATGCTCACCGCCCGGGATCAACTGGATGACCGGCTGCAAGGTTTCAAGTCTGGTGCCGATGATTACCTGATCAAGCCCTTCGCCCTGTCCGAACTGGCGGCGCGCATCGAGGCCGTGATGCGTCGTACCCAAGGCGGTGGCCGGCGTTCGTTGCAGGTCGGCGACCTGAGCTACGACCTCGATACCCTGGAAGTGGTGCGTGAGGGCCGTCTGCTAAAACTCAACCCAGTAGGCCTCAAGTTGCTGGCCGTGCTGATGCAGAAGAGCCCGCATGTACTGCGTCGCGAAATTCTTGAAGAGGCGCTGTGGGGCGACGACTGCCCGGACAGCGACAGCCTGCGCAGCCACGTTCACCAACTGCGCCAGGTGATCGACAAGCCCTTTGCCAAGCCACTGCTGCAAACCGTACACGGTGTCGGTTATCGCTTGGCCGAGGGCCGAGATGGAGTTTAAGCAGAGCCTTGCTCAACGGATCATCATCGCCTTTGCGCTAATGAGTGCTTTGGTGGCAGGTGCCTTTGCCGTAGGCATCGTGGCCACCGTACACCTGGTGGAAGAAAAACTGATTTCGTCGGGCCTGGGCGGCGATTTGCAACGTCTACTGCTGATGGACAGCTTCTCGGACTGGAGCCATCGCCCCGAACCGGATCAGCTGTTTTATTTCAGCAACGGGCCGGGGGACTTTGAGTTACCCAAGGATTTACGCCACCTGGACGCTGGTTTTCACGAAGTCTTTCGCGAACATCTGTCGTATCACGCCATGGTCGAAATCGTCGACGGTCGACACTACGTCCTGTTGCAGGACCAGAGCGATTTTGAAGAGCGCGAGCGGGTGCTCTTCGCTGTGGTGCTGGTGGGTTTTGTGCTGAGCCTGGCGCTGGCGGTATTTCTGGGTTGGGTGCTGGCGCGCAAAGTCATGGCGCCGGTGGTCCGTCTGGCCCGTCAGGTGCGTCATCGTGATCAGTTGTTAGGGTTGGCGCCACCGTTGGCACCGGACTACGCCGCTGATGAGGTGGGGGAATTGGCGGTTGCCTTCGACGCCACCCTTGGGCGCTTGCGGCAGGCGCTCACCCGTGAACGCTTGTTCACCAGTGACGTCAGCCACGAATTGCGCACGCCGCTGATGGTGCTGGCCAGTTCCTGTGAGCTACTGCTGGAAAATTCCGGCATAGACCCGCGCGGTCGCGCTCAGGTGGAGCGCATCGCCCGCGCGTGTGAAGAGATGCGCGAACTGGTGCAAACCTTCCTGATGCTGGCCCGTGCCCAGCGTGAAGACGCCAGCATGTCGCCGCAACAGACCCTGAGCCAGGTGGCTGAAGGACTCCTCAGCTTGTGGCGCGAGCCCATCGAAACCAAGGGGCTGGTGCTGAACTTTGATCCAGGTCATCCGTTGGCTATTGGTTACAACGCGACTCTTCTGCATGCCGTCATGGGTAACCTGTTGCGCAATGCGCTGCACTACACCGAGCATGGGTTCATTCGTTTGACCCTGAATGCCAACGGGTTCGTGGTCGAGGACAGCGGTGTCGGCATTCCAGAGGAGAAACGCGAGGCCATGTTCGAGCCTTTCGTGCGCGGTTCCGAGAAGCGCGGCGAGGGGCTCGGGTTGGGACTCTCGCTGGTGCAACGGATCTGTGAAAACCAGGGCTGGACAGTCAGTTTGACGACCATGGAGCCCAATGGCTGTCGGTTTGAGGTGCAATTGGGTCAACTCGAGACCTGACGCAAGACCGAAAACATGATCATTCCTCGCAACCCCTCCAGCACTTACGTGATCCTGATACAGCACCCCATTTTTTGGGTGCTGGCCCCGAGCTATGCCGGATCTCCTGTAAAACCCTGAAATAGTTTGCGTATTTACCGCACAAAGTTTTCACAAAGGCGTGACCTGACACTTACAAGACGCTGCCTAAGGTGGACGTCATCAGTAGTTCAGGAGTGCTTAGTGATGGCTGGTCCGATCAAATTAGATTTTTCCGAAAAATACGACGAGCAACACGCGCAGAAATACCTGCGCAAACATCAGGACGGCCTCGGTCGCCGACTGTCCCACTGGCGTGACGAGCAATTGGCACGTAAGGCGCTCGTCCTGGCCGGCGAGCCAGGGCTGGTGCTCGATTTGCCGTGTGGTGCGGGACGCTTCTGGCCGTTGTTGGCTGAAAAAAACAACCGCGTCATCATCGGTGCCGACAACTCACCGTCAATGGTAAAGATTGCCACCCAGGCGCAACCGGCTGATGTGGTTAGACGGGTGCAACCTTTACACACTTCTGCGTTCGATATCGCGTTGCCCGATAACGCTGTCGACAGCATTTTCTGCATGCGTTTGCTCCACCATATCGGTGATGCCCAGCACCGACTGGCTATTTTGCGCGAGTTTGAGCGGGTTACCCGTGACAGCGTGATTATTTCGTTATGGGTCGATGGCAATTTCAAAGCCTGGAAGCGCAAGCGTTCTGAGCAAAGGCGCGGGCAAGAAGGTTATCAAAACCGGTTTGTACTGCCGGCGGCGACGGTTGAGAAGGAATTCGAGCAGGCGGGTTTCCGCATTCAGGAACAACTGGACTTCATACCGCTCTATGCCATGTGGCGGGTTTACGTATTACGCAAGAGGTAAAAGATGGCAGTTCAATGTGTAGCAGAAACGGAGGGTGCTCCCCAGAGCCGCTTCGACTATTTCTGGCGTCAGCGCGGTGAATGGGTAGAAGAGCCCAACGTCCGCCGCGGTGGTGAAAGTGGCGTGCAGCGCATTCCGGGTAAAAATGGGCAACTGCTCTATGCCAAGCGCCAGACTGGGCATATCTATCGCAGTTTGCTGCACCCGTTCGGTCGACCTACCGTATTGCGCGAGCGTGATGCGCTGATTGGCCTGAGTGAGTTGGGCGTGCGGGTTCCGCAAATCGTTTTCTGTGGTGCCCAGCGCGACCCGCAGCATCATTGGCAGGCCCTGCTGGTCACCCAGTCGCTGGATGGCTTCGAGGAAATTCAACACTGGTACGCCGGTGGCGGACGCGAGCGTCATGGTGAGGCCGTACACGAGCGTGTCCTCAAGGACCTGGCCGAGAATTTGGCGCGGATGCACAAGGGCCGCTGGCAGCACAGTTGCCTCTATATCAAGCACGTATTCGTGAGAGTTACCGGCGAGGGAGAAGCCGCCGAGGTTGAGGTCGCCCTGCTTGACCTGGAGAAATGCCGGCAGCGCCTGACTGCCCAGCGTGCGGCGGCTCATGACCTTAAGCAATTGCGCCGCCACTCGTCGTTCAGCGATACCGACTGGAGCAATCTGGTCTACTTTTACGAGACGGCGTTTGGCAGTGCTATCAAAGGTTTGTAGCGATGAAACTCGAAATTGCACGAGGTTTGTTTTTGGTGGGTGCCTTGGTAATTACTTCGCTGGCAGTGGCTGCTTGGGAGCAGCCACACATGCAAGTGATAAGCGCAGTTAACGGTGACGCTCACTGCGCATTGCCACGGGTGGCCAAGGCCTCTGCGGATTCAAAACCCGACCATGATTTATTGCTGCTGATGTTCGGACTGTCTCAAAGGATGAGGCCGCAGAGTTGATCAGATTGAAGCCAACCTAAAAGGCCTCGCAATGCGGGGCTTTTTATTGGCTTGATTTTGTGGGTGACACCCCACCCAAGCCGAGAGCAAGGCTGCTCGCTCTCGCTCGGTCATGGGTGTTTTTTAACGTCAGTTTTGGCCAGCAAGGTGTAGACGCACGGCAGCACAAACAACGTAAATAATGTGCCGATCGACATGCCCGTGGCGATCACCATGCCGATGTCGTATCGGCTGACGGCTCCGGCACCGGTGGCCAGAATCAGTGGCACCATGCCAAAGACCATGGCGGCGGTGGTCATAAGCACTGGTCGCAGGCGAATCGCCGCCGCTTCCTCCACCGCTTCCCTCGGTGTCAGGCCCTTGTCCTTGCGCAACTGGTTAGCGAACTCGACGATCAGGATCCCGTGTTTGCTGATCAGTCCGATCAGGGTCACCAGTCCCACCTGTGTGTAGATGTTCATGCTCGACCAGCCCAGAAACAGCGGAATCAACGCGCCGCAGATCGACAACGGCACCGTCACCAGGATCACCAGCGGATCGCGGAAGCTTTCAAATTGTGCTGCCAGCACCAGGAAAATGATCGCCAGCGCCAAGGCGAACGTTACCCATAACGCGCTACCTTCCTGGACGAATTGCCGCGAAGCGCCGGCATAGTCGAAAGCGTAGCCCGGTGGTGCCTCTTCCTGAGCGATTTGGCGCACGGTGTCGATGGCTTCCCCCATGCTCACCAGCGGGAACCCCGAGACCTTCGCCGCGTTGAGTTGCTGAAACTGGTTCAATTGTCGCGGTCTGGCGCGGTCGCTCACTGTGATCAGAGTCGACAAGGGCAGCAGTTGCCCCTGAGTGTTCTTCACGTAGTAATTGTTCAGCCATTGCGGGTTGTCACGGTAGGCTCGCTCGACCTGGGCAATCACCTTGTAGCTGCGGCCCTCAATGGTAAAGCGGTTGATCTGCGCCTCGCTCAGCAACGTCGCCAGAGTCCCCCCCATGTCCTGCATTGAAACACCCATCTGCGCTGCCTTGGCGCGGTCGATATCGACCACCACCTCGGGTTTGTCGAACGCCAGGTCAATGTCGAGGAACGCGAATTTGCCTGACGCCATGGCCCGTTTTTTTACCCGGTCCGCCACTTGTAACAGCGCCTCGTAGTCGTTGGCGGTGTTGATGATGAACCCGAACGGCAAGCCCTCACCGGTGCCAGGCAGGGAGGGCAGGTTGAAGCCGAAAATTTGCAGGCCGGTAATGTTCGCTAGCTTGCCCTGGACTTCCGGCAGGATCTGCATCTGAGTGCGATGACGTTCGTTCCACGGCTTAAGCAGGAAGCCCCCGATCCCTGATTGCACACCGTTGTAGCCATTGATCTGGAACGAGGAGTAGTACTCGGGAAACTCTTTGAAGATCTTGATGAACTCGTCGGTGTAGGTGTTCAGGTAATTCAGGTTGGTGGGTTGTGGTGCGTTGGCCATCATGAAAATGATGCCCTGATCCTCATCCGGGGCCAGCTCTGACTTGGTGAACTTGAGCAACACCGGGATCAGGCACAACACAATGACCGCGAACACCAGCACCACTGGCCTAGTATTCAACGTGCCGTGCAGCATGCTTTGATAGCGCCGCTTGAGGCCTTCGAACGTCCGGTCCAGGCGATGGGCCAGGCCACTGGGGTTTTCGTCATGGCGCAGCAGCATGGCGCACATCATGGGCGACAGCGTCAGAGCGACGACGCCGGAGATCACCACTGCTCCGGCGAGCGTCAGGGCAAACTCCTTGAATAGCGCCCCGGTCAGCCCGGTCAGGAAGCCGATCGGTGCGTACACCGCCGCCAGTGTGATCGTCATTGAGACCACGGGCATTGCAATCTCCCGGGCGCCTTCGAGGGCGGCATCCAGGGGTGTCTTACCTTCTTCGATGTGTCGGTGAATGTTTTCCACCACCACGATGGCGTCGTCCACCACCAGCCCGATGGCGAGCACCATGGCCAGCAGGGTCAACAGGTTGATCGAGTAGCCCATCATCTGCATGAAGAACATCACGCCGATCATCGACAGTGGAATGGTCACCACCGGAATTACCACCGAACGCAAGGCCCCGAGGAACAGGAACACCACCACGATCACGATCAATACAGCTTCGAACAGGGTTTTGATCACTTCGTTGATGGACGCCTGAATGAACAGCGTGGCGTCGTAGGCAATTTCACTCTTGAGGTTGGGCGGCAGCTGGGCTTCCAGCTCCGGCATGATCTTGCGCACTTCCTTGATCACGTCCAGCGGGTTGGCGCCGGGCGTGGCCTTGATGCCGATGTACACCGACGGCGTGCCGCCGAACGAGCTGATGGAGTTGTAGTTCTCCGCGCCCATTTCCACCCGTGCGACATCACTGAGCAGCACCCG
Organism: Pseudomonas sp. DC1.2; assembly: GCF_034351645.1. NCBI lineage: Bacteria > Pseudomonadati > Pseudomonadota > Gammaproteobacteria > Pseudomonadales > Pseudomonadaceae > Pseudomonas > Pseudomonas sp. DC1.2. The sequence goes on along the minus strand of NZ_CP133782.1, from coordinate 4,338,264 downwards.
ACTGTCGCCATCGACCTTGAGCGGAATCGCCGCAAAGGCCTCGGCAGATTTGAGTTCGGTGTTGGCGTTGATGCTGGTGACCACGTACTCGCCTTTCACTTCGCCAGCGGCGGAGAGGAAGTTGTACTGGCGCACGGCGTTGGTGACGTCGCTGGCGCTTAAACCGAACCCGGCGAGTTTTACTGGGTCCAGCCACAAGCGCATGGCAAACACCTGATTGCCGAGGATCTCGGCTTCGGCCATGCCGGGCAGCGTGGCCAATTTGGGCTGGATGACCCGTGACAGGTAGTCGGTAATCTGCGGGTTGCTCAGCTCCTTGCTGAAGAAACTGATGTACATCAGCGCCGAAGCATCGGCCGCTTCCTTACTCAGCACCGGATCTTCGGCGTTCTGCGGCAGCTTGTTTTTCACCTCGTTGGCCTTGGCCAGCAGTTCGGTGAACAAGCGGTCGCTGTTGGAGCCGATGCGTGCGTAGATCGAGATCACCGAGAAGCTCTGGCGACTCACCGAGGTCATGTAGTCGATGCCCTCGGCGCTGGCCAGGCTCTGCTGCATCGGCTGGGTGATATAGCCCTGGATCGTTTCGGCGTTTGCGCCGGGGTAAGCGGTGGTCACCGTGATCAGGGCATTTTCCATTTGCGGGTATTGGCGCAGCGGCAATTTGCTCCAGGCCTGAAAGCCCAGCAGCACAATCAACAGGCTGACCACGGTGGCGAGCACCGGGCGGCGGATGAACGGGTCGGTAAAAGCCATGAGGATTCCTTGATCAGTCAGTGCGTGGCTGGCTGTTCTTATCGGTCAGGGTCTTGTCGTCGCTGATGGCAATGTGGGTGCCGTTGTCCAGTTTGATCTGGCCGGCCGTCACCACTCGCTCACCGCTCTGCACGCCTTTGGTGATCATCACCCGTCCGTCTCGGCGTTCACCGGTTTCAATGAAGCGGCGCTCGGCGATCAGGATCGGTTGGCCTTTGTCATCTTTTTGAAGGGTGCCGTCCTCGGCTTTTTTCTGCGCCACGACATACAACGAGTTGCCGTACAGGGTGTAGGTGATCGCGCTTTCCGGCACCACGACGTGCTGCTGCGGGTCCGGCAGCAGCACTTGCAGGCTGGCGAACATGCCGGGCAAGAGCTTGCCGTCGGGGTTGGACAGCGTCGCGCGCACCAACACGTTACGGGTGCTGTTCTCGACCTTCGGGTTGATCGCGCTGATGGCGCCGGGGAAACTCTGCGTCGGGTACGCCGAGACGCTGACCTGAACCACTTGGCCCAAGGCGATCTTGGGTACCGACTGCTCGGGGACATAGAAGTCGACGTAAAGACTGCTGAGGTCTTGCAGGGTGGCAATCATCGTGCCGCTGGCCAAGTAGTCGCCGACATCCACCTGACGAATGCCGATGGTGCCGCTAAAGGGCGCAATGATGCGTTTCTTCGCCAGGGACGCCTTGAGTTGATTGACCGTCGCCTTATTCTTTTGCAACTGCGCCGAGAGCCGGTCGTACTCGCCTTTGGAAATGGCTCGGCTGTCCACCAACTGACTGCCACGACCGAAATCCAGTTGGGCCAGACCGAGGTCGGCCTGGGCTGTTTCGAGCAGGGCGCTTTCGACGGCACTGTCCAGTTGCAGCAGCGGTTGCCCGGCCTTGATCTTCTGCCCGGACTCGAACAGCACGTCTTTGACGGTGCCAGCGACTTCCAGGCTCAGGTTCACCCCTTGCAACGCCTTGAGTGTGCCCACGGTCGGCAAACGAGCTTGCCACGGCTGCTCGACAGCGTTGGCCACGGCCACACTGATCGGTGGTTTCGGTTTGGCAAACCCCTGAATCATCGTGTAAATCGAAAAAGCTTTGTAACCGGCAAGCGCCAGCACGATTAGCAGGACAACACCCAACATGATCAGCATGCGGCGACGCAGCATATTTCCACTTCCTTGGAGAAAATCAGGTGAGACAGGCGGGAACATTACTCCGAGTCAGAGGCGGATTCCAACGGGCAGTGTTAACAGGCCCTCCCGCGCCATTGCGGCGCAGGGAGGGCATGGCTCAGATCAAATGCAGGTGGTTGTCCCAAAGCCCCGCGGGCAGTTCCAGTGGTTTTGCGACCAGCTCAGTCTGGCGGCAATCGTAAAACCTGCATCGGCCCTGGCCCGAGGTCACGACAAACCCGTCGGCCACGGCGCCGACCCCGGCGCAGTCGGGAAGTGGCGCATCCAGACGCACTTCGCCGGTGTCCAGGTCCCAGATGAAAAAGCGGTTGCCGCGAGGCGCGGTCAACGCGATCAGACGCAACTCGCTGTGTACCGCGACGCTGGCGGTGTAATGCCCCATGGCCTGTAATTGCTGCTCGGGCACCGGGAACGCCACAAACGGCTGGCCCGGACGCTTGATCGCCAACAGCTCCGAGGATTCATGCGCAGCGCCCATGAACTGCTGACCGGCGACGATGGTGCCATCGCTGGCAATGCCAAGGTGGCGCACGCTGTTCATCTGTTGACTGAGGGTTTCCTTGCTTATCAGCGTGCCGTCCCGTTGCATCAGCACCAGGCTTGGTTCCATGGCGTTGAGGTTCATTTCGACCCGGCTTTCGGCCTCGGTGCGAATCCCGCCATTGGCCACCACCAAGGTTTCGCCGTCGGGCATCCACGACACCTGATGTGGACCAACGCCGTGGGTCGTGATTTCGCCGCTGTGGATAAGTCGCTCACCTTCGAACTTATACACACCCAGCAGGCCGCGACCTGGGTCGGTGGTGTCGTTTTCGGTGGCGTACAGCCAGTCGCCGCTGTGGTGAATCACCGCGTGGCCGTAAAAATGCCGGTTCGGCTGCGAGGTCACCGTTTGCAGGAGCGTGCCGTCGCGCAGGTCGATCAGGTAACTCTCGGTGCCGGGGCGGCGGGCGACAAACAGGGCGATTGGCAGCGTCGGGTGGTTGATGATGTCGTGGCAGCGTTGGCCGACCTGGGTGGCAAACACTCGGCTGCCGTCCAGCCGATAACCCACCGCGTAGTGCTTGCCCTCGGTATCGTCGCGCGCCGACAGCAGTAACGGGCGCTCGTCCTTTTGCTTGAACAGCCTCCAGCCGCCCAGCGTCACTGCGCCCAGCAGCAAACTACCTAACGTCACAGCCTGGCGTCGCAGCATGGCACGTGCCCTCATCAGTCACCGTCGTTGGCATTGAAGCCCAGTTGGATGCCCAGCGCCTTGGCCAGCTCACCTTCGTGCAGGCGATGGACGACGTTGAGGCTGTCGTAGAGATCGTTGAGTTGCTGGCGACCAACATCGTCGCCGAGCATGTCGGTCAGCGAGCGTTGGTTGCTGGCGAACAGTTTCAGGGACGCGGTGTAGGCGGCGTCAATCTTGTCGGCCAACGGTTTCTGCGCGCTTGGCAACAGACCGCGCAGGCCTTGGTTATCGACCCCTGCCCATACGGTTTGCGCTGCGGCCAGGCTGGCTTCCAGCCCTTGCAGCGACGATTGGCTGCGCCAGGCATCTGCCTGGAACGGCTGTGGAATGCCCTTGGTTTGGCGGCCCATTGGGGTGCCGAGTTTTTTCTTCAGGGTGTCCAGGGCGGTGACTTGTACCCGCAGCACATCAGCAATCGCTTCGTGGGAGTCTGCGTAGCGCTGGTTCGGGAACTTGCTCATCTGCGCGAGCATGCCGTCGTTGGTATTCCAGCGCGACAGGATCTCTTCGGCCAGTTGCTTCTGCCGTTCGCCGATGGCGGTCAGCAGCGGGCAGTATTTGGCTTTCTGGGTGGCGTCGGCCATGTCGACTTTGCTGTCAAACAGGATGTACTCGTAGGCTGACAGGCCTTGTACCACCACACTCGATTTGGCGAGGGCCGCCGCATCGATCTGCGGCTGCGCGGTGACCAGTTGCTCGACCTGACGGCCGACGAGGTTTTTCTTGTCCGGCCAGAACTGCACCTGCCACGAACGGTTGCCTTCGGCCAGCGGGCCGATCAGCAGCGGTTGCAGTTCGGCCCAGGCTTTCTGTGCATGCAGGAAATCAGCGCGGGCGGTGTCGAGATTTTCCTTGCCTTCGCAGAAGGCCAGGGCGCTGACGGCCAGTTGACGGTCAGCTTCAACCCAGCGGCTGTAGGTCGGCAGGATCACTTGTTTAGCGATGGCGGCTGACGTGACGGCCTGCGGATCTTGGGGCGAGCAGGCACCCAAGGCGAGTGCTGCAAGGCTGGTGAACAACAATTTGGGACGGAACATGTCGGGCTCCCGATTCTTTATAAGGTGTTTAAAGAGAGTTCAAAAACGCCAGTAACGCAGTGCGCTGCTCGCTGTTGAAAGACAAAACCTGTTGTTGCGCCGCCGAGGCCTCGCCGCCATGCCAGAGCACGGCTTCGAGCAGGTTGCGGGCGCGGCCGTCATGCAACAACTGCGTATGGCCGCTGACCGCTTGCGTCAGGCCGATGCCCCACAACGGCGGGGTGCGCCAGTCGCGGCCACTGGCCTGGAATTCGGTGCGGTTATCGGCCAGACCGTCGCCCATGTCATGCAGCAGTAGGTCGCTGTAGGGGCGAATCACTTGATTGGCCAGCTCAGGTTCGGCGGCATTGGCGGCGGTGGTGTATTGGGGGGTGTGACAGGACTGGCAGCCCGCTTGGTAAAACAGGTTCTTGCCGGCCAGCACTTCTGGGGCGCTGACGTCGCGGCGGGCCGGGACGGCAAGGTTACGGCTATAGAACAGCACCAGGCGCAAAATGTTCTCGCTGACTTCCGGCTCGCCCTCGGGCCCGTTGCCGTTGGGCGCTTGTTTGCAGGCGGTTTGCGAGTCGGTGCAGTCATCAACCCCGCGCAGGCGTGTGGTCAGGCCCATGTCTCCTGAAAACGCATGCACATTCTGTTGGTTGAGGTTCGGTTGCCCGGCCTTCCAGCCAAAACGGCCGAGGACGGTCTTGTGCTGGGCGTCGTCCCAGACCTTATTCGGGCGGCCAGCGATGCCTTTGTTGGCGGCGGCTTGCGCTGTTGCATTGGCCAGGATCGCGTCTTCAGGAATCGCTTCGAGCAAGCCCAGGCCAATCATGGGCGGCGCGACCCGTGCCGAGAAACGGGTCTGTGGGTGCATTGGCCCATAACCCAGTTGCGTAATCTGCAACGCCGGCTTGCGCAGCTCGACTTCGGTGCCGTCCTTGAAGCGAACCTTTTGCGGCGTGTAGTCGACCCGCACCTTGCCTTCCGGCACGACGCCTGGGATTGACATGTCTTGCAGCTGCCCACCGTAGATCGGCTCCGGGACCACGCCCATTTGCTCGATCACCTTGGCGTAGGCCGGCGTATCCGGGATCGACAGCCTTACCAGCATCGACACCGAGTTGTCGGCGCCGGGTGCCGGTGGATGACCCCGGCCGTCCTTGATGTGGCAGTTTTGGCAGGCGTTGGTGTTGAACAGGGGCCCGAGGCCGTCCCGGGCGGTGGTGGTCGACGGGGCGATCACCCAAGGGTTGCGGAAGAAACTGTTGCCGACACTGAAATCCAGCCGCCGGGTGGGCGACAGGTTGGCGGACGGCAACGAAAACGCATTCTGATCGGTCTTGCGCACCGTCGCGCTGCCGCCGGACCGCGCTTCACCAGGTTCGGCCTTGGTAAAACGCGGGGCGTCATCGCAGGCACTCAGGCTCAGAGCCATGAACAAGGTGGACAAGCGAAGGAGCAACGACGGCATCAGACTTCCTGAAAAGCGTGCAAAACAAAGGCGCAAAGTCTAACAGGGCAGGAGAGTTTGAATAAGAGGAATTATCGTTTGGTTGATGTGGCGCGAGGCTTGGAAAGCGACCAAGGCGTTGCTATCGCGGGCAAGTCACGCATTCACACGTTTCGCGCAATCCAATGAGGTGAGTGCGAGCCTTTGTGGTAGGCAGGAATGAAAAAGGCGACCCGAGGGCCGCCTTCTGTTCAGCCAGCGTTGATCAGAACTCGTGATCAGCGTTGTCCGGGTTCAGGTCGCTGATACCGAGTTTGCCGGCAGCCTGTTCGATCGAACCGGTCTGTTTAACCAGCGCGGCGATGGCGTCGCGCACAATCTTGTTGCCGGCGGTGTTGCCGGAGGCGATCAGTTGGTCGTAATGCTCGCCCTTGTTGGCGTGATCGACCATGACCTGAATCTTGGCTTCTGTGGTGGCCAGGTCGGCTTTTAGCGCCGCGTCGGCTGCCGGGTCGGCCTTGGCGACCAGGGACGACAGGCTGGCGCCGGTCATTTTGGTGCCGTCGACGCGGGTGTATTCGCCCAGGTACACGTTACGAATGCCTTTGGCATCGTAGAAGTGCGAGTTGTGGGTGTTGTCGCTGAAGCAATCTTGTTCGTCTTCCGGCGAGTTTGCTTCCAGGGACACCTTCATGCGTTCGCCCGCCAGTTCGCCGAGGGACAAGCTGCCCATGCCGAACAGCATTTTGCGCAGGCCGGTTTCAGCCGGTTCGGCTTCCAGGGTGGCGCGGTAGTTGTCGGCCACGTTAGGCTTCCAGTTACCGACCATTTCTTCCAGGTCGCTGACCAGCAGTTGGGTCACGGCCTTCAGGTAAGCACGACGACGGTCATTGTGGCCGCCTGTAGCGCCGGCGCCTTCGAGGTAGTCGGACGCAGGACGGTTGCCAGCCCCTGGGCCCGTGCCATTGAGGTCTTGGCCCCAAAGCAGGAATTCGATGGCGTGGTAGCCCGTAGCGACGTTGGCTTCCGAACCGCCCAATTCATTCAGGCTGGCGAGTTTTTCCGGGGTGATGTCTTTCACATCGACCTTGTCTTCGCCGACCTGGATTTGAGTGTTGGCGATGATGTTGGCGTTGGCGCCGGGGTTGCCCAGCGCGTGCTCGTAGGATTTGTCGACATAGTCGATCAGGCCTTCGTCCAGCGGCCAGGCGTTCACCTGACCTTCCCAGTCATCAATGATGGTGTTGCCGAAGCGGAACACTTCGCTCTGCAAGTACGGCACGCGAGCAGCGATCCAGGCTTCGCGAGCGGCCTTCAGGGTGTTGGCGTTCGGATTAGCGAGGAAGGTATCAACGGCGGTTTGCAGGGTTTTCGCGGTGGATTCGGCATCGCTGAAAACGGCGAAGACCACGTCGGTGTAATGCGCAACGACTGCTTTGGCGGTGGCTTCGTCAACGTTACCGGCCTTGGCGGGCGTAGCTGCCGGGGTAGCAGTGCTGGCGGCCGGGGTCGGCGCGGCAGCCTTGTCTTTGCCTTCACCGCAACCGGCGAGGGAAATGGCGATAGCCAGCAGACTGGCGGTGGCCAGAGGCATACGAATCATGGCGAACATCCTGCTTCGGTAAATGGGTGGACAGGCGCGGGGGTGCGCAAAACTGCGACATAATGCAAATCTTTCGCATTATCTGTAAAGGCTTGAGCCTGGAAAATATTCCCGATTCACCGGGATGTGGTTCTGCCGATTAAAAAATAGTTACAAGATGACGGCGTTAGTGCGCTGAGCCTGCTTGAGGTAAGCGCTCAACTCCCGCGCCGGCAACGGCTTGCTGTAGTGATAGCCCTGACCTTCGTGGCAACCTTCGGAGATGATGTAGGCCTCTTGCTCGGCGGTTTCGACGCCTTCGGCAATCACCTGCATGCCCAGGCTCTTGCCCAGTTGAATGATGGCCCGAACGATGGTGGCGTCGTCGTCGTCATCGAGCAGGTCCTGGACGAAGCTCTTGTCGATTTTGATCTTGTCCAGTGGCAGGCTTTTTAGGTAGCTCAGTGACGAGTAGCCGGTGCCGAAGTCATCGATGGCGATCAAGGCGCCTGAGCGGCGCAGGCTCAGCAAGTGCTGGGCGGCGGTGCTGATATCTTCCATCAGGCCGGTTTCGGTAACTTCCAGCTCCAGGCTACGTGGCGGCAAGCGGTAAATCTGTAACAGGTTATTAACCACACGCGGCAGTTCGGCGTGGTGCAGTTGCACGGTGGACAGGTTCACCGCCATGCGCAGGTCGGCAAAGCCCTGATCATGCCATTCGCGCAGCTGCTTGCACGCTTGGTCCAGCACCCATTCGCCGATGGCGATGATGGTGCCGTTCTGCTCGGCCAGGGGAATGAACAGGTCAGGCGGCACCAGGCCATGCTCAGGGTGCTGCCAGCGAATCAACGCCTCGACGCCCACCACTCGATGGTCGCGGTAGCTGATCTGCGGTTGGTAGACCAGGTAAAACTGATTGCGGGCCAAGGCCTCGCGCAAGTCTTTCTCCAGCTCCCGGCGCCGGCGCATTTCGCTGTCGACACTGGCGATATAGAACTGATAGCGATTGCGCGAACGGGTCTTGGCCAGGGTCATGGTCTGCTCGGCTTTTTGCAGCAGCTTCTCGGTGCTGTCACCGTCCTCGGGGAACAGGGTGATGCCGATGGTGGCGCGCAGGCGAATTTCCTGATGATCGAGGGCAAACGCCTCCTCCAGGTCATCAAGAATGCTTTGGGCCAGTTCGGCGGCCTCGTAGGGTTGTTCGATATCGGCCTGGACCAAGGCAAACTGATCGCCACCCAGACGGGCCAGAGCACCGAGACGGCCGCTGTGGGCGCGCAATCGATCAGCCAGCGCCAGCAGCAACTGGTCGCCGGCCTGATAGCTGAACTGCTCGTTGATACCCTTGAAGTCGTCCAGTCCTACCACCAGCACGGCGACGCGACGTTGCAGTTTGCCGGCATCCACCAGAATCTTGTCCAGTTGCTGTTGTAATTGCTGGCGGTTGGGCAGGCCGGTGAGGAAATCGTACTGGGCCATGCGCAGCAGGCTGTTTTCCGCTTCGTGGCGCAGATGGGTGTTGCGTTCGATGGATTCAAGCAACTGGTTGGCGGTATTGATCCAAATACCCAGTTCGTTTTTTTCGTGGCCCTTGATCTGCGGGATCTTGTGCTCGCTGGGACGGTCGGGATTGATCTCGGTGAGGTGCTCGATGATCCGCGATAGGGGTTTGGTCAACAGCCAGTGATAGACCAGGTACAGCACCAGCCCCATGGCCAGCGCCCGCAATACCCCGGAGATAAAAATGATCACCGAGCTGACGATGAAGCTCTGGCCGTAGTTGGCGGTGTCGAGGGTGATACTCAGGTCGCCGTAATACTCACTGTAGGGACCGCGTCCCACCAGTTGGGTGGTGAACGTGCGTTCTTGCCCAAGAATCAGGTCGGTCAGCCACCGGCTGTTAGAGCGCTGCAAGTCGCGGGTTTTTTGCGCGAGCATGGCCTCATCCGGATGGCCAATGGAGGCCTGGCGCACGGCGTCGTCCTGGAACAGGCCTTCTATTACCTGCATGCCCATCTCCCGGTCCAGGCTGTAAACGGCCTGGGTCGAGGGGTCGCGGAACATGTCGAGGATGCGCTGGGCATCGTTTGCAACGGCCTGGCGTGTTTTATAGGCATCGAAAACGATCTGAGCGCAGCTCAAGACCACGCCGACGATCAATGCCGACAGGAGCACGACCCGAAGCAACTTCACCGACAAGCTGTTCTTGAGTTCCAGCTTCAAAGGGCTATTCCTTGTTCCGTGCGGGTAGCGTCAAGTTGCCATGAGTATTGGCAATCCCGTGGTGGCAGTCAAAGGGACAATCAATTACAGGGGGATTTACCTGTGCGCATGGCCGATATGCTCTTTTTTTGAGTATTTGCGCTACGGGTACTGTGTCGGTTCTCAACCCCTTCAACTTGAGCGTGGCGGGATATTTTTTCCGCTGGGTCCAGGTTGATGTTAGTCAGCTGTAGCGTCGGGGCAAGGGGTTGGGGGAGGCTTTTAGTGTAGGAAAACGCGATTCGCCCGATGGCAGCGGTTTTTTGCCATGACGGCGGCACATTCACCCTCATTTCAACTGATCTGCCGCTATCGCGAACACGCTTGCAAGGGGTTGTTTATTTGTGTGGCAGATTCCTGGCGCTTTCTCACGCCTTTGTCAGATTGTGCGCCGCCTGCCGGATTAAAAACCTTTGGCTGTGGCTGCCCATTCAGTGACCGGGCCAGACGTTTTCAAAACCAAAAAAACCCGGCCTGAGCCGGGTTTTTTGACTGGCGTCGATCTTAAGCGGTGAAGGTTTTGCCTTCGAACTGCTCAGCCACGAATGTCCAGTTGACCAGGTTCCAGAACGCTTCGACATACTTCGGACGAACGTTACGGTAGTCGATGTAGTAAGCGTGTTCCCAAACGTCGCAGGTCAGCAGCGGGGTATCGCCGTTGGTCAGCGGGTTGCCGGCGCCGATGGTGCTGGCCAGTGCCAGGGAACCGTCAGCCTTTTTCACCAGCCAGCCCCAACCGGAACCGAAGGTGCCGATGGAGGTTTTGCTGAACTCTTCCTTGAACTTGTCGAACGAACCGAAGGCTGCGTTGATGGCTTCAGCCAGCGCGCCGGTAGGTTGACCACCGGCGTTTGGCGCCAGGCAGTTCCAGTAAAAGGTGTGGTTCCAGACCTGAGCGGCGTTGTTGAAGATACCGCCCGAAGAAGATTTAACGATTTCTTCCAGGGTTTTGCCTTCGAACTCGGTGCCTGGCACCAGGTTATTCAGGTTCACGACATAGGTGTTGTGATGCTTGTCGTGGTGGAACTCCAGGGTTTCCTTGGAAATGTGCGGCTGCAGGGCATCGTGTGCGTAAGGCAGCGGCGGCAATTCGAAAGCCATGATGATTCTCCTAATCAGGTCAGTTGCGGTGAGCGCAAGGCCGATCACGGGCGGCCAGACAAGCGCCGGGGAGTTTGTACTCTTTGCGGCGCAGGGGTCGGATCATAGCACCGGGGGTGCGGCATAACCACGCAACAACTGTGTGGGATAGAGGTTCCAGAGCCTTTTGGAATAAATCAGCCGCTGGTGATTAATTGAATGGCGACGGTGAACATCATGATGGCCACCAGCAGGTCGAGGATTCGCCACGTACTTGGTCGCGCGAGCCACGGCGCCAGCCACGCCGCGCCCAGCGCCAAGGTGAAAAACCAGAGCAGCGAGGCACTCGCCGCGCCCACCACATAAGCGCCGGGCACCGATTGCTGCGCGCCGAGGGAGCCAATCAGCAAAACGGTATCCAGGTAAACGTGCGGGTTGAGCAGCGTTACCGCCAACGCACTGAGCATGACCGCCCGCAGCGAGCGCACGGTCTGGTTTTCGCCCTGCTGCAGGCTCTGTTTTGAATAGGCCCGCCGTAACGCCTGGCTGCCATACGTGATCAGAAACACTGCGCCCCCCCAACGGGCAACCGCGAGCAAGGTCGGGTTTTGTGCCAGCACCGTTGCCAGGCCGAACACGCCAGCGGCCACCAGCAACGCGTCGCAAACCACGCACAGGGCGGCTACCGGCAGGTGATGTTCGCGGCGCAGGCTCTGGGCCAGAACAAATGCATTTTGAGTGCCGATTGCCATGATCAGCCCGGCGGCCACCAGCAGACCGTTCACATAACTTTGCCACATACGATGTTTACTCCGCGTTGGCTGCGAGCTCCCGCAGTACCTGCATGGCGCGTTCAGCGTCGGCTTGTCCGACGAATAAGTGGTCGTGGTAGTAACCGGCAATCACGTTGCAGCTAATGCCGGCTTTACCCAGTGCCGTGGCGAACGCGGCAGTCAGGCCGACGGCTTCCAGGGCTGAATGCACGTTCAAGGTGATCCACGCGGCGACGTAGTCGAAGCTCAAGCCGGCCTTTTGTGCGTGGCTACGTTGGAGAATGACCGTCAGGCCCTCCTGCTCGCGGAAGCTGCCGACCAGTTCCAACCCTGCCGGTAATTGCCCGTCGCGCACAGTACAGAACACGTATTCGCCGTCGTTGAGTTGCGGGCTCATGCTGCGCAGCAAGGTTGCCAATGAAGTTTCGCCAGCCATGTCAGTGTTCCTGATTCAAGAGTTCTTGCTGGCCATTCTCCGTTGGGAGGCTGTATAAGAAAAACCAATATTGCTGATCGCTCATTAGGAAAACTGATGTTCGACTATAAATTGCTTTCTGCCTTGGCGGCCGTGGTCGAACAGGCGGGTTTTGAACGCGCCGCGCAGGTCCTGGGTTTGTCGCAATCGGCCATTTCCCAACGGATCAAACTGCTCGAAGCACGGGTCGGCCAACCGGTGTTAGTGCGGGTCACCCCCCCAGCGCCGACCGATATTGGGCGGCGCTTGCTTAACCATGTACAGCAGGTGCGTCTGCTGGAGCGGGATTTACAGACGCTGGTGCCGGCGCTGGATGAAGAAGGGCTGCCGGAGCGTCTGCGCATCGCTCTCAATGCCGACAGCCTCGCCACCTGGTGGGCCGGAGCGGTGGGCGAGTTTTGTGCCGAGCAACACGTGCTGCTGGACCTGATCGTCGAAGACCAGACCGTGGGCCTCAAGCGCATGCGCGCGGGTGAAGTAGCGGCGTGCGTGTGTGCGAGCGAGCGGCCAGTGGCAGGGGCCCGCAGTGTTCTGTTGGGCGCCATGCGTTACCGTGCGTTGGCCAGTCCAGCGTTCATTGCCCGACACTTTCCCGCGGGTGTACAGGCCGGATTGTTGTCGCGAACCCCAGCGCTGGTGTTTGGCCCGGACGACTTCTTACAGCATCGCTACCTGGCATCCTTAGGCGTGGAGGGCGGTTTCGAACACCATTTATGCCCTTCGTCCGAAGGCTTTATCCGTCTCACGGAAGCGGGGCTGGGATGGGGCTTGGTGCCGGAACTCCAGGTACGCGAGCAACTGGTGCGCGGAGTTTTGGTGGAGCTTTTGCCAGATAAGCCCATCGATGTTCCGCTGTACTGGCATCATTGGCGCAATGGCGGTCAACTGCTGGGTTCACTCACGGACCAATTGGTGCGCGCGTCGAAGCAATGGCTGGTGCCGTTGGACTGACGGGTAGCGTCAAGACTTACGCATTAGGCAAAACGAAAAGACATCGGAGCTCTACATGAAAATTCTGGTCACCGGCGCGAGCGGCTTCATTGGTGGACGCTTTGCGCGTTTCGCCCTGGAGCAGGGCCTGGACGTGCGGGTCAACGGGCGCCGGGCCGAAGGCGTCGAGCATTTGGTGCGCCGTGGCGCCGAATTCATTCAGGGTGACTTGAGCGACCCGCAATTGGCGCGCGATCTGTGCTTGGACGTCGACGCCGTAGTGCATTGCGCTGGCGCCGTCGGCTTGTGGGGGCGCTATCAGGATTTTCATCAGGGCAATGTCCAAGTGACTGAAAACGTGGTCGAGGCGTGCCTTAAGCAACGGGTCCGGCGGCTGGTTCACTTGTCGTCGCCATCGATCTATTTCGATGGCCGCGATCATCTGGGGTTGACCGAGGAACAGGTGCCCAAGCGCTTTAAACACCCTTACGCCGCCACCAAATACCTGGCCGAGCAAAAAGTCTTTGGTGCGCAGGAATTCGGTCTCGAAACCATCGCCCTGCGCCCGCGTTTTGTGACCGGTGCCGGCGATATGAGCATCTTCCCGCGACTGCTGAAGATGCAACGCAAGGGACGCCTGGCCATCGTCGGTAATGGCTTGAATACAGTCGATTTCACCAGCATGCAAAACCTTAACGAAGCCTTGCTCAGCAGCTTGCTGACCAGCGGCTCTGCGTTGGGCAAAGCCTACAACATCAGTAACGGCGCGCCGGTGCCGCTGTGGGATGTGGTCAATTACGTCATGCGCAAGATGGAAGTCCCACAAGTCACGCGCTACCGATCCTACGGTTTGGCCTACAGCGTGGCGGCGCTCAACGAGGGCGCCTGCAAGCTCTGGCCTGGGCGCCCGGAGCCGACTTTGTCGCGGTTGGGCATGCAGGTAATGAACAAAAATTTCACCTTGGACATCAGTCGGGCCCGGCATTATCTGGACTACGATCCGAAGGTCAGTCTCTGGGCGGCCCTGGATGAATTCTGCGGCTGGTGGAAGGCTCAGGACATTCGTTGAAACATCCGCGCTGAACCGAGTTTCCGGTTCAGGGTCAATCGATGCGGCAGTGGGGTTTATACTGCGCCGCATCCAGCCATTACTGCGTTCCACATAGGTTGACTCAATGTCCATGCGTAACGATGCCAACGACGACTTCGACGATGTCCCGAGCCTGCGTGCTGACAGCCTCGATCACGATGAATTCGCCCCCCTTCCCGTTGTCCGTGAACGTACCGGCGGTCACCCGCGGGCCGTTCCGGCGGCCAAGGTCAAAGGCCCGAGCACCGGCCCGTTGTGGGCATTGGTCGGTGCATTGTTTTTCGCCTTCGCAGGCCTGGCCTGGTGGAGCTTCCAGCAGATTTCGCTGATGGAGCAGCAACTGGTGGCGACCCAGGAAAGTTTTGCGCGGATCAGCGAGGAAGCGGCGGGCCGCTTGCAGGATATTTCCGGCAAGGTCGTGGCCAGTCAATCCAACGTCAACAGCGACAGTGAAGCCTTGAAGCTGCAAATTCAGCAATTGGAAAGCAAGCTTCAGGATCAGAGCAAACAGCAACAAGGTGTGGTCGGCCAGACCACCGATCTGGACAAACGTCTGGCGCAAATGACGGCTCAGACCGCTGAGCAGCAGACGGCCAATACCCAGTTGCAAGCCCAAGTCAAAGCCTTGAGCGCTGAACTGTCCGCGCTGAAAAGCGCCCCGGCCGACAGCAGCAAAGTGGATGCTGAGTTGAAAAGCCTTAGCGCCGACATTGCCGCACTGAAGAAACAAGGTAACCCGAGCGCGGCCCTTGAGCGTCTGGAGCAGGAAATAGTTGTACTCAAAAGCGAACAGGACAACCGCTCGGTCGCCGCTCAGGGCGCCACCAATACCGCCGAGTTCGACGCTTTCCGAGGGCAAACCACCCGCACCATCAATACCCTTCAGGCGCAGATTCAGAACTTGCAGCAGCAGCTCAACACCCGCGCGCAATAACCCTGCCCCTGTGACGAGGGCTCAGGGCCCTCGTCACAACAGCCCGTCTGAGCGCTGACACACTGTGATTTGCTGAATATTCGTACATATCCCCAAGCCGTCTACGCTCTTGAAACACTAATAAGAACGAGGAATGCGCAATGGGGTTTGTACACAAGATAGCCTTGCTCGGCGCTACGCTGTTGCTGAGTCTGGGGCAGGTTCAGGGGGCCACCACAGCGCAGAAGGATGACGGCATTGCCGCCAAAGCCCTGCTGGAAAAAGCCCTGGCCTACTATCACGACAACGGTGACAAAGCCTTTGCGGCCTTCAGTCGTCAAGGTGAGTTCGTCGACAAGGACCGCTACGTGTTCGTGGTCGATACCCACGGCGTGATGCTCGCGAGCGGTGGGCCTCCTTCAGCGTTGATTGGCCGTGATGTGTCCGAGGTACTCGGGCCGGACTTGCAGAAAACCTTCGAGGACGCCTTGAAGGTGCCTGAGGCCAGCGGTATTCAGCAGGCTGAATACCGCTGGCAGAACTGGGCCGACGGCAAGGTCGAACGTAAACATGTGTTCTACCAGCGCATCGGTCAACGGATTCTGGCGGTCGGCTACTACCTGCCTCGGGCGTCGGCGGAGCAGGCGATGGCCCTGCTCAACAAGGCCGCGGCCGATTTGGCAAAGGACGAGAAGGGCACGCTCAACGCTGTCAATGCTCTAAAGGGCGGTTACTTGCAGGATGATCTGTACGTGTTCGTCGTGGACCTGAATAACCAGCGCTACGTCGCTCACGGCACTAACTTACGGTTGATCAATACCGACTTCGGCAAGGTCAAGGACCCGGAAGGCAAGCCGGTGGGTGAGCCGATTCTGGCGTTGATCGCCAAGCAGGACCACGGCGACTACGACTATCGCTGGAAAAACCCGGTGACCGGCAAAATTGAAGACAAACATGCGTACTTGAAGAAGGTCGGGCATTTTCTGGTGGCCGTGGGGTATTACAGCCCTTGAGCCGCGGTTATCGCTCGCTCGTGAAGGCCGATTCCCCGTCTCCTTTCCCTACCGGGCCTTGTCTTCACGGCCGCGCAATACCCTGTTTGGCATTGCAATCGCCGCTGCCAGCCCCAACAGCGAAACCGCCGCACTGACCAGCAGCAAATGCCGAAATGTCAGCAGCAGTTCGGCGCGCAAAGCGTCCTGCGCGTCGCCCGCCGTGGCGTTCAAGCCGTCGAGCAACACATTTCCCGAGTTGCCCTCGGCGATCATCGTTGAGCCCGCGAGGTGGGCGAAGCTTGAATCCTGCAACAACGCCAATAACAGCGCCGACATCACGCTAACGCCGACCGCACCACCCAGCGAGCGGAACAAGTTGGTGGTGCTGGTGGCCACGCCGATGTCTCGCTGCTCGACCGAGTTTTGTGTGCCGACCAATGAGGTCGGGAACTGCATGCCGGATGCGATTCCGCTGAGCACCATGAACAGACTGCTGAGTAATACAGCTTGAGGCGCACTGAACGCCATGCCGAGGATCGAGAGCGGCATCAGCAGCGCACCGCTCAGGATCATCGGCTTGTAGCGCCCGGTCACTGAGGTGCGGCGTCCGGCGAAATACGCGCCAATCGGCAAGCCTATGGCCAGCGGCAACAGATGCAGCGCGGCGCTGTCGGCTCCGGCACCGGTGACACTCTGGAAACGCAATGGCATCAGTACGATCAGTGAGATGGCTTGGAAACTGGTGAAGAAAATCGTACACCAGCAAAAAATTGCATCGCGGTTAGCGAACAGGTGCATTGGCAGCAACGGTTCGCGGGCGCGTCGCTCATGCCAGACAAAAATCGCCAGCAGCAGCACTGCCCCCGCGAGTAGCCCCAACACGTCGGCACTGCGCCATGAATGGCCTTGGCCCACCTGTGTGATGCCGAGCAACAATGCGGTTAAACCAATGATCATCAGCAGCGTACCGAGGTAATCGATGACCGGTTTTCGCTGCGGCACGGGCAGGCCTACCAACGTGCGATTGGCCACCAGCCATGCGCCCAGACCCAGTGGCAGGTTGATTAAAAACACCCAGCGCCAGGACAGGTATTCGGTCATGTAACCCCCCAGCACCGGGCCCGCCACACTAGCGACCGCGTACATGCTGCTGAAGTAACCCTGATAGCGACCGCGTTCCCTTGGCGGCACGATGTCACCGATGATTGCCTGGCTGACCGAAATCATCCCGCCGGCGCCGATGCCCTGAATGATCCGCGCCAGTACCAGTTGCTCCATGCTCTGGGCCATGCCGCAGAACAACGACGCCAGCGTGAACAACCCCATGCCGAACAGCATCAGCTTGCGCCGGCCGTACAAGTCGCCGAGCTTGCCGTAGATCGGCACCGCTACGGTCATTGCCACCATATAGCCGGAAATCACCCAGGCCAGCAGGCTGACGTCCTTGAACTGCGCAGAGATGGCCGGCATCGACACGGCGACGATGGTCTGGTCCAGTGCGCCGAGAAAGATCGCCAGCATCAAGGCGATCAGTACGCTGCGAATGGCCGGCTTGGGTGTTTCAGGCTGATTCAGGTTGGTCACGTGAGAAACCCTGCGGGCAGTGAGGCGCCCGCAACACGCAAGGCGGGCGGGGAATGCCCGCAGTGTAAGTCGATAGGACGCTATTCGATAGCCTCGTATGGAAGTCCGACGTAATTTTCTGCAATAGTTTTTTTGCCGGCCTCGGAGCTGACAAAATACGCCAGCTCGGCGGCGCTGATGCGCTGGCTGAACGCATCGTGATCATCGAAGCGATGCAGCATCGAGGTCATCCACCAAGAAAATCGTTCAGCTTTCCACACCCGGCGCAGACAGATCTCGGAGTATTTTTCGAGTAACTCCTCCCGGCCTTCGCGATACACCTTCAACAGAATATTGAACAGCGTGCTGACGTCACTGGCGGCCAGGTTAAGGCCTTTGGCGCCGGTGGGCGGAACAATGTGCGCGGCGTCGCCGACAAGGAACATCCGCCCGTACTGCATCGGCTCGACCACAAAACTGCGCAGCGGCGCGATGCTTTTTTCGAGGGAAGGCCCAGTCACCAACTGGGCTGCCAGCGCCTTTGGCAAACGAGTTTTGAGTTCATCCCAGAAGCGCTGATCGGACCAGTCTTCGACTTTCTCATCGGCCGGTACTTGAAGGTAATACCGGCTGCGCGTTGCCGAACGCATGCTGCACAGGGCAAAGCCGCGCTCGTGGCGGGCGTAGACCAGTTCTTCGTGTACCGGTGGGGTGTCGGCGAGAATTCCCAGCCAGCCAAACGGGTAGACCCGCTCGAAGACCTTAATGCACTCGGCGGGAATCGACTGTCGCGCCACGCCGTGGAAACCGTCGCACCCGGCAATGTAGTCGCAATCGAGGCGATAAGTTTCGCCGTCCTTTTCGAACGTGACGTAGGTTTCGTTGGTCTTCATGCCATGAGGCACGACATGACTGGCTTCGTACAGTGTCCGCGCTCCGGCGACCTGACGAGCGGCCATCAGGTCGCGAGTGACTTCGGTCTGGCCATAAATCATCACGGTTTTGCCGCCGGTCAACGCGTGCAGATCAATGTGGACCTGACCTCCGTCCAGGGCCAGGTCGAATCCCCCGTGAACCAGTCCTTCGGCATCCATGCGCTGGCCGACCCCAGCCTGGCGCAGCAGCTCCACCATGCCTTGCTCAAGGACGCCGGCGCGGATGCGGCCCAAGACGTAGTCAGGTGTTTGGCGTTCGAGGATAACGGTGTCGATTCCGGCGTTGTGCAGCAGCTGACCGAGTAACAACCCGGACGGACCGGCACCGATGATGGCAATTTGGGTTTTTAGCGTTCTCATTGTTTTTATGACTCGCAAGCTTCACAGGGCCAGAGCCGGTGAATAATTTTTATGGATCGAGTGCTTGCATTTTTCTCTTGCGAGTCGGTCAATTGAAGGTGAAAACTGAGCCGATACCTGTACATTCTGCCAATCGGTGCGATTATCGCCCGCTGACCCCGAGGCCTGGATTGACGTGATGAACAAGCCCGCCCTGCCTTCGATACCGGTGTTCAAGCTTTACGGTGAAAGCCTGGATTGGCCGACCCCTGACTTGCTGCACTGTGAAGCGATTTCCACTCGCAGCCGCGAACATCAATGGGAAATCAAACCCCACCGCCACGCCGACCTCTGCCAGTTGCTTTTCGTCTTCAAGGGCCAGGCCGCGCTTGAAATCGAGGGCCACTCTACGCAACTGACAGAGCCGGCCATCCTGATTCTGCCGCCGCTCTCGGTGCATGGTTATCGGTTTTGCGAAGACGTCGAAGGTTTCGTGGTGACCCTCGCCGCGCCACTGGTGAAGCACCTGCAAGCACAACTGGGCAACACCGTGCATGCCCTGGCGCAGGCCGAAAGTTATCCGGCGGGCAAGGACAGCGAATACCTCAACAGCTTGTTTTCAGCCCTGCAAAACGAATACACCGGCCATCAACCGGCGCGCGAAATGCTCATGCATTCGCTGGTCAGCGTGATCATGGTCTGGGTGAGTCGCCAGGTCATTTCGCGCCGTAACGCCAGCCAGCGTCCGCAGCGTGCGCGCGAATACCTCAATGGTTTTATTCAGTTGGTGGAAGAGACCTATCGCCAGCATGTGAAGGTGGAAGACCTGGCGCATCGGCTGGGGATTTCCGTGTCGCACCTGAACGGCACCTGCCGTGAGCTGGCGGGGCAGCCGGCGTTGCAGATCATGCATGAACGGCAATTGCTGGAAGCCAAACGACTGCTGACCTACACCAGCATGACGATCTATGAAATGTCTGACGTGTTGGGGTTCTCCGATCCGACAAACTTCACGCGGCTGTTTCGTCGTCGTGTGGGGATTTCGCCCAAGGCATTCCGTGATCGCTTGAAAGTCGATCAGGACAATAACGGGGCCTGACGCGCGGCGTTAGCGCAGTGCGCTGAATGTCCCGCTGTGTGGCAAGCAGTGTTCAAAGTTGCAGCTCGCGTATTCACGGGGCAGTTGTCGCAGCTGCTCCACGCGCCAAGCGGCGGTGCCATACAGTGCCAGCGTGGCCGCGCAGGTGATGAAAATGGCGAGGTATCTTCTTGTTTTGATGTTCATGGCGTTGACCTCTGAACGAATACCCTTGGGTACTTACTGTTCAGCATAGGTCAGTCCCTGTGAGTTGCCAGCACCCCAGGTGTTGCATGTAGCGCAGTATTCAGAGCGCTGATGGCCATTTTTAGGCTACTTGGCGACAATTCAGGTGACTGATAGATCGCCCTCGCGGGCAAGCCCTCGCCTCTGCTTTGGTGGTTATAAGCCTGCATCCCATGCCGGCTCTTCGGGGAACCTGAGGACCAGGAAATCCAGCATGCTGCGCATCGTGGCCGGCATGTGCTTGCGTGAGGCGTATACCGCGTACATGTTCATCTGCCGGGGTTCTGCATGGGCGAGCAGACGGATCAGTTCGCCGCTGTGAATGTGTACGCCTGCCTGGTAAGACGGCAGCATGGCCACCCCGGCGCCGGCAATCGCTGTGCGCAACAGGGTGCTGGCTTCGTTGGCGCTGATGTTGCCCTGCACGGGCACTGAGACCTGCTCGCCGTCCTGCTCAAAATGCCAGAGGCTTTTGCCGAAGTAGGAGTGGGTCAGGCAATTGTGCTGGCTCAAGTCTTCGACGCGCAGCGGCGTCGGGTGCTCGCGCAGGTAAGCAGGTGAGGCGCAGATCACCGAGCGGCAGACCGTCAGGCGCCGGGCGATGAGATTTGGGTCCAGGTCATTGCTGGTACGAATCGCCAGGTCGATGCGTTCGTCCACCAGGTTCACCGTGCGGTCGAGCATTTGCAGGTCGATACTGACGCCGGGGTAGTGTTTGACATACACCGCCATCGCCTGCGCGAATTGCGCCTGGCCGAACGACGTGCTGACGCTGATCCGCAGTAACCCGCGCGGTGCGTCGTCCGGTTCGCTGACAGCGGCCTGCATGTCGGTGGACAGGTCGAGCATCTGCCGGCACCTCGGCAGAATCTCGCTGCCAGCAGCGGTCAGGCTCAACTTGCGAGTGGTGCGGTGCATCAGGCGTGCGCCGACCCAGTCTTCCAGCTCCGCCAGATAGCGCGACACCACGGGTCGCGACAGGTCCAGGTGGTCAGCCGCTGCCGACTGGCTGCCGAGGTCCAACACCGTGATGAACACGCGCATTGCTTGTAGACGATCCATGATTTGCTCACTTTTAGAAACAAACTATGTCCCAGCATCGCATTTTTTGTACTGAGTCAGGCAACTAAGCTCTGTCCCATCGCCAAACACGGCGTTCAGACCACGGAGCAACAGATGATCGGCTTCCCTTCAATCAAACGCATTCTTCTGGCCACCGCCACCCTCGGTTTCGCCGCCCACGCCGCAGCGGCATCGACCCTGACCCTGGACGTCTATAACCCCGGTGAAAAAGCGATTTTCCCGGTGAGTTCAGTGCTGGTCAGTGGTGAGAAAGAGGCAATCCTGGTGGACGCGCAGTTCGGTAAATCCCAGGCTGAGCAAGTGGTGCAGAAAATCCGCGCCAGCGGCAAGCAACTGACCACCATCTACATCAGCCATGGTGACCCGGATTACTACTTTGGCCTTGAAACGCTGACCGCGGCTTTCCCGAAAGCCCAGGTGTTGGCCTCGCAGCCGACCGTTGACCACATCAAGCAAACCGTTGACGGAAAACTGGCGTTCTGGGGACCGAAAATGGGCGCTGAAGCGCCGTCTAAAACCATCGTTCCCGGCGTACTCAAGGGCGACAGCCTGATGCTTGAAGGGCAGAAGTTGCAGGTGATTGGCCTGGACGGCAAGCAGCCGGATCGCAGCTTCGTCTGGATTCCGTCGATCAAGGCTGTGGTCGGTGGCGTAGTGGTCGCTGAAAATATCCATGTGTGGATGGCGGATACCCAAACTGCGCAATCCCATACCGACTGGCTGGCGACGTTGCACGCCATCGAAACCCTGAAACCGAAATCCATCGTGCCGGGTCATTACCTGGGTGAGAGCACACGCTCCCTGGCTGCCGTGCAATTCACTGCCGGTTACATCAAGGCGTTCGACGAAGAAACCGCTAAGGCAAAAGACTCCGCTGCGCTGATTGCGGCGATGAAAAAACGCTACCCAACGCTCGGCGAAGAAAGCTCGCTTGAGCTAAGTGCCAAAGTCGCCAAGGGCGAGATGAAGTGGTAATACGCTGTACCCGATCATTCCCACGCTCTGCGTGGGAATGCCGCCCGTGACGCTTTGCGTCACACCTGAGCCACTGGAGAACGTCATGAGCAATATCGCAATCATCGGTGCCACCGGCCGTGCCGGTAGCCAATTGTTGGAAGAAGCTTTGCGTCGTGGTCACAGCGTCACCGCTATTGCCCGGGACACCTCAAAAATCAGCCCGCGCGCCGGTGTCGTTACTAAAGACGTTGACGCGCTTGATGCCGAGGCGCTGCAAGCAGCCGTCGCGGGCCATGATGTGGTGCTCAGCGCTGCGCACTTTTCGACCCTGCCTGCCAGTGCTGTCCTCGAGCCGTTGAAAAAGGCCGGGGTCCAGCGCCTGCTGGTGGTGGGTGGCGCCGGTTCGCTATTGTTGCCTACCGGCGGTCGCGTCATCGACAGCGAAGGTTTTCCGCAGGCTTACAAGGCCGAGGCCAGTGCCGGCGCTTTGTTCCTGGATGATCTGCGCTCGGAGAAGGAACTCGACTGGACCTTCCTCTCGCCGTCGGCAGAGTTTGTGGACGGTGAGCGCACCGGTACGTTTCGGGTGGGCAAGGACGACTTGCTGGTCAGTGCAGAAGGTCGAAGCTGGATCACCTTCGCTGATTTTGCCATCGCGATGCTGGATGAAGTGGAGTCGCCAAAGCATTCGCGTCAGCGATTTGCAGTCGGTTACTGAACAGCGCGGCTGAAACCACTCGCGAACAGGCTCGCTCCCGCATTTGATCGCATTTCAATAGGGACGCGAGCCTGCTGGCGACGCTTTTTTGGCCATCACCGCGCCTGTGCCTGTGCCACCAACCACCGCAATAATTCCTGTAACTTCGGCGAAGGTGCAGGCTTTTGTGGCATCACCAGGTAATACGCCAACCCCGTTCTGACCTTCAACTCAAACGGCATGACCAGCCTTCCGGCACTCAAATCATCGCCGATCAGCGACCAATCCCCGATCGCCACGCCTGTTCCTTGCGAGGCCATGGACATCGCCAGGTCCAGCGTCTCGAAATGCTGACCCTTGTCGACATTGCTCACGTGAACATCGGCGCTCGCCAGCCAGGCTTTCCAGTCGCGCTCATCGCGGGTGGGATGGAGCAGCAGATGTTGCTCCAGATCTTGCGGCACCTGCAATGGCACAGGCCCTTCAAGCAGTGGCCGGGAGCAGACCGGCGTCAGTTGTTCATCGAACAGGTGATGAGAGGCCAGCGCAGTGTCCGGCGGCGCGCCATACATCACTGCCGCATCGAACTGCTCGCGATGAAAGTCCACGCCGTGCCTGACTGTAGTGGTCAGTTCTACCGGTATGTCCGGGCGTTCTTTTTTCCATTGCAGCAGACGCGGTAAAAGCCAGCGCATGACACAGGTCGGGGCCTTGAGTTGCAGGGTTTCGCGCTTGGCGCCGATCTGCTCCACCGCCTCGTCGATCAGGCCGAAAATTTGCTGCACGCGCGGCAGCCACTCCCGCCCTTCGGCGGTCAGGTCCAGGCCACGGGCCTGACGGATGAACAGCTCATAACCCAGGTGATCTTCCAGGCCTGCGATCTGTCGGCTCACCGCACCCTGTGTGATGTGTAACTGCTCGGCGGCCCGGGTGAAGTTGCAGCACTGCGCGGTGATTAGAAACGTATGCAGGGCGGGCAGGGGAGGCAATCGTTTCATAGAGACCCAAGGTATGACGTGAGGACATGGCTAGTATGATTTTTTATCCATTGTTGCGGCGATGTGTCGCCCGTTCCAATGAGGCCATCCCTGGGCTTGCCAACGCATCATAAACACTGCGCGGGCCCGGTGTCTCAAACGAACAAAAAGGGCAACGACATGGCGACGTGCGGCGAAGTATTGGTCAAGCTACTCGAAGGTTACGGTGTCGAGCAGGTGTTCGGCATTCCTGGGGTGCATACCGTTGAGTTGTATCGCGGGCTGGCCCGTTCGAGCATCAACCACGTGACTCCGCGTCACGAGCAGGGTGCCGGTTTCATGGCTGACGGCTACGCGCGCACCTGCGGCAAACCGGGTGTGTGCTTCATCATCACCGGCCCGGGCATGACCAACATCACCACGGCCATGGGCCAGGCCTACGCCGATTCGATCCCCATGCTGGTGATTTCCAGTGTGCAGTCCCGCGGCCAGTTGGGCGGTGGACGCGGCAAGCTTCATGAACTGCCGAACCAACGTGCATTGGTCGGCGGCGTCGCAGCGTTTTCCCACACCTTGATGTCGGCGGCTGAACTACCGGGTGTATTGGCCCGCGCTTTTGCGCTGTTTCAGGCCGGTCGTCCGCGCCCGGTACACATCGAGATTCCGTTGGACGTGCTGGTGGAAGAGGCTGACGAGTTACTCGCCAGCGTCCCCGTAAACATCGACCGCGCGGGGGCTTCGCCGACCGCCATCGCCCGTATGACGACGTTGTTGGCCGGTGCCAAACGTCCGCTGATTCTCGCCGGTGGCGGGGCCATCGAGGCGGCGGCCGAGTTAACTGAACTGGCCGAACTGTTGGGCGCCCCGGTGGCCCTGACCATCAATGCCAAGGGCCTGCTCGAATCCGCCCACCCCTTGTTGATTGGCTCGACCCAGAGCCTGCTGGCGACACGGGCCCTGGTGGCCGAGGCCGACGTCGTGCTGGCCATCGGCACCGAACTGGCCGAGACCGATTACGACGTGACCTTCGCCGGTGGCTTCAACATTCCCGGCGCACTGTTGCGCATTGACATTGATCCGGACCAGACCGTGCGCAACTACCCACCGCAGGTGGCGTTGGTGGCCGATGCTCGCCATGCCGCGAAGGCGCTGCTGAGTGCGTTGTCCCACACGTCTCTGGCCGAGCGCCGCAACGATTGGGGCCCGGTACGGGCTGCACGTTTGCGAGAAGAATTGGCGGCGAGCTGGGATGCACCGACCCTGGCCCAGACCCGTTTCCTCGAAATCGTCTTGCACGAATTGCCGAATGCAGTATTTGTCGGCGACTCGACCCAACCGGTGTACACCGGCAACCTGACCTTCAACCCGGAGCGCCCTCGTCGGTGGTTCAACTCATCCACCGGTTACGGCACCCTGGGTTACGCCTTGCCAGCGGCGATTGGTGCCTGGCTTGGTGGTAGCGTCGAAAGCGGTGTGCGCCCGCCTGTGGTGTGCCTGATCGGTGACGGCGGTCTGCAATTCACCCTGCCGGAACTGGCCAGCGCCGTGGAAGCACGCACGCCGGTGATCGTGTTGTTGTGGAATAACCAGGGCTACGAAGAAATCAAAAAATACATGGTCAACCGCGCCATCGAGCCGGTAGGCGTCGATATTTATACCCCGGACTTTATCGGCGTGGCCAAAGCGCTGGGCTGTGCTGCCGAAGCCGTCAACGGCGTTGAACAACTGCGCAAAGCCTTGCGCACCGCCACCGACCGTCAGGGCCCGACGCTGATTGAAATTGATCAGACGCAGTGGATGAAGGCGGTGTCGAAATGAGCGTTCGCATGACGTTTCCAACGGCGCTGGATGGCCTGTACATCGATGGTCAATGGTCCGCTGGCAAAGAGCATTTGCGCGTGATCAACCCCGCCACCGAAGCGCTGCTCACCACCGTCAAGGGTGGCGATGAATACGCCGTCGAGCACGCCATCAGTGCCGCGACCAACGCCTTTATCGACTGGTCGAAAACCACCGGTGCCGAGCGTGGTGCGACCCTGCGCAGAATCGCCGCTGGCGTGCAGGCCGGTCGTGAACAGTTGATGCAGTTGCAGTCGAGCAACAACGGCAAACCGTTGTTCGAAGCGGCCATTGATGTCGATGACGTGATCGCGACCTTTGAGTATTACGCCGGCCTGGCTGAAGCGCTTGATGGCCAGCAGGACAGCGCCGTCGAGCTGCCAAGCGACGACTTCAGTGCGCGCCTGCGTCGTGAACCCTGTGGTGTGGTGGGGTTGATCGTGCCGTGGAACTTCCCGATGGTCACCACCGCCTGGAAGCTCGCTCCGGCGCTGGCCGCCGGGTGTTGCGTAGTGCTCAAACCCTCGGAGGTTACGCCGCTGCCGGAGCTGGAACTGGCGGCCATCATTGCCGACGCCGGCCTGCCCAACGGTGTGTTCAACGTGGTCTGCGGGACCGGCCTGGCGGTCGGCGCGCCACTGTCGGCGGATCCGCGCATCGCCAAGATCTCTTTCACTGGCAGCAACGCCGTCGGGGTGCAGGTCATGCAGCGTGCGGCGGAAACCGTCAAAGGCGTGAGCCTGGAGCTGGGCGGTAAATCTTCGCTGCTGGTGCTGGCCGATGCAGACATTCAACTGGCCGTGGAATTGGCCTGCGGCGGTGGGTTCTTCAACGCCGGGCAAATGTGTTCGGCCACCAGCCGTGTATTGGTCGCCGATGAACTGGCGGATGAGTTCCTGATCCGTTTGCAGGAGCGCGCCGAGGCGATTCGTGTCGCCGACCCGTTCGACCCGAACGTGGAGATGGGGGCGTTGGTCAATCAGGCGCAATATCAACGGGTACTGGGCCACATCGATCGTGGCTTGAGTGCCGGTGCCAAACTGATGTGCGGTGGTCATCGTCCGCCAGACCTGCCGCGCGGCTATTTTTTACAGCCTACCGTCTTCACTGAAGTGCCCCTGGACAGTGCGCTGTGGTGCGAAGAGATTTTTGGCCCGGTGATCTGCGTGCGTAGTTTTGCCTCGGAGGCGCAGGCGATTGCCCTGGCCAACGACAGCCAGTTTGGTCTGGTGGCCAGCGTTGTGAGCCGCGACAGCGCAGCGGCAAATCGGGTCGCCAATGCCTTGCAGGCCGGGCTGGTGTGGATTAACGCACCGCAAGTGATCTTCCCGCAGACGGCCTGGGGCGGCTACAAACAGAGCAGCATCGGCCGCGAGTTGGGGCCGTGGGGTTTGCAGGCGTTCCAGGAAATGAAACACGTGATTCGCGCGGTCTGACGGCACGAAAAAGGTGAGCGCATGCCTCGAAACGAGGCATGCGCTGGCGTCATGGCTTCAATGAGTTTTTATCGATAGTCAGGTGTTTTGCTCGACCTCAGGATGAACCCGTCAGCTCAGCTAAAGCCCTTTTAAACCGGGGCTTGAAGCGGATTTGAGTACGCGGATGCAACGGTTGCGACCAACCTCATACTTAAAAAAACAAAGGGAGTCCTTCATGGGCCAGCATGATCTGAACAGACGGCAATTCATCAAAACCGTGGGCGTGGCTTCGGTCGCAGCGGCAGCCATGAGCATCCCGTTCATCCGGGCAAACGCCAGCGACACGCGCTTTCAGGGCAAGACCCTGCGGCTGCTGACGTGGTCGGATGACACCGGCTTGGCCGCATTGCGCAATATCGCGGCAACCTTCGAGGCCAAAACCGGCGCCAAGGTTATCGCTGACCGCACCGGCAGCACCTCGGAAATGGTCGCCAAACTCAAGGCCGGCGGTGATCGTCCGCAGTACGACATCATCACCTTGGCGGGCGTCGGCGCCGAAGGTCTGGCCGCCGCCGGGCTCCTGGAAAAACCTGACCTCAACCGCATTCCAAACCTGGTCGACGTGCCGGAAAAATACCGTACTGGCGCCAACGGTCACGGCATCGGTTACTTACTGTGGTGCAACAGCCTGGTCTACAGCACGCGCACCCAGAAAGAAGCGCCGGACAGCTACGCCGCCCTGTGGGACGCGGAGCGGGCACCTAACATCTTTCTGCCGCCGCCGAACTGGACCGAGGCGATGGACCTGATCATCATCGCCGCCAAACTGGCCGGTGGTGACGAACACAACGTAGAACCTGGCTTCAAGAAACTCGCCGAGCTCAAGGATCGCGTCGTGACCCTCGGCGAAAACCCGAACCAGATCGCCGAGCTGTTCCGCACCGGTTCGCTGGACATGGGCGGCTTGTATGCCCCGGCATTTTTCCCGAAGCAGATTCGGGACCCGGCCTACGGCCTCGGCGCCACGTTCGGTATGAAGGAAGGTTTCTACACCGACCTGATGCTGTCGGTGATGCCAAAGAATCGTCCCGGCGACACCGATCTGGCCTACGCTTTTATCGACCACTCTCTGGACCCGCTGGTGCAGGGCAAAATGGCCGAAGACATCTACAACGGCCCGGTCAACGCCAAGGCGATCATCTCCGCCGAAGCACGCAAGAGCCCGTACATCCTTACGCCAGAGCAGATTGCCGACAAGGCGATCATGCACGACAACGCCTTCCTGGCCACCGTGCATGACCAATGGATTCGTCGCTACACGGAAATCTTTTCTTCCTGATCGAGTGGCGAACACAGGTGTTGAAATCGCCATAAATCCACGGTGTGCGAGCCTGATCGCGAATGCAGACTGACAGTCACTATTGATCTGAAAGATTGCGTTCGCGGGCAAGCCCGCTCACACAGGGTTCAAGGGTGTTTTAAGGCCTGTGTTTGCCAGCTGCTTTCCATTGACGAGACCTTTGCTATGGAACATCAACCCCTGACTCATCCGGTCGTCGCCACACCCGTGCGTTCACGCCGTGGTGTGTCGCCGACCACGCGCGCCTGGCTTTTCCTGTCGCCCTCGATGTTGTTTCTCGGCGTATTGATCGCCGCCAGCCTCTTGGTTTTACGCATGAGCGTGGGCACCAAGGGCGCGGAGTGGAGCGGGTTCAGCCTGGCCAGTTACGCCCAGTTGCTGGAACCTTATTACCTCAAATCCCTGATGCTGACCTTGCGCCTGGCCCTGTTCAGCGCGGTGATCGCGGTGCTGCTGGCAATCCCGGTGGCCTACACCATGTCGCGCCTGACTTCACCGTTTGTGCGGCGGATTTTTCTGGCCGCGGTGCTGCTGCCATTGCTGGTCAACCTGCTGCTGCAAAGCTATGGCTGGCTGGTGATTCTGGGGCCGGCCGGGATGCTCAATCAGGCATTGATGGGGCTGGGCCTGATTAAGCGCCCGATAATGCTGCTCTATAACCAGAACGGCGTGCTGATGGGCCTGGTGCAAACCGCGTTCCCGCTGGCCGTGCTGCCGATTGCCAGCGCCATGCGTGGCGTCGCCCGCACTTATGAAGAAGCCGCTGCCACCCTGGGCGCCAGTCGCTTTCAGGTGTTCCGCCAAATCGTGCTGCCCATGAGCCTGCCGGGGATTATCACCGGCGCGACGTTGGTGTTTGCCTACAACGCCAGCAGCTTCGTGGTGCCGTTGCTACTCGGTGGCAGACGGGTGCCGATGCTGGCGGTAATGGTCCATGACCAGATCGCACCACTGATGAACTGGCCCGCTGCCTCCGCTGCCGGCGTGGTACTGATCATCACCACCCTGGCGATCATGACCTTGTCTGAATACATCACTGGCCGCCGTCGGCGCAGGCTGGAGGCTTCCCAATGAGCACCCTGATCAAAAAGCGTCACTCGCTGCTGCCCGGCGAAACGGGCACCTTTGCCGGTGTGTTGTCTGGCTTTATTCTGCTGCTCGCGGTACTGCCGATCCTGACCATGATCGTGATGTCGTTCAGCGGTGCGTCGAATCTCGATTTCCCGCCCAGCAGCTATAGCCTGCAATGGTATCGGGCCGCCTGGACTACCTTCGTCTCTCCGGACGCCAGCGACGTGCTGAGCCTCGGCAAAGCCATGACCACCAGCCTGATGGTCGCCTGCCTGACCATGGTCTTCGCCACGATTATTGCGGTGCCGGCCGCCTATGCGCTGACTCGTTGCGAGTTCCGCGGTAAAGCCGTGGCCCTGCAATTGATGTCGCTGCCGCTGGTGTTTCCAATGGTGGTGCTGGGGTTGGCGTTGCTGCTGGTGTTCGACAGCCTGCCGTTCCAGATGACCACCTCGCGCTTAGTGATTGCCCACGTCATTCTGGCGTTACCGTTCGTGGTGAAAAACTGCACGGCGGCGATGCTGTCCATCGGCAGCGAAGTCGAGGAGGCCGCACAGATGCTCGGCGCTTCGCCGACCCGGGCGATTGTCGATGTGGTGGTGCCGTTGATGAAGTCGGGGATTCTGGCAGGGATGCTGCTGGCGTTCATCGTCTCGTTCAACGAGTTCACCGTGACCTATTTTCTCTACACCATCGACGTCATGACCGTGCCGATCTGGATGTACAGCCGCACCGTGTCCTCGCTCGATCCCACCGTTTTCTCGTTTGCCGTGCTGATCGTGCTGATCGACTTCGTCCTCATTTGGGCGTTGGAGAAGCTGGTGGGCGAAGGTGGCGTTTCCTTTTGATTTGAGGTGCAACATGACTGGTCTGATTCTGGAAAACGTCGAGAAACATTACGGCTCGGCCTGCGCGGTAAAGGATGTAAACCTGCATTTGCCCGAGGGCAAACTGGTGTGTTTTCTCGGCCCGTCGGGCTGCGGCAAAACCACCTTGCTGCGGATGATTGCCGGGCTCGAAACCCTGACCGGCGGCGAGATTCGCCTGGACGGTGAAGACATTGGCCACACCCCGGCGCACCTGCGCAACTTCGGCATGGTGTTTCAATCACTGGCGCTGTTTGCGCACATGACAGTGGGCGAAAACATTGCTTACCCGCTGAAACTGCGTGGCGTCAGCAAAGTCGATCAGCAGGCGCGGGTGGTGGAGTTGCTGCAACTGATTCAGTTGCAGGAAATGATCGATCGTCCTGTTTCGAAACTTTCCGGTGGGCAACGTCAGCGCGTGGCGATTGCCCGGGCGATTGCTTCGCGGCCAAAAATCCTGCTGCTGGATGAGCCGCTTTCAGCGCTGGACGCCAAGTTGCGTGAGTCCATGCAAGTGGAAATTCGTCAACTGCAACAACGCTTGAACATCACCACCATCCTGGTTACCCACGATCAGCGCGAGGCCATGACCATGGCCGACATCGTGGTGGTGTTGGGTGAGCATCGGGTGCAACAGGTGGGCACACCGATTGAAATCTATCGACACCCAGCCAACGAGTTCGTGGCGGACTTTATTGGTTCGGGGAACATCTTCCCGGCT
Organism: Pseudomonas sp. DC1.2; assembly: GCF_034351645.1. NCBI lineage: Bacteria > Pseudomonadati > Pseudomonadota > Gammaproteobacteria > Pseudomonadales > Pseudomonadaceae > Pseudomonas > Pseudomonas sp. DC1.2. The sequence continues at coordinate 4,307,363 of NZ_CP133782.1, read as the reverse complement.
ACCGCCCTGGGCAACGGCAAGGTTGGGCTGCCGGGCGGTGAGGCGCTGCAAGTGCCGATTTGCAGCAGCATTGTGGTGGGGCAGAAGGTCAAGATGCTGATTCGTCCGGAAGACTTGCAACTGTCGCAACCGCAGGCCACAGCGGGCAATCGGTTGCTGGGCAAAGTGACGTTTATACGCGATATCGGCGCGACGATTGAAACCACGGTGGAGTGTTCCGGGGTGTCGTTTACTGCATTGAGCACGCCGTGCCAGGGTTTGGGTTTGAGCATTGGCCATTCGGTGTCGGTGACCCTTCCGTCTGAGGCGTGCCGGGTACTAACCGCCTGATTTTTGAGGCGCGGGGGCCGCTGTGGCACTGCTCAATCCGGGTCAAACAGTCAACCGCAACCGCGCCAAATCCCGAAGCGGCGGCGCCCCAAACAAGCGGCTGTACTCACGGCTGAACTGCGAGGGACTTTCATACCCCACGCGATACCCCGCCGCCGATGCTTCCAGCCCCTCGGCCAGCATCAAGCGCCGCGCCTCTTGCAGGCGCAGTTGCTTTTGATACTGCAACGGACTCATCGCCGTCATTGCCTTGAACCGGTGATGCAGCGTTGACACGCTCAGGTTCACTTCTCGCGCCAGGTCATCGATGCGCAACGGTTGTTCATAATTGCCGTTGAGCCATTTGATCGCCTGGCTGATGCGGTGACTCTGGCTGTTGGCGATCGCAATTTCATACAATCGATGGCCCTGCTGGCTGCGCAGCAGTCGATACAGAATCTCCCGGCGAATCAGCGGCGCGAGCATGGCGATGTCTTTCGGTGTGTCCAGTAGGCGCGCCAGGCGCAGCACTGCATCGAGCATCGCGGTGTCGATCCGTTCGATATACAGCCCTCGACCAATGGGCCGCGTGGGCACGCCGAGCGGTCCGGCGTCGGCAATCAGCGCGGTGATTTCTGCCGGATCGATGTCCAGCCGCACGGCGAGGATCGGCTCTTCGGACGTGACATTCACCACCCGCCCGCTGAGGGGCATCGAGACGGAGACCACCAGATAATTCAGCGGGTCATAGTTGAAGTATTCGTCGGCCAGCCGAACTTCTTTGCGTCCCTGGGCCATGATGCACAACGCGGGTTGCGCGAGCACCGGGGCGAAGTCATGGGATTGGCTGTGGCGCGACATGCTCAGCGAGCCTACGGCGGTGGCATACGTGCCGTCGTCCAGGGTATTACGCCGGATGATGTCGGCCAGTTCCGCACGCTGTTTTTCCATGTCGGCGTCCAGCGGGGCTTGCAAGTGATCGAGCGACGACATGCCGGTTATCCTCGGTGACGCGTTGGAGATGGGCCGAGCTTAAGTTTGTGCAAGCAAAAGCGGTAGACGCATCCTGCCAAAAGCTTGCCTGATCCTGCGCGGGGCTGATGCCAGAAAGGGTAAGAACGGCTCGCAAACGCTGAAACTTGCTTGAAACCTCTGTGTCATGCTCGCGACGCGTGGGCGTTACTCCGGAACGACTTTTTGCGTTGGCGCGCAGGATTGTGCAATAAGCCGGCAGGAATCGACTAACGGCCATCGCGCCGCGCCGCCTAACCTTTGACCCTGTCGCAGCCCGTCCCATGGCTGCCACTGGACTCCCTGGGAGGGTGAACATGTCTACGCAAATCCCCGTCAGTCATATGGCTTTTATCCGTGCCAGCGTTGGACGCTCGGCAGAACTGGGTGCGCGCTTGAGTACGTTGATCGAGCCTTCGCGCGCTGCCAGCGGCTGCCTGAGTTTCTCGCTGCAACATTCACAATGCGATCCAGAACTTTGGCTGGTGTCCGGCTTCTGGACGCACCAGCACGCCATGACCGCTTATTTCAACACCCCGGCGATGCAGATTTTTGCCGAACTGGTGCAGGACCTGGTGGTTAAGAGCCTCGACTTTCACACCTTCAACGACGTTTCTGCCACCGAGGCCCTCGGCCAAACCAGTGCCTGGGTACACAAACTGGCGGGTTGAAGGTTTAATAAGGCCATTCCCACTAAGCCAGGAGCCGAGACATGGCACGTAAAGCCTTTGATCAATTCGAAGCAGTTTCCGCTGTAGTCCCTCGAGAGGGTGGTTATCACGCGGCCATCGCCACCAAAGCCATCGGTGGCTCGGGTGCGCCACGCTTTCACACAGTGCTGGAAGACCAGACCTTCAAAACCGCCCACGATGCCGACGAAGCCGCCGCGCTGGAGCTGACACGTCTCAAGGACGTCAGCGAAGACGGCGACCTGATCTGGTAGTTACTTTGCCGCCCCTGGGCGATACATCTTGAACAAGGCCTCAGGCCCCAACTGGAAGTAATCAGCCGGCCCACCACCGCGCAAAATCGGTTCTGCCGCGGCGGTGTCGTACACCCCATCCTTCAACAGCCATTTGGCGATATGCACGGCGACCACTTCGCCAAGAATCAGCCAACTGGGCACCACGTTTCCGTCTGCGCGCTGCAACTGAATGATCTGGGTGACCTTGCATTCGAAGGACACCGGGCTCTCGGCGACCCGTGGCACTTGAATAACGGTGGATGCGGCGGTAGTCAGCCCGGCCAGTTCGAACTCGTTGACCTCGGGCGGCACCATGGCGCAGCTCTGGTTCATCTGCTCGGCCAGCGGCCGGGTGGCCAGGTTCCAGGCGAACTCGCCGGTCTGCTCGATGTTGTTCAGGCTGTCTTTGCGACCCACGCTGCAAAAACCAATGATCGGCGGGATGTAGTTGAAGGCGTTGAAGAAACTATACGGCGCCAGGTTCAAGCGACCGTTGGCATCCTGGGAGGAAATCCAGCCGATGGGACGCGGGCCGACGATGGCGTTGAACGGATCGTGAGGCAGGCCGTGGCCGTTGGCGGGTTCGTAGTAGTGGATGTCTTCGGGCATGGTGCGGGGTTCCTGAGAGCGTTTTCGTCGGGCAATAGTGCAAGGCTGAGCCGGTTATTTCCAGTCGGATGGAGAATCCTTTGAGGAACGAGCCTGCTCGCGAAAACGCGGGATCAGCCCGCCGTAGAGTTGGAACCTGTATCCACTGGGTCAACAGGTTCTGCGGTGCCTTCAGCTTTTTGCTGACGCCCATAAACAAGCCCGGTCGAGCCGGGCTGTGAAGTCCTCTTGGCGCATTAGCTATCAATGCGGCCAAGGGCGGTTTTATCCGTGCCGTCGGCAGCGATAGCGCCTTCCTTTGTCGCGTGGTCGGCGCTGTCGGAGGCCACTGCGGTGGAGCCCGACTGAGCGGTCGCGCTTTGGGAGATGAAGGTCGCTGTGCCGGTTTTATCGAAACCGTCATTGGCGAAGGTGTTCGCGGCCATGACGGACAAGGCCAAGGCAAGGAAGAGTTGGGTTTTCATGTCAGTGACTCCAGGTCATTTAAGTTGATTTAAAAATGCAACTTAAGGCTAAAAAATATCGATTAATTAGATGTTAAGGTCGTCAGACTTTTTCGTTTTCAAGGCTGAGTGGGCTCAACGCAATTAATCGATCAGGCAGGGGCAGGATGGATTCCCGCGATTAACCGCTGATTAATCCGGGCGAATCCCTGACATGACCGTTTTTTCAGACTGCACTGACTGCGCGACGACTTGGCTTATCGCGCGTATTGGCGGGAAATTTTCTGGTGAGATGACGCGGGCAGCTTACGCACAGCGCACGTCTGCCCAGCGCTCGGTTACCGAGCGGCGTCAAGACCGAGTCATGCCCTTCGCGGGCAAGCCAGCTCCAACAGGCGCGATGAGTTACCTGTGGGCGAGCGTGTCCGCGAAGAGGCCCTGACCGCCGCTACAAACGCAGCGCTTAGTCGGTCTCGATCCGCGAGTGCTTGCGTGTATCTTTCATGGTCACGTACACGATCAACGACACCGCGATACACGCCGTGACATACCAGTAGTAGCCGGTTTCCATGCCGATGCTCTTGAACCACAACGCAATGTATTCAGCCGTACCGCCGAAGATCGATACGGTCAGCGCATACGGCAAGCCAACGCCCAGCGCACGAATCTCGGTAGGGAACAGCTCGGCTTTGACTACCGCATTGATCGAGGTGTAGCCGCTGACGATGATCAGCGCGGCCATGATCAGGAAGAACGCGCCCCACCAGGTCTGGATAGTGTGCAGTGTGGTCAGGATCGGCACGGTGAACAATGTACCCAGCACCCCGAAGGCAATCAGGATTGGCCGTCGGCCTACTTTGTCCGAGAGCGCCCCCACGAACGGTTGCAAACACATGAACAGAAACAGGGTGGCCGCGGAAATGCTGGTGGAGTCAGTGATGCTCATGCCGACCGTGTTCACCAGGTATTTCTGCATGTACGTGGTGTAGGTGTAAAACGCCAGGGTGCCGCCCATGGTCAGGCCGACCACGGTCATCAGCTCTTTGGGATGACGCATCAAGGTGCGCATGGCGCTTTCCTTGGCTTTCTCTTTTTTGGTCTTGGTGAACGACTCGGTTTCTTCCATGCCGCGACGCAGGTACAGCGCCACGACCGCGCACAAGGCGCCGATGGCGAACGGGATGCGCCAGCCCCACGCGTACAACTGTTCAGTGGTCAGTACCTGTTGCAGCACGATCAGCACCGCCAGGGCAATGAGCTGGCCAGAGATCAGGGTCACGTACTGGAAGCTGGAGAAGAAGCCGCGACGTTCCTTGGTCGCCATTTCGCTGAGGTAGGTTGCCGAGGTGCCGTACTCGCCGCCCACCGACAGGCCCTGGAGCAGACGGGCAAAGACCAGCAGGATCGGCGCGCCGATGCCGATGGTTTCATAACCGGGGCTCAGGGCAATCAGCAGTGAGCCGAAGCACATCAATAGGACGGACGCCATCAGCGCCGCTTTACGGCCGGCACGGTCGGCGTAAAGGCCCATCAACCAGCCACCGATTGGACGCATCAGGAAGCCCACGGCGAAGATCGCCGCAGTGTTCATCAGTTGTGCGGTGGTGGAACCGGCAGGGAAAAAAGCCTTCGCGAAGTACAGGGAAAACGCGGCGTATACGTACCAGTCATACCACTCGACCATGTTGCCGACCGAGCCGCTGAAGATCGATTTGATACGGCTGGAAGTGGTTCTTTCTTTGGCCGGCACGACAGCCGCCCCAAGAGGCAGGGTGTTGGAGTTATCCATTGAAGGATCCTTCATTTAATTGTTTTTGTGGAGCGCGTGTAAACGCAGCCTGATGGGGCTATAGCAGAAGCTGTGCCACATGGCGCAGGGCCGGTTTAGAGGGGAGGGCGGAACTTTTTGAGCGGAAATCCGCTGGTGTGGCGTGTGTGATGGGCGAAAATCCGCTTACGTGAGCCGGGCGTTGCTCTGTTCGTACACGCGTCCTCGCGAGCAAGCTCGCTCGCGATGAGGCCATCAGAGTCACTGCCAAAGTCAGCTGTCGTGCAGGAACATCTCCCGGCTCAATCCATGCCGTTGCAGCTTTTCATTGAAGGTGCGGCGTGGCAGTTGCAGTTCTTCTAGCACCGCTTTCACATCGCCCTTGTGTCGAGTCAACGCGGCACGCAGGCAATGGGCTTCGAACGCTTCCTGCTGCGCTGCCAGTGACTGGCCCGGGTCGGCGCCGGCCGGTTCCGGTTCACCAAGGCCCAATACCTGACGCTCGGCGACGTTGGCCAGTTCGCGTACATTGCCTGGCCAGTCGTGGCTCAGCAGACGGCTCAGTTGCGGGCCGCTCAAGGGCGCAAACGTGCGACCCAAGCGCTCGGCGGCGTGGTGGGCGAAGGTGTCGAACAGCAATGGAATGTCTTCGCGGCGCTCGCGCAGCGGTGGAAGGCGCAACTCGGCTACGTTCAAGCGATACGCCAAATCCTCGCGAAAGCGCCCGGCCCGGGCTTCGTCGAGCAGGTCGGGTTTAGTCGCGGCAATGATCCGCAAGTCCACGCGGATGCTTTGATTGGACCCTAACCGCTCAAGCTTCTGCTCTTGCAGTACCCGCAGCAATTTGACCTGCTGCGCCAGCGGCATGCTTTCAATTTCGTCGAGAAACAAGGTGCCGCCGTCGGCGTATTCCAGCTTGCCAATGCGCTTGCCCGTGGCCCCCGTGAAGGCGCCGCTCTCGTGGCCGAACAGCTCGGCCTCGAACAGTTGCTCGGGAATCGCCGCGCAGTTTAGCGCCACGAACGGCTTGTCGGCCCGCGGCCCGAAGTCATGCAGACAGCGGGCGACCAGCTCTTTACCGCTACCGGTTTCACCGCGAATCAGCACGTTGACCGGCAACGCCGCCAGGTCCAGCACCTGCCGGCGCAAGGTCTGCAAGCCTCGGGAGACTCCCAGCAGTGTGGCATCGAGTTTGGCGCGGTTGTCGGCCTGCACGTGCAGAGCGCGGTTTTCCAGCACCAGCCGGCGTTTATCCAAGGCCCGACGCAGGCTGCCGAGCAGGGTGTCAGGGCTGAAGGGTTTTTCCAGAAAATCGTAGGCGCCATCGCGCATGGCTTCGACCGCCATCGGCACGTCGCCGTGACCGGTCAGCAGGATCACCGGCAAGTCGGCGTCGCGCCGTTGCACTTCGGCCAGCAGTTCCAGGCCGGTCATGCCTGGCATGCGCACGTCGCTGAGAATCACCCCCGGAAAGTGTTTGGGTAACTGCGCCAGGCACTCATCGGCGCGGCTAAACAGTTGCACCTCGAACCCCGACAGGCTCAGCCATTGTTCGACAGCGCTGCGGATGCTGCTTTCGTCGTCCACCACCATCACCGAATTCAGCATGAAAGGTGTACCTCCAGGTCGATCGGCAAGGTCAGGGTGAACACCGCGCCGTTGTCGTGATTGTCGGCACTCAGGCGCCCGCCGGATTCGTGGGCAATGGCGAACGAGACCGCCAGCCCCAGACCTAAACCTTCGCCCACCGGTTTGGTGGTGAAAAACGGATCGAAGACGTTGGCCAAGTGGTCCGGCGCGATGCCGCAGCCATTGTCGATGACGCTCAGGCGCCACACTTGCTCGTCGGCTTGCAGTCGGATTTCCAGGCGCTTGCAGGGTGTGTCGTGCAGGGCGTCCAAGGCATTGCGCAACAAGTTGATCAGCACTTGTTCCAGACGAATCGCATCGCCGCGCACCCAGGCCGGGCGCGTCAGGTGTAAGACGGTACTGATGTTTTCATCACGCAGGCGCGTCTCCAGCAATTGCAGGGACTGATCGATCACCGCCGCCAGGTCGAGGCGTTCGCGCAGGCCGCTGGGGCTTTTGCGGGCGAAGGTTTTCAGGTGCCCGGTGAGTGCAGCCATGCGCGTCAGCATGTCATCCACCGGCTTGAGCGCTTTGTACGCGTCATCGACCCGGCCGTGATCCAGCAACAGGCGCAAGGTCGCCAGTTGCATGCGTTGGGCGGTCAGCGGCTGGTTGATTTCATGGGCCAGCGCGGCGGACATCTGCCCCAGCGCTGCCAGTTTGGTTGATTGCACCAAGCCGTCCTGGGCGGTACGTAGATCGCGGGTGCGCTCTTCGACCAGTTGTTCGAGTTCTTCGCGGCTGCGCTGGCGAATCCTTGCCAGGCGCCAGCGCTGGTTGAGGAACAGCAACAGAAACACCACGGCTAACCACAACCCGGCGGCGGCGAGGCCGGCATTGCGGCTGTCTTCGAAAGCGACTTGCGGGCGCCGCAACAGGTGCAACGTCCAGCCTTCGGCGGGCAGTGGCAGGGATTCCCAAAGGTACTGCGCCGTGCCGTCCGGACCATCAACCTGCGCCAGATCACTGTTGTGATCGAATCGACGTATTGATTGGTAGTCCAGGGGCGTCAACGGTTGCTTGTCGTATTGACGGGTGGCTTTGAGTTCGGCGTGATCGCTGTCGTTCAGCGGTTTCAACTGGCGATAACGCCAACCGGGCTGGTTGGCAATGAAAATGATGCCGCGTGCATCGCTGACCAGCAGGGTGTCGCTGCCTTGGCGCCATTCGCGCTCAAGTTCGGGGAATTCGAGTTTGACCACCATGGCGCCGAGGAACTCGCCATGGTCGCCGGTCACCGCGCTGGACAGGAAGTAACCCGGAATACCGCTGGTGACGCCTACCGCGTAAAAGCGCCCGCTGCCCTGGGTGCGGGTCTGGCTGAAGTAGGGGCGAAAGCCGTAGTTGTGGCCGACGTAACTGCTGGACAGGCGCCAGTTGCTGGCGGCCACGGCTAGGCCGGTGTGGTCGAGCAACTCCAACGTTGAGGACTGTGCCGCACCGTTGATTTTTTCCAGTTTGCGGTTCAGCAGGTCCTGTTGTTCAGGACTCACCGGGCCATCGAGGGCCGAACGCAGTTCCGGGTCCAGCGCCAGCACGGCGGGCAGGGCGCGGTAACGGTCGATCAGGGTGTGCAGAGAATTGGCGTACAGCGCCAGTTGTTGATTGGCGCGGGCGGCGTCTTCTTCCAGGGCCTGGCGCTCGGCATGACGCATGGCGAAACCAGCGGCCACGACCGCACCGGCAACGATCAACAATGTGTAAAGCGTCAGGCGCAGGGTTCGAGAAGTCGCAAGCATGGCGTGGTAACAGTCAGCAATACGGGGGCGCACGATAGCATGCTGCTGCGCCCGCATATCCGCCTCCACTGATGGCATCTGCCGGAGTACGGGCAGTTTCACGCATGAAGAGCGCAAGGCTCGCTCATTTTCGAGAGGCTTTTTTCGCGTGGCGCGCCAGAAATTGATTGTCTGTGGTGCCCATTTCCTTGTAGTTGGCAATGCCCTTTTGAATGCGGCTGATGTAGTCGAGAGTTTGGGTGGTGGCGTGCTGCAATCCAGCCCGGGTGATCGGCGCAAGCATCGCTTTGGGGGTCATGTGGTTGACGTTGGGAAGGACGTCAGCCGGGTTCAACGTGTCTGTGCCCAACGCATTGAACGCATTTTGCGCCCAGGTCCAGCGTTGCTCGGTAGCGGTTTTCCATTCGGCGGTCATGGCCTCGATCTTGGCGACTTTGACCGGGTCGAGGCGGTTCTTGATATCTTCGGCCTCCACCGCTCGGGCAAACATATTCAGGGTGCCAGGAATAATCGACAACCACGTAGCCATCACTCTGTTCATCAGAAACTCCGGGTTTAGCACGGCGTTGAGCGCCGGGTGAATCCACTCGTCCTTGATGCTGCTCCCGTTGGGTTTTATCTCGTTGGCAGCGGCGGGGAGCCCCAGTGCGCTGTCGATCACGGCAATCGACATCTTCGAGGTTTGCGGGATGAGCGCGGATATCAACCCCAGGCTGCTTGTGACGGGTTCTCCCAGCGCGCCGGCAACATCCCCGCCGAGGTTGCCCCCGGTCAACGCGTTCGGGTCGGTGAATTGAAGGGCATGAGGCGCGCCGGGAAGAACGGAGCCTGCTAGTGGGGTGCCGATTACTCCGCCTTCATAGCCAATGACCCCCAGGAATGTCTCGCCCAGCAGATTCTTGAAGAGACTGCTGGCGATGTTCTTCTGGTGGATGATGTTGTCGACCTGCCCGAGTGTCTGCTCGGCATAACCACCCAGGACGGAAATAAAACCTGAATAGAGAACAATCACGTTTTCCTCTCTGGAGCCTCCTTCGGGGTCGACATAGCGCAGCGGGTTGTTTCCGACAAACGCGAACAAATTCAGCCCATCCACATCGCCCCCCGGATCGGCACTCACCCAGCGTTGCAACCACGGCGCGTAATACCGCGCGCCGTAGTAATAAAGCCCGCTGACATCCATCTCCTTGCCCGAATAACGAATGGTTTTGTAATCTGCCTGCACCTGCGAGGTTGCCGCCCACCACGCCGTGCCACCAAAGGGGTAATAGATTTCCTGGCTGATCAGCGCACCGTCGCGGTCCAGTTCCAGGGGGCTGGAACCGAGGTGATCGTCGAGGCTAAAGCGCAGTTGATCCTGCTCTATAGTCGCCGGTTTGCCCTTGACCCAGTGCAGGCAGCGCACCTTGTCCAAGGTGATGACGTGCAGTTCTTCGGTGTCGTCCAGGGTGCGAATTTCCAACCCAGGCAAGTAGAGCACCTGTCGGACGTGGGACACCGATTGCGCCTGGGTCACCAGTCGTTTGCTGACGCGCTGGCCTTGGCTATAGAGGTAGGTTTCTTCATCGTTGGGTCCGCCGCTGCGTTCCACCAGTCGGGCGATAGTCAGTTGATCGCGACTGTTCCAAGTCAGTGGCTGGCCGCTTTGGATCAGCAGCAGATTGCCGTGCGCATCGAAGTGCTCGCCGAACACCGGTTCTGCATCACCCTCAGTCCAGCGCACTGCGCGGTTGCTGTGGGGATCGATGCGCATCGTTTGCGTGTGATTATTGCCCGAGCGGACATGACGCAAGGTGTTCAGGTTGCCGCCCGTGTCGTATGCATAGTGCTGGGTGTAGTTGTAGAGTTGGCCGCTGTCGGTGGGTATGACCGGTGTCGGCAAGCCCGGACGCAGTTGAGGCGTCTCGGTCTCGAAACCGCTGGCGCTGGTCAGTTGGTACAAAGAGTCATAGCTGAATGCGCGGTGGCCGTCGACGCGCTGGTTAGCGAAGAACACGGGCGTAAAGGTCTGATCGTCGATGTCCAGGACATTACCGGCCCGATCGTAGCGGTAGCTGAGGTGTTGCAACCGTGGCCGGCCGGGCAAGCCGGCTTGCTGTTCCGTGAGCAGGCCATCCGCGGCGTCGTACACCCAGGTGTTGATGACGCCGTTGCCCGCGCGCTGCTCGATGAGCTGCGCGGCGGCGTTGTAGTGCGCCTCGGTGATGATGCCTTGAACTTCGCCTGCCGGGTCGAGCCGCAGCTGCATTTGCCAGAGTTGCCCAGCAATGTCGTGGCGAAACAGTTGCTGATGATTGCCGGCATCGGTTTGATCCAGCACGACACCGAGTGCGCTGAAAATCCGCTGGCTGCGATAACCCTGGCCATTGGCAAACAGTTGGGTTTCGCTCAATGCCTGGCCGCCCAGGCTGTAGCCCTCTATTTTCAAGCTCCCGGCCGGGTCGATGTGTTCAATCATCTGGCCGCGCAGGTTGTGCCCGGCGTCCGCCATGGTATCCGCATAGGTAAAGCGTTCGACGTTTGGTCGGGTGTTTTCCTCAAGGGCGGTAACACGTAATAGCTTGTCATAGGTGGTTTGCCAGTGATTGCCGTGTTGGTCCCAGCGATGAAGCACCTCACCGGAAACGCCGGCAAGGTTGAGGCGCCACCCGGCATCGACGCTGTCAACGTTCAGTGGCCCGCCCGAGAGGCTATAGACGTTGGAGATATTGGGTTTGGGCGCGACGCCGAACAGGCGTGGATCCCAGTGTTCGATCAGTCGGCCCTGGACGTTATGGTGTTGGCGGGTGATAAGCGTTTCCACCACGGCACCCGTCGCTTTACGCAGGTAATCGACCCGTCGAACCGGCAGTCCGCGACCGTCATTGACCGCCAGCGTAGGGGTCCGCGAATGCACGGTAGTGATCATGGCTCAACTACCTCGCTGGCTTGGGACGACTCGGTGTCATTAAAGTCATGGCTGGCGTGATACCACGGATGCAGGGTTTCGAATGACTCATAGCCTTTGGCACTGATCACTTTGATCGGCCGGCCCAGCGGATCGTAGAACTGTTGGTCGTGATACCCGAACTCACGAACGGACTGGTCGCGAATATAGCCATGGGTGTTGCAGAAATAAGGGCGGAACACTCGGGTCACCGCACCTTTATTGTTGTATTCGACTCGTTCGCTGATGCGCCAGCGTGGGTTCGCTAATTGCTCAACCGGTTTGCCGTCCACCACCTCCAGTTCGAGGTTTTCATCGGCGCTGAAGGCCATCCCCGGCTCGACCCGTTGCTGTGTTTGCAACGCACGACCGAAACCGTCTACGCAGGCCTTGATGATCTGGATCTGCCGCAGCGGATCATCGTGGTAGCGGTCGGCGGTGAGCACCACGCTATGCACGGGCTCACGAGGCGTGGTTGCGATGAGGGTCTTGAGCGTCTGTTCGGCCGGTGTTCGAAGCTTGAGCCTGGGCAGGCGCGCACGCGCACTGGCGCAGATGTGCAGGCTAGGCAGCACATAGCCTTGAGCGATCCAGCCGGCCAGCCAATCAGGTTGTTGCCGCGCCGATTCAGGAAGTTGGCCCATCCAACTGAACAGGTCTTTACGCAGCACACTGGCCGCTTTTTGCAGCGCGGCGGGTGGGTCGGCGATGGCTGGATCAGGCAGAGCGTTGTCGGGGCGGATGTATTCATCCAGCGGCCTGAACCCGGCAGCCTTGCCATTTTCGGTTCCGTAAAAACTGATGGCCAGCGGCTGCCCCGAGGGTTCGTAAATGGCCTCCATAATATTCTCGTTGGCATCGATGATGCGCAACGGTTGCAGCGCGTGGTAGTCGTGCGCGACTCGGGTGGTGCAGTCGTCCGGCAGGGTGACCTGGGTGATCGCCAGGCTGTACGTGTCATAGACGGCTTGGGTTGTGCCGTGACTTTGGGTTTCGTGGTATTCGCTCACGTTGTAGAAGTTGGCAGGGCCACCGTAAGCTGCGTAGCCGTAACGTGCCGACCACAGGTTTTTCTTCTGATCTTGCGCAGGGTCCGGTTCAAGAAACAGCGGCATAGGCACGTAGCCGATCTTCGCCAGTTCTGCCCGGATGTCGAACGGTGCTGGCAACGCGTCATAAGCGTTCAGCGCGGTTTCGTCGAGTTGGGCGATTTCCTGGGGCGCGGCCAATGCTTCGAACTCGGCGCTGCCATCGGCGAGTGGCGTGATGCGATCTGCGGTTTTCAAATAACGCTGGACGGCCTGTGTCGTCAGTTCCCGCTGTTCATTCCAGGCAGCGCTGTTGTGATGTTCCACCATGCGTTCATAGCTGATGTCTTCGGGGTTGAGCCCCGTGGGGAGCGAGCCTTTGGGTAATTTCAGCGCATTGCCGCGCTGCCGATAAGGCAGTCCGAGGCGCCAACCCTGAGGGTCGGTGAGGTGAATGAACTCGGTGCGGCTTTCGCTCAGGTAATAAGACTGCTGGGCCGGGTCATGGGCGTCACGCCACCAGCCCTGCTCATCGGTGTCATCGAACGGCGGGGTGTCGTCCTCGGTTCTGCGTCGGGCGTAGTGAAGGGTCAGCGAATGGGTTGGCTGACCGAACTCATCCTGGGCCAACGTGATTTCATGCTGGCACAGCGGGTCATCAATAAAGCGCTCGTACTGATAGCTGATGGTTTCCAGTAGCGAAGGCATCAGGATTGCGTAGGGCGCATGTGGGTCTTTCGCACGCAGCTCGCGGACTTTGTAGCGGTATTCTTGCACCTGATACGGCAACAGCGTGCTCAGGCTGTCGTCCAGCCCATAGAGTTCCGTGCGCAATACCGAGCCCGCCAGTGCGCGGGCGATTTCCCGGGCGCTGGTTTCGTCGGGAACGCGCGGCTCGTCGATCCTATCGTTGGCGTGGTAGCGGCAGAACAGCGTATCGCCCAGCGGTCGAGCCTCGAGGTCACGATTGAAATAGCCATCGCGTGGCCCGTCGACCTGTCGTCCGGTATGAAACCAGGTGTAGACCCGTGCGGGTGCTGTGAAGCCAATGTCATCTTTGCTCTCGATGGTTTCGCAGTCGGTCTGGCAGAGCCGGCCGAAGCCACGGAACTCTCGTTCGAAACCGTCGTAGCTGCCCTCGGCATAACTCACTGACTGCACCAAGCGATTGCCGGTAATTTCATCCAACTGCGACTGTTCCTTGACCACTTGAATCGGGAACGGCAGGTACGACGTTGCAAGTGTTTTATGCAAGAACAACTGCTGCTTTTCATCCAGCCATTCCTGCGCCGAACTGCGGTACGTCACTTGAGTGTTGCAGCCCGTATTGTTGTTGCTGGCATTCAGCAGGTAAGGCCGGGTGTCGACAAAATCATAGCGCCAGTGCCGCGGCTCGATGTGCGGCACGCTCAGGATCAGGCTGCTGCAACCCAGGCCTTGCAGGTCGGCGAATGTCACCTGGCACAGGTTGTCGTAGCGCATCCCTTCAGGCCAGGGCACGCGTACCGGCGTTTGCTCCAGGCCACTGCCGCCGCGGTTGAAATAAATGTCGAAGCCATCGGAGTTGAGGTAAATCAGCGCCGGAGCCCCGGAACCGTCCAGGTCGGCAATGCGCACGCGCTCGGCATCGAACTTAGCGTAGGTGAAGGGCAGGGCGCTCATGACAAAGCCACGGCCGAAGCGCCCGTGACCGAGGTTCGGCCAGCATTTGATTTCGTTGTGCCGAATGCGGCACAGCTCGCTCATGTCGCTGCCCAGCATATTGCCCAGCAATACCAGTTCGCTGCGTGAGTTGCTGAACAGTGGTAAGCGATCGGCATCAGGTTCATGGGGTACATCCTGACCCTTGGCAAACCCGTCTTCGCGACGATTGGCGTACAGGCGCACGCTTCTCGGGCCAATCAAGGCCAGGGAACTGAGGCCATTGCCGGTCAAATCACCCAGTTGCGCCAAGGTGTGGAAATACTCCACCGGGAATGCGCTGAACGGGATAAACCCGGACCAACTGCGGTCGGGGTTGAGGGTGTGAAAACCGCTCAGGCCCGGTTGGGCGATGATCCAGTCCAGGCGACCGTCACCGGTCAGGTCGGTGAGGATTTGTAGCGCTGGGCTATTGCGATTGGCGAGCGGTATCTGGCTCAGTGCGGTCCACGGGCCATAGGTGATGTGATCGCCCCCGGATTCGCTGCGCAATGGCTCGCGGTAATACCAACACTGGTCGTAGCGACACAAAAAGCCCGGCACGCCCTCGCCGAACAGGTCGACGCATTGATAACGCTGGCCATCCTCAAGACCGGGCATGCGGTCGAACGGGAAAAAAGCGCTGGGCTGGGTGTTGATCTCGAATGCCGAATAGTCGAATTGCACCGGTGGCAGTGGCTCCATCGCGCCGCTGGCGTCATACGCCTGATAGTGCGCGCATACCAATTGGTTGTAGCCCTGCGCTGTGGGGCTGTACTTGAGCAACAGACGTCGCACCAGCGTGGGTGCTGGCCCGAGCTCTTCAGGGAAGTGATGAAACATCAACACTTGCTGACACAGGCGTCGGGTGCCGATTTCGAAACCGTAGCCATAAAAGTGAAACGGGTCGCTGCGTTCCAGCCACGGCGCCAACTGATCTTCAGGTTCCCAGGGCGGCCCATAGATCGGTTTTTTATCCCAGTCGCCGGCCCGTTCGCCGTAGTCGAATAGCAGATGAAAGTGCCAGTTTAGCGAGGCCGGATTTTCAACAGTCCAGGCGTAAAGATCTGCGCCGGCCAGTACATTGCCATAGCACACGCGATGCAGATGACGTTGCGCGCGGTAGTCGTGCGCACTATCAGGGCTGAGGGTTTGATCTTCGGCAATGTAGTCGTAGCAGATGTGTTCGCCATGCGTGTTGATGCTTTCGAGCAGCAGCCAGACGCCGATACGGGGTGCGGCATCAGGCGAGTCGGGGTTCAGAGGTTCTTCCCTGCGCGAAGCAACGCTCTTGCCATACACGTGCAGGCTGCCCTCAGCGCTGTGTACCAGCCAAAAGGGCGGTTTGTTTTCCGGTTGCCAGAACTCGATCAACGCGAAAGCGCTTTCAATTCGCGGCTGATAGCGGACCACACGATGCTTGCCCACCGCGAGGCCGCGGTACTGGGTTTCTTCTCGCGATTGTATGTTGCCCGCGCCATCGAGGTCCGGCATCAGCACCTCGCCGTCGGGGCCGAGCATCACATCGTCGCTGCGATAATGCGGCACACCTTTGCTGGTTTGGCGAGTGATGGCGCTGGTGTTCACGCCCCAGCCGATCCCGAAGGGGCCGTTGCCGGACTGGCTGTCGTAGCGCAACGTCAGGCTCGGGTCAAAGCCGCGTCCAGCCGAGGTCGGCAACGGTAGCTCGAACGAGGCACTGCCGGTAAAACCGACCGCTCCCCAGCTTTTACCCACGGTGGCAATTGAGCCACTGCGTGAAATGGAGGGAGTGGTGATGCTCAGCGACGCTTGATCTTCCATTGTGTTTGATCCTGGCCCGAGTCCGCTCTGTGCGCGGCATCGTGGTGGATCAACGCTATCAATTCGACAGCGGTGCGTAACCTGTCAGACCTGACAGGTGGTGGCGGGATTTCTAGAACAAATAGAGTGCGGAACACGGCTTTTTATAACGATTGCCCCAATCTTCCAGGGTGCGAGCCGGCTTGCTCGCACAATGACGTGTTGGGTGTTTTGACAAGGGTAAAAAAAACGGCCGGGTCATCTGGGGAGACGACCGGGCCGTGTCTGGAGGGTGAAGGGCTTACTGCACTTCTACCGCCAGGCTTTCACTGATCTTTTTCTGCCAGATGGCAGGACCGGTGATGTGTACCGACTCACCATTGCTATCGACTGCAACGGTCACCGGCATGTCTTTGACGTCGAACTCGTAGATCGCTTCCATCCCCAGTTCGGCGAACGCCACCACGCGCGATTTCTTGATCGCTTGCGCCACCAGATAAGCCGCGCCGCCAACCGCCATCAGGTAAACAGCCTTGTAGTCTTTGATCGCTTCGATTGCGGTTGGGCCGCGTTCGGATTTGCCGATCATGCCCAATAGGCCAGTTTGCTCAAGGATCTGGCGGGTGAACTTGTCCATCCGCGTGGCCGTGGTCGGACCCGCAGGGCCCACTACTTCGTCGCGCACCGGATCAACCGGACCCACGTAGTAGATGAAGCGACCCTTGAGGTCCACCGGCAGGGTTTCACCTTTGTTCAGCATCTCGACCATGCGCTTGTGCGCCGCGTCGCGACCGGTGAGCATCTTGCCGTTAAGCAAAACGGTTTCGCCCGGCTTCCAGCTCTGCACGTCTTCTGGTGTCAAGGTGTCGAGGTTAACGCGACGAGCCGACGGGCCAGCTTCCCAGACGATCTCGGGGTAGGCGTCCAGCGGCGGCGCTTCCAGCGAGGCCGGGCCGGAACCGTCGAGCACGAAGTGTGCGTGACGGGTGGCGGCGCAGTTCGGGATCATGCACACCGGCAACGACGCCGCGTGGGTCGGGTAATCCATGATTTTTACGTCGAGCACGGTGGTCAGGCCACCCAGGCCCTGGGCGCCGATGCCCAGTTGGTTGACCTTCTCGAACAGCTCCAGGCGCATCTCTTCGATGCGGCTGGACGGCCCGCGCTTGATCAGCTCGTGAATGTCGATGGACTCCATCAACACTTGCTTGGCCATCACCGCAGCTTTTTCGGCGGTGCCACCGATACCGATGCCGAGCATGCCGGGCGGGCACCAGCCGGCGCCCATGGTGGGCACGGTCTTGAGAACCCAGTCGACGACGGAGTCGGACGGGTTGAGCATGGCCATCTTCGATTTGTTTTCGGAGCCGCCGCCCTTGGCTGCCACGTCCACTTCCACGGTGTTACCTGGAACGATGGAGTAATGGATAACGGCCGGGGTGTTGTCCTTGGTGTTTTTCCGAGCGCCCGCCGGGTCGGCGAGGATCGAGGCCCGCAGGACGTTTTCCGGCAGGTTGTAAGCCTGGCGCACGCCTTGGTTGATCATGTCGTCCAGGCCCATGGTGGCGCCATCCCAACGCACGTCCATGCCCACGCGGACGAAGACAGTGACGATGCCGGTGTCCTGGCAGATCGGCCGGTGCCCGGTGGCGCACATCCGCGAGTTGATCAGGATTTGCGCCATGGAGTCGCGGGCTGCCGGCGATTCTTCACGCAGGTAGGCCTCGTGCATCGCCTGGATGAAATCCACCGGGTGGTAATAGGAAATGAACTGTAGGGCGTCGGCGACGCTCTGTATCAGGTCGTCTTGCTTGATCACGGTCATGAGTCGCGCTCCTCTAAAAGACGGGAACATTCAATAAGGCGCTTGCAACGGGGGTGTGTCGGTCGGTTGCAAGCACCTGTACAAGGCACGCCTGGGCTGCTGGCGCGACACTAAAAAGGCGCGGCAGTATAGCGCGCCTCGCTGACGGGTACACGCGCGCGCAGTCAAACGTTGGTCGCATACCGATAGCCGCAGGTTTCACGCGGCACGTCGAGGGCGGTTGTGCGGGTGACGTGAGAGGCCGTGTTTGCGCCGCCGGTTTTTCGCGGTGGGGGCCATGGTTTTGACGCCATTTTTCCGGTCCTAAAATTGAATGGTCATTTATCACACGCGCCACTACAGTGGCATTCGGCCTGTAGAGCAGGATACTCAAACAGCCTCCTTTCGCACGGTGAGTCAACGATTGACCCATAACGCCATTCAACGGCTTTTGCTCAAACGCTTTGCCCTCGCTGCCGGCACCTACGCCTTGGCACTGCTGCTGCTGTGGCTGGCGTTTTTTACCGGCCATTACCATCAGCCTCTGGCCAGTGTGGCCGTTGGCAGCGCCCTGGTGGTCATCAGTCAGGCGGCGTTGTTCGCTGTGTTTCTTTGCGGCTTCAATCTGCGCTTTGCCGACCCCAGCCTGACCGAGTGGCAAGTGCTGCTGGGGCTGGGTTGGCAAACCTGGCTGATGGCTTCTCTGGACGAGGCACGTGGCGCGTTCCTGGTGTTTTACGTACTGATATTGATGTTTGGCCTGTTCCACCTGGCGCCTAGGGTCTTTGTTCGTTGTGCGCTCCTGGTGTTCTTCAGTTTCTGCGCGATCACGCTGTGGGAGGGTTACCACTTCCAGCTCGCCGACCCACCCATGGCGGCGTTGCAGGCATGCGTACTGTTCATCGTGCTGGTGTGGCTGGTGCTTTACGCCCGTTACGTGCAGATATCACGCCTGCGCATGCGCCAGCGGCGGTTCGCCTTGCAGGCGCATCAGGACACCCTGCGTGGAATGATGCGCCAGCTCGAAGACCTGGTGGCTACCGACGAACTGACCGGCCTGTTCAATCGCCGTCACTTCCTGCGCCTGGCCTCCCGTGAATTGAACACGATGGACGCCACGGTGGTGCATGGCCTGGCGCTAATCGATCTCGACCACTTCAAACGCATCAACGATGTTCACGGCCATGCTGCCGGCGATCAGGTGCTGCAAGCCTTCGCCGGTGTGGCCACCGCCTGCTTGCGTGAGGGTGATGTGCTGGCCCGTTACGGCGGCGAAGAATTCGTGGTGTTGCTGCCAGACTGTGATACGGAGCGCCTGACCGCCTGTTGCGAGCGGCTGCGTATTGCCTTTACCGATGTTGAGTTGTTCGGTTTGAAAGTAAACAACCTCAGCCTGTCGGCGGGCATGACCTTGCTCGAATTAGGCGACGACCTGGATGACGCCTTGCAGCGTGCCGATCAGGCCTTGTACCGGGCCAAACGCGATGGCCGCAACCGTTGCGCGGCAGCGTGGGAGAACGTCGATGCCTGAGTTACGGGTCGGCGAACGCCAGTGGTCGGTGGCGGTGGGCAGCAACCTGCTCGATGCGCTCAACCAAAACGGCGTGGCGGTGCCCTACAGTTGCCGCGCCGGCAGTTGCCATGCGTGCCTGGTGCAGTGTGTGCAAGGGCTGCCTGGTGACAGCCGTCCCGATGCCTTGAGCGTCGAGCAGCGACAACAAGGCTGGCGTCTGGCGTGTCAGTGCCAAGTGGTCGAGGATTTGCAGGTACACACTTTCGACCCTCAGCAGGACGGGCGCCCGGCTAACGTTGCCGCTGTCGATTGGTTGAGCGCCAGCGTGCTGCGCTTGCGCCTGACACCGCAACGTCCGTTGCGCTATAGCGCCGGGCAACACGTGGTGTTGTGGGCGGGGCAGGTGGCGCGCCCCTATTCCCTGGCCAGTCTGCCGGAGGAAGACCGTTTTCTGGAGTTTCACCTCGACTGTCGGCAGCCTGGGGCCTTTAGCGACGCGGCCCGCCATCTCAATATCGGCGACCCGCTGCGCCTCGGAGCGTTGCGCGGCGGTGCCCTGCATTACGACCCGGACTGGCACACCCGACCGCTGTGGCTTTTAGCGGCAGGCACTGGCCTGGGCCCGTTGTTTGGGGTGTTACGCGAAGCCTTGCGTCAGGATCATCAGGGCGCCATCCGCGTCATTCACCTGGCCCATGATGCCGACGGGCACTACCTGGCCAAACCCTTGCAGGCCATGGCCGATGGCCGTGAAAACCTGAGCGTCGAATGCTGGACAGCGGCAGAGTTGCCTGCGGCTTTGGCGCAATTGCGCCTTGTTTCCCGGCAAACCCTGGCCTTAGTCTGCGGCTCCCCCGACAGCGTCGACGCCTTTTCCAGGCGTTTATACCTGGCCGGATTGCCACGCAATCAGCTGCTGGCGGATGTGTTTCTGCCCCGTGGTTGAGCGCTGATCGTTTAACGACGTGAGACTTGCCATGACTGAAGTCATCCTGCTGGAACGCGAACGCGGTCTGCTGACGCTGCGCCTCAACCGTGCAGACAAGAAAAATGCCCTGACCCGCGCGATGTACGACCGCTTGGCACACGCCTTGAAGCAGGCTGACACCGACCCTGAAATCAACGCCGTACTGATCACCGGTGGCGCCGAGTGCTTCACCGCCGGTAACGACATTGCCGATTTTCTCCAGCAACCGCCGAGCAGCCTCGACAGCCCGGTGTTTCACTTCATGCTCAATTTGCTGGACTGTCGCAAACCGGTGATCGCCGCTGTGGCCGGCGCGGCGGTGGGGATTGGCACGACAATGCTGCTGCATTGCGACCTGGTGTACGTCAGCCGTGATGCGCGGTTGCGCATGCCTTTTGTCAACCTTGGACTCTGCCCGGAGTTTGGCTCCAGCCTGATTTTGCCGCGCTTGCTCGGGCACGCCAAAGCGGCAGAGTTGTTGTTGCTGGGTGAAGGTTTCAGCGGTGAGCAGGCTGCCGCGTGGGGGATCGCCACCGAAGCGCTGGGCAGCGGCGAAGCGGCCCTGGCCAAGGCGAGGGAGATGGCGTTGCGCTTCGAATCGTTGCCCGCAGATGCGGTGCGCATCAGCAAGCAATTGATGAAGGCGCCGGACCGTGAATTGATCCGCAAGGTCATCGAGGAGGAGGGCGTGTTGTTCACCCAGCGGTTGCGTTCGCCGGAGGCAATAGCGGCGCTTTCGGGGTTTATCAACCGGCGTTGAGTCTGCGCTGATACGACTGACCTCTTCGCGAGCAGGCTCACTTGTATGGCAGGACTTGAAGGGCGGAGGAGGGACAAGGCTCGATTCTGACGGTTAACGCCTGCAACGGTGGACTGAAACAGACGTTATTCATGTCGATGCCCGAACGACTGTCACACGGCCAACGCCGCTAAATGCACTGAGCGAGGCTGGGCGACAGAACATTTCGCGTATCTGCCATCGCCGATACGCGGAAAATATGACTACCCCTATCTGATCGAGGATATTGACAGCCGCAAGGCCATGGGCTGTGAGGTCTACGACGCGCAACGCGGCGAGAAAGCCGTTGCGCTGCTGCAACTTAGCGTGATCGGCGAGCCGTGTTTACCCGAACCGCTGGTGCAGCATAAGGACAACGGCGCGTCGATGAAATCGGTGACGCTGTTGAGCAAAATCTACGAACTGGGCATCACGCCTTCGCAGGGCCGACCGCGGGTCAGCAACGACAATCCTTATTTGGAGTCGCTGTTTAGAACACTGAAATACTGCCCGCATTGGCCGCTGGATGGTTTTGCCAGTCTGGACGCCGCATGCGCTTGGGTGAGGGATTTCATGCGGTGGTACAACGACCAGCATCGACATAGCCGTATCCGATTCGTCACATCGGCTGAGCGGCACCGTTAGACGGTTGATGCGACTACTACCTTGAAAAAAACGCTGCGGCGGGCAGAAGTGAGGACCTATACGAGTCGCTCTATTCACAGCACCAAGAGTTTGATCTGCAATAAAATCTAAAGGTTTTTCGATGGCGGCGTATCCCCTGGCTGTGCATATTCGGCCAAGCCATTTTTGCTACTCAAGGAGATACACGTATGGCGAACCCAAGCTATATGAGCCTCAAGGGTAACGCTCAAGGACATATTTCAGCGGGCTGCTCAACCCCGGAATCCATCGGCAACAAATACCAGTCAAGCCATATCGACGAAATAATGGTGCTGTCCTACCACCACAAAATGGCCAATATTGGGAATCTCAATAAAGCAACGCACACCCCGATCATCATTACCAAAGCCATCGATAAATCCTCCCCGCTACTCGCTCAGGCCCTCGCAAACAGAGAAGAAATAAGCTGCACAATCAGCTTCTATCGCGTGTCGTCCTTTGGCATGCAGGAAAAATTCTATTCAGTCGGGATCAATGGCGGAATCATTGTCGATATCACCTCGAGGATGTCCCACGTAATTTTGCAAGGCGGCGCCGAGCCTGAAGAACAGATCTCGATTCGCTACCGCGAGATTACCTGGAGCCACCACCTGGCAGGAACCAGTGGTCACACCGCCTGGGGTGAGGAGGTATGAACCCGAACCGTTATGACATATGGGACGTCAACAGCGCCGCCAGCGGGTTGATCGGGCAAGCGATTACGGTGAGTGCGCGCCATCTTGTCCACGGTATTGCGTGCGTGGAGTTCAATCGAGAAGTTGCCTATTACGCAAAGCGCATTGTCGACGATGTCACGCTAGGCCATAAAACGCCTGAGCAAGGCATACAGGCCATTTTGCAAGAACAGCGCGACCTTTTGAACCAGTCGTATGCCGTGGCGCGTCAAGGACAAGGTGCGATCCCGCATGCGGTGGAGCGCATTGCGCCGATGAACCTCACCCGGCCCGTATTACGGCCCGACCCCACGCGATTACTGCGGTTTGTTCATGCTCAAAACCTCAAGGCCAACCAAACTCTACAAAGCACAACCAAAGCCGCACCGCGGTCATTTCCTGCCGACGATTTGAAGTTTTTCCCCCGTGAGCGCTGGCCTGAGGCGATACCACGAGCACAAGAACCCGGGTTTTACATCGTTCCCGAGAGCACAACGGCGGACAAATTGGAGGCTCAGTTGTTCACCACGCGCCACCCCGCCGTTATCGCTAAATTCAAAGCCCTCAACCCGAATTTGGACCAGGTGAAAGCGGGCCAAATGATCGTGCTGAGCGACCCGAACAACCTGCAATGTACCCTGTAAGAAGCGCAGTTGATGGCGGCAGCGGCAAAGGTGAATACGGTGCTTCAGACCCTGACGCCGGATGAAGCTGACTTTATGGCTCGCCACCGTGACGAAATTGAATTGTTTCTAAAACACGGCTCCACCTCTGTCGGCACCGGAATGGCGGTGTTTGCCTCAAACCTGGACAACGTGAAAAACGTACTGCGCGATATTGAGGCCTTGCACCAACGCACATTCCTGCGTGACGGGCATTTGCGTTCACCTGAGTTTTTTGCCGACCGTAAACGCTTGTTTGGCCAACTCGATACGCATCTGACAGGATTCACCAAAAAGGGGATTGGCTTCCCCGATCACCCGAACCTGAAGAGCGCCCTGGGGATTTCCAGCCGTAGCCTGGTACACCGCTGGACCAAGGCCGGTGCGCCGTATCAAATCCCCGGTTATGCCACGCACATGGACGGAGTCGCCAAGGCTTCCAACTACGTCAAGTACGGCGGGTGGCTGGGCACCGCTGTCGGCGGCGGCGCCTCTTACATGAAAGTCCAGGACGTGTGTACGGCAGGTGACGTCGAGGCCTGCAAAAAGGTGAAACTCACGGAAGGCGGGAGCTTCATTGGCGGAGTGGCGGGTGGTGCATTGGCTGGTTCTATATTAACGGGGTCGGTCGTAGGGACTATCTGTCTTGGGTTGAGCGTACCGACGGGAGGCGTGGCAATGGCGGTGTGTGGATTGGTGGTGGTAGCGGCGGGGTCTTTGGGTGCCGGTGTAGCTGGCGGCGCGATAGGGGAGGAGTTTGGGGATGTTGTTTATGAGTTCACAAAATGAGTAGTAGTGAGCTTGTGTTCGGCGGCCTTTGCGGTGCGTTGATTGCGGGTATGTTGATTTGGATTGGGGTTGTACTGTACATCGCGTACACCCAGATGGATGAAGTATTGGATCATCTGAAAAACTGCTCAACCGTAAAGGCACGTACCCCACTCCGCTACGGCGGTCCTTGGGGGAAGTTGCTGTTGATGGGCGGAATATCAGGGATTGTCACCTTTCCAGGTATCTATCTCAAACATGGCGGGGTTAGTGCCGAAGATTTACAGCGTTTCCCCCCAGCACTGAAGCGCAAGTTTGCGATCTTGCAATGGGCCGGTATCGGAATGATTGCCGCACTGTTTTTGCTATGGGGCATTGGCAAGTATGTGGGCTGGCTGAAGTGATTTTTTGCCTGACCTACGTGCTTGGGCAAATCGCCGAACATGCAGTTAACCGGGTGAGCGAACTGCTGCCCTGGAATATTTCCTTGAACCACACTGGCCACTGCGAGGCTGCTTAATTCATGGTTAAGATTGTCCGTTTACCCAAACCTGCCCCCGACCTGTTGTTGCTGCACATTGAGCTGAAGTGGATCACTCCGACGATCTGGCGTCGGTTCGCGGTGCCTGAAAATATTACCTTGGGCAAACATGCACCATGTCATCCAGGTCGTGATGGGCTGGAGTGATAGCCATCTGCATGAGTTTGAAGTAGCGGGTGAAAAATACGGTATTCCCGATTCTGATGGCTGGGGGCCGCCGTCGGCGGCGCCTCTTACATGAAAGTCCAGGACGTGTGTACGGCAGGTGACGTCGAGGCCTGCAAAAAGGTGAAACTCACGGAAGGCGGGAGCTTCATTGGCGGAGTGGCGGGTGGTGCATTGGCTGGTTCTATATTAACGGGGTCGGTCTTAGGGACTATCTGTCTTGGGTTGAGCGTACTGGACGAGCCCCCTGAAAGACAGGACACCGTTTCCCCCTTAACATAAGGGATAGGCAAACGACTGTGTATATGACTAATAGAAACGATAAGGGTGGGGAGCTTTTGGGTCAGGAGCGGCGTCGCCGCTGGAGCCCGGAGCAAAAACTGGCCATGGTTCGCGAGAGCCTGCAACCGGGGCAAAGCGTCTCGGTGGTGGCTCGACAGAATGGCGTGAATGCCAACCAGTTGTTTCAGTGGCGCAAGCTCTATCAGAGCGGCAGTCTCTCGGCTGTCAGTGCTGGGGAGAGCGTGGTGCCCGCTTCCGAGCTGGCCGATGCGCTCAAGCAGATCCGCGAGCTACAGCGCATGCTTGGCAAGAAAACCATGCAGGTCGAGATCCTTCAGGAAGCTGTGGAGATTGCTCGGTCGCGAAAATGGATTGCGCACTCACCCTTGTTGCCGGGGGACGACCAGTGAAGCTGATCAGTGAAAGTCTCGGTGTAGCGCGCTCGCAATTGACGGTTCGACTCAACCCAAATGCTCAGGTCGAGCGGCGTCGCCCTGCGCTGGACGATGCCGCACTGGTCGAAGAAATTCAGGCTGAAGTGAGTGAACTGCCCAGCTACGGGTACCGCCGTGTGTGGGGGTTGCTGCGTCGTCGGCGTGAAAAGCAGAGTCAGGCGCCGATCAACGTCAAGCGGGTTTATCGCGTCATGCGCGATCATCAGTTGCTGCTGGAGCGACGGATTAAACAACCGGGTGTGGCACGCCGTCACGAAGGCCGAATTGCCGTGGCCACCAGCGATACCCGGTGGTGCTCGGACGGGTTTGAGTTTCGCTGTGATGATAACGCCAAGCTGAGCGTGACCTTTGCCCTGGACTGCTGCGACCGCGAAGCCATCGGTTGGGTGGCCAGCCCGACCGGGTACAGCGACGACGATATCCGTGATCTGATGCTGGAGGCGGTGGAAAAACGCTTCGGTGAAGAGGCGCCTGCCACCCCGGTGCAATGGCTGAGCGACAATGGCTCGGCCTACATCGCTGAACAGACACGCCAGTTTGCCCGACAGATCGGTTTGCAACCGGTGACCACACCGGTGCGTAGCCCGCAGAGCAACGGCATGGCCGAGAGCTTCGTCAAAACGATGAAACGCGACTACGTCGCGCACATGCCCAAACCTGACCGGGAAACAGCCTTGCGTAACCTGACGATTGCCTTTGAGCATTACAACGAGGAGCATCCGCACAGCGCGCTGAAATACCGTTCACCACGGGAGTTTAGGCGTTTGGCAGCGGCATCAATTTAACGGGGTGCAGGTGTCCGGTTTGATAGGGGCCAGTCCACGTACCGACGGGAGGCGTGGCAATGGCGGTGTGTGGCTTGGTGGTGGTAGCGGCGGGGTCTTTGGGTGTAGGTATGGCCGCAGAGAAAACCGGAGAAGGAATCGGAGACATGATTTACGAGGTTTCTAAGTGAGCCTAAACACTAATGACACTATGTTTCTTTGTGTCGGATTGATTAATTTCGCGGGGATATTTGTTTGGATTGGGGTTTGTCTACATTTGGCATACACCCGTATGGACGAAATGCTTGAGCATTTAAAAAACTGTTCTACCGTCATGGCTCGCGCACCACTGCGACACGGTGGCCCATGGGGCAAGTTACTGCTGATTGGGGGGATCTCCGGGATAGTCACCTTTCCAGGAATCTATCTTAAGCATGGAGGGGTTAGCCCCGAGGACTTGAATAACTTTCCATCGCCTCTTAAGCGTAAGCTGGCAGTGCTTCAATGGATTGGAATTATGCTTTTATCCACTTTGTTATTACTGTTTTTTTTCGGCAAATACACAGGTGCTATCAAGTAGCTCCCTTTCGCATCGGCCGATGCTGGGGGAGAACGAGCGTCTGCGATTTACCGTCTGATGGGTACTGCAAAGCTAAACGGGTTAGTTACGGGGAGCGCTCTATTGGGCTCAGGCGGAGAGATAACTGGGAAGGTGATTTATTAGGCGGAAAAATGAATGATGCTGAGTTTGCAGTTGGCGTTCTTTGCGCCGCGGGTGTCCTCGGTTTATTCGTCTGAATCGGGGTTGTTCTTCACTTGGCATACACCCGAATGGATGAGGTGCTTGAACACCTAAAAACTGTAGGTGTGTTCGCAGCAAGAAGGCAGGGCAACGGGTAATGGTCTTGCTGAAGCGTCTGTATGAAGCGCAGCACTTGAGCATCAACGAGAGTAAAAGTGCGGTGGCGAGCGCGTTTGGTCGCCAGTTTCTGGGGTACGCTTTTTGGTCATTCCTAGGGGAGGCCAAGCGAGCCGTCTCATTTAAAGCGCGGAAGCGGTTCAAACAGCGGATACGCGAATGAACCGAGGGCTTGATATTGCGTGGTTCTACAGTCTGGGATTACCACGTCTCTCTTGACATCAATCTCTCGAACCGCCCGGTGCGGACCTGCACGCCGGGGGGGTGTGGCAAGGGGGCGGTCCATGAAGGCCGTCCCCTATGCCGATTTCAGCAATCGATCACTCAGACCATCTTGTCGCCAACGTGCAGGATTTTCATGCCGTTGGTGCCGCCGATGGTGTGGTAGCTGTCGCCCTTGGTCAGGATGACCCAGTCGCCTTTCTCGACGACACCGAGTTTGAGCAACTCGTCGATCGCGGCCTGGCTGACTTGCTCAGGCGGCAGCGATGCCGGGTCGAACGGTACGGTGTAGACGCCACGGAACATGGCCGCGCGGGCCTGAGTTTCGCGGTGCGGCGAGAACGCGTAGATCGGCACCGAGGAACGGATGCGCGACATGATCAATGGCGTGTAACCACTTTCGGTCAGGGCGATGATCGCTTTCACGCCCGGGAAGTGGTTGGCGGTGTACATGGCGGCGAGGGCAATGCTTTGATCGCAGCTTTCGAAGACCTTGCCGATGCGGTGGCTGGAGGTCTTGCTGGTCGGGTGCTTTTCCGCGCCGACGCAGATGCGCGCCATCGCTTGCACAGCTTCCAGCGGGTACAGGCCAGCGGCACTTTCGGCTGAGAGCATCACGGCGTCGGTGTAGTCGAGCACGGCGTTGGCCACGTCGGACACTTCGGCGCGGGTCGGCATTGGGTTCTGGATCATCGACTCCATCATCTGGGTCGCGACGATCACTGCCTTGTTGTGGCGGCGGGCGTGCAGAATGATTTTCTTCTGAATGCCTACCAGCTCGGCGTCGCCGATTTCCACGCCCAGGTCGCCACGAGCCACCATCACTGCGTCGGACGCCTTGATCAGTGCATCGAGGGTTTCGTCGTTGGCCACGGCTTCGGCGCGTTCGATCTTCGCCACCAGCCAGGCAGTGCCGCCGGACTCGTCGCGCAGTTGACGGGCGTATTCCATATCGGCAGCGTCACGGGGGAAGGACACCGCGAGGTAGTCGACTTCCATTTCCGCGGCGAGCTTGATATCGGCCTTGTCTTTTTCAGTCAGGGCGGGTGCAGTCAGGCCACCGCCGCGACGGTTGATGCCTTTATGGTCCGACAGCGGGCCGCCGATCAGCACGGTGCAGTGCAGCTCGGTGGCGGTAGCGGTGTCGACACGCATGACCACACGGCCGTCGTCGAGCAGCAGCTCGTCGCCCACGCCGCAATCCTTGACCAGGTCCGGGTAGTCGATGCCGACCACTTGCTGGTTGCCTTCGGTCAGAGGATGGCTGGTGGAGAAGGTGAATTGATCACCAATCTTCAGCTCGATCTTCTTGTCGGCGAATTTGGCGATACGAATTTTCGGGCCTTGCAGGTCACCCAGCAGGGCGACAAAGCGCCCGTGCTTGGCAGCGAGTTCTCGCACCAGCTTCGCGCGAGCCTTGTGCTCGTCGGGGGTGCCGTGGGAGAAGTTCAGGCGGGCGACGTCCAGGCCAGCCAGAATCAGCTGTTCGAGAACTTCCGGCGAGTTACTGGCCGGGCCAAGGGTAGCGACGATTTTGGTACGACGAACGGACATGCAAAGACTCCTGAGTTCAAGCGCTGAGTGAGGCTACTATGGTCCGCGGTTGTAGTCATTGTTCGTTTGCACTACTTATTGTTTTCTTTATTGAACCTAGCAACTTTGCCGCCATTGAGCCTGAAGATTTTCTGCGACGGGTCGATACAAAGCTCAAGACAGGAGAACCCTTATGCGATTTTTGCTGATTGCCGCCCTTGCCCTCAGCGTTGTGGGCTGCACCCGTTGGTCGATGAACCATCATTTGAATAACGCCTACAGCGCCTATGACCGTGGCAATTGCGATCAGGTCATGCTGGAGCTGTCCAAGGTCGATCGCGACAGCCGTGCTCGGCGCTACATCCAGCCGGAAGTGTCGATGATGCGCGGCCAGTGCCTGGAACGGCAGAAATTATTTGTGGATGCGGCCCAGACCTACGAGTTCATCATCGCCTCGTACCCGCAGAGTGAGTACGCGTACCGTGCTCGTGCGCGCCTGGAAACCTTGCAGACCCTGGGTTATTACCCCGCCCGAGCAACCACAGTGGCGCGCCCGACGCCGCTGTGAGGATGGTCGTTGTTTATAAAGTCAGGCCGTGTGTTGGCGCTGAGCTATAGTCGAATAACTCGGTTTAACACCCTGTTGCTAAACCGATGTAACACCTGAGAACGGCAGAGGTCAGTGCAAGCGGCTTGGACAGTCGCGCCGGGATCGGGGAGAGCGTGCCTGCGTGCGGGACCGTTCCGAATCATTAGTGCGGCCCTGCTTAAGGGCCTTGCTGGGTTATTACGTATGGCTACTGAGCGCCAGATCGAGCGGCATCAATTGTCGTATTTTCTGAGAGTGTTCAACGGCGTCACTGACAAACCCATCGGCTATCTCGGCAATGTGTCCAGGGATGGTCTGATGCTTATCAGTCAGTTGCCGATGATGGTGGGTGCCGATTTTGAGTTGCGTCTGAAAATTCCCACCCGCGCAGGCTGTCCGCAGGTCATCGATCTGCGGGCTTTTTGCCTGTGGTGCCATGAAGACACTACGCCCCCTTACTATGACGCCGGATTTAGCCTGCAACGGGCGCCACTGGAATATGAGCAATTGGTCGAGGCGTTGCAGCGCTATTTCAGTTTTCAGTCGTTACCTGCTTCTGCCTGAGTGGGCGGTGGCTGAACCATTGCCAGCACTGTAGGGGCATGGCTTGCCAGCGATGGCGATTTTGAAACCGCCATCGCCAGCCAGTTGCGCGCCTACACGTCTTTATGACGGCGTGCTAATCGCCGGCTCACGCTTAAGCGTCTGCTCCACCAGCAACAACCCCAGCTCACTCAACTGATAGATCGCCATCGCCAGGTGCCGCTGTTTGTCTTCCAGGCTTTCGGCCAGGTCGAGCAGCAGGATGCTGACCGAGGAAAAGGTTTCGTAGGTCTGGATGGCAATGGCGCGGGGATTGGCCTGAGGGTCGACTTTGAACATTTTCATCGCTCGATTCGGTGAGGTGCATAGGTGCTGGAGGTCGGGCTTGAGGTCGTGGTCGAGGGCGCGGTCGACGGCGTCCCGGAGCTTCTTTGCATCGAGGGTGGCTAAGAATGGATCTTGATTCGGGGGATTGAGTGTTGCTTTGAACATGCTCATTAGTCGTTGAATTGAGCTGCCACCTGACTCGCGACTAAACGAAGGGTGGCGGCTGTACGCAGGTTAGTCGACCGCAAGGACCATGAAAAACCGGCGCGCCCGAGGGCGCCCTGCGCGCAACCACCATCAAGTGCGGGGATGGGATACCCGACTGGATGCAGCTTATGCACATTAATAGAGCCTTTCGGACGACTAAACCCGATCGCTGGAAATCAGCGACACGGACGCCGTTACGGGGCAGGCACCCAGCGCACAAGCCGGGGGGTTCTGGAGCAGCTGTAGGCAAAGGTGCAAGGCTTCGTAGGCCTCAAAAATCGTAGGAAAAGTCAGTCAGGCCGTTCATCGGTACTGTCAGGTTTGACAGGTAGTTAAAAGACTTGAGAAGGGGGTTAATGATTTAGAGGTACTGGTGCCTCAGGCAAATTGGAGTCGTGAGATGACAATCAAAAAAGAAGAGTTTGGATCTTCGAATGTGCATGGTTTAGATGATGCTTCCAGTAAGGGTGATGTTTCAGAAGAGCAATGGCAGGCGTGGAGCGCGGGCAGGCATGTGAAAACTGAGACCTTTAAGCTGAAATTTGGAACAGATAAGTTTACGGGAGAACTGACGATCGCTTATTTTTGGAATGAATTGGGCACCAGTTTTTATGGCCGAAGCCTCCAATACAAAATTACCAAAGGCGCAGGTCAGTCAGGAGGCAATAAAGCTAACGTGTACTTTTTTTTTGAGTCAGCTGATTCTTGGGGGAGCGACTCGCCGGATGCCATGTGGCAGGACGGTGAATGGCACAACTATAGCCGTATTGGATCCGTTCCGGTGAAAGCAGATAAAAAGGTGCGGCTTTATATTAGATTTATTTTTGACTCCCCTGGATCTGATCCAAAGGTTGAAGAAAACTATTGGTTAACTTTTTCTAACGAAAAATGAAGGAGCGTTTTTATTAACTGTTATTCAGTTGATTGACGTGTTGACATAATAAACAATCCGACAGGGTGGTATTCAACGTGAGAAAGGGGACTGAACTTGAGCCGAAGAACGTTACAATCACCAGCCCCGTAAATAATGCATCTACCAGAAATGCCCAGGTCAATGTTTCCGGTACTACTTTGCTCACGACAATGCCCATTG
This sequence comes from Pseudomonas sp. DC1.2, assembly GCF_034351645.1. Taxonomy (NCBI): domain Bacteria; kingdom Pseudomonadati; phylum Pseudomonadota; class Gammaproteobacteria; order Pseudomonadales; family Pseudomonadaceae; genus Pseudomonas; species Pseudomonas sp. DC1.2. The sequence continues at coordinate 4,276,006 of NZ_CP133782.1, read as the reverse complement.
TTTTACGCATGTATCTAGGCACTACAAGCGTGGGCGAAACATCGATCTTCATGCCGACCAGTCCATGGACTGCTCAATTCGTGGGGCCTTATTCTCCGCAACAATACCGGATTGAAGTCACCCAGTCGGGGTCTGTCAATGTAACGGTCAATCTGCGCGTCACACCTGTGGTGATTACCTCGCCGTCTTCCGGCGAGGTGCCCGCTGGGCAGTTCGCGGTCAGCGGTACCGGCGGTGAATACGGCGTCGGTACCGTCACCCTGCACAATTCGACCGGTGACGCACTGCTCGGTACCGCGACCATCAACGTTGATGGCACCTGGACCGCATCGGTGACCTTACCGAGTGACGCCCAGCCGTTGACGTTCTACGCCAAGCAGAAAATCGGCACCTGGTTTTCTTCCCCCTCTGCGTCAGTCACGGTCACGCTTGTATTGAACGCGCCGGCCATTACAGCGCCGGCGGCAAACTCTGACCAACTCGGCATCTTCGAGGTGTCGGGAGATCTGGCGCGCACGGGCGCAATCGTTCAGGTGTTTAATGGTCAGACAGAAGTGGGCAGGACCGGCGTGTTGACGGGCGCGACCTGGAGATGTTCGGTCACCGTGCCTTTCGGTCAGGTGTCGTTGATTGCCAAGCAATTACTTAACAACAAGGTGTCGCCTGCCAGCGCGGCCCGCGTGTTCAATATTCGACCCAACTCGCCGGCCATCACGGCCCCCGCCGCAAATTCTTTGCAGCTTCAGTCTTTCACCCTGTCGGGCAATCAGGGGCTGTCCGGCGCGAAGGTACAGGTCTACCAAGACCTTGGGCCGAACAAGGTTGGTGAGTCCGCTGTGTTGAGCGGGGCCAGTTGGAGCGCTTCGATCACGGTTCCCGTTGGCTTGATATCGTTGGTTGTCACTCAGATTCAAAACGGCAATGAGTCGCTGCGTGGGACACCTCGCATTTTCAAGATCCGCCCCCCCAAACAAACCGCGGTCGCCGTGGAGCTGTTGCCCAGCCAGGCCGCGAAATTTTCGGGCACGGGCTACAACGGCGCCACCCTGTTACTGAGCTACGTCAGTGGGCCGGTCAACAAATCATTGCCGGAAGTCGTGGTGGCCAATGGTGTCTGGCAGGTCAACTCCACGGGCTGGACGCACGGAACCTATACCTACTCGGCGACCCAGAAGGTTTCTGACAATGCTGGCGGCTGGATCCCGTCAGAAGACTTTCATTTTGTATTCACCATCGTCCCGCCGGAACTCGAGCCAGTACCCGACCCGGTGCCCGACCGACCCACTGAATACAGCTACACGCCCACGTTCACTGGTAGCGGCATCAACGGCGCCACCGTGCTGATCAAGAAACAGGGCGGGGCCGAGGCGGCGTCGGATGCTCGGGTGGCGGGCAGTCGCTGGTCGAGCCAGTCGAGTGTGGAGTGGGGACCGACGCTTAGCCAGAACGTTGACCTGAAACAGCGTCTCGATGGCCGGGAGTCGCAGAATTGGGTGCGGGTTGTGGTGAAGATCCCGCCGCTGGCGCCGGCGATCACGGGTTTGGTGGACAACGAGTTATCGCCTGCTCTCTCGGGCACCTGCTGGCGGTCGGGGGCGGTGGTCAAGCTGACGTTCAGCGACAAACCGGGCACGGCTGAAACAGCGACTGTGACCGGTGGCACCTGGACCTTGCGCCGCAGCACGCCGTTCGCCCCCAACGTGCCCCATACGGTCACCGTCACCCAGACCGCCGCGCAGCAAACTTCACCGCCAACCACACGAACGTTCGAGGTGCGCCGGACGCTCCTTAACCCCGTCATCACCTGGCCCACGAGCGGGATAGAGGTGGAGCGTGACCTGACTGTCCGTGGTCGGCAGGGCATGGCGGGGGCGTCGATGCAACTTCGCATCAGCGGCATCAACGCGGGGGCGGCCAAACTGCTGACCAGCGACGGCGATTGGTCCATCGACCTCAAGGGCCTGGCCTTTGGCCCGGGCAGCGTGGACGCGCGGCAGACCCTGGACGGTCGCCCTTCCGATCTCAGTGATCCCGTGCCTTTTCAGGTGGTGTTGATGCCACCGGTGTTCACGGTGCCACAGCCGGACGGTGATTTGCCGCGAACATCGATCATTTCCGGCGAAGGGACTCCCGGTACGACGGTCGAGGTGTGGTTGGACGGTAGCAATGAATTTGTGTTCCGGGGGGTACCGGTCAACGCCGATGGCCACTGGCAAGGCTCGGTGACGTTGCCCGTCGGGGTGACGAAGCTGCGGGCCCGGCAAGCCATGGGGTCGGAGGTTTCCAATGACAGCCCGCTGTTGACGTGCAACGTGGTGCCCGCCGCGCCCTATATCGAAACACCGGTCAAGGATGGGCTCATCGGCCGTTTAACCGTGGTGTCCGGTTTCGGCGAGCCGGGGGATACGGTCACTGTCCTGCTGGGCGATGCGGTGCTCGGCAGCGCTCCGATACTGACGGACCGCACCTGGTCGGTCGCCACTGTGCTCACCCAACCCGGTGGCGATTATGTACTGGTAGCGGTGGCCTCCCTTGACGGCTTTGAGTCGGACCGATCCGCTCAACAGTCCGTGGTGCTCGGCAGCTATTTACCCCTCATTGATTCGCCCCAGGCGGGACGCTGGGTGAGTGAACCGGTGGCTTTCAGCGGTCAGGGCCGATTGGGCGTCGGTCAATTGGTGAGCTGGTTCAACCCCCAACAGCCGTGGGCGCCGAACCTGGCCGTCAGCGCCCAGGGGTGGCAAGGGCTGGCGGTGCGGGCGCTGTCGGCGGGCGGTCATTGGTGCCGGTTCCAGCAGACCATCGACGATGGCGCTGATGGCTCGACGATCTCCGACTGGAGCGAGAGCGGGCGTTTTGACGTCCCTGGCCCGTCGTCGCGCTGACCGCCATCGCCTGATAAACGGTCACCTCTACTGTCAGTTCTGACAGTAGACGACATGGGCCATCACGCGCAGATTTGCCTTGCAAGATGAGCCTCCCAACGACCGTTCGGACGTTTACACCCATTAAGGAATTTGGCCATGGCGGACTCCGCTAATCGTCCCATCCAACAGTTGTTCGAGCAGGTGTTCGGCGAGGAACAACGCGCCACCTATACCGACCTGAAGACTTACATTCAGCAGGACGGATCGATCTTTCCCCTGGTGGAGGCGGGCGTGCAGGGGCTGGTGCGCGATTACGGCTTAGGCCAGGAGGACGCGCAGCAGTTTTTGCGCCGGGCCAACAGCCTGGCCGCGTATGTGCGTCGACAGTTCATTGAGCAGAGCCTGACAGGCACCGGGGCGCAGGACGGCAAGCCGTCGAGCGGGCTGTTGTCGATGGTTCCGGGGCCCAGTTATGAGGCTTTGTTCTCGCCCAACTTTGACGGGTTATGCCCGCCCGATGCCTTGGAGTCCACGACCTCACCCGTGGCGTATCTAGTGGAGTTGTTACGCTGGATTCGCGACCGCATCGAACCGCTCGGCTCGGCCGCAAAACTACCCTTGCATGACCGTCGCAAAGACTTGAAGCCGTTGCCCGTCGATTTCAATGCGGTGCATCTATCGGTGTCGGCGGTGGACATCATCGTTTCGGTGCTGGAAACCTTTATCAAAGGAGAGGCGGCGGCGCTCGATCTGGAACAAGCCCTGATCAACGCCCGTTATCCCAATGGGCTGCCGTATTACCAGCACTGGGTCACGCTGGATGCGGTCGCTCGCTATCACGGGATGTCGGTGGGTAACTTTGTCCATATTGTCGATGTGCTCTCACCGTATTTCCTCCAGCCCGAGGCCTGGAGCAGTGATGCAAAACGAGCCCTGACGCATGCCTCGCGGTTGGGGCCTTATCAGCGGCAGTTGTTGACCGAGCCAGCGGTAGCCGCGACAGGGCGGGACGCCTTTTACCTGCGCGACTTCGGGGCTGAAGATGTGTCTTGGAACAACCTCAATCAGGTGCGGTTTTTCGGTGAGCGTACCAAGCTCGATGCCCGGGGTGTCGAGGCGCTGCTGTCGGTGCGTGATTTCGCCCCGACCCGCTCGGCCAATGTGAGGGTGTATGCGTCGCCACCCGCGCTTGGGGTGAGCGAAAGCGAGCGTTCAGGTTCGGTTTACCTCAATGCCGCCAAGGCCCCGGCAGTCACGATCAATTACAGCGAAGCGGGCCAGGCGTTCCACCGCTTGAGTCTCAGTCCGGGCACTGACTTTGCGGTTTTCGACCGAATGAACCGCAAGCTGCGCCTGGACCAATGGCTGGAGCTGCCCAGTGAACAGGTGGATGCGCTGCTGGTGGCGGCGATGAAGGCCGAAACACGTGGCGCCACCAACACCTGGCTGATCAGTGCTTCCACGGTGCATGCCCTGGGGCTGTTTCAGTCATTGCGTGAGCGCTACGGTTGCACGGCACCGGACTTCGCGGCGTTTATCGATGAGGTGGGGATCTATGGCCGGGGCGATGCCCTGCCGCAGTTCGACCAGGTGTTCAATAACCAGGGCGGCTACCGCGAACCGTTGATGCTGGATAACGCCGAGTTTCCGATCATCCAGGCAACCGGGGCCACGGACCTGACGATCAACCGCTTGTGCAGCGGTCTGGGCATCGACCTGAAGACCTATCAATACCTGGCAATGGCGATTGCCCGTGCGCAGAACCGTACCACTACGTTGCTGCGCAGCCCGGCCGTCGTTTCGGCGTTCTACCGTTTGGTGAAGTTGCCGCGCCTGTTGGGCATCACTCCGGTGGAGGGCGTGCTGATGCTGACCTTGCTGGGTGGCGAGTCTTGGGTCGATGGATTGGCGGGCATTCCGGTGATCAATGCGAACTCCGGCAGGGATGTCGTTCCCGATGTGCTGAACCTGATCTATGCCCTGCATGCCTGCGTGGGCTGGTGCCGGGATCGCGAATTGCCGGTGCTGTGGATGTTGCAGCAGGTGTCGCCGCCGGCGGTGTTGGCGGCGGCCACGGAGCAGGAACGCCGGTTGTTCGAGCAGGCGGGTAACCTGCTACCCGCCGCGCTGTTCAGCCAAGGCGCCTTGTTGAGTGCGGGCGTGCCGCCGCTGTTAGGCTTCGACTGGCTGAGCTTGCTGCCGACACTGGTCGACCTCGCGGGGCTGGTGGTGAATTTTGCGGGCACCGAAGCCGAGTACCTGGTGTTCGCCCGTGAAGAATTGGATAAGGCGGTTCGCGATGGCCTGGGTGAGGAAGATGCCAAGGCGCGTGCGGTGATTGTCGAAAGGATGCTCACGGTGCTGTTGCAGGCGCGGGATGCTCAGGCCTCGGTGGTCAAGGAATCCCTGGCGGTATACACCGGCCTGGATGCCGAGCGGGTGGCCAGTGTGTTGGTTTGGGCCAACAGTACGGTTTACCAACTGTTGCTCTTGGTGCTGCAACGCAACGAGCGCGAATCGCCGGGCATGTTGAGTGGCGAGACGGACCCTGCGCTCACCTTGCTGGCCGATGTCAGGCGGCGCAGCAACGTCGTGCTGCAACTGGACCTGAGTGCGACGCTGCTGCAGGACTATCTGCACTATGGCTACACGGCGTGGCTGAGGCAGGATGACCGGCAGGCTTTTTCGGTGCGTACCCTTTACTACCTGACGGCCCTGACTCGGGCGTTTGAACTCGGTGAACAACCGGCAGGCAAACTGCTGGATTACCTGCGCGAGGTCAATGCACTGCCGGATCCGATTTCCGCGGAAGCCCTGGGCCTGGCGCAGAAGGCCGCCGCGATTCGCCTGGCCGCATTTTTCGACTGGAGCGTTGCGGAGGTGCGTGCGTGCGTCGCGCACATTGGTTCTGTGGACGGGCTGCTGAAGGACTTGGCCCAACTGGATCTGCTGATGCGTATCCGGGTGCTGTCCCGGCACACCGGCATGGACGCCTTGACGATTTTTCGGCTGGGCGATCTGCCGGAGACCATCGATAAAAATGTGTACCGGCTGGCCGCTGAAAGCGCCTTGCTGAGTCTTACTGAGGCCAGTGTTCCGGCGCTTGCCTACTACGACGAGGTGCCCGAGTCGATCGTTAATATCACCTGCACCGTGGACCACACCGAGGTGATCGCCAACAGCCCGACCGGCAAGATCATCTTTACCGTGATGCTCAAGGACCCCGGCGGCGTCGTTATTCCACACGTCGATGTGTACTGGCGGGCCAGCCTTGGCACCATCGCGACGGCCAGGACTGACGAGAAAGGGCTGGCCAATGCGACCTACGCGGGCAAGGTCCTGGGGACGGAGGCACCGTTGTTCTGGCTGGATCTGATCGAGCCCGAGTACGCCCCGACCGTTAACGTCATCGTCGACGTGAAGACGTTGACGATGCTGCCGGCATCCAAGTCCCTGGAGCCGACAGAGCCGGTGCCGGCTGGCCGGGAAGTCGAGGTTTACGGCACCGTAACGGATAGATACAGCAACCTTGGCAAAGACCAATTGGTGCGCTGGAGTGTGGAGCCATTCAGCGGCACGACGGGCTCGGCAACCATTCGACCCGCACAGGGACTCACCAATCAGGAAGGCCTGGCACGGGCGTTTGTCTCCAGCACCAACGGTGGACGTTTCACCGTCAAGGCACTCATCGAGAGTTCAGAAATTATCGTGGTGTTCGACCCCATTCCATTTGCCGCCCCCAGCGCCGAATGACGACGGCTGGACAGCGTTGCACGCCCGACTGGCACAGGAGCAAGGAACATGGCACAGCACAACATCGGCGGTTTGCTTGAAAAACGTCGTTCGGCACTGGTCGAGTACTGCATCGGTCAGGTCGGTAAACCCGCCCAGGACAAGTTCAACTTCCTGCGCACCCCTGGGGATCTGTTTGAGCTGCTGCGCCTCGATCCGCTGGACAGCTACCCGGTGCAGAGTTCCTGGGTAGCCGAGGCGACCAGTTGCGCCCAGCAATTCATTCATGCGGCTTACCGAAAATTGGAGCCGGGGTATGAACAGCAGGCATTCGACCCAAAAGATCTCAAGCTCTGGGAGCTGTACAACAACTACCCGGACTGGGCGGCGGTGGCGCAAATCGGCGTTTACCCGGAGAACTTCATTAACCCGTTTGTACGCCAGCGCAAGACCGGCCTGTTCAAGACCCTTGAAAACGATTTGAACCAGACGCGCTTGAACAGTGATTCGGTGCAACGGGCCTTGCAGAATTACCTGCAAACCTTCGAGCAGACCTGCAACCTGGACGTGCTCAGCGGTTATATGGACGGCACCACGCCCAGCCGTGCCGACTATTACTTCATCGGCCGCCAGCGCGTGCCGCCGTTCCAGTGTTTCTGGCGCAAGGCCGAGATCGAACTGGCGCCGGGCTGCACCGCCATCAACCCGGTGGCGTGGGGGGAGTGGCAACCGGTGGATATCGGCACGGGTGACACGGTGCTGGATATTCGCCCGGTGTTTTGGGGCGGACGCTTGTGTGTGGTGTGGGCGCAGTGGCGTAACCGGACCGTCGAGGTGGTCGACGGGCAGCCCATTGTGCGCCTGCCGTACAGGCTTGAGATCAATCTGGCGTTCATGACCCAGAACGGCCAATGGTCGGCGCCGTTGAGTTTGCACGCCAGTGAGCTTGAGAGCGACGTGTCCGCCAGCGCCCGCTTGATCGCGACGGTCGCGGTTGGTGACCGGCATCCCAAAGGCGTGCTTGGGGTGTCGCTGCGCAACGCGACCCCGAATCTCAATGTGTTCGTGGTGCGCGATGTGCTGATGCGCCCGGTGCCGGAAGACAACGGCACCTGGCTGGATTTTCTGGCGCTCTATCGCTTCCCCGATGCCTTGACTGTGCAACATCCGCTGTCCGCGCAGAACCAGCCGACAGTCACCGCTGAGTTCACTGCACCAGGCTCACTGACGAGCTATTACGGTTTGCAGGTGTTGTTTATCAGCGGCAGCGACAAGGATCGGTTGGTGGTCAGAGGGATGTGTAAGCTCACGGCGCTTGTGCCTGCGACCGCTACATTCACGCTGACGTTGCTCAATCCGGCAAGTGGCGATCCCCAGGTGGTCGAGGTGGTCGGCTCGACTGTCGGCGGTTGGGCGACGCCATGGATGCAGGTCGAGCGGACGGCCGGAGGATTTACCGCGAATGTGCAGTTCACATTGGGAGGGACCGCGGTTTATGGCACCACAAAATTTACCCTGGCAATGAGCGGCCTCCCCCGGTTTGTACCGGCAGCCCTGGAAAAAAACACCGCTAACGCCGCGCAATTCATCGCGTTCAAACAGACCGGCACATTGGCCCATGCCCGCCTGAATTCACTGTTCGGCCCGGAACTGGTGCAGCGTGCCCATGTCTCGGTGGAGGCGGTCCTGGATTGGGAAACGCAGTTCCTGATGGAACCGCCGCCCGATTCCGCCGCCCTCGCCGAACCTAACGGTGCCTACAACGGTGCCAACGGTTTGTATTTCTGGGAACTGTCGTTTCACCTGCCGCATCTGGTCGCGATACGCCTGCGGGCTGAGGATCGGTATCAGGATGCGCAGAACTGGCTGCATTACCTGTTCGACCCGCGTGCCCCGGCGAACGAGGCTTCCATTCCATCCAAACCGGCTTACTGGCGCTGCCGGCCGCTGGTCAGCGACGGCAACCTGGGGTGTGAATCCCAATTGCCAATTGACCCGGATGCCATCGGCTACTCGGCGCCCCGGCACTTGCGGATTCTGGTGTTCATCGAGTATGTGAAAAATCTGATCGCTTGGGGCGACTGGTACTACCGCCAGCTCACCCGGGACAATCTAGTGGCGGCCAAACTGTGTTACGTGCAGGCTGAGTTCCTGATGGGCAAGCCTCCGGTGGCTCGGGCGGTGACCGATTGGGAGACCACAACGGTCGGCCAACTGCTGACGATGAGCAGTACGCGCCCGGCGCTGGAGCAGTTCGAAAAAAACCTTGAATTTGCTCTGGCTGATATTCCGCCTTCAGCGCAGGCGGCACCCTTGCTCGGCCTGTTGGCCAACGAGCCGTTCAAGTTGCCGATCAATGGGCAATTGCTCGACCTGTTCGACCTGCCAGGCCGACGTCTGAATAACCTGCGCAACAACCTGACCCTGGATGGCAAGCCGCTGGATATTCCACTGTTCAGCCCGCCGACCAATCCGAACCAATTGTTGCGTGACTTGGCGGCCGGCGGCGTCGGTGGGCCACGGTCTATGGGAGGGCGCCTGGTGGTGGGCGCCTTTCATTGGCGGGTGGTCTTCGATATTGCGATGCGCTCGGTGCAGGCGTTGCAAGACTATGGCAGCCAAGTGTTGCGCCTGCTGGAACAGCGAGATCGGGCCGAGCAGGAGGAAACTCAACAGAGCCACCTGGTGGAACTGGGTGATTACGCCCGAGCGGTCCAGGAGCAGAGCATTGCCCAGCTGGAAGCGAATGTGACGTCGCTTATTCAAAGCCGTGCCACGGCGCGCGAGCGCGCCGACACCTATGCCCGTTGGTATGAGGAAAACGTCAGCGCGGTGGAATATGAGGTCATGGAAAATCTGCAAGTCGCCAAGAAACTGCACGTGGCATCGACTGCGCTGCAGGCGGTGGGGGCGGCGATCGACTCCGTCCCGAACATCTTTGGCTTGGCCAATGGTGGCCACCGCCCCGGCTCCATTGCCTACGCCGTGGGGAATGGTCTTGAACTCGCTTCGGCTGCGGTGCAGATAGATGCCGATAAACAAGCGGTCACCGAAACCTATCGCCTGCGCCGTCGCGAATGGGAGCTGCAACGTAACCAGGCCATGGCGGAGACGCTGGCCATCGATGAGCAAATTGCTGCGCAGCGGATCGCGGTAGACGCGGCCAGGGCCAGTCTTGATCAGACCCTGCGCGGCAACGCCCAGGCGCTGACGGTGTACAACTTCATGAAAAAACGCGCGACCAATGCCGAGCTATTCGGCTGGCTGCTGGGCCAGCTCAAGGCCTTGCACTACCAGGCATACGATGCGGTGCTGAGCCTGTGCCTGAATGCCCAGTCGTCCTTGAGCGCGGAAACCGGCGAGTACGATTCAGTGCCTGCCTTGCCTCAGGTGTGGCTCGACAACCGTTATGGCCTGACAGCCGGCGAACACTTGCGCGAATACCTGTTACGCATGGAACGCAGGCACTTGCAGAGCCATGAACGCCGGCTGGACCGGGTCAAGACCGTTTCCCTGCGGCGCTTGTTCGACGACGCCAGCGATCCACAAGCGGTGCATGCCGACTGGCACGCGGCGCTGGACTGGTTGCAAGGCTCCGGTGTTCTGGAGTTCAAGCTCACGCAGTTGCTGTTTGATCGCGAACACCCCGGCGACTACTGCCGGTTGATCAATTCGGTCGAGGTCGATCTGCCGGTGCTGGTCGGGCCCTATGAGGATGTGCGCGCGACCTTGCAGCAGATCGGCAGCACGACCGCCACTAGGGCGTCGGCGCATTCGGTCGAGTACTTGCTCTGGCCTGATGAAACCGTGGCTCCGGCCGATGTGCAGTTCAACCTGCGCAGCGGGCAGCAGATCGGGCTGTCGGTAGGCATTGCCGACAACGGCATGTCGGCGATCAAGCCTGATGAAGGCTTGCTCAACCCGTTCGAGAACACGGGGGCTGTCTCGCGCTGGCAATTGAATTTCCCCTGGCCGAAAAAAGCGGCGCAAAGCGCGATGCTCGATTCTTTGACCGATGTCATTGTGCGCATCCGCTACACGGCCAAGGGCGGCGAGCCAAGCTTCAGACTCGCCGTGGAAAACTTGGTGAACAGGGCCGAAAACTCCGGGCTGAAACGGGCCGGCAGAGGAGGCCACCGTCATGAATAATCCCGTTGTCCTGGCCCATCAGAATTTAGTGGTCAATGGTGATTTCAGCCAGGCCACCGACAACTGGACCCGGCATCCATCCACCGCGCGCGATATTGGGCAGTTCGATGAGTTCTATCAGGGGGAGATGACCCGTTATCTCAGGGTTGGCAGTGGCGCTTCGATCAGTCAGGTGATCGTTGTGCCCAAGGCGTTGGATACCAACGCACGCTATGTGCTCAGCTTTCTCTGCGAAGTGCGTTACAGCGGGATGGGGCGAGTGCTGGTAGAGATGGTTGACCAGACGGATAAAAATCAGGACATTCCTTTGCTGCTCGGCGGGGCACGCAGCGAGCAAGAGGACCGGGCGCGTCTGGAGCAGGGGCAGCCGCTGGCGTTTGTGCCGATCAAGTACGAAGTCCAGCTGGATCTGCCGCTGCAAAGCCAGGGCTCGATCCGTGTAAGGGTGTTCAGCCCGACAGGGGGAGCCGCCGATGCAGCTGTCTGCATCGCTAGAATCCACCTGGCCCTGCACCTGCCGCCGATGGAGTTGCAGACGCTGAAGCTGGATGACGAATTGCTGCCAGCCGGTGGTGTCCTGCCTTTGTGCCTGGGGGCGCCCATCCTCAAGCCGCATAGTCTGATGTTCGTGCCGGTGTCGGGCCATTCCTGGCTAGGCACCCAAGCGTCTTTGACCGTCGACGACAATCCGCTGGGCTCCATCGTCGCTGCCCCGGACTGGGGCGTCGATCAGCCGCTGGAATCGTCATGGACGCTTGAAACGCCGTGGTTCGATGACGAAGGCCCCCATGAGTTCACGATGCAACTGCTCAACCAGTACACCGCCGAGCCTTACTTGATCCCGGTATCGCTGGGTCATCATCGGCTGGTGTTGCGTAGTGAGCTGGAGGCCGCCTATTACCCGGTACTGGAATACCGTCAATCCGTGCGCCTGGGGGTTCAGGTGGCGTCGTACTACACCGGCCAGGCACTCGATGCGCGCACGGTGACCTGGACGGTGCCCGGCCAGGGTGTCAACAGCGCGGGCCTGACTGATGAGGATGGCTGGGCGTACTTCGAGTATGTGCCGACGGTTGCGGGGGACTTCGCCATCGAAGCAACGGTCGAGAGCCTTTATTACGCCAGCGGCGTTGTTTCAACCACGCTGCCGGTGCGGGTGCTGGCGACCGACCCCTGGAAGACGCTGCTGGCCGTGGTCGAGGGCACGCAGACGCCTTGGGAGGAGAAGACCGGCTACCCCAATCGCGGCAGCGGCTATCCGGTTCAGGTGAGATTGCCGGCCGATCATGCGTTGGCGGGTAGCGAGATGCAGCTGCGTTGGAGTGGCGATTCCGCCGAACAACTGGGCGTTGCCGTCAGCCCGGCACTTGAGTCGCCGGTGCCGGTCGCTGGCCGCGAACTGCTCTGGACGCTGACCAGCGAGGATCGGCTCGACGGTCGGTTCGAACTGTCGCTGGTCTGCTCGAAATTGTTGTTGCCGTCGCCGAAAAAAGCCATGTCCCTGGCGCGCAATCTGGTGCGTATCGGCGAGGTGCGCGAGGCCAACAAGTATCCGGTGTTGGATGAAAACGAAAGCGTGCTGCTGCGGATTCAGGTGGTGCATATGTTGGTCAGCGGCGAAGGCGATCCCGTGGTCAATGCGTTGGTTGACTGGGTCACCCCTGAGGGCCTGCTGCCGACGGTCACCACCGGGGCCGGTGGGTGGGCCAGTTTGTTGTATACGCCGAAAAGCGCCGGGGATCTGGTCGTCACGGCCCGTATCCGGGCGCATGAAGAGGCTGCGGCGGCTGAACATGCCTTTAATGTCAAAGCCCTGGCAACCAGTGCGTGGCAGAGCGAGGTCAGGATTGTGCTGGATAACGTCGAGGTCGATAGGGCGGTGCTTGGCGTGCTCTGCTGGCGTGGCCAATCCCATCAATTGAAAATCGAGCCGCTGTCAGGCAGTACCTTGATCGGACAACCTGTGACGCTGAACTGGCGCGCAACGGCACCGGCCATCGGGCTGGTAGCGAGCGACATCGGAATGCCCAGAAACCTCACCGCTGCGGGGCTGGAGTGGACGTTGACGTCTGTTCTGGGGACCAGTCACAGCAGCCTGTTCGAACTGAAATTGAGCAGCCCACGGCTGACGTCGGATCGGGAAATGTTCGGGCGTCTGATCGCTCCTGACCTGGCGGAGGAGTTGAGCCTGAGCCTTGATCAGGTGTCCGCGGCGCTCGGTGACCAGACGCTCTATCCGTGCCTGGGGGCGACGCACTCTTTCCGTCTTTTGCCCCATGCACTGAGCCCGTTGGTGGGGCTGTCGACGACGTTGTCTTGGACCGGACCTTCGCCCGAACAATTGGGCGCGAGCGTGAGTCCGCCCTTGGCGCAGTCCCAAATAATCGGCGATGGCGGCGCGCTCTGGTCCCTGGATTTCAGCGCCAGCCCGGCACCGGGCTCCTTTGCCCTGGCGCTGGACCTGCCACAGTTAACTCTGACAGCGGCCGCTAACGGGATGATCCTGGCGCACAACAAAGTCAGGATCGAGGCGTGGCACGAGGCCGCGGTGGATCCGGTGGTGGGCCAGGAATCGGCCTGGACCTGGGTGCGGGTGTTTTCCCGTTTCACCGAGCGCGCGGTTGGGCAGGTCCCGGTGAAATGGCTGGCTGGAGAACAATCCGGCGAGGTAAAAACCGACGCCGAAGGGTGGTCCGGTTTCGCCTTTGCGCCGACGGTCGCGCGCCAGCAGGTAATAGAAGCGGTGCTCGTCAGTCCTTACGACGGCTATGAAGAAAAAAGCTCAATGATGGTCACGGTGCTTGCGAGCGATCCATGGGAAGGGGTGACGGTCAGCTTTGATGGTTTGCCGCCAGAACCCTGGGGCAAGAAAACGTACTTCCCGCGCCGCAAAGGCAATCACCTGATCAAAATCATGGCAGCGGACAACAGTCCTTTGTTCGATCAGGCGCTGGTGCTGGGATTGACCGGCACCGGGCCGGAGGAACTGGGCATTCGTTTTGAGCCGATGAATGCACTCGGAACCGCGCGGCCGTTTTACAGCTACGGCCTGGACTACGGCTTTGTGGTCGGCGATGTGAAGGACGGTGCATTTGCCTTGCGTCTGGCCGCCAAACGGCTCGCTCGGTTGTCACCGGCCAATGCCATGTCACTGGGCACCGGCTCACAGGTGTTGAATATTCTGATTGGAAGCCGTACTCAACAGACGCTCGACTGGGGGCAGGAACTGTACGAGCAGGTGACGGTGGTTTCGACTATCAGCGGCAAGCCCCTGGCAGGAATCACGGTGACCTGGCAAAGCCCTGACTTGGGTGTAGTCACCAGCGCGACCGACTTTTATGGTGTGGCGAAGGTGTCCTTCAAACCGATCACCGCTGGCTCTGGTGAGTTGACGGTGACTGTGGGCGACGATGCGTATTCAGAGTCGGTTTCACTGGCGGTTGTGGTCAATGAACCGCGTGAGATCGCAGCCTTGACCACTGCCACTGCCGAGGGTTATCCGGGAGAAGAGGTCGAGGCACAGGCCAGCGTCGTGTCGGCCTTTACCGGTCAGCCGCTCGGTGGCGTGGAGGTGATGTGGAAATACGCAGGTGTATCGCTCGCCTCGACCACGACCGATGATCAGGGGAAAGCCACTGTCCGTTTCAAACTCGGGGGTTACGCCCCGATTTTGCTGATCGCATCGGTGCGTGGTGGTGAGCATGGATGGGATGAAAAGTCGTTGTTGTTTAATCTGTTGGGGCCAGTGCCTGTCATTACAAGCATCAGTCTTAACAGACCGGTAATCTATTTGGGCACTAGCTCGAAAGGCAGTGTCAAGGTGGTTGCAGACAATAACGGTGAAGTCTGGAAGGACGTTCCGATTGAGTGGACCTTTGCGGGATTGACGTTGCCTCCCAGCAGTACTGGGGATTTCGGCGACGCCTACATGAGTGTAATACCGCTTGAACCGGGTATCTATCCGCTTTCTGCCCGCGTAGCAGGGCTTGAAAGTCCGAAAGCCATCGACCTTGAAATCGCGGGGTTGGACGCGCCGCATATATGGAGGTTTGCTATTATCACGAATCCCATGTATGCCGAAGAGGATGCTTTTTTTGAAGTGCTTGTTGCGGATATTAATAAGCAGCCTCTTGCAGGGCATACCGTGTATTGGCGAATAGCAGGGCAGACGTTTGCCCCTACTGTCACAGGAGTCGATGGCAGCACCATATTCCAAGCTCGATTCGACTTTTATACCACTAGGCTTTTTGCCGGGGTGAAAGTAGGTTCTTCGGGTAGCATGATTGAAACAGCTATGCCTCTCAATCTCCGTCCCCCGCGGTAAGTTGCAGTGTGTGATTGCTGGAGCAGGCCGAGGGACTAAAGTTCTCCGGCCTTTTTCCAGCTCAAATACCGGGTCACCAACGTCGTTCCCAGTTCTGCGGGCAGCGCATCCAGCACTGGTACACCATAAGCACTCAACCGTTCATGGAGTTCGGTCCGAGCATTTAAATAGTCGACTGTCGCGCAATGCATCAATGCCTCGGGCAGGGTTTGCACCGATGACTGGCGCAGCTCATCGAGGATGCCTTCGTGCAGGCTAGCGACCAGCACCCGGTGTCGCTGCCCCAGGCGTTGCACGGCATTCAGCAGTTCACCATCGTCTTCGTCCCGCAGGTTGGTCACCAGCACCACCAGCGACCGGCGTTTTTGCCGGGCCAGCAATTGGTTAGCGGCGGCCTGGTAATCGGCGGGGCGTTGGGTGGTTTTGAGGTCGTAGGTCGCGTTGAGCACGGCTTTGAGCTGGTCGGCGCCTTTGACCGGGGCGAGGTAGAACGGCGCTTCGCCGGCAAAGGTGCATAGCCCCACCGAATCGCCCTGGCGCAACGCTATGTAGCTGAGCAGCAGGCAAGCATTGAGGGCGTGATCGAAGTGCGCCAGCTCATCGTCCTGACTTCGCATGCTACGCCCACAGTCGAGCATGAAAATGATCTGCTGGTCGCGCTCTTCCTGGTACTCCCGGGCAATCGGCGTGCGTTGACGGGCGGTGGCTTTCCAGTCGATTTGCCGCAGGCTGTCGCCTTCACGGAATTCGCGCAGTTGATGAAACTCCAGCCCCTGACCGCGCCGCTGGCGTTGGCGCACGCCGAGCTGGCTGAGCCAATTATCCACCGCGAGCAATTGACCGCCGTAGAGCCGGGCGAAATCCGGGTACACCCGGGCGGTGTCTTCCACGTTCAGCAGGCGTTTGTCGGACCACAGGCCCAATGGGCTCGGCAGGTGAATTTCACAGTGTTCAAAAGCAAAGTGACCGCGCCGGAGCGGGCGCAGGCGATAGCGGATCTGGCTGCGCTGGCCGGGTTGCAGTTCGACCGATTGCGGCAAATGTTCGACGCTCAAACCGTAGGGGGCATGATCGAAGAGTTGCACGTTAAGCGGTTGTGCAAAATCATGCTCGACCTCCAGTTGGATGTCACTCCAGCGTCCGAGCGCCAGGCTGCTGGGCATGTGCCGTTTCAAACGCGGCAAGGGCAGGCGTTTGAGGCGCACCGCGTCCAGCAGCGACAACACCAGCAACGCCAGCAGCAACGCCCAACTGATGGATTGCAGGTTTTGCGGCACATCGAACCCGAGCGCACGTATGGCGCCCAACAGGATATCCAGGCCCAGCAGCACCGCAAGCCATATCAACAGCAGGCGAGAGGGTTTCAAATGCGCGGCGCCGTGACTTGATCAAGCATTTGGCCGAGCACCTGATCGATCTCAAGCCCTTCGATATCCAGCTCCGGTGCAATCCGCACCCGATGACGCAACACCGCCAGCGCGCAGCCTTTGATGTCATCCGGAACCACAAACTCGCCGCCACGCAACAAGGCGCGCGCCTTGGCGCAACGGACCAGGGCGATAGAGGCCCGAGGGCCGGCGCCGAGGGTCAAACCGGGCCAACTGCGCGTGGCACGAGCCAGGCGGATGGCGTAGTCGAGCACTTGTTCGTCCAGTGGCAAGTCGCTCGCAATACGTTGCAAGGTCACGACGTCCTTGGCTTGCAGCACTGTGCGCAACGGCTGTACATCGAGCATGTCAGCTCGGGTGGAGCGGCAGACCTGGCGGACCATCTCCAGCTCTTGCTCGGCGTCGGGGTAGTCCATGCGCACTTTGAGCATAAAGCGGTCGAGTTCGGCCTCAGGCAGTGGATAGGTGCCTTCCTGTTCGATGGGGTTTTGCGTGGCGAGCACCATGAATGGCTGGGCGATGGGCAGCGCGCGGCCTTCAAGGGTGACTTGCCGTTCTTGCATGGCTTCAAGCAACGCGGCCTGGGTTTTAGCCGGTGCCCGGTTGATCTCATCGGCCAGCAGCAGGTTGGTGAACAGCGGCCCTTTGCGCAATTTGAATTGTTCTGTTTGCAAGTCGTATACCGCGTGCCCGGTGACGTCGCTCGGCATCAAGTCCGGTGTGAACTGGATACGCGCGAACTCGCCGCCAAAACATCGGGCCAGGGCACGCACCAGCAGTGTTTTGCCCAGTCCGGGGACGCCTTCGAGTAACACATGACCGCCGGCGATCAGGGCGGTGAGCACATCGTCGATCACGTTGTCCTGGCCGATCACGGCTTTGTGCAGCTCACTGCGCACGGCCTGAGCCAACTGGCTGGCGCGCTGGCGTTGCTGGGCCGCGTGGCTCTGTGTGCCGGGCTCGATTTCACTCATAAGGCATTCCTCAAGGTTTGCAGGTGGGCGACCTGCCGGCTGAATTCAGCGCTGGACAGCTTCTGTTTCGGTCGCGGGCTCAGGGCCTGACTGATGGCGCGGGTGGGTTGCCGGGTCAGGCGCGCGAGCACCAGCCATTGTTCGGTAATCACCAGTTGTTCGAAACCGGGGTGACGGCGTCTGGCACGGCGCAGGATATCTTGCTGCAAGGCCTGCAACAGACTGTGCTGGCCTCGGCGGCGGAGCATGAAATCGGCGCTGGCGCGCAGGTGTTCCTGAAGCTGGCGGCGTGCCTTCGGAGCGGGCTCCAGCAGCGGACCCTGACGCACGCCGAGGTGCCAGAACCCGAGAGCTGTCAGGGCCGCCAGCGCCACCAGTGCCTGTGGGAAATAGCGCAGCAGCAAGGTCAACAGCGAGTCGTGCTCGGTGTTGAACAGTAGGGTCACTGCGGTGCCAGCGTTCAAGTACCAGAGCAGCCACGCATTGTCGTATTGCCCGATAGCCGGAGTTTTCCAGAGGTCGGCGTCGGTGACCACGGTGATTGAGCCGAGCCCGTGGTTCAGTTGCATCATGTGCGTGGCTTTAGCGCTGTTGGCCCAGGCTTGGGCGAGGTTCTTCGGGTCTTCGAGGTGGAACGCGGTATCGAAGCTGACGTAGGCCGGGGCGTCTTCGTCTTCCAGGTACAGTTTGGTCAGCGTCGGGTAAGGATCCGCGCCGTGGTCGGGCGCCGGCTCCTTGAGGTTTTTGCTCAGGATCTGGTGCAGTTGCACCCGGTCGAGCAGCAGGTCGCTGCTTTGCCCGGTCTTTTCATCCCACAGTGCCTTAGCGACAAACAGCAGACGGCCCCCGGCCCGAGTCCAATTCAGCACCTGATCGATCTGACGCGGGGTCATCGACGAGCGATCGCCCAGCAACAGCAGGCTGTGCTGGCGAGGATCGATGCCCGGCAGTACATCGAGACTGTTGGCGTGGGTGACGGTGATCCCTTGTCTGCGCAAGAACTGCTCAGCCGCCAGGTAAGGATTGGCCCGGGCTTCGGGAGCGGGGCCGCGATCGATCACTTTCTGATAAGGCGTGGCCTTGACGTACAGGTAAACGCACAGCGTACCGAGCAACAGAGTAAGCAGGGCGCCGAGCGCTAGCCACGAGCGCCGGCTCAACGGGTAGCCCCTACAGCGAACAGGGCCCGCCATCCGTCGCAGAGTTGCTGTTGTATTGGCGCCGCAGGCAAACGATGTCCGTAGGCCATGTTCTGCCAGTGTTGCGTCAGTTTCTGGCTGAAGGCCAACAACTCCGGTTGTTGCAGTTGCTGGATCCGTTGCAGTACCTGGCCTTCGGTATCCGCCTCTTTTAAGGGCACGTTGAAGTCATGCCACAAGCGGCTAAGCAGAGCGCGATAGAGCAGCCCGAGGGCCTCGCGAGGGTCGGTCTGCCAGAGGGCTTCGGCACTGGCGGCGATGTCGACGGGCAAGGTGTCTTGATGGATGTCCAGCCCGAACAGGGGTTGCGGAGCAGGCGGCATGACTTTGCGCCCAGGGGTCGGTCGACGACTGACAAAGGCCCGTAACCAATCACGATAACGCCAGATAAATAGAGCAATAGCGCCCATCACCACGCCCCATAACACTACTTCCAGCAACGTGGTCAGCGCGTCGAAGCGTTGATTGTCGAGCAGCCCCAGCAGCGTTTTCAGCCAGTGCGGTATGCCGCCATCGCCCGTGGTTTGGCCGGCGGGTTGGTCTTCGCCAAAACGGTAGCGGGTGACGGTTTCGTTGTTCTTGAAGGGCGGCTGCTCAAGCAGTGCCTTGATGGTGCCCCGGGATGCCTGACTGGTCAGGGGTTGGTCCAGCAGGCGCGGACTGTCGGGGGCGATCAGCGGTTCGTCGGCCCATACCGTTTGTAGGGTCGGCGTCAGCAGCATGATCCCCAGCAGGAGGGCAACTGCGGCACTGGCCAGGCGTTGGCGCAGACGGCGAAACACCAGTTCAATATCCCAGGCTTCCAGCACCGTGCGTCGGTTCATGTAAAGGCTGAAACCGCAGGCGACGTAGATCGGTTCCCATAGCACCAGCACCAGTGCGTAAAAGGCATTGGTCAGGTGTTCCAGCCACTGCCAGTCCTGTTGGGCAGCGGCGATCAGTGTTTGCCAGTTCCAGTCGAGTTCGACCTGTGAGGGCAGCAGCAGGTAGAACACCCCCATCAAGCCGATCCACAATGCGCTTTCCAGGAGCGCGCCGATGATCGTTAGCCACTGCGCGGCGCCAACATTGCGCAGCAGCAGGACCTGTAAGCGCCGCTGCCGCGGCGTACCCTTCAAGCCTTCGAGTTGCACCACCGGCATCAGGAAGCTGCGACTCATGCTCAGCCGCCGCCATGTCAGGCTGGCCAGTAGCTGGGGCTTGAGCAGGCGCGGCCATTGTCGAAGCGCTTGCTTGAGGGTAGGCGTTTCACCGAACAGGGCTTTGGAAAGGATGTACAGCGGGAGTCGCTCGAACGCCGGCTTTAGCCACCAGAAAATCAACAAGGCGAGGGAAGGAAAATCCCAAAGCATCAGGCTCAGCAGGGCAAAAACCGGCAAGGTGATGATGGCCCAACTGGTCATTAGCAGACGGCGGTGCCGTTGGCTCAGCAGCACGCCCAGGTCCATGGCTTCCCAAGTAGTACGCGGTCGAATCACCACCGTGGCATCACTCAGGAGCATGGGATACCCGTCCGGCCAACAGCAGGTACGCCGTCACGGATAACCAGAGCCCGGTGCCTACCGCATATTTGGTCATGGGTGCAGGTCCGGTCAGGGATGACCAATAGGCTTCGATAAACGCGGCAATCACTAGAAACAACATGACCCCGCAAATCAGCATCACACTTTTTCGTGCCGCCAGGCGCAAGGCCTCAGCCCGGTGCAGGCGCCCAGGTGCAATCAACGCCCAACCCAGTTGCAGGCCTGCGGCACCGGCCAAGGCGATGGCTGTCAGTTCGAAGGCTCCGTGACCGATCACAAACGACCAGAACGTTTGCCCATAGCCGATTTGCGTGAGGTAGCCGGCTACCGCGCCGATCATCAAACCGTTGTAGAACAGAAAAAACACACTGCCCAAGCCCAACAGCAAACCGCTGGCGAAGGTCTGAAAGGCGATACCGATGTTATGCATGATGTAGTAACCGAACATCACCCAGTCTTCGCTGGCCGCGCGTTCCGTAGAGCGGCCGAGATGACCGGCGACGGGGTCATACATGCTTTGCATCTGACTAACCTGCTCGGTCGGGATCAGGTTGTAGATCAGGTCCGGAAACAGGTACACCAACAGCCCAAAACCAATCAGGCTGCCGAAGAACATCAAGCTCGCGGCCAGTACAAAGCGCCACTGCTCACGGACCAGGCGGGGGAAGTCGGCCAGGATGAATGCCAGTACGTTGGCCCTCAACTGACTGCGATGCCGATACAGTTGTTGATGGCCACGCAGTACCCGTTGTTGCAAAGAATCGATCAGGAAGCTGCTGTAACCGCGCTCCTCGGCTAAGGCCAACTGCTGGCAGAGTCGGCGATAGTCTTTCGCAAAACTGGCCACTTGAGAGGCCGCTTTACCCCGTTCGAGACGGTCGAGGGTCAGGCTGAATTGCTCCCATTCGGCCTTGTGGCGACTTTCGAAAAGACTCTGCTTCATGGGGCGCCCAACAAACCGCGGGCGATGCCGTTGAGTTCGGCCAAGGCTCGTGGCGCTGAAACCTGTAACGGTGGGGCGAGGATCGCCGCAAGCTCATTGACTCGTGCTTCGGAGAGCTCGTTCTGGCGTTCGGCAAACCCCAGGATCGCGCGTTGCTCGGTCAGCGTTAGCGCAAAGGCCGGCCGTAACGGCTCGGCTTCGGGCAGTTCGGGACGCTTGAGCGGCTGTTCGCTGTAGACCACCAGTGTGCCGGCGGCCAGGTCGCCAAGGCGCTTGAATGTGGGGTGTTGCAGGCAACTGATGGCGCCGAGAAAGTAGCCAAAGGGTAATACGTCGACGAACCGTAGCAGATTGCGCAGCAGCGAGGCGGACCAGCCAATCGGCGTGCCATCGTCATGCACCACACGTAACCGCATCCATTGCTTGCCGGGCGAGCGGCCCTGATTGAGCACTTCAAATAGCACCATGTACCACCAGCTCGCCACGAACAGCAGAATCGAGCCCAGCCCCGCCCCGAGCTTGCCGAGAAATGCGAGGGTGATCAACAGCAAGCCCAGAACCAACCCGCGCAGCCCAAGGTCAATCGAGAACGCAAGTGAGCGAACCATCAAGCCCGCCGGGCGCAGAGGCAAGTCGATACCTTCGGGCGTTTCGACCTGATATCGCGTATCGAGGGGCGGGTACAGCGGCGCTTTCCGTGGCAATGCTGTGGTCTCGAGCATGGGCAACCTGAGTGATGGGGCCGGGTCGGGAATCAATGTCCGGCCGATGCTAGCAGCCTCTTGGGGGAAAACGACATAACTATGTAGCGCACGGTGAGTGGGCGACGGTGATTCAATAGCAAGATTACTGGCCGCGGCGACAGGTGTGCGCCTAGACTTCGCCGGTCTTCAGTTCAGGAACAGCCCGTGACCTCGATCTTCTGGTACGACTATGAAACCACTGGCATCAACCCTCGTTGTGACCGTCCGCTTCAGGTGGCGGGGATTCGCACCGACTTCGATCTCAACGAAATAGACGAGCCGGTCAATCTTTATTGCCAGCCCAGTGACGACATCCTGCCTCATCCGGCAGCCTGTGCGATCACCGGAATTACCCCCAGCCTCCTTGCAGAACAAGGCCTGAGCGAAGCCGACTTCATGACTCGCGTTCACGCCCAGCTGGCGGCGCCAGGCACGTGTGGGGCGGGTTATAACACGTTGCGTTTTGACGACGAGATGACCCGTTACAGCCTCTATCGAAATTTTTTCGATCCTTATGCGCGTGAGTGGCAGGGCGGTAACAGTCGCTGGGACCTGATTGATGTGGTGCGCACGGCCTATGCACTGCGTCCCGAAGGCTTGGCCTGGCCGAAGGATGATGAAGGGCGGGTGACGCTCAAGCTTGATCGGCTGACAGTCGCCAATGGCATCGATCATGGGAATGCCCACGAAGCCTTGTCGGATGTTCGCGCAACCATCGCTCTGGCTCGTCTGATCCGGGAAAAACAGCCGAAGTTGTACGACTGGCTGTTTCAGTTACGCGGCAAACAAAAGGTGATGGATCAGATTCGGCTGTTGCAGCCTATGGTGCATATCTCGGGGCGCTTTTCGGCTGCTCGCCACTATGTAGGCGTGGTGCTGCCCCTGGCGTGGCACCCGCGCAACAAGAACGCCCTGATTGTCTGCGACTTGCACCTTGATCCCCAAGGCTTACTAGACCTGGACGCGCAGACCTTGCGCCAGCGCTTGTATACGCGCCGTGATGATTTGGCTGAAGGCGAGTTGCCGGTGCCGCTCAAGCTTATTCATATCAACAAATGCCCGGTGGTAGCGCCACTCTCGGTACTGCGTCCTGTCGATCAGCAACGCCTTGGTCTGGATATGGCGTTGTATCAGGCGCGTGTACTGCGGCTAAGTGACGCACAACAAGTTTGGCGCGATAAAATCCTGGAGATCTATGCGAGCGAAGATTTCGTAGCAAGCCAAGACCCTGAACAACAGTTATACGACGGCTTTATCGGTGACCGTGATCGACGTCTATGTGAGCAAGTGAGAAGCGCCGATCCTGTGCAGTTGGCACAAGAGCAATGGCCGTTCGATGATGAACGTTTATCGCCCTTATTGTTTCGATATCGAGCACGTAACTTTCCAGATACGCTGAATTTCGAAGAGCAAGAGCGCTGGCGAGTATTTTGTCAGCAGCGTTTGTCCGCGCCCGAGTGGGGCGCTCCCAATACACTGGAGTCTTTTGTAGAGGCCGCCGCCCAACTGGCTGTTAGTGCTACATCGATTCAGTGCCAGGTGCTGAATGAGTGGCAGGATTATATTCTGGGGTTGCGCAAACGTTTGGGTCTTTGACATCGAAAAGCCTGGAGACCTGAACTCCGGGCATAAAAAACGCCAGCATCAGCTGGCGTTTTTTTGTCGCAGATCAGTCTGCGGCAGGTGTTACGGCTTAGCCCAGCAGGGTAGCCCAGCCTTCAACCACATCACCGCCCCACTTGGCTTTCCACTCTTTCAGAGTTTTGTGGTTGCCACCTTTGGTTTCGATGACTTCGCCATTGTGCGGGTTTTTGTATTGTTTAACTTTACGGGCACGCTTGGTGCCGGTGACTTTTACTGCGCCGCCACGTGGAGCCTTGGATTTGGACTCTGGATCCAGCAGCGCGATGATGTCACGCAGAGACTTGGAGTATTCGCCCATCAAGGTGCGCAGTTTGCCTTCGAATTCCAGCTCGGTTTGCAGTTTGTCGTCTTGGGACAGGTTCTTCAAACGCGCTTGCAGCTCTTTGATAGCTTCTTCGGTGGCACGGTATTCGTTGATCAAGGACATGAGGACTACCTTATATTGGCGCTGGAGACAGGGTTACAGTGCCGCAATAATAGTCAGGGTGTTTCATCAAGTAAACATTTAACCGGAGTTTTATTTAAATTAGTTTCAGCGAATAGGCATAAATAGGAAATCCAGTTAAATAGTGTGATGCCTTCAGTACAGATATTCACAATTGTGCGTTTTTACGTTCAGCGCAAGCGCCATTCACCTGGGCAGAAAGACGTTGTCACCATGCTGCTGTTGGCCGATACGCAAGACAATCTGTCATCAATACTGCAGTTTTGCTGCGCAATCGCTAGAATGGTGGCCTTTGCGAAGTTCTGGAGTTTCCCCCTCATGCGCACTTTTCGGCTAGTGATTGCTTGCCCGGACCGCGTCGGCATCGTTGCTAAAGTCAGTAACTTTCTGGCGTCACATAACGGCTGGATCACTGAAGCGAGCCATCACTCGGACAATCTCAGTGGCTGGTTCTTCATGCGTCACGAAATTCGTGCCGATTCGCTGCCTTTCGGTATCGAAGCCTTTCGCGAAGCGTTTGCGCCGATTGCCGAAGAATTCTCGATGAACTGGCGCATCACCGATACCGAGCAGAAGAAGCGTGTGGTGTTGATGGCCAGTCGCGAGTCGCACTGCCTGGCCGACTTGCTACACCGCTGGCACAGTGACGAATTGGATTGCGAAATTTCCTGCGTTATTTCAAACCATGACGATTTGCGCAGCATGGTTGAATGGCACGGCATTCCGTATTACCACGTACCGGTCAATCCACAGGATAAAGAACCTGCCTTTGCCGAAGTGTCGCGTCTGGTCAGGCACCACGATGCCGAGGTGGTGGTGCTTGCCCGTTACATGCAAATTCTTCCGCCGGCGTTGTGTCGCGAATATGCGCACAAAGTTATCAACATCCACCACAGTTTCCTGCCGTCGTTCGTGGGCGCCAAGCCGTATCACCAAGCGTCAATGCGGGGCGTGAAGTTGATTGGCGCCACGTGCCACTACGTGACCGAAGAGCTGGACGCAGGTCCGATCATCGAACAGGACGTGGTTCGCGTCAGCCACAGCGACAGCATCGAAGACATGGTGCGCTTCGGTCGCGACGTCGAGAAAATGGTGCTTGCCCGTGGCTTGCGCTATCACCTGGAAGACCGGGTATTGGTCCACGGCAACAAAACCGTCGTGTTCTGATCAGTTCACGGTTGAAATTCGAAGGGTCTGGGCGTTCAATCGTTCCAGGCCCTTCGCCGTTTCTGCACTGAGGACATCCGCGTGGTTGATCCACTGGACAAAGCCGTTTCCAAGGCCCCCGCCACGCTGGGCGAAGGTTGTTTGAGTCGCTACGACCCGGACGACTTGAGCCCCGACGATGGAACGGAGTTTCCCGGCGCCGCCGAGTTGTGGGAACAGTTGCAACAAGCGCCCGACAGCAAGCCTACGCTCGCTTGAACTTCATCAGTTTTCTCAACAATGGTCGGCCGAGCATCAACAAGAATATCGGCCCGCCCACCGCCAGATAAAAGTAGTACGTCACCGCCCGCCAGATCAAAATCGCCGCGGCTGCGGTAGATTTTCCCACCATGGGCGCCAAAAGCGCTGCCGATGTCAGTTCCGCCGCTCCGGCACCACCCGGCAACAGGCTGAACTGTCCCGCACTTAATGAAAGCATCTGAATCAAAAAGCTCCATGCCCACAGCACATCGGCGCCAAGCCCTCGCAACGCGAGATAGAGCACGCTGTAGCGCAGAAGCCAATGCACGCATGTCAGGGCAAACACGCTGATCAGCGTCTGAAAGGGCAGTTTCAGTGTGTCGGAGAACGCCGCCAAAAAATGCAGGAGTTTTCGCGCCCAACGCATTCGCGTGGAGGCTTTGATATTGAGACGTGCAAGTAGCCGGCCGCTCAGGCGAATAAGTAAGCGATGGTAGCAGGCCACCAGCACGCAACTGATCAGTCCACCGAACAGCGAAATGGCAGTGAGCGTCAATAGCCACTCCATGCGCTGGCTGAGGTGTTGGAACAGCGCATAAATAAGGATTGCGCTCAAGGCGCAGAGAAAAAACAGCAGATCGCTGAGTTGATCCATAGCGAATACGGCGCTGCCTCGCGCCGGACGCACGCCGTTGCGCGCCAGCAGGGCCATGATGGTCAGCGGCCCGCCGCTGCCGCCGGGCGTCGCGCAATAGGCGAACTCGGCAGCCATCACTACCCCGAGGCTTTTCAATGGGCTGACCCGTTGCCGTTGGTCCCCCAGCAGTAGACGCAAGCGTAGGGTGTTTAGCACCCAGCACAGCAGGACCATGGCAAACATGACCAGCAACATCATCGGCGGAAAATGGCGCAGTCTCGACCAGGTTTCTCCGCCGCCCAACAGCAGAGGAATCAGTACCGCTGCCAGCAGTGCAAAGAACAGCAGAATTGCGCGACTCATAAATCGTGAGTGATGCAGTCGTGTTGCAGGCCAATCCATCGGTTTTTCGTCATCGGTATCCGCCCGTCTTTGAGTTAGCGCGTCAGGGTTGCAGCCACTAAGTCCACGAGAATTTAGGGTGCATGTCAACCGAGTTCAGGTTCGGGCGAACGTCTGGGGTTTAGATCTGGTGCATCAAACGACCTCGGGACGCCACCGCTGCCAAGGGCTTAGAGCAGAGTCATGTCGGCCATCAACACGATGAACACCCCGGCGCTCCGTTGCTCTTCGTTGATTGACCTTTGTGCAGGATAGATGTTCGGTGGTGGTGGGAGAGCGGCGTGGCTTGGTATTTTACCGAGCCCTGTCGCGAGCCGACCCGCTTCCACGGTTCGCGTTGAACGTGTGGAAGCGATCCTGCTCGTGATGAGGTTCAATCAGACGCTAGATACGGAAACTGCCTACCAACTGTTTCAACCGCGCAGCTTGCTGTTCAAGGTCTGAGCATGCGCGCAGCGTTGATTGCAGGTTCTCCACGCCTTCCTGGTTCAGTGTGTTGATCTCAGTAATGTCGACGTTGATCGATTCGACCACAGCCGTCTGTTCCTCTGTCGCGGTGGCCACCGACTGGTTCATCCCGTCAATTTCACCGATTCGCAGCGTCACACTGTTCAAGCGTTCGCCTGCCAGGTTGGCGATTTCCACACTGTCCTGACTGTGGCGCTGGCTCTCGCTCATGGTGCTGACGGATTCGCGAGCACCGACTTGCAGCTCCTCGATCATGGTCTGGACCTGCTGCGCCGACTCCTGAGTGCGGTGCGCCAGGTTGCGAACCTCGTCTGCCACCACTGCAAAACCGCGGCCGGCTTCACCCGCGCGAGCCGCTTCGATGGCCGCATTGAGTGCCAGCAGGTTGGTTTGTTGGGAGATGCTGGTGATCACTTCGAGAATCTGTCCGATGTTCACAGTTTTGCTGTTCAGCGACTCGATATTGGTGCTGGAGGCGCTGAGCATGCTCGACAGTTGATTCATCGCTTTGATACTGCGATCCACCACTTGCTGGCCGTCTTCGGCCAAGCTGCGGGCATCACTTGCCTGGCTGGAAGCCTGGGCTGCATTACGGGCGATTTCGTGGGCCGCAGCCCCCAGTTGGTTGATCGCTGCGGCGACGCTGTTGGTACGCGAAGCTTGTTGGTCGGAGTTGAACATCGATGAGTTCGAGGCCGCCACTACCCGCAGGGCGACTTCATTGACTTGCCCGGTGGCCGAGGAAACTTCGCGAATCGATGTATGAATTCGCTCTACGAAACGATTGAACGCGGTGCCAAGAACACCGAATTCGTCTTGGTTCTGAATGGTCAGGCGCTTGGTCAGATCACCCTCACCGTCGGCGATGTCTTCCATCGCGCGGGTCATGACGTGCAAGGGCTGGATCAGAATCCGGATCAGCATGCCCAGCAAGGCAATAATGATGGCGACGGCAATGATTGTGGCGATCACCGCCGAGGTACGAAATTCGCTGAGCATCGAGAACGCTTTGTCTTTATCCACAGACAGACCGATGTACCAGTTGACTGATGAGAGCCCCTTGATCGGGGTGAAGGTCACGATGCGGGTTTTGCCGTTAACCTGAATTTCGCTCGGTTGGCTGCTTATCGCCGGCGTGTCCTGCGGGTAGACATCCTTAAGCGTTTTCATCACCAGCGCTTTGTCGGGATGGACCAGAATCTTGCCGTCGGCGCTGACCAGGAAGGCATAGCCCATACCGCCGAAGTCCAGTGCATTGAGGCTGTCGGCGATCACCTGCAAGCTCAAGTCGCCACCCACCACGCCGATGTCCTGACCATCCTTGAGGACGCGGTTGACGATGGAAATCACCAATTGGCCAGACGCCATATCGATGTAGGGTTCAGTCAATGCTGAGCCGCTGGAATTTTGTGCGGTTTTGTACCAAGGGCGAACGCGAGGATCGTAACCGTCGGGCATCTTGCTGTTGGGGCGGATAATGAACGACCCATCTTTGTTGCCCAGGAACGCCCCCATAAAGGTAGCGCTCACAGACTTTTGCTCCAGCAGGTTGGCAACATTGCCGGCCTCTGGATTCAAAGCAACGGTTTGCGACAGGTTTTCGATCAGGAGGCTGCGACCGGCCAGCCAGGTTTGAATGTTTTTTGCCGTGACGCTACCCATTTCTTGCAGGTAGTTGTCCAAGTCGCTGCGAATCGCGTTGCGCTGTAAATAGTCGTTGTACAGCGTGAATGATGCAAAAGCGGCGATAACGATAAGGGCGGCGGCAAGCAGGATTTTATGGCTGAAGCGCAGATTTTTATTCATGGCTTGGGGTGTCCGCTAAGGTCTTAGTGGCCAAGGCGTGCTTTTAAGAGGCAGGCAACATGGGCCGTGTTGAAAGCGAGCTGATATTCCTTCTCTGCTCAGGGAGTTACCGACGCTATTTGCAGTCTTTTCTCTTGCCTCTATTTATCGGCCGTGCCGGATCAAAGATTAACCAGGGTGACAAAATGCCTGACTCATCGAAACTCGTTATTGGCGCCGACCTCACGGGGCAGCCGATTGCCCAGGCCATGCGCCTGGCGAACCTTCATGGTCTGATCGCCGGCGCTACCGGCACCGGCAAGACGGTGACTTTGCAGCGCCTGGCTGAAGCTTTCAGTGAGGCCGGCGTGGCGGTATTCGCCGCCGATATCAAGGGTGATCTGTGCGGTCTGGGGGCTGCGGGTAACCCTCAAGGCAAGGTCGCCGAGAGGGTCTCCGGGATGCCGTGGCTCAATTACCAACCTCAGGCGTATCCCGTGACCCTGTGGGATATTCACGGCCAGTCCGGTCATCCGTTGCGCACCACCCTTAGCGAAATGGGGCCTTTATTGCTCGGTAGTCTGCTGGAGCTGACTGACAGTCAGCAGTCGGCACTTTACGCAGCGTTCAAGGTGGCGGACCGCGAAGGCCTGTTGCTGCTGGATCTCAAGGATTTGAAGGCGCTACTCAATCACCTGCGGGACAATCCACAGTTGCTGGGTGACGATGCCGCACTGATGACTACTGGTTCCAGTCAGGCCCTGTTGCGACGCCTCGCAACGCTGGAGCAGCAGGGGGCTGAGGCGCTGTTCGGCGAACCGGCGCTGCAATTGCGAGACATTCTGCAGCCCGCCGCCGATGGTCGTGGGCGTATACATTTGCTCGATGCCAGTCGCCTGGTGCATGAATCGCCGAAGGTCTATGCGACCTTCCTGTTATGGCTGCTGGCTGAGCTGTTCGAACAGTTGCCGGAACGTGGCGATGCCGAAAAACCCTTGCTGGCGCTGTTTTTTGACGAGGCGCACTTGTTGTTTTCCGGTACGCCCAAGGCGTTGCAGGATCGTCTGGAGCAAGTGGTGCGCTTGATTCGTTCCAAGGGCGTGGGCGTGTACTTTGTCACGCAATCGCCGGGCGACCTGCCCGATAACGTGCTGGCCCAACTGGGCCTGCGTATTCAGCACGCCTTGCGTGCGTTCACGGCCAAAGAGCAGAAGTCCCTGCGTGCTGTCGCTGATGGATTTCGGCCGAATCCGGCATTCGACACTTTGTCGGTGTTGACTGAGCTTGGGATCGGTGAGGCGTTGGTCGGAACCTTGACGGAAAAAGGCACGCCTGACAGCGTGCAGCGCGTGCTGGTCGCACCACCACAATCACGGATAGGGCCATTGACCGAGGCAGAGCGCGCTGCGCTGATCGCCAGTTCGCCATTGAAAGGTCGTTATGACCAGCCGATAGACCGTGAATCAGCTTATGAAGTGCTAATGGGGCGCAAGGGCCTGGCCCCCGAGGTTGAAGTGGCCGCCGGTAAACCTGTGGCAGAAGAGCCCAGTTTCACTGACAAAGCCGGGGAGTTTCTCGGCACGGCGGCAGGTCAGGCGCTCAAATCGGCGATGCGACAGGCGGCGAGTCAGTTGGGCCGACAGTTGGTGCGCGGGTTGATGGGCTCTTTGCTCGGTGGCAACAAACGCCGCTAGACGGCTGGCTGCGCACCCTGCGTAGGCGCGTCAGTCTTTTGGTTTGGCGTGCGCGGCCAATCGCTCCAGCGCCGCCCGAAGACTCGGGTCGCTGATGCCCTCAGCCGTGGCCTGAATGGTTGCGCCCGCATCCATGGATAAACTGATGGTGTGGCCGGCCGCGCCTTGCTGGACGGTGGGCGGCTGCACTTTGAACAGGATGCGTGTGAGGCTGGCGAATTCATCGAACATCTGCAACTGGCGTTGCAAACGCTTTTGTTGGTAACGCAGGCGGGTTGCCCAATGGCCGTCAGTGACTATTAATAGCAAGCTGCCTTCGCGCCAGGAGGCCACATGACAGTGCTCACGAGCGGCAGGCTGCAATTGACTTTCCAGCAGACGTTGTAGATGGCCCAGGCGTTGAGCGTGGCTGAAGATGGCTTTCAGCGGTTTGGCTTCGCGAAGCAGAACGGCGGGTGCTCTTGCCGTAAGAGGGCGAAATGCCATGAGAGGGCACCTGAAGTTACAGAGCCGCCATGGTAGCAGAAAGCATCCGATGTACCCGCCCCATTGCTTTGTGAGCGCTTTACTCATTAAATCAACAAGTAACTTCTGCCCTGAATGGGTTGAAGTTCAGTAAAAAGCCCTTATTTTAAGTGAGCCCCGTTACAGCGCAGTGCATGCATCGTGGAATAACGCCACTTTCCTCACCATCGTTTCCGGGTAGAATGCTCGTTCGCATGCGGCCATGAGGGCTGCACGGGCGACTCACGGGGCCGCCCTCCATCCCTTTAGTGTGGAAGATCCTGCCGATATGTTTGCGCCTTTGTTAAAGAAACTTTTTGGAAGCAAGAACGAGCGTGAAGTCAAACGCATGCTCAAGACGGTGCAATTCGTCAATGCCTTCGAAGAGCAAATGGTGGCCCTTTCGGACGATCAATTGCGTGCCAAGACCGATG
This sequence comes from Pseudomonas sp. DC1.2, assembly GCF_034351645.1. Classification (NCBI taxonomy): domain Bacteria; kingdom Pseudomonadati; phylum Pseudomonadota; class Gammaproteobacteria; order Pseudomonadales; family Pseudomonadaceae; genus Pseudomonas; species Pseudomonas sp. DC1.2. Next base: position 4,244,744 of record NZ_CP133782.1, on the reverse strand, counting down.
AGTTCAAGGCCCGCATCGCCAAAGGGGAAACCCTCGACAAGCTGCTGCCCGAAGCTTTTGCGGTCGCCCGCGAAGCCGGTAAGCGTGTCATGGGTATGCGTCACTTCGATGTCCAGCTGATCGGTGGCATGACCTTGCATGAAGGCATGATCGCGGAAATGCGTACCGGTGAAGGTAAGACCCTGGTGGCAACACTGGGTGTTTACCTCAACGCGCTATCTGGCAAGGGCGTTCACGTTGTAACGGTGAACGACTACCTGGCCCGCCGCGACGCCAACTGGATGCGTCCGCTCTACGAATTCCTCGGCCTGACGGTCGGCGTTGTTACGCCGTTCCAGCCGCCGGAAGAGAAACGTCGGGCTTACGCTGCTGATATTACTTACGGCACCAACAACGAATTTGGTTTCGACTACCTGCGCGACAACATGGCGTTCAGCATGGAAGAAAAATTCCAGCGTGAACTCAATTTTGCCGTGATCGACGAAGTCGACTCCATTCTCATCGACGAAGCCCGTACCCCACTGATCATTTCCGGTCAGGCCGAGGACAGCTCCAAGCTGTACATCGAGATCAATAAACTGATCCCGCAGCTTGAGTTGCACATCGAAGAAGTGGAAGGCGAAGTCACCAAGGCTGGCCACTACACTGTCGACGAGAAGACTCGCCAGGTTGAACTCAACGAAGCCGGTCACCAGTTCATCGAAGAAATGCTCACCCGCGTTGGCCTGCTGGCTGAAGGCGAGAGCCTGTATTCAGCACACAATCTGGGCCTGCTGACTCATGTTTATGCAGGGCTGCGTGCGCACAAACTGTTCCACCGCAATATCGAATACATCGTGCAGGACGGTCAGGTCGTCCTGGTTGACGAACACACCGGCCGTACCATGCCAGGTCGTCGTCTGTCTGAAGGCCTGCACCAGGCCATCGAAGCCAAGGAAGAACTGAATATTCAGGCCGAAAGCCAGACCCTGGCTTCGACCACGTTCCAGAACTACTTCCGTCTGTACAACAAGCTGTCCGGCATGACCGGTACTGCGGACACCGAAGCCTTCGAATTCCACCAGATCTACGGTCTGTCGGTGATGGTTATCCCGCCGAACAAGCCGCTGGCGCGTAAAGACTACAACGACTTGGTGTTCCTCACCGCCGACGAGAAATACGCGGCTATCGTCGCCGACATCAAGGAATGCATGACCCAGGGCCGTCCGGTGCTGGTCGGTACTGCAACCATTGAAACGTCCGAGCACATGTCCAGCCTGCTCGTGAAAGAAGGCATCGAACATAAAGTTCTGAACGCCAAGTTCCACGAAAAAGAAGCCGAGATCATCGCTCAGGCCGGTCGTCCAGGCGCACTGACTATTGCCACCAACATGGCCGGTCGTGGTACTGACATTCTGCTGGGCGGCAACTGGGAAGTGGAAGTCGCTTCTCTGGAAGATCCAACTCCGGAGCAGATCGCGCAGATCAAGGCCGACTGGCAGAAACGCCACCAGCAAGTGCTGGAGTCGGGTGGTTTGCAGGTGATCGCTTCCGAGCGTCACGAATCGCGCCGTATCGACAACCAGTTGCGTGGTCGTGCCGGTCGTCAGGGTGACGCCGGTTCCAGCCGTTTCTACCTGTCGCTGGAAGACAGCCTGATGCGTATTTTCGCCTCTGACCGGGTGAAAAACTTCATGAAGGCCCTGGGCATGCAGCCTGGCGAAGCGATTGAACACCGCATGGTGACCAACGCCATCGAAAAGGCTCAGCGCAAGGTTGAAGGCCGTAACTTCGACATTCGTAAGCAGCTGCTTGAGTTCGATGACGTCAACAATGAACAGCGCAAAGTGATCTATCACATGCGTAACAGTTTGTTGGCTGCTGACAACATTGGCGACACCATTGCCGATTTCCGTCAGGACGTACTCAACGCGACTGTCAGCGCTCATATCCCTCCGCAATCGCTGCCTGAGCAGTGGGACGTGGCGGGTCTGGAAGCGGCGTTGCAGAGCGACTTCGGCGTGCCGTTGCCGATCCAGAAGTGGCTGGACGAAGACGATCACCTGTACGAAGAAACACTGCGTGAAAAGCTCATGACCGAGCTGCTGGCCGCCTACAACGAGAAAGAAGAGCAGGCGAGCGCCGAAGCGCTGCGCACCTTCGAGAAGCAAATCGTATTGCGCGTGCTGGACGATCTGTGGAAAGACCATCTGTCGACCATGGATCACCTGCGTCACGGCATCCACTTGCGTGGTTATGCACAGAAGAACCCGAAGCAGGAATACAAGCGCGAGTCCTACACGCTGTTCTCCGAGCTGCTGGATTCGATCAAGCGCGACTCGATTCGTGTGCTTTCCCACGTTCAGGTCCGCCGCGAAGACCCTGTCGAAGAAGAAGCTCGTCTGCGTCAGGAAGCCGAAGCGCTGGCTGCACGTATGCAGTTCCAGCACGACGAAGCGCCGGGCCTGGAACAGCCGGAAATTCTCGGTGAAGAGGTCGATGTCGCCTTGGCCACTCTGCCCGTGCGCAACGATCAGAAGCTGGGCCGTAACGAACTGTGCTACTGCGGTTCGGGCAAGAAGTTCAAGCATTGCCACGGGCAGATTCAGTAAAACCCGTTCCAGTCGCTGAAATACCCGCGCCGCGACCGGCTTATGCCGTCGCGGCGTTTTGCCATTTAAATCACCGCCTATTGTCAGGACGGTGCAGATAACATCTTTTTAAGGAGCGCATTCATGGCTGTTGGTCTTGGTCCTTTGCCTACGTTGCACCCGGTTGCCGGTTTTGAACTCGGTATCGCCTCGGCCGGCATCAAGCGCCCTGGGCGCAAGGATGTCGTGGTCATGCGCTGTGCTGAAGGTTCCACGGTCGCGGGCGTGTTCACCCTGAATGCTTTTTGCGCCGCCCCGGTCATTCTGGCCAAGCAACGCGTGCAAGGCCCGGTGCGTTATCTGCTGACCAACACCGGTAATGCCAACGCTGGCACCGGCGAGCCGGGCCTGGCCGCCGCCGAGCGCACCTGCGCCAAACTGGCTGAACTGACCGGCGTCGAAGCCAGCTTAGTGCTGCCGTACTCTACCGGCGTTATCGGCGAGCCGCTGCCGGTAGAAAAAATCGAAGGCGCCCTGCAATCTGCCCTTGACGATCTGTCGGTCAATAACTGGGAAGCTGCCGCCATCGGCATCATGACCACCGACACGCTGCCAAAGGGCGCCAGCCGCCAGTTCCAGCACAACGGCGTGACCATTACGGTTACCGGCATCAGCAAAGGTGCTGGCATGATCCGCCCGAACATGGCGACCATGCTTGGCTACATCGCCACCGATGCTAAAGTTTCCCGCGATGTGCTGCAAAACCTGCTGTTGGACGGAGCCAATAAGTCGTTCAACCGCATTACGATTGATGGCGACACCTCGACCAACGACTGCTGCATGCTGATCGCCACCGGTCAGGCGGCGCTGCCGGAAATCACCGAGGCCAGCGGTGAACTGTTCGCCAAGCTGAAGCAAGCGGTGTTTGAAGTCTGCATGGACGTGGCGCAGGCCATCGTGCGTGATGGCGAAGGCGCTACCAAGTTTGTCACCGTCGAAGTCAACGGCGGCGGCAATCATCAGGAATGCCTGGACGTCGGCTATACCGTGGCTCACTCGCCGCTGATCAAGACCGCTCTGTTTGCTTCCGATCCGAACTGGGGCCGCATTCTGGCTGCCGTTGGCCGCGCCGGTGTGCCTGACCTGGACGTCAGCAAGATCGACGTGTTCCTGGGCAGCGTGTGCATTGCCAGCCGAGGCGCTCGCGCGTCGACCTACACCGAAGCCCAGGGTGCGGCCGTGATGCAGCAGGAAGAAATCACCATCCGTATCGAACTGGGTCGCGGCGACTGCAGCGAAACCATTTGGACTACCGATCTTTCTCACGAATACGTGAAAATCAACGCTGAGTACCGCACTTAAGACTGAGTTACCCCATTCGAGAGCGAACCCGCCAAATCTCCGGTGGGCGCTGGTTTGCTCGCGAAGGCGGACCACCAGACGCTAGAGATTCTGGCTGCTACCTTCCTTAAAAGGCGCCAAAACATGAGCCTCCACCTGATCATCGGCAACAAACTGATTTCCTCCTGGTCCCTGCGCGGCGCGCTGGCACTTGATCTTGCCGGGGTTCCTTACACCGAGGAACTGATCAGGCTGAACCAGCCAGACACCCTTGAGCGTGTGCTCAAGCATTCACCGACCGGCAAAGTGCCGTTGTTGAAAACCGAACACGGCGTCATCGCCGATTCGCTGGCCATTGCCGAGTACCTGGCCGAGCAGTTCCCCGACGCGGGCCTCTGGCCTACAGGCATCGCTGCCCGTGCCCAGGCCCGGTCGGCGTGTGCGCAGATGCACAGTGGGTTCTTCGGCTTGCGCAGTAACATGCCGTTCGACTTGAGTCGCAACGCACCGCTGGCCTTGACGCCGCCTGATGTTCAGGCAGAAATCGAGCGGATGCTGGCGCTTTGGGCAGAGTGTCGCGCCGTGGCCACTGAAACCGGGCCGTTCCTGTTTGGTCGGGTAACTTTGGCCGATGCGTTCTTCGTGCCGATTGCCGTGCGCTTGCGTACCTATCAGGTGAAATTGTCTGAAACGGATGCTGCCTATGTTGAAACCCTCTACCAATGGCCAGCGTTTAAGGCGTGGCAGAAGGCAGGCCTGGAGGAAGTAAAACCGTGAAACGAGTACACGTAGCAGCAGCGGTCATCCGCGACAGCAGCGGTAAAGTGCTGATAGCCCGACGAGCCGACACCCAGCATCAGGGCGGGCTTTGGGAGTTTCCCGGAGGCAAGGTCGAGGCCGACGAGTCCGTGGAGGGCGCCCTGGCCCGAGAGCTTCAGGAAGAGTTAGGCATTGTGGTTCGTGCTTCGCGACCGTTGATCAAGGTTCAACACGATTACCCAGACAAACACGTGTTGCTGGATGTCTGGGAAGTCTCGGCGTTTACCGGCGAGCCTCACGGCGCCGAGGGGCAGCCTTTGGCGTGGGTTTCTGTACGCGACCTGGCTGACTACCCCTTTCCCGCGGCCAACCAGCCCATCGTCGCGGCTGCACGGCTTCCGGCCGAATACTTGATCACCCCGCAGGACCTGGAAACCCCGGCCTTGTTGCGCGGTATCCAGAAAGCTATTGCGGGCGGTATCAAGCTGATTCAGCTAAGGGCGCCGAACGGCTACGACCCCAAGTACCGCGATCTGGCTGTCGATGCGGCGGGGCTGTGTGCTGGGAAAGCTCAGTTGATGATCAAAGGGCCATTCGAGTGGTTGGGCGATTTCCCATCCGCCGGTTGGCACATCACGGCTACGCAATTGCGCAAGTACGCCGCTGCCGGTCGTCCCTTGCCGGCGTCGCGCTGGCTCGCCGCCTCCTGCCATAACGCTGAAGAGCTGACGCTTGCCGAGCAGATGGGTGTGGACTTTGTCACCCTGTCGCCGGTACAGCCGACCCAGACCCATCCGGATGCGCAGCCATTGGGTTGGGAGCAGGCTTCGGTGTTGATCGAAGGTTTCAGCAAACCGGTGTTCTTACTCGGTGGCGTTGGCCCCGCAGAGCGCGAGAAGGCTTGGGGTGCGGGGGCGCAGGGAGTAGCGGGGATTCGAGCGTTTTGGCCTGACTCTTTGGTGTAGTTGCTAACCTCTTCGCCGGCTCGCCCCCACACGTAAAATGATGTCGGTGTGGGAGCGAGCCTGCTTGCGAAGGGTCGCCTGAAGGTCGTCGATCAAGCCTGAGGCTTGGCCGCCGGCTGCCAAAGTATCTCGGCAATGCCCTGACGCTTGGCAATCAATCGCGCTGCCACAAACAGCAAATCCGACAACCGATTGATATACGCCAGACCAACCCCGGTCAGCGGTTCAACCGCATTCAAGTGCTGACAACGCCGCTCGGCCGTGCGGGCGAGGCTACGGCATATATGAGCCTGGGCAATTAATGCCGAGCCCCCCGGCAGAATGAAATTTTCCAGTGGCCCCAGCTCTTCATTCCACACATCGATCGCGGCTTCCAGCCGTTCGATTTCGGCCCTGTTCAACGCCTGATAGGCCGGCATGGCTAGCTCTCCACCCAAGTCAAACAATCGATGCTGACACGGCGCTAGTACCTCGATCACCTCGTTCAACCCCGGACACGTCGTACTTTCAGCCGACAAACCGGCCAGCAGTACGCCGACCTGACTGTTCAGCGTATCGACTTCGCCAATCGCCTCGATCCGTGGATGGTCCTTGGGTACGCGGCGACCATCTCCCAGCCCGGTTTCGCCTGTGTCGCCAGTGCGGGTGTAAATTTTCGACAAGCGAAAGCCCATGATTACCTCTGTAGCAGATTAAGTTCTTGAGAGACCAGCGCGGTGCCGGCCAAGGGTAAGCGCAAGGTAAAGCAGGTGCCCTGGCCCGGAGTCGATTGCACTTCCATCTGACCCTTGTGGTTGTTAGTGATGATGAAGTACGACACCGACAGCCCAAGGCCGGTGCCCTGGCCGATTTCCTTGGTGGTGAAGAACGGCTCGAAGGTGCGCTTGCGCACGTTCTCACTCATGCCAATGCCGTTGTCCTCGACCTGGATTTCCGCCCATGGCGGATTGAGCCTGGTACGCAGAATGATTCGTCCCGGTTCGCTGTCGTCTTCACGTTGATGAATGGCTTGCGCGGCGTTTTTCAGCAGGTTGAGCAGGACTTGCTCCAGCTCGTTGGCGGTGCCTGGCACGGGGCCCAGCGCCGGGTCGAACTGGCGGGTGATCGCCTGACCCTTGAAGTCGAAGCCGATGGCGAGGTCGAAGTCGTTGCCGGCGATGTCCACGGCTTGATCGATCAGTGCCGGCAGGTCGCACGGCGCCATTTGTCGGGTGCTGCGGCGACTGAAGCTGAGCATGTGGGTCACGATCTTCGCCGCCCTGGCGCCCGCCTGTTGAATGCCATCGAGCAATTTCGGCACGTCGCGACCTTGCAGATATCGGTTGACTACTTCCAGGTCGATGCCCAGTTGCTCGGCCGTTTCGAGGTTTTTCGGGAGTTCTGCCGACAGTCTTCGGCGAATGTTTTGCACGTTGTGCAGGATAGCCCCCAGCGGGTTGTTGATTTCGTGGGCCATACCGGCCGCGAGTCCACCTACCGAGAGCATTTTTTCTGATTGCACCATCATTTCTTCCAGAGACAGACGCTGAGTGATGTCGTCGATCCGGATCACCACTCCACGTCCGGCACCACCCATCAGCGGGTAGAACGTCAGGGCGTAGTGCTTGGGTTCATCGTCCTTGAACCACGTCACTCGTTCGATTTTGGCCACGGTGTGCTGTTCGACGGTTTGCTTTAGCTGCGGCAAGAATGGCTTGAGCGGTTCAAAGGCGAGGAAAATGGGCTGGTTCAGGGCCTCGTCCAGTCGCGTGCCGGAGAGGGCGCTGGCCTCCTGATTCCACTGCGTCACATAGAGCTGCTCGTCGAGGGCGATCAGCGCCGACGGCATGGAGTCGATGATGCTGTTGAGGTAGTTCTGGAAACCGGTGAGTTTCTTCTCGATTTTGCTGCGTACCTGAACTTCCAGTTCCAGCTTGCGATTGGTGTGACGGGTTTCTTCCGCCAGGCCCTGGGCCTGATCATAGGCGGCCTGAGAGTCGTCTCGAGCGCGTTTAAGTTGCTGCTCCCGAGCCTCAATGCGCGAGAGCATGGTGTTGAACGCGGCAGCGAGGCTACCGATTTCATCGTGGTTGCCCCTGGAGGCACGCAGCGCGTAGTTCTCTTCCCGGGTCACTTGGCGTGACAGCTCTTCGAGTTCATGAATGGGTCGGGTGATTAGGCGTTTGATTTGCCGGGCGATTACCAGCCACAACAGCACACTGAAGATCAGAATTCCCAGGCTGGCGGTCAGCGTTCCGGTATAGAACGCCATGGGCAGTTCACTACTGGCCACCAGTAACAGGTGGCCAGGCTCGGTGCCTGGGCGGGGCAGGGTGATCACTTGATTGCTGCGAAACTCGGTGGCTTGCCAGGCTTCGATGTGACGGTATTGGTCCGGTAGTTTGAGCTTGTCGCCGTGCTGCGACTGGGCCAGACGCTGGCCGTTGCCGTCATAGAGGGCCGCTGCACGCAAAGGCGCGTAGCTATCGAGTTCGTTGAGCAGGCGCTCGGCGTTTTGCGGCGACTTGAGTGCTTCGGACACCAGGCTGGGGTTGGACACCAGCCGGCCGATGGTTTGCAAGGCTTGGGGGGCCATGCTTTCTTGGGAGATGTAGTACGCGGCACTGATAAAGGTCAGGTTGGCGACCAGCAGGATAGTGACCAGCAATACCAGAAGAGCCGCCAACAGTTTTTGGCCGACCGGAAGGTTTTCAAGGCGCTGGCGCAGTGGCATTGGGTTCATCGCAGAAAAGGAACAAGTGGCCAGCGTAGCCGCTGCTCAGTCGCTGGGCAATCCAAGGCTGTGCAGATGGGCGATCAGCCGGTGTTGTAATTGTCTGAGGTGGGGCACGTTCAATTGGTGCCGTGCCGCGACCTCGCACGCGTGGCCCAATAAATAGCTGATTTCGGTCCGGCGCTGATTTGCCACATCCTGATGCATCGAGGAGTAATTGGCTGCCGTCGCCTGGATCACCCGCTCGACTTCCTGTTGCAAGTCTTCGGCGGCGGCGGGTTGACCGCAGCGCTGAAGCAACTCACCCAGCTCAAGGCACAGGGTCGCGACTTCGCAACGGTGCTGTTGTAAACCGCCGTTGCGGCAATCGTGCAGCACCGTCAGCGGATTAATCGCACAGTTGAGCGCCAGCTTGCGCCACAGTCGGGTCAAGATGTCGGTACTCCACTCATGGGGGATGGCAGCGCTAGTCAAGTCATCCAGCCAGATCGGCGCCACCGGGTGGGCGGCATCCCCCAGCCAGGTGTAACCGTGACCGGCGAATACCACGCGCCAGTCGCCGTCGCGAAACGCACCTTCTGTGCTTGAGGCGCTGATGCAACGGACGTGAGGGGCACGGGCTGCGACCGCATCCTGGCTGCCGAGGCCGTTCTGCAACAGGATCAGCTCGGCGCCCGGTGCCAGGCGCGGCGCTAACTGGGCGACGGCTTCTTGGGCGTCGTAGGCTTTGCAGGCGACCAGTAAACGCTTGATGGGCGCCGGGTTGTCCGGTGTCTCGCCCGCGATGGCATAGTGTTTTTCTTCGCCGTGCTCCACTAGGGTCAGCCCGCCGGCAACCTGGTAGGCCTGCAAGCGTGCAGCGTCGCGCACGATCAACCGCACCGGCACACCGGCCCTAGCCAGGCGCGTGGCCCATAAGGTGCCGAGACTGCCGGCGCCCAGAATATGCCAGGTAGTAGGCATCAGCTTTTTGCTCGGTTTGACGCAGGCATGTGAGGCTCGCAGTGTCGGTTGGAAAAGACCCGTTATAATGAGCCCGATTTTAACCGCAAGCCAAGCGCGCGCCATCGTTACCGAGCGCGCCTTTTTATTGGAGAGATTACATGCCGTCGTTCGACGTGGTATCCGAACTGGACAAACACGAAGTCACCAACGCGGTCGAGAACGCCGTCAAGGAGCTCGATCGTCGTTATGACTTGAAAGGTAAAGGTAGCTTTGAGTTCAAGGAAAAAGACCTGACCGTCAACCTGACGGCTGAAGCCGATTTCCAGCTTGAAGCGATGATCGAGATCCTCAAACTGGCCCTGGTCAAGCGCAAAATTGACGTGCAGTGCCTTGAAGTCAAGGACGCCTACGCCTCGGGCAAGCTGATGAAGCAGGAAGCGGTCCTCAAAGAGGGCATCGACAAAGAGATGGCGAAAAAAATTGTCGCTCATGTCAAAGACGCCAAGCTCAAGGTCCAGGCCGCCATTCAGGGCGAGCAGGTGCGTATCACTGGCAAGAAGCGTGATGATTTGCAGGAGGCCATGGCTGCCCTTCGCGCCAAGACCTTCGATATGCCGCTACAGTTCAATAACTTCCGCGACTGATCTTCCAAACGGGAACCTCTCGGTATTTTCGACGTCCGAGGCCCCAGCCACGGCAGAAACGATTGAACCCTCAAGGTTCTGTCTTTTCTGCCGTTCATTTTTTGCGTGCCGGTTAGCCGGAAATCAGGAGAAAATAGATGGATTTGAATGCTGAAGTGGACAACCTGGTCAGGGCGTCTCAAGCCTGGATTCCAATGATCATGGAATACGGTAGCCGCGTATTGCTGGCGGTGATCACCCTCGGCATTGGCTGGTGGTTAATCAACAAAGTCACGCAAAAGCTCGGCGGCCTGCTGGCGCTGCGAAATGCTGATTTGGCATTGCAGGGGTTTATCAGCAGCCTGGCGAACATCATTCTCAAGGTGCTGCTGATTGTCAGCGTGGCCTCAATGATTGGTGTGGAAACCACCTCGTTTGTAGCCGCCATCGGTGCGGCGGGTCTGGCCATCGGCCTTGCTTTGCAAGGCAGCCTTGCGAACTTCGCGGGCGGTGTATTGATCTTGTTGTTTCGTCCGTTTCGCATTGGTGACTGGATCGAAGCTCAAGGCACTTCGGGTACTGTCGACAGCATTCAGATCTTTCATACGATTCTGCGCACGGGCGACAACAAGACTGTCATCGTCCCTAACGGCGTGCTGTCCAACGGCATCATCACCAACACCAACCGTCAGCCGACTCGTAAAGTCGTGTTTGATGTTGCCGTGGATTACACGGCGGACTTGCAGAAGGTGCGCGAAGTCCTATTGGACTTGGCCAAGGATGAGCGTGTGTTGGCCGATCCTGCGCCAGTGGCGGTAGTGTCGACGCTTGGCGATAACGCGATCACCGTTTCCCTGCGTATCTGGGTCAAAACTGCGGACTACTGGGATGTGCTGTTTCAGTTCAACGAACACTCCCGTGAACGCCTGAAGGCCGCAGGTATTAGTGTTCCTTTTCCACAGCGCGTGATTCGCGTGATTCAGGAAACAACGGAATAAGTGGGGGAGTTATTACTTGTCCGTTGTGTCAACTACTGGCAGTGAACTCAAGGGGCGATATGCCCCTTGAGTGTTTTTAAAATCTGCTGTGTTCTGCTCTAGAGCGCAATAGAGTGTTGACTTATTATTAGCAGGCTAATTATTTTATTCGTTTTCATCTCGTTTTGAACATAAAAAAAGGCCCATCAAAGATGGGCCTTTTTTACATCAAGCGAACAACTGTAGTCGTAGCGATTACAGGATGTTCAGCGGGTACTCGGTGATCAGGCGGAACTCGTTGATGTTGCCTTCGGCCTGGTCAGTGTTGCCTCTGTGCCACGCTTGGCGAGCACGGAAGGACAGATCTTTCATAGGACCAGTCTGGACGACGTACTTAGCTTCCAGGTTGGTCTCGTTGTGGCGGCCGTCTGCGCCGTAACCGTATGCACGGTAAGGGCTATCAAGTGCCATTTTGGTACCGTCGATGCCTTGGCCGTGAGCATAACGAACCATGAAGCTCAAGCCTGGAACGCCGTACTCGGCCATTTTCAGGTCATAACGAGCCTGAATGGATTTTTCTTCTGGACCGTTGAAGTCAGAGTACTGGATCGAGTTGGCGAGGAAAATCGAGTCGCCGCCGCGGTTGTTATCACCCACACCGATGTAGTCGAATGGAGTGTCACCGTGAACCTGCTGGAATGCCAGAGTAACGGTGTGCGCCTTCAAGAAGGAGTAAGCCGCTGCCAGCGAGTAGGTGGTGTTATCGATTTTGCCTGCTTTCGCTGCACCGGTATCGTTTGTCTGATACAGGTTGAAGTCGAAGTTCAAGGACTGGTCAGTCGCCAACGGAAGGGTGTAGTTCGCGTTGGTGTAGTACTGGGTCCAGGTGTCCTGGAACTTGGCACCGTAGAGCGAAAGGGTCAGGTTCTCGTTGACGCCGTATTTGCCGCCCACGTAGTCAGCGCTTTGGACCTGGGTGTTCGCGTATTGGGTCCAGAGGTTACCCTGAAGCGAGGTTTTATCCTGGCTGCTGGAGGCGTAGAAGTGACCGGCTTCGAGGTCGAGATCTTTGATCTCGCTGCTCTGCAGTTGGAAACCACGAGCGGTCTGTGGGAACAGACGGCTGCCGCCGACGGCGAATACCGGTGCAGTAGTAGGCTGCTGGTCGCCGAACTTCAGTTCAGTTTTGGAGATGCGGACTTTAACGGCCGCGCCTGCTTTACCGAAGCTGTTGTTGTTGTCGCCATTGCTGTCACGGCTCAAGTTGCCTGAGCCTGCTTGCGAATCGGTGCCGTCAAGTTTGAAGCCAGCATCGCCGAAGCCTTCAACGCCCACACCAACAGTACCTTGGGTGTAGCCGGAGCTGAACTTGCCCAGAACGCCTTGGGTCCAGTCAATCTGGTCGTTGGCGCCTGCTTTACGGTCACGGTTGAAGTAATAGTTCTTCAGTACAATGCCAGCCGAGGCGCCATCAACGAAGCCTTTTGCGTCAGCTTGGTCGCTAACGAACGGTTCTGCTGTAGCGATTTGGGTGCCGGTAGCTGCAGTTACAGCTAGGGCGATCATGCTCCACTTCATCACGCGCATCGTGATTTGCTCCTTTGGTTTTTAGAAGAGTACTGCCGTCCCACCTGATTTATTATCTGGGCGGCTCTTTCTTTTTGTGTCGGCGCAAACTTATATCACGCCGACAATGTTGGCGATACTTGCGGGTCTAACCTTGCAGCTTCTTTACGACCCTGTCGCAAATCGCTGGGTAGATGTCGCAAATTTACTGCCCCGACGCAACCGAATTGACAACTCTAACGTTGTTTTCTCATGGATTTAGCGTCGATAAAAAGAGTCCATGGTGAAACGTTTGAATCTCCATTGGGCAACCCTGCCGCTGTTTTTATTTGCCTTCAGGTCTCGACTTCCAGTTGAGCTCTAAAAGGCTATATGTGTATGGATGCAACAAGCGTGCACAAAGCAGAAAACCATCACTATTTTTTTCTGCTGCCCTTATTGCTGCTGTAAAAACCGCATAAAACCGGGCCTTTCAAGCACGTTTTGTTAGCGCTTGACGCCATGAATTGCTTTGTGTCTCAGTTTTGCGTCAATCGCGTGACAACCCAAAACGTTACCGGTTCACCCTAAAAAGTGAGTAATTCGCGGATACCCGACGCACAGAGCGTAGACGCCCTGTGCGGTTTTGGTGCAAAAAATTTCAATCGCTGTACCGAATCCACACAGTTCAGGTGTCTGGCACATTTGCACCTGTCGCTGTTTGTGGGTCACACAGCGTTTTTGGTCCCGGCCCTGGTTCTGTATTGGTGCGCTCTGGCTGCAAATGTTTCATGCCGGGGCGCTCGTTTGCCTGTTCTCTGAATTTCCCGACGAGTCTTGCTGTCTGTTCGCCGTGAAGCCGACGACGTTCGCAGGTATGCTTCCGTCCTGTCGCTTGGCGCACAGCCTCCGAGGAGGGGCGCTAAGCTGAAAATGATGAATAGGCGGGAGTGCATTCAGTGTTCGCTTTAGATCCACGACTTCAACAAGATACCTTGCCGATCGGGGACTTCCCGCTCTGCCGATTGCTGCTGTCCAACGACTCGAACTATCCCTGGTTCATCCTGGTGCCGCGCCGCGAGGATATCAGCGAGTTGTTTCAGTTGGATGTCCCAGATCAACAGCAGCTTTGGCAGGAAACGACCGCACTGGCGGAGTTGCTTAAGGATTCATTTGATGCCGATAAGTTGAATGTCGCCACTTTGGGCAATGTGGTGAGTCAACTGCACATGCACGTGATTGTGCGCAAGCGTGATGACGCCGCTTGGCCAGCTCCCGTTTGGGGCAAACACCCGGCCAAACCCTACAGTGCGCAGCAGATCAGCGTGATTCGTGAGCGACTGCGTTTGGTCTTGACCGATGAATTCACGTTTTTAGAGGTTTGACAGATGACTCTTGAAGAGCGCGTTAACGATCTGGAAAGCCGGTTGGCGTTTCAAGATGACACCCTCCATTCATTGAACGATGTGCTAGTGGCACAGCAGCGAGTGGTTGATCGATTGCAGTTGCAAATGGCGGCCCTCATCAGGCGCCAGGAAGAAATGGTTGGCCAGTTTGAGTCCTCCGAGGAAGAGGCGCCACCACCGCACTATTGAATCCATCTTTTGTAGAAGTCGATGCAATAAAAAACCGCGAACAGCTCGGCTGTCCGCGGTTTTTTTGTCGCTCGGGATCAGCGACGCGGTAATGCGGCAATCACATCTTCGGCTTGTAGGCCTTTGTCACGGTTCATGACAGAAAACTCCACGCGCTGGCCTTCGACCAGTACCCGGTGACCTTCGCCACGAATGGCCCGGAAATGCACGAAAATATCATCGCCCGAATCCCGAGAGATAAAGCCGAAGCCTTTGGAGGTGTTGAACCACTTGACGGTGCCAGTATCGCGGTTGCTCATGTCATAGCTTGGCGAAGCAGCGGCCGGTGAAGATTTGTAGAAACTGACTGCCAGGTGCAGCAATACGGCAATCAGAGCAAGCGTGAGACTGAAGAGCACCGCAGGTTGACCGCCGATAGTCGGCATCTGGGCCAGCAGTGTAAGGGTTTGCAGTACGACGGCCAGCAACAGCAGGATGCTGACCAGATTTTGCAGTTGGTGACGCGGACCTTTGTTCCAGTAAGGAATAACCGGAGCGAGGGTAAGGTTGAGCAGGCCGAAAAAGGCCAGGTAAAGCGCATCGTGTTGTTGCAGGTAAGGTGCAGCTTGGGGTTGCAGGCTAGGGATGAAGGACAGCAGCAAGGCTGCTGCGCCCATTAGCAGGTGGACGATTTTCAACATTTTAATTGACTCACGTTAAGACGGATCACAAGGAAGAGCTGATTGAGCACGGTTCGCTTCGGAACAATAAGAGGCGTCGGACACGCACCCGGTACCAGCCTATGCGCTGTGCTTGGGTAAATAGGGCATAGCGACACGCTGCCTATTTAACAGCAAAGCCACAGGCTACTCAAATCAGGGCGTCAGGCGGCGCCCTGATGATCGATATGTCGCAGGTCGTCTGGTGATCCGAAGCTGCAGTGAGCCGGCTGGCTTGATAGAGTGGGCCTGCATTTGCTTCATCACCGTTAGGGGAAAGACATGGCAATAGATATCGGTATCAGTGAAGAAGATCGCAAGTCGATTGTGGATGGGCTGTCGCGCCTGCTGTCGGACACGTATGTGCTTTATTTGAAAACTCATAACTTCCACTGGAATGTCACGGGCCCGATGTTTCGGACCCTCCATTTGATGTTCGAAGAGCAATACAACGAGTTGGCGCTGGCCGTCGATTCAATTGCCGAGCGCATTCGCGCACTCGGGTTTCCTGCGCCGGGTGCTTACTCCGTGTACGCACGTCTTTCTTCCATCAAGGAAGAAGAAGGTGTGCCCAGTGCAGAAAATATGATCAAGCAACTTGTCGAGGGACAGGAGGCGGTTACCCGCACCGCCCGCGGAATTTTTCCGTTGCTGGACAAAGTCAGCGACGAGCCAACGGCTGATCTGTTGACCCAGCGCATGCAAGTCCATGAAAAGACCGCGTGGATGCTGCGCTCTCTGCTGGATCAGTAATCACGTCTGCGCGCGAATAACGTCTTAGGGCGTTGTTCGCGCGTTTTTTAACATGTGTGAGTTTTTTTTCGAAGAATCTATACCTGCCTGTGTAGGAACTTTCCTGGCGTAGGACGGTGTCTGCGATCCCCTATCAGTTGTTGGCTTATCCTACGTTCATGGTCATAAAGTCGTCTGGATATAACTTTGCGTCTGCGCTTTTATAAAGAAACAGGATGTTGCTTTTTAAAAGAACAAGGATGGCAAAGGAGTGTCAACGATATGCTTTATGAAGACAGGCGAAGAGAGGAGAAACCCGGTTCGCCGCAGGATATAAAAATTGATCCGTTTGTCAGCGCATTCGATATGGGGCTGGCGTGCCCCTTGTCCCGATCCGTGCGTTTGAATGGCTTTTCGACCTGCTTGCGGTTGGAGCGGGTCTACTGGGATATTCTCAGCGAAATGGCCAAGGCTAATTGCTGCACAGTGAGTGCCCTGTTGTCTCATGTGGACCGCGAGGTGCATTTGCGTCATGGCGGGGTAAAGAATTTCAGCGGGTTGGTGCGAGTGGTCTGTGTCGTGCATAGCCTTAAAGATGGGGGCTGCGTTGCCATGGTCTAGTTGAGGCGGCGTATCGCGGCTGAGTGTCGTCCTGTGCAGTCTTCCGGCTGCACAGGCTGCATTTAATGGATATAATCGCACTCTTTGCCGCAAAACCTTGCGTGTGCGGTAGCAATCTGATCACCGAGACAACCCCATGCCGATGTACGACTATCAATGTGCTTCCTGTGGTCATCAGTTGGAAGCCATTCAAAAGATCAGCGCAGCACCGCTGGTCGACTGCCCTGCGTGCCAGGCGCCAGAGCTTAAAAAGATGCTGTCCATGCCAGGTTTTCGCCTCAGCGGTACCGGCTGGTACGAAACCGATTTCAAGACAGGCTCGAAGAAGAATCTGGCCGGCGGCGATAAAGCCGACTAGCGTCTTGACCCTGTGTTGAACTCTACGCGCGAGCTCTTGCATTATCAGGCGCCTAACGGGTGCGATGGTGCAGCAAGGCCTCCAACCGAATTTCGAATTACGAGAAGTGAAACCACTACCATGATGCGCAGCCATTATTGCGGCCAACTGAACGAAAGCCTGGAAGGCCAGGAAATTACCCTTTGCGGATGGGTTCACCGTCGCCGTGACCACGGTGGAGTGATTTTCCTCGATATCCGTGATCGTGACGGTCTGGCCCAAGTGGTGTTCGACCCGGACCGCGCTGAAACTTTTGCTGCCGCCGATCGTGTGCGTAGCGAATACGTGGTCAAGGTCACCGGCAAGGTGCGCTTGCGTCCAGCCGGTGCGGGCAACGCCAACATGGCTTCGGGCATGATCGAAGTGTTGGGCTACGAACTGGAAGTGCTGAACGAATCGGAAACCCCGCCGTTCCCGCTCAATGAGTTCTCCGACGTTGGCGAAGAAACCCGCCTGCGTTATCGCTTCATCGACCTGCGTCGTCCGGAAATGCTCGAGAAGCTGCGTCTGCGTTCGCGTATGACCACCAGCATTCGTCGTTATCTGGACGAAAACGGCTTCCTCGACGTCGAGACGCCGATCCTGACGCGCGCGACCCCTGAAGGCGCACGTGACTATCTGGTGCCTAGCCGTACTCACGCCGGTTCGTTCTTCGCGTTGCCGCAGTCGCCTCAGCTGTTCAAGCAACTGTTGATGGTCGCCGGCTTCGATCGCTACTACCAGATCGCCAAGTGCTTTCGCGATGAAGACCTGCGTGCCGATCGTCAGCCTGAGTTCACTCAGATCGACATCGAAACCAGCTTCCTCGACGAAAAAGACATCATGGGCCTTACCGAAGGCATGATCCGCAACTTGTTCAAGGAAGTGCTGGATCTGGAATTTGGCGACTTCCCGCACATGACCTGGGACGAGGCCATGCGTCGTTACGGTTCCGACAAGCCGGACCTGCGTAACCCGCTGGAACTGGTTGATGTTGCCGATCAGCTCAAAGAAGTCGACTTCAAGGTCTTCAGTGGTCCTGCCAACGATCCGAAGAGCCGCATTGCAGCTCTGCGTGTACCGGGCGGCGCAAGCATGCCGCGAAGCAAGATCGACGACTACACCAAGTTCGTCGGCATCTACGGTGCCAAGGGGCTGGCGTACATCAAGGTCAACGAGCGTGCCAAGGGCGTCGAAGGCCTGCAGTCGCCTATCGTCAAGAACATCCCTGAGGCCAACCTCAATGTCATCCTTGATCGCGTAGGTGCGGTTGACGGCGATATCGTGTTCTTCGGTGCCGACAAGGCCAAGATTGTCAGTGAAGCCCTGGGTGCGCTGCGGATCAAAGTGGGTAACGATCTTAACCTGCTGACCTGCGAGTGGGCCCCGATGTGGGTGGTCGACTTCCCTATGTTCGAAGAGAACGACGACGGCAGCTTCTCCGCCTTGCACCACCCGTTCACCGCGCCGAAGTGTACCCCGGAAGAACTGGAAGCCAACCCGGCAACCGCCTTGTCCCGCGCTTACGACATGGTGCTGAACGGTACCGAGTTGGGTGGCGGCTCGATCCGTATCCACCGCAAGGAAATGCAACAGTCGGTGTTCCGTCTGCTGGGTATCAGCGAAGCGGAACAGGAAGAGAAATTCGGCTTCCTGCTCGACGCCCTGAAATACGGCGCGCCGCCGCACGGTGGTCTGGCGTTTGGTCTGGACCGTCTGGTGATGCTGATGACTGGCGCTCAGTCGATCCGTGAAGTAATCGCTTTCCCGAAAACCCAGAGCGCGGCATGCGTCATGACTCAAGCTCCTGGTGTTGTCGATGCCAAGGCACTGCGCGAATTGCACATTCGTCTGCGCGAAACGCCTAAAGCAGAGTAAGACTGACCTGAAGGGCGCCTCTTCGCAGGCGCCCTTTGTTTTTAATGGGTCGAAATTTTTTTGCTGGCCGACGCATCCTCGCGTGGCGAGCAATGTTTCAAAGAGAATTCGGAGCGAGTTATGGCGGGTCATTCCAAGTGGGCGAACATCAAGCACCGCAAAGAACGTCAGGATGCCAAGAAAGGCAAGATTTTCACCAAGTGGATTCGTGAGCTGACCGTTGCTGCCCGTCAGGGCGGCGCTGATCCAGGCTCCAACCCGCGTTTGCGTCTGGCGCTGGACAAGGCCCTTGGTGCGAACATGAGTCGCGATATCATCGACCGCGCGGTCGCCCGCGGCGCTGGCGCTGCCGACACTGACGACATGGTCGAGCTGACTTATGAAGGCTACGGCCCTGGCGGTGTTGCGGTGATGGTCGAATGCATGACCGACAACCGTAACCGCACCGCAGCCGCTGTGCGTCATGCGTTCAGCAAGTGTGGCGGCAATTTGGGGACTGATGGTTCGGTGGCCTATCTGTTCGAGCGCAAGGGGCAGATTTCCTTTGCTCCGGGCGTTGATGAAGACGCACTGATGGAAGCCGCCATGGAAGCCGACGCCGACGACGTGGAGACCCATGAAGACGGCTCTATTGATGTGTTTACCTCGTTCGCGGGTTTCTACTCCGTGCGCAATGCTCTCGAAGCTGCAGGTTTTAAAGGGCATGACGCAGAAATTGTGATGCTGCCGACCACCAGTGCCGAACTGGATCTGGAGGGCGCCGAGAAGGTGCTCAAACTGCTCGACATGCTCGAAGACCTGGATGACGTGCAAAACGTCTATTCCAATGCGGACATTGCGGAGTCGGTTGCCGCTCAGTTGGGCTAAGCGCGACTAAGATCTACTGTGGGAGCCGGCTCGCTTACGTTAACGCAGGCAAGCCAGCTCCCACATTTGTTATTAGCGGCATTGAAAATGCTGCTCTTACCCAACCCGCAGGCGTTATGACTTTAATTCTTGGTATCGATCCCGGTTCGCGTATTACCGGTTATGGCGTTGTACGCGATACCGGACGCGGTTGTGTTTACGTTGCGTCGGGTTGCATTCGCACTGGTGCCGGTGAGCTGCATGAGCGCCTGCAAATCGTCTATCGCGGTGTACGCGAGGTCATCCAGACCTACGGGCCGGTGACCATGGGCATCGAAAAGGTCTTCATGGCGCGCAATGCCGATTCTGCGCTGAAGCTCGGTCAGGCGCGTGGCGCAGCTATCGTGGCCGGTGCCGAAGAAAACCTGGAGATCGCGGAGTACACCGCCACTCAGGTCAAACAGGCAGTGACCGGGACCGGTGCGGCCAATAAAGAGCAAGTGCAGATGATGGTCATGCACATGCTGAAACTAATCAGTAAACCGCAAATCGATGCCTCGGACGCCCTGGCTATTGCGATTTGTCACGCTCATACCCGTTCCAGCCTGTTGCCTCACGGTTTGGGCGCGGCACGCAGTCGTGGCGGGCGCCTGCGTCTCTGATAGCATCAGCAATCTTTTTATGGAATGAGGGTTTTGCGCCTGTGTTGTCGGCGCCGCCCCTTGCTCTGTCAGTCGCCAGCCTTCGATCTGGCCAACGCTCAAGGATCTGAAACGTGATTGGACGCTTGCGCGGCACCCTCGCTGAGAAACAGCCGCCGCACCTGATTCTGGATGTAAACGGTCTGGGGTATGAGCTGGAAGTGCCCATGACCACCCTGTATCGCTTGCCGTCGGTCGGTGAACCGCTGACCTTGCACACCCATCTGGTGGTGCGCGAAGACGCGCAGTTACTCTATGGCTTCTTTGGCAGGCGCGAGCGAGACTTTTTTCGTGAACTGATCCGTCTCAACGGGGTGGGGCCGAAACTGGCGCTGGCTTTGATGTCGAGTCTGGAGGTTGATGAGTTGGTCCGTTGCGTGCAGTCCCAAGACACGTCAGCGCTGACCAAAGTGCCGGGAGTGGGCAAGAAAACTGCCGAGCGTTTGCTGGTGGAACTCAAGGACCGTTTCAAGGCCTGGGAAACCGTGCCCAGCATGTTTGCGCTGGTGCCGAATCAACCGGATGCACCCGTCCAGGTGGCTACCGCCGAAAACGACGCGGTCAGTGCGCTGATTTCCTTGGGCTACAAGCCTCAGGAAGCGAGCAAAGCTGTTTCCGCGATCAAGGAGAAAGGTTTGAGCAGTGAAGACATGATTCGTCGTGCCCTGAAGGGAATGATCTAAGTGATTGAAGCTGATCGTCTGATTGCCGCCACGCCCGGCCCTCGTGACCGTGAAGAGGTCCAGGACCGTGCGATTCGTCCTGTCAGCCTGGCCGAATACATTGGCCAGCCGACCGTTCGCGAACAAATGGAGTTGTTTATCCAGGCTGCCCGTGGACGTAACGAATCGCTGGACCACACGCTGATTTTCGGCCCGCCCGGTTTGGGTAAAACCACCTTGGCCAACATCATTGCCCAGGAAATGGGCGTGTCGATCAAAAGCACCTCTGGACCGGTGCTTGAGCGTCCCGGTGATTTGGCCGCGCTGCTGACAAACCTTGAGCCTCATGACGTGCTGTTCATCGACGAAATCCATCGGCTGTCGCCGATTGTCGAAGAAGTGCTGTATCCGGCTATGGAAGATTTTCAGCTCGATATCATGATTGGCGAAGGCCCGGCTGCACGCTCGATCAAACTTGATCTGCCGCCGTTCACTCTGGTCGGCGCGACTACTCGCGCCGGCATGCTGACCAACCCGTTACGTGACCGCTTCGGGATTGTCCAGCGACTGGAGTTCTACAGCACGGCTGACTTGGCAACGATTGTCAGTCGTTCGGCGAATATTCTTGGTTTGCCGCTGGACCCGGAGGGCGCCTTTGAAATCGCTCGGCGTGCTCGAGGTACGCCGCGAATTGCCAACCGCTTGCTGCGCCGGGTTCGGGATTTCGCCGAAGTTCGCGCCAATGGCCATATCACGAAGCCGATCGCCGACCTGGCCCTGAACCTGCTGGATGTCGATGAGCGTGGCCTGGACCACCAGGATCGACGTCTGTTGTTGACCATGATCGAGAAGTTCGACGGTGGCCCTGTCGGGGTGGACAGCCTGGCGGCGGCCATCAGTGAAGAACGTCATACCATCGAAGATGTGCTGGAGCCTTATTTGATCCAGCAGGGTTACATCATGCGGACCCCACGGGGTCGAGTCGTCACTCGGCATGCGTATTTGCACTTTGGTTTAAACATCCCGTCACGAATGGGTGAGATGCCCGTGGTAGACGAGTTTCTCGATGCAGTGGACGATTAATAAATTTTCGCGCACTGATTTATTCGGGGTTTGCGCGGTCCTAGGGGCTGGTATGACGAATCTTTCACTAGAAAGCAGCAGAACAATGAAAAACAGTTGCCTGGCCGGATTGGCAACATGAGGAGTAAGCACTAGAGTATGCGCGCGCAAAACGGGCTTGAGCCGTTCGCACATCGTTGTCGCGTTTATTACGAGGACACCGATGCCGGCGGCATCGTGTATTACGTTAATTACCTCAAGTTTATGGAGCGGGCTCGAACCGAGCGGCTACGGGAACTGGGCTTTGCCCAGTCCCAGCTGGCAGGGGAGGACCTGTTGTTTGTCGTGCATTCCAGCGAAGCGCGTTACCACGCGCCGGCGCGACTGGACGACGAACTGTTGGTAAGCGCTGAAGTAGTCGAATTGAACCGTGTCAGCCTGCGCTTCAAACAGCAGGTCAGGAGGGCTACGGATAATGTGCTGCTCTGCGAAGGGCAGTTTCTGGTGGCCTGTGTGCGCACTAACAGTTTGAAACCCCGGGCCATTCCCGAAGCTCTACGTGCGGCCTTTGCCGACGAGAGCGGCGCGGGTACACACTCAAAGCAGGAGATAAAGCGTGGAAGCTAACGTCGTCGACCATTCCTCCATGTGGAGCTTGGTCAGCAATGCCAGCGTCGTGGTGCAGTTGGTAATGCTGATTCTGGTAGCCGCATCGGTGACCTCATGGATCATGATCTTTCAACGCAGCAATCTGATACGTGCCGGTCGACGTGCTCTGGAGAGTTTTGAAGAGCGCTTCTGGTCGGGTATCGATCTGTCCAAACTCTACCGTCAGGCCGGCAGCAACCCTGATCCGGATTCGGGCGTTGAGCAGATTTTCCGTGCCGGTTTCAAGGAGTTCTCCCGTCTGCGCCAGCAGCCAGGTGTTGATCCTGAAGCCGTTATGGAAGGCGTGGCGCGTGCCATGCGTGTAGCCATTTCTCGCGAAGAAGAAAAGCTTGAGCAGAGCTTGCCATTCCTCGCCACCGTCGGTTCCGTGAGCCCGTACATCGGTCTGTTCGGTACGGTCTGGGGCATCATGAACTCCTTCCGTGGTTTGGCGACTGCCCAGCAAGCGACATTGGCCACTGTGGCCCCAGGTATTGCCGAAGCACTGGTGGCTACTGCCATCGGCCTGTTCGCGGCGATCCCGGCCGTTATCGCTTACAACCGTTTTGCTTCTCGCAGCGAAACCCTGCTGAGCCGTTACTACACCTTCGCCGACGAATTCCAGGCGATCCTGCACCGCAAAGTGCACACCAGCGAAGAATAAGCAGGTAATTCCCGATGGCTTTAATCGCTCGAGCTCGCAAAAAGCGCAAGCCGGTTGCCGAGATGAACGTAGTGCCATACATCGACGTGATGTTGGTGCTACTGGTCATCTTCATGGTGACCGCGCCGATGCTCAATCAGGGCGTGAAAGTTGATCTGCCCAAGGTTTCCAGCGAAGCCTTGCCGCAGGACAACAACACTCAGGTCCTGACCATTTCGATCAAGGCTGACAAGACCTACTACTGGAACCTTGGCAGCGAAGTCGACACAGAAAAACAGCAGGACAAGGCCATGACCTTGCCGCAGATGACCGACGCGGTGACCAAAATCATCCGCGCCGGTAATGAAGGCGGCAAGCACACGCAAGTCTTCATTCGCGGCGACAAGACCGTCGATTACGGCTCCGTCATGGGCGCCATGGGCGGGTTGCAAAAAGCCGGAGTCGGTAACGTTGGCTTGATTACCGAGGCGCCCTGATGCAGCAACAACGAGAGCCAACAGCCTCGGAAAGCTACTTCTGGCCGAGTGTCTGGGCGATTGGCTTGCACGTGCTGGTGTTTGGCATGTTGTTCGTCAGTTTTGCCCTGACCCCGGAGTTGCCGCCGGCCAAGCCGATCGTCCAGGCGACGCTGTACCAGCTGAAATCGAAAAGTCGCGCGACCACCCAGACCAATCAGAAGATTGCGGGTGAAGCGGTGAAGTCTGCTGCGCGTCAGACCGAAGTCGAACAGATGGAACAGAAGAAGGTCGAGCAGGAAGCGGTGAAGGCTGCGGAACAAAAGAAAGAAGAAGCGGCTCAAAAAGCCGAGGAAGCCAAGAAGGCCGACGAGTCCAAGAAATCTGAGGAGGCGAAAAAGGCTGACGAAGCCAAAAAAGCCGACGAAGCGAAGAAGACCGCCGAAGCCAAAAAGGTTGAAGAGAAACAATTGGCTGATATAGCCAAGAAGAAATCGGAAGAAGAAGCCAAGAAGGCTGCTGAAGAAGAGGCCAAGAAAGCGGCCGCTGAAGCAGCGAAGAAAAAGATTGTCGAAGACGCGAAGAAAAAAGCCGCTGACGACGCCAAGAAGAAAGCTGAAGCGGACGAGGCGAAGAAGAAAGTCGCCGAGGATGCGAAGAAGAAAGCTGCTGCTGATGCTGCGAAGAAAAAATCGCAGGATGCGGCACGTAAGTCCGCCGAAGATAAAAAGGCTCAGGCCCTGGCTGATTTGCTTTCCGACACGCCGCAGCGCCAGCAGGCTTTGGCCGATGAGCAGGGTGACGAAGTCGCGGGCAGTTTCGATGACCTGATTCGTGCACGTGCAGCGGAAGGCTGGGCTCGTCCACCTTCGGCACGCAAAGGCATGACGGTTGTGGTGCAAATCGGCATGTTGCCGGACGGCACGGTGACTTCGGTCAGCGTTTCCAAGTCCAGTGGCGATGGCCCGTTCGACGCGTCTGCTGTAGCTGCGGTCAAGAATATTGGACGTTTGACAGAAATGCAGGGAATGAAGCCGAGCGATTTCGCTCCGTATCGTTCATTCAAGATGACATTCACACCTGAGGATCTAGCCTTGTGAGAAACCTTCTTCGAGGAATGCTTGTCGTTATTTGCTGCCTGGCAGGGATAGCGACAGCAGATGAAAAAAACATTCTGGTCACCAGCGGTAGCGATCGGGCAACCCCGATCGCTGTCGTCCCATTCGGCTTCCAGGGCGGCACCGTACTGCCGGACGACATGGCTGAAATCATCGGCAACGACCTGCGCAACTCGGGTTACTACTCGCCGATTCCAAAGCAGAACATGATCAGCCAGCCGACTCAGGCGAGCGAAATCATTTTTCGTGACTGGAAGGCTTTGAGTGCCCAGTACGTGATGGTCGGCAGCATTGTTCCGGCGGGCGGTCGTCTGCAGGTGCAATACGCGTTGTTCAACGTCGCCACCGAGCAGCAAGTGCTGACCGGCAGTGTCTCTGGCTCCGTCGATCAACTGCGAGACATGGCGCACTACATCTCTGACCAGTCGTTCGAAAAACTCACCGGCATTAAAGGTGCGTTCTCGACACGTCTGCTGTATGTGACCGCTGAGCGTTTCTCCGAGAAGAACACTCGCTACACGCTGCAACGTTCGGATTATGACGGTGCCCGTGCCGTGACTCTGCTGCAATCGCGCGAGCCAATCCTTTCGCCGCGTTTTGCACCGGACGGCAAGCGCATCGCTTATGTCTCTTTCGAGCAGCGTCGCCCACGTATTTTCATGCAGAACATCGACACCGGTCGCCGTGAGCAAATCACCAATTTCGAAGGCTTGAACGGCGCGCCAGCCTGGTCGCCAGACGGCAATCGCCTGGCGTTCGTGCTGTCGAAAGACGGTAACCCTGACATCTATGTGATGAACCTGGGTTCGCGTCAGATTTCTCGTGTCACCAACGGTCCTGGCATTAACACCGAGCCGTTCTGGGGTAAAGATGGTTCGACCATCTACTTCACCTCCGACCGTGGCGGCAAGCCACAAATCTATAAAACCAGCGTCGGCGGTGGCGGTGCGGAACGTGTGACATTCATCGGTAACTACAACGCCAACCCTAAACTGTCGGCTGACGAAAAGACCCTGGTGATGATTCACCGCCAGGATGGCTTCACTAATTTCAAGGTGGCGGCTCAGGATTTGCAGCGCGGAAGCGTAAAAATCCTAACTGATAGCACTCTGGACGAGTCGCCTACTGTCGCGCCCAACGGCACCATGGTAATCTACGCCACCCGCCAGCAGGGCCGGGGAGTCTTGATGCTCGTGTCCATTAATGGACGCGTAAGGCTCCCGCTTCCTACCGCACAAGGCGAAGTCAGAGAACCTTCCTGGTCCCCTTACCTGAACTGACGCGGCGCTACACGCTTTACTTAACACACTGGGGTTCATTAGGAGTTTTACGATGGAAATGCTGAAGTTTGGTAAATTTGCTGCGCTGGCTCTGGCCATGGCTGTAGCTGTAGGTTGCTCGTCTAAAGGCGGCGACAATGCCGGTCAAGGCGCTGTTGATCCAAACGCTGGTTACGGCGCTAACACTGGTGCTGTTGATGGCTCCCTGAGCGAAGAAGCTGCTCTGCGTGCAATCACCACTTTCTACTTCGAATACGACAGCTCGGACCTGAAGCCAGAAGCCATGCGCGCTCTGGACGTTCACGCCAAAGACCTGAAAGCAAACGGCGCTCGCGTTGTTCTGGAAGGCAACACCGACGAACGTGGTACTCGTGAGTACAACATGGCACTGGGCGAGCGTCGTGCGAAAGCCGTTCAGCGTTACCTGGTACTGCAAGGTGTTTCCCCAGCTCAGCTGGAATTGGTTTCCTACGGCGAAGAGCGTCCAGTTGCTACCGGCAACGACGAGCAGTCCTGGGCTCAAAACCGTCGCGTCGAACTGCGTAAGTAATTCGTCATGCGAACGTGCCGTCGTGCTGTAACTGTTTTGGCTCTCAGTCTCGCGCCGCTTGCGGTGTGGGCTGCGGTTCCTGTGGTCGATAACAACTCCGGTTATAACAATAGCGGGAGCAGTTATCCGCCTGCGGGTTACGGTACGAACGGCGCCTATGCCGGGGGAGGGGTTTCGACCCCTGTCTCGGCACAGGGCGAGCTGTTCAACCAACTGCAATCGATGCAAGAACAGATTTCGCGCCAACAAGGTGTGATCGAAGTTCTGCAAAATGATGTTGCGCGCATGAAGCAGGAAAACCTGGAGCGATACCAGGATCTTGATCGGCGCATAGGAACCGGCGTTGCACCAGCCGCGACTCCTGATAATTCTTCTGCTGGTGGCAATTTGAATGCCGCCGGCGCAGCAGCAAGTGCAGGCGCGGCGGCGGGGGCTGCCACTCCTGCGCCTGCCGCCAGCAGCGAACCGGGTGATCCGGCGAAGGAAAAGCTGTATTACGACGCAGCCTTCGACCTGATTAAAGCCAAGGATTTTGACAAGGCCAGTCAGGCCTTCGCCGCTTTCTTGCGCAAGTACCCGAACAGCCAATACGCGGGCAATGCCCAGTATTGGCTGGGTGAGGTGAACCTGGCCAAGGGTGATCTGCAAGGTGCAGGTCAGGCTTTTGCCAAGGTCTCTCAGCTGTACCCCAAGCATGCCAAAGTGCCTGACTCGCTGTACAAGCTCGCTGATGTGGAGCGCCGACTGGGTCATACCGACAAGGTCAAAGGCATTCTGCAGCAGGTGGTGTCGCAATATCCGGGCACTTCCGCCGCTCAGTTGGCTCAACGCGATCTGCAGCGCATGTAAGCCTGTTTGACCCGTTGTGAAGAAACCCGCGCCTGTCGCGGGTTTTTTCGTTAGAATTCACGCCCTTTTCTGAAACACCGCTTTTGGGGATTCACGCGTTGGCGGGGTTCCCTTGAGTGCCTGACGGAGGCGGACAGCCTGTTTAGCTGTTACGCCCGTGGCGACTATGCAAGACACATTAAGAATCACCGAAGTTTTCTACTCGTTGCAGGGTGAAACACGGACAGCCGGGCTGCCTACTGTTTTTGTGCGCCTGACCGGTTGCCCATTGCGTTGCCAATACTGCGACAGTGCCTACGCTTTTACCGGCGGCACCCTGCGCCCTCTCGAAGACATCCTTGAGCAGGTGGCAGCTTTTCGTCCACGTTACGTCTGTGTCACGGGTGGCGAACCTCTGGCTCAACCTAACGCCATTTCGCTGCTCAAACAGCTGTGTGATGCGGGTTACGAAGTTTCGTTGGAAACCAGCGGCGCTTTGGATATCTCGGCAGTCGACCCTCGGGTCAGTCGTGTTGTCGATCTGAAAACCCCGGGCTCGAAAGAAGCTCACCGAAATCGTTACGAGAACATCGAGCTGCTCACGCGCAACGACCAGGTGAAGTTTGTCATCTGCTCGCGGGAAGACTATGACTGGGCCGTGTCCAAGCTTATCCAGTTCGGCCTCGACGGGCGTGCTGGCGAAGTCTTGTTCTCGCCAAGTCATCATGATTTGAATGCGCGAGACCTGGCTGACTGGGTGGTGGCGGATAACTTGCCAGTGCGTCTGCAATTGCAGTTGCATAAATATCTTTGGAACGACGAGCCGGGGCGCTGATATGACTGAACCAATAAACACTACTGAAAAACGTGCGGTCATCCTGCTCTCCGGCGGCCTCGACTCGGCGACCGTCGTCGCGATGGCCAAGGCGCAAGGCTACAGCTGCTACACCATGAGTTTTGACTACGGTCAGCGGCATCGTGCTGAGCTGCACGCCGCCGAGCGTGTTGCGCGAGATTTAGGTGTGGTTGAACACAAAGTGATCGGCCTGAACCTGAATGGCATCGGTGGCTCCGCACTGACTGATAGCAGTATTGATGTACCTGAATCACCTAGCGAAGGCATTCCGGTGACTTACGTGCCCGCACGTAACACTGTATTTCTGTCGTTGGCGTTGGGCTGGGCTGAAGTGCTGGGCGCGCGTGACATCTTTATTGGTGTGAACGCGGTGGACTATTCGGGTTACCCCGACTGCCGTCCCGAGTTCGTCGAGGCTTTCGAGCGTATGGCGAATCTGGCTACCAAGGCCGGTGTAGAGGGGCAGGGCTTCCGTATCCTGGCGCCGCTGCAGAACTTGAGTAAGGCGCAGATCGTTCAGGAAGGTGTGAAGCTGGGTGTTGATTATGGGCTGACCGTTTCCTGCTATCAGGCCGACGATAAAGGCTACGCATGCGGTAAATGCGACAGCTGCCGCCTGCGTGCGGAAGGCTTTGCAACGGCCGGAATCAGTGATCCAACCCCTTATTTTTGATTTATTTCAAATTAGGTGTTGAATAGTCCTTAAAAATCAGTATTATACGCGCCACCACACAGCGGGTCGTTAGCTCAGTTGGTAGAGCAGTTGGCTTTTAACCAATTGGTCGTAGGTTCGAATCCCACACGACCCACCATTTTTACAGCAGTTTAGAAAATCCGGAAGGCCCACGAAAGTGAGGATTTCCGGGTTTTTTTTTGTCCGCGATTTGAGGTTGTTCAGTCGCCGGGCGGCGCTATGTGACGCAGGTCAGAATCATCTTTTGCATCCACGGGATATTCTGTAGCCTTGCGCAGCTTCACCGTTGTCCGTGCCTGATGAAACTCACTCTCCCGGCGGTACCCTCAAGGGTCCGGAGCCGGGTGTACACTCGACTTTCGCGCGAAAGCGCCCGCAGGTCTTGCGATCATGACGCAAATTTCCGAACGCCTTCTGGTTCAAGCCCACCTCGATGCCAAGCAGCCCAAGCCGCTGACGCCCGAGGAAGAGGCTCATTACCGCGCTGCCATTGCCGCCGAGCTTAAGGCTCAGGACGCTGTGCTGGTAGCGCACTTCTATTGCGACCCGGTGATTCAGGCTCTGGCCGAAGAAACCGGTGGCTGCGTTTCTGATTCGCTGGAGATGGCGCGCTTTGGCAATGCCCATCCGGCCAAAACTGTCGTTGTCGCCGGTGTGAAGTTCATGGGGGAGACGGCGAAAATCCTCAACCCTGAAAAACGTGTGTTGATGCCCACACTGGAAGCGACCTGCTCGCTGGACTTGGGTTGCCCGGTGGATGAGTTTTCAGCGTTCTGTGATCAGCATCCGGAGCGCACGGTGGTGGTGTATGCCAACACGTCGGCGGCGGTCAAGGCTCGAGCTGATTGGGTGGTGACCTCAAGCTGCGCGCTAGAGATCGTCGAAAGCTTGATGGATAACGGCGAAACCATCATTTGGGGGCCGGACAAGCACCTGGGCACCTATATCCAGCGCAAGACTGGCGCCGACATGCTGTTGTGGGACGGCGCCTGCATCGTTCACGAAGAGTTCAAGTCCAAGCAGCTCGAAGACATGAAGGCGCTCTATCCGGACGCGGCCATTCTGGTGCATCCAGAGTCGCCGACATCGGTTATCGAACTGGCCGACGCCGTCGGTTCCACCAGCCAGTTGATTGCAGCAGCGCAGAGTTTGCCGAACACGACTTTTATCGTCGCCACCGACCGCGGCATTTTCTACAAAATGCAGCAGCTGTGCCCGGACAAGGTCTTTATCGAAGCCCCTACGGCCGGTAACGGCGCAGCGTGCCGCAGTTGCGCACATTGTCCGTGGATGGCCATGAATACTCTTGAGCGGACGCTGAAGAGCTTGCGTGAAGGGACGAATGAAATATTTGTCGATCCGGCGTTGATCCCGCAAGCAATTCGGCCGTTGAAGCGCATGCTCGATTTCACTCAAGCCGCGCGGATGAAACTGGCGGGTAACGCTTAAAATCTGCCACGCCAGCGAGCAAGGGTGAGGGAAACTGCTCGCGATAGCGGTGTGTCAGTCGGCATTAGTCTCGACTGCAACGCGCTCTCCGCGAGCAGTCTGCCAGACGGGTTTTGCCGCCCACAATTATTTGCTCTTCTTTGGAATCCGTACTAACTGGGTATTGGAGTACATGTCATGCCAGCTGCGCTTCTGTTTATCGAACAGTGACCAGAAGAACCCAACGCCCATGCACAGCCATGATGCGATCGACACCACAAATCGCAACAGCGCTTGCCACAGGCTGATAGCCGAGCCATCGGCGTTCTGCACGCGGATGCCCCACACTTGCATGCCCAAGGTCTGACCGGACCAGGTCCAGAACTTGGCGAAGAAACCGAACAGCACAAACAGCATCACCGTCGAGAGCAATGGATCACCGTCCAGGGCCCCGGCTTCGGTGAGGGTGCGCATCTTGTCTTCACCGATGATCGCCATCTGGATCATCTTGTAAGCACCGCTGGTGACGATCAACAGGGCGGTACACAACAGAAAGTCATAGAACATCGCTGCCAGGCGACGACCCAGGGCGGCCGCGGGAAAGTCACCCTCGGGTTGGAGCAGGTGTTTCGACATGGCAGCCTCTGGATGAAAAAAGAAGCCATTTTACGGATTTGCGCGCATAAAAAAGCCCCCGATGTCAGCATCAGGGGCTTTTTCGTTACAGAAGATTAAGCTTCTGCCTGGACTTCGTCAGCCTGCATGCCTTTCTGGCCTTGTACGGCAACGAATGTCACTTTCTGGCCTTCTTTCAGGCTCTTGAAGCCGTTGCCCTGAATAGCGCGGAAATGCACGAACAAATCCGGACCGCTTTCTGGAGTGATAAAACCAAAACCTTTCTCGTCGTTAAACCACTTGACGGTGCCGCTCTGACGTTGGGACATTTCTTAATTCCTTTGACGCAAAAATTAATGGCAGTCTCCTTCTCATGAAAGAGTACTGGGGCTGGTTGCAGGAAAGTAAGAAGACGTCGAGCGGGATGTAGCTAACTTGTAGGCTACTGCCCAGGTCACGATTCCAAGCGACCCATGCAAACACAGTGAACAAACTCTACGCCAACTTCTGGAGAAAAAACAAGCCCCGTGGGGAGTCCGGTTTTACTCGGGTTACTGGCTATTAGTGTGTT
Organism: Pseudomonas sp. DC1.2; assembly: GCF_034351645.1. Lineage (NCBI taxonomy): Bacteria > Pseudomonadati > Pseudomonadota > Gammaproteobacteria > Pseudomonadales > Pseudomonadaceae > Pseudomonas > Pseudomonas sp. DC1.2. Next base: position 4,213,428 of record NZ_CP133782.1, on the reverse strand, counting down.
CACTAGTGCGCTTAATCGAGAGCAGTGTTGGATTTTCTTCAACTGTTATAAGCCAGCTTGATCGTCGAAGGTCTGCACTGTTTTATGGCAGTTGCGTTACACATTAGTGCAGTGTTAACGCAACTGCGTTACGCAGGGAAACAGTTAATCAACCACGATAGTAGCGTTGTGGAACAAATGGCATTTTGCTTACAAGCAAAGGCACCTTTTTCCCACGAACAATCGCCCATACCGGGGTGTCTAGCGCAATGTAGGCGCTGTCGAGATAACCCATGGCCAGTGGGCCACCGAGGGTCGGACCGAAACCACCGCTGCAAACGCTGCCGATGATATCGCCGGCTTCGTTGACGATCTCTGCACCTTCACGCACCGGCGTGCGTTCCTGTGGTAACAGGCCCACGCGCTTGCGGCTGACTCCGTTTTGCTGTTGGGCAAATACTTTTTCAGCGCCAGGGAAGCCGCCAGCCCGGGCGCCATCGGCGCGTCGCGGCTTGGAAACGGCCCACAGCAGGCTCGCTTCGATGGGGGTGGTGTCTGTGTTCATGTCGTGGCCGTACAGGCATAGACCGGCTTCCAGGCGCAGGGAGTCACGAGCGCCGAGGCCGATGGCTGCCACTTCCGGTTCAGCCAGCAGGGCGCGAGCCAGAGCTTCGGCGTTGGCGGCCGGTACGGAAATTTCGAAACCGTCTTCACCGGTGTAGCCCGAGCGGCTGACAAAGCAGTCCACGCCCAGCAGCGTCACGCGAGTGAACTGCATGAAGGTCATTTTCGCCACGTCGGGCGCCAGGCGTGCGAGTGCCGTGACCGCAGCCGGGCCTTGCAGCGCCAGCAAAGCGCGTTCTTCAAACAGCGGTTCGACGCTGCACTGGTCGCCGAGGTGCTTGCGCAGGTGCGCCAGGTCCTGGTCCTTGCAGGCGGCGTTGACCACCAGGAACAGTTCGTCATTGCCCAGATTGGCGACCATCAAGTCGTCCAGAATGCCGCCGGTTTCGTTGGTGAACATGGCGTAGCGCTGCATGCCCACCGGCAGGTCGATGATGTCCACCGGCACCAGGGTTTCCAGTGCCTTGGCGGCGTTAGCACCGGTCAGGCGGATCTGGCCCATGTGCGAGACATCGAACAGTCCGGCCTGATCACGGGTGTGCTGGTGTTCCTTCATCACGCCCAGTGGGTATTGCACCGGCATGTCGTAGCCGGCGAAGGGCACCATGCGCGCGCCGAGTTCGATGTGCAGTGCGTGCAGTGGGGTTTTCAGCAATTGTTCGGTGGACATATTCAGCTCCTGAAAAAGTGTGCAGGTGCCAATGCGCGCGCATCAGCACTCGATAATATTGACCGCCAAACCGCCACGGGCGGTTTCCTTGTATTTGCTTTTCATGTCGGCGCCGGTCTGGCGCATGGTGCGGATAACCTTATCGAGCGAGACGAAGTGCTGCCCATCGCCGCGCAACGCCATGCGCACGGCGTTGATGGCTTTCACCGAGCCCATGGCATTGCGCTCGATACACGGCACTTGCACGAGGCCGCCAATCGGGTCGCAGGTCAGGCCGAGGTTGTGCTCCATGCCGATTTCCGCTGCGTTCTCTACTTGCTGCACAGTGCCGCCGAGCACTTCGCACAAAGCGCCGGCCGCCATTGAGCAAGCCACGCCGACTTCACCCTGACAACCGACTTCAGCGCCGGAGATTGAGGCGTTTTCCTTGTACAGAATGCCGATCGCCGCCGCGGTCAGCAGAAAGCGCACCACGCCGTCTTCGTTGGCCCCGGGAATGAAGCGCATGTAGTAATGCAACACTGCCGGGACGATCCCGGCTGCACCGTTAGTGGGCGCCGTTACCACGCGTCCGCCGTTGGCGTTTTCTTCGTTGACGGCCAGGGCGTAGAGGTTGACCCAGTCCAGCACCGACAGCGGATCGCGCAGGGCCGATTCCGGGTTTTTGCACAGTTGCCGATGCAGTGCCGCCGCGCGACGTTTGACCTTCAAACCACCGGGCAGAATTCCCTCGTTACGGCACCCGGCGGCGACGCAGTCTTGCATCACTTGCCAGATATTCAGCAGGCCGGCGCGAGTTTCGGCTTCCGAGCGCCAGGCGCTTTCGTTGGTCAGCATTACCTGGCTGATCGATAAGCCGTAGGTGGCGCAGTGGCCCAGCAGGTCCTTGGCGCTTTTGAAAGGGAAGGTCAGGGGCGTGGCATCTTCGACAATTCGGTCGGCACCGGCGGCGTCTTCATCGACGACAAAACCGCCGCCCACCGAGTAGTACTCGCGGCTGCGGATTTGCAGGCCCGCGGCATCGAATGCGCGAAAGATCATGCCATTGGGGTGGTAGGGCAATGGTTTGCGGATCATTGCCAAGTGTTCTTTCTCATTGAACGCAATGCTGTGTTCGCCGAGCAGGTTCAGGCGTGCGTTGCCGCGAATGTCTTGCAGGCGTGCGGCAACGGTTTCAGTGTTCACGGTGTCCGGGTGTTCGCCTTCCAGGCCGAGCAATACAGCCTTGTCACTGCCGTGTCCTTTGCCGGTGGCGCCGAGTGATCCGTAGAGTTCGATTTTGACGCAGGTAGTGGTGGTCAACAGCCCTTCACGGCGCAAACCTTCGGCGAAGCGCGCGGCTGCGCGCATCGGGCCAACGGTGTGGGAGCTGGAGGGGCCGATGCCAATCTTGAACAGGTCGAACACGCTTAACGACATGAGTGGTTCTCCGGTTTCTCGTTATAGGAATTCGCGGAATCTGGTGCAAGGCGCAGATCCCCTGCGGGAGCGGGCAGGCTCGGTTCCACAGGGGATACAGGGTGTTCTTGAAAGCGAGGGGCGAGCGAACCCGCCCTCTACATGTTCAAGCGTAGCTTTCGATCGATGGGCAGGCGCATACCAGGTTGCGATCACCAAACACGTTGTCGACGCGACCGACCGGTGGCCAGTATTTGCCTTCGATCAACGACGCGACCGGGTACACCGCTTGCTCACGGCTGTAGGGGTGCGTCCACTCACCGACGATTTCGGCGGCGGTGTGCGGTGCGTTTTTCAGTGGGTTGTCTTCCTTGTCCAGTGTGCCGTTTTCCACTGCGCGGATTTCGTCGCGAATGCGGATCATCGCGTCGCAGAAGCGGTCCAGTTCTTCCCTGGATTCGCTTTCGGTCGGCTCGATCATCAGTGTTCCGGCGACCGGGAACGACATGGTTGGCGCATGGAAGCCGAAGTCGATCAGGCGCTTGGCGACGTCATCGACGCTGATGCCGCTGCTGTCTTTCAGTGGGCGCAGATCGAGGATGCACTCATGCGCCACCAGACCATTGCTGCCGGTGTAGAGGACGGGGTAGTGCTCTTCCAGGCGACGGGAAATGTAGTTGGCATTGAGGATCGCCAGTTGCGACGCGCGCTTCAAACCCGCGCCGCCCATCATCCGGATGTACATCCAGGTGATCGGCAAAATGCTTGCGCTGCCGAATGGGGCCGCACAGACCGCGCCTTCCTTGCGCTCCATCTGGGCGTGGCCCGGCAGGAACGGTGTCAGGTGTGCTTTGACGCCAATCGGACCTACACCCGGACCGCCACCGCCGTGCGGGATGCAGAAGGTTTTGTGCAGGTTCAGGTGCGACACGTCGCCGCCGAACTTGCCCGGTGCGCAGAGGCCGACCATCGCGTTCATGTTGGCGCCGTCGATGTACACCTGGCCGCCGTGGTCGTGAATGATGCCGCAGATTTCGCGGATGCCTTCTTCGAACACGCCGTGGGTCGACGGGTAAGTGATCATCAGCGCAGCGAGGTGTTCACGGTGCTCGATGGCCTTGGCGCGCAGGTCTTCGATATCGACGTTGCCACGGGCATCGCACGCGGTGACGACGACACGCATACCGGCCATGTTGGCGGTGGCCGGGTTGGTGCCGTGGGCGGACGAGGGAATCAGGCAGATATCACGACGTTCATCGCCACGACTCTGGTGATAAGCCCGAATCGCCAGCAGGCCGGCGTATTCGCCTTGCGAGCCGGCGTTCGGTTGCAGTGAGATCGAGTCGTAGCCGGTGGCGGCGCACAGCATCGCTTCCAGCTCATCGGTCAATTGCTGATAGCCGGCGCTTTGCTCGGCTGGGGCGAACGGGTGCAGGGCGCCGAACTCAGCCCAGGTCACCGGGATCATCTCGCTGGCGGCGTTGAGTTTCATGGTGCATGAACCCAGCGGAATCATGGTGCGATCCAGTGCCAGGTCCTTGTCGGCCAGCTTGCGCAGATAGCGCATCAGCTCGGTTTCGGAGTGATAACGGTTGAACACCGGGTGGCTGAGGATCGGCGACTGACGAACCAGCGCGGCCGGCAAGGTGCTGACCACCGACGCGGCGAGGGCGTTGAAATCTGGCAGGTTTTTGCCGTCAGCCAAGAGTGCCCACAGGGTTTGCACATCGGCCTGACTAGTGGTTTCGTCGAGGGACAGGCCCAGACGTTCGCCATCGATGACGCGCAGGTTGATCTGCTGCGCGTGAGCCTTGTCATGCAGCGCCGCAGTGTGGACGCCGGTTTTGAGGGTCAGGGTGTCGAAGAAGCTTTCTTGCTCGACCGTCAGGCCCAGTGCGCTCAAGCCTTTGGCGAGGATCGCGGTCAGGTGATGAATGCGTGTGGCGATTTGGGTCAGGCCTTTCGGGCCGTGGTAGACGGCGTACATGCTGGCGATGTTGGCGAGCAGAACTTGCGCGGTGCAGATGTTGCTGGTGGCTTTCTCGCGGCGGATATGTTGCTCGCGGGTCTGCATGGCCAAGCGCAGGGCCGGTTTGCCGAAACGATCCACGGAAACGCCGACCAGGCGGCCCGGCATGTCGCGCTTGAACGCGTCTTTGGTGGAGAAATACGCCGCGTGTGGGCCACCAAAGCCCAGCGGCACGCCGAAGCGTTGGGCGCTGCCGATGGCGACGTCGGCACCGAACTCGCCCGGCGGGGTCAGGACGGTCAGGGCCAGCAGGTCAGCGGCTACGGCCACCAGCGCGTTGGCGGCGTGGAAGCGTTCGGTCAGTTCACGGTAGTCGAACACATCACCGTTGCTCGCCGGGTATTGCAGCAGGGCGCCGAAGAACGGCGTCACGTCGCTGAGTTCGCGTTCATCACCGACGACTACATCGATGCCCAGCGGCTCGGCACGGGTGCGCAATACGTCGAGGGTTTGCGGGTGGCAATGCACGGAAGCGAAGAACGCGTGGCTGCTCTTGTTCTTGCTCAGGCGCTTGCAGAACGTCATGGCTTCGGCAGCGGCGGTGGCTTCGTCCAGCAAAGACGCGTTGGCGATCGGCAGGCCGGACAGGTCGCTGATCAGGGTCTGGAAGTTCAGCAGCGCTTCGAGACGACCCTGGGAAATCTCCGGTTGGTACGGGGTATAAGCGGTGTACCAGGCCGGGTTTTCCAACAGGTTGCGCAGAATCGGCGATGGCGTGTGCGTGCCGTAGTAACCCTGGCCGATGTAGGTCTTGAACAGCTGGTTTTTACTGGCGATGGACTTGATCAACGCCAAGGCATCTGCTTCGCTCAGGCCGTCTTCGAGGCCGAGCACGCTGGTGCCTTTGATGCTGTCCGGGATGACGCTGGCGCTCAGGGCTTCCAGGGAGTCAAAGCCGAGGCTGTTGAGCATCGCTTGTTCGTCGCCTGCGCGCGGGCCGATATGGCGCGCGATGAATTCGTTGGCGGTCGTCAGGTTGACTTGAGTCATGTCGGCGCTCCTCAGGCTTGGGCGTTAGCTTTGATCAGACGGTCGTAAGCGTCTTGATCCAGCAATTGGGCAACAGCCGAGGCGTCGGTTGGCCGGAAGCGGAAGAACCAGCCTTCGCCCAACGGATCTTCGTTGACCCGTTCGGGGCTGTTGTCGAGTGCCGGGTTCACTTCCAGAACGTCGCCGTCCAACGGCATGTACACGCCGCTGGCGGCTTTTACCGATTCCACGGTGGCGGCTTCAGCGCCTTTTTCGTAAGCCTGAAGCTCAGGCAGTTGCACGAACACCACGTCGCCCAGGGCGTTCTGCGCGAAAGCGGTGATACCGACCGTGACGGTGCCGTCAGCTTCGGTACGCAGCCATTCGTGATCTTCAGTAAAACGCAATTCGCTCATGGAAACTCCTAAGGGGGCCAGACTCGTCTGGTGGACGCGATTGAATACGTGGGCAAAAGCCCTGATGGAGGGGCGCTGCTTTTCAATAAGCATTAGCAATATTGCGGCCAATGTTAATAAATTGTTTTAAATCAATGATTTAAGTATTTTTTAGGGATGAGCGAAACCAGCGCTTGTAGCGAAATCGCTACAGCCAGAAGCCAAGAAAAAAGCGTAATGGGATCAAAGCCTTGCACAGCGGTGATCCAAAGATCGTGTAGCGATATCGTTCCGCTGTAGCGCTTTCAGTACAGATGAAGGTCGCTTCTAAGTACGGTGGTTCTGGTGTCACAGACCCTGTGCGGATGTTCATGAAACGGGCGCGTTACGGTTTATTGGGAATACCGTATTTGCGCAACCGATGGGCAATCGCGGTGTGAGAGGTTTGCAGCCGATTGGCCAGTTGGCGGGTCGAGGGATAGCTGGCGTAAAGTTTTTCCAGCAGGGTTTTCTCGAAGTCATCCACGGCCTGTTCGAGGCTATCGACGTCGCTGTCACTCTGGCGTGCCACGGAGGTGCCGGCGATGTCGAGGTCGCCGATGTCCACCAGGCTGCTTTCACAAATCGCAGCTGCACGGAAGATTACGTTTTGCAATTGCCGCACGTTGCCCGGCCAGCGGTTGCCCAGCAGTGCCGGGTAAGTGCCCGGCGCCAGGCGGCAGACCGGGCGCTGGATTTGCGCGCAGGCCTGCTGCATGAAGTAGCGTGCCAACAGCAGAATGTCCTGGCCGCGTTCGCGAAGCGGTGGGACTTCAACGTTGAGCACGTTGAGGCGATAGAACAGGTCTTCACGGAACGTGCCTTCGCTGACCATTTTTTCCAGGTCGCGGTGGGTTGCGCTGAGGATCCGCACGTTGACCTTCACCTCACGATCGCCGCCGACCCGGCGGAAGCTGCCGTCGTTAAGGAAACGCAGCAGTTTGGCCTGCAAGTACGGTGACATCTCGCCGATCTCGTCAAGAAATACCGTGCCCTGGTTGGCTAACTCCATAAGCCCGGGTTTGCCGCCCCGTTGGGCGCCGGTGAACGCGCCGGGTGCGTAGCCGAACAGTTCGCTTTCGGCCAGGTTTTCCGGCAGTGCCGCACAGTTCAAGGCCAGGAATGGCGCACTGTAGCGCGCACTGATGGCGTGACAAGCCCGCGCCACCAGTTCTTTGCCGGTGCCGGTTTCGCCCTGGATCAACAACGGCGCATCCAGGGCCGCCACGCGCTGGGCGCGAGCCTTGAGGGTACGAATGGCGGCAGATTCGCCGAGCAGTGCATCGAAGCCTTCGGCATGGTCGTGGTGCAAGGCCGACAGTTGTTCGCCGATGCGATTCGGTTGATACAGGGTGAGCAGGGCGCCAGCGTCGGTAATCGGTGTGGCGTCCAGTAACAAGGTCTGACCGTTGACGGTGATTTCGCGCAACGGCAGACGAAAGCCGTTCTCCAGCAACGCATCGAGCAATGCGGGGTCGGAAAAAAGCTCGGCGACGCTTTCCCCCGCCGGTTCGCGTCCGTACAGGGCAATCAGCGCCGGGTTGGCCAGTAATATTTTGCCAGCGCTGTCCAGGGCCAGAACCGGGTCCGTCATAGCGGCGAGCAAGGCGTCGAGCTGCAAATGGCGACGCTGGCCGGGCAGGATGTCGACCACCGTCACCGCTTGCACGCCGCGGACGCTGAACAGCGCATCGCGCAGTTCTTCGAGCACTTGCGGGCTGAGTGTCGGGGCATCTATGTAGACGTTGGGCGGCACCATTTCCACCGCATCCAGATTGAGATTGCGCCCACCGAGCAGGGCCAGGACTTCCTGGGTAATGCCAACGCGGTCGATGAAACTGACGTGGATACGCATGGGGCGGTTTTGGGTTCTGGAGTGCGGAGGGTGGCAAGTATGCCTTGGAGAAGGGCGGTAGGTGAAATCCGCGAGGATGATCGTTCCCTGGCGAGCGGGAACGATCCGCGCTCAGTTATTCCAGGTGTTCGGGGTTTACCGGGTCACCCGACTTCATATTTAGCTGCACCCGAACATCTTCAAACATCGCATCGTAATGTTTGTGTATGGAGCCAATGCTGCTGTGAGTCTTGGGAATGCCGTGCTGCTCGGCGATTTTCGTCACGTTGCTGGCGAAGTTATAGGCCTGATCCTTGGGCAGGAAGAACGACTCTTTCATCGCGGTGCCCTGAATGATGCCATGCACCGTGAACGCCATCCCTTTGCCGTCCTTGGGATCCTGGGTGACTTCATAGTCGATGCACACGTTGTAGCTGACATCGTCATCGGTCAGCGCGTGGCGCTCGATGTGTACGTGACCGGGTTCGAATGTGGCCATAAGCGTCTCTCCTTCGAAGGCATTGGACAACGACAGACCCCTGGCCTGCCTCGGAGTTTCTTTTTAGCAGTAGGTAATGCCCCGTGTCGCCGTGCTGATGCGGGTGCCGATGCCGGACTTGCCCTGGACGATGGCTTCGATGTCCGAGAGTGAACCGATCACCGCGACTTTGCCAGTGTGGCGGGCAAACTCGCACGCGGCCTGAACCTTGGGCCCCATGGAGCCCGCGGCAAAGCCAAGTTGTTCCATGGCGTCCGGGTGGGCCTGGGCGATGGCTTTTTGAGTCGGTTTGCCGAAGTCGATGAAGGCCGCATTGACGTCGGTAGCGATCACCAGCAAGTCGCACTCAAGCTGCTCGGCCAACAGTGACGAGCACAAGTCCTTGTCGATGACCGCTTCCACGCCTTTGAGCTTGCCATCGTCACCGTACAGGGTCGGAATACCGCCACCGCCGGCGCAAATGACGATGCTGCCTTTTTCCAACAGCCACTTGATCGGACGGATTTCGAAGATACGTTTGGGTCTTGGGCTGGCCACCACGCGCCGGTATTTATCACCGTCCGGAGCAATCGCCCAGCCTTTCTCGGCGGCGAGCTTTTGCGCCTCTTCTTTGCTGTACACCGGACCGATAGGTTTGGTCGGGTTCTGGAACGCTGGGTCTTTGGCATCGACTTCGACTTGAGTCAGCAGGGTCGCGAATGGCACCTCGACGTCCAGCAGGTTGCCCAGTTCCTGTTCGATGATGTAGCCGATCATGCCTTCGGTTTCGGCACCGAGCACGTCCAGCGGGTAAGGCGAAACGGCCGTGTAGGCCGCCGCTTGCAGCGACAGGAGGCCGACTTGTGGGCCATTGCCGTGGGCGATGACCAGTTGGTTGCCAGGGTAAATCTTGGCGATCTGTTCGGTGGCAACACGGATGTTGGCGCGTTGATTGTCCGCGGTCAGGGGTTCACCACGGCGGAGCAGGGCGTTACCGCCCAGAGCAACGACGATACGCATAATGCAGTCCTTTCAGAAAAGGGAACGGGCACGATGATCGTTCCCACGGTCCCCGTGGGCATGCCGCCCGGGACGCTCCGCGTCCCATGTGACGCAGAGCGTGGGAACGATCATCGTGAAGGTCCTTAGATATCCGCCAACGCCGACACCAGGATTGCCTTGATCGTGTGCATGCGATTTTCCGCTTGCTCGAAGGCGATGTTGGCCGGTGATTCGAAGACTTCTTCCGTCACCTCAACGCCCCCGGCCAGGTTGGGGTAGCGAGCGGCGATGTCTTTGCCGACCTTGGTTTCGCTGTTATGGAACGCCGGCAGGCAGTGCATGAACTTCACGCGCGGGTTGCCCGAGGCTTTCATCATTTTGGTGTTGACCTGGTACGGCAGCAGTTGCTCGATGCGCTCGTCCCACGCTTCCACCGGCTCACCCATCGACACCCAAATGTCGGTGTGGATGAAGTCCACGCCTTTGACCGCTTCGAGAGGGTCTTCGGTAATGGTAATGCGAGCGCCGCTTTCTTCGGCGAAGGCTTTGCACTGAGCGATGAAATCATCGTGCGGCCACAGGGCTTTGGGTGCGGCGATGCGCACGTCCATGCCGAGTTTGGCGCCGATCATCAGCAACGAATTGCCCATGTTGTAGCGCGCATCGCCGAGGTAGGCGTAGCGGATGTCGTGCAGCGGTTTGTCGCTGTGTTCGCGCATGGTCAGCACGTCGGCGATCATTTGGGTCGGGTGAAATTCAGCGGTCAAGCCGTTGAACACCGGAACGCCAGCGAACTTGGCCAGCTCTTCGACTATTTCCTGTTCGAAGCCACGGTACTCGATGGCGTCGAACATCCGGCCGAGTACACGGGCGGTGTCTTTCATGCTTTCTTTGTGGCCGATTTGCGACGACACCGGGTCAATGTAGGTGACGTGAGCACCCTGGTCGTGGGCCGCCACTTCGAACGCGCAACGGGTGCGGGTCGAGGTTTTTTCGAAGATCAGTGCGATGTTCTTGCCTTGCAGGTGTGGACGCTCGGTGCCGGTGTACTTGGCGCGCTTGAGGTCGCGGGACAGGTCAATCAGGTAGTTGAGCTCTCGAGTGGTGTGGTGCATCAAGCTCAGCAGGCTGCGGTTGCGCATGTTAAAAGCCATTTTGGATCTCCTTGGGTTTCGGTTATCCGCCTGCATCACGCTTTATAAACGCGACGCAGGGCATACGAATTAATAGTCGATGGGGTCGCGAATGATCGGGCAGGTCATGCAATGGCCGCCGCCACGGCCGCGTCCGAGTTCGCCGGCACTGATGGTGATGACTTCCACGCCGGCCTTGCGCAGCAGGGTGTTGGTGTAGGTGTTGCGGTCGTAGCCAATCACCACGCCCGGCTCCAGGGCCACGACGTTGTTGCCGTCATCCCATTGCTCGCGTTCGGCGGCGAAGCTGTTGCCGCCTGTTTCGACGACCCGCAGGGCCTTGAGATTGAGGGCGGCGGCCACGGTGTCGAGGAAGTTAGTGTCTTCGCGGCGGATGTCGATACCGCCCGGCTTGCTGTCGTCGGGGCGCAGGGTGAAGGCGACGATCTGCGTGACGACTTCAGGGAAAATCGTCACCAGGTCGCGGTCGCAGAAGCTGAACACGGTGTCCAGGTGCATCGCTGCGCGAGATTTCGGCAGGCCGGCAACGATCACTCGCTCAACGGCGTTGTGCTTGAACAGGTTCAGCGCCAGTTGGCCGATCGCCTGACGGGAAGAGCGCTCGCCCATCCCGATCAATACCACGCCATTGCCGATCGGCATCACGTCGCCGCCTTCGAGCGTGGCGTTGCCGTGTTCCTGATCCGGGTCGCCATACCAGACTTGGAAGTCGGCGTTGGTGAACTCGGGGTGGAATTTGTAGATGGCGCTGGCCAGCAGGGTTTCCTGACGGCGCGCCGGCCAGTGCATCGGGTTCAGGGTCACGCCACCGTAGATCCAGCAGGTGGTGTCGCGGGTGAACTGGGTGTTGGGCAGCGGCGGCAGAATGAAGCTGGAGTGCCCGAGGAAGTCGCGGAACATCTCGATGGTCTTGCCGCCGAAACTGGTTGGCAGGTCATCGGCCGACACGCCACCGATCAAGAATTCGGCGGCCTTGCGCGGCTCGAGGCTGCGAATCCAGGAGCTGACTTCATTGACCAGGCCCAGGCCCACCGAATTGGCGGTGATCTTGCGTTGCACAATCCAGTCCAGCGCTTCAGGTAGTGCAACGATGTCGGTCAGCAGGTTGTGCATTTCCAGCACATCGACGTCGCGCTCGCGCATTTTGGTGACGAAGTCGAAGTGGTCGCGCTTGGCCTGGGCAACCCACAGCACATCGTCGAACAGCAGTTCGTCGCAGTTGTTCGGGGTCAGTCGCTGGTGAGCCAGACCTGGGGAGCAAACCATGACTTTGCGCAGTTTGCCGGCTTCGGAATGTACGCCGTACTTAACTTTTTCCGTGGTCATTACAGTGATCCTCCAGATAACAAATCAGTCAGGTGTTACAGGGTCAGGAAACCGGCATACAGCCCGTAAGCAGCCACTAGGGCACCGACGACGACGGCCGCGAAAATCAGCTTCTCGACAGGGGTGAAAACGGGTTTGCCCACTTCCATCTTGGCTTTGGCGAACAGGATTGCGCCGGGGGCATAGAGCAGCGCGGAGAGCAGCAGGTATTTGATACCGCCGGCATACAGCAGCCAGACCGCATAGATCACGGAGATGGCGCCGATCATCAGGTCTTTTTTGCGCTCGGCCAGGGCGTTTTCATAACTCTCACCGCGCACGGCCAGCAGCAGCGCATAGGCGGCCGACCACAAGTAGGGCACCAGAATCATGGAGGTCGCGAGGTAGATCAGCGACAGGTAAGTGCTGGCGGAAAACAGGGTGATGATCAGGAACACCTGAACCATGGCGTTGGTCAGCCACAGAGCGTTGGCGGGCACATGGTTGGCGTTTTCGCGACGCAGGAACGCCGGCATGGTGTGGTCCTTGGCGGCGGCGAACATGATCTCGGCACACAGCAGGACCCAGGACAGCAGGGCGCCGAGCAGGGAGATGATCAGGCCAATACTGATCAACACTGCACCCCAGTGACCGACCACGTGTTCGAGTACGGCGGCCATCGACGGGTTCTGCAGTTTGGCCAATTCGGGTTGGGTCATGATGCCCAGCGACAGCACGTTCACCAGCACCAGGAACAGCAACACGGTGATGAAACCAATCACCGTGGCTTTACCCACATCGCTGCGTTTTTCGGCGCGGGCCGAGAAGATGCTCGCGCCTTCGATACCAATGAACACCCATACGGTGACCAGCATCATGTTGCGCACCTGGTTCATCACGCTGCCCAGGCTGATGTTTTTGCTGCCCCAGATGTCGGCGGTGAAGATGTCCAGTTTGAAGGCGAACACCGCGATCAATACAAACAGGAGCAATGGCACGACCTTGGCGACGGTGGTCACCAGGTTGATGAACGCGGCCTCCTTGATCCCGCGCAGGACCAGAAAATGCACGGCCCATAACAACACTGACGAACCGATCACTGCCGCAACGGTGTTGCCTTCGCCGAAAATCGGGAAAAAGTAACCGAGCGTGCTGAACAGCAGCACGAAGTAGCCGACGTTGCCCAGCCAGGCACTGATCCAGTAACCCCAGGCGGACGAGAAACCCATGTAGTCGCCGAAACCGGCTTTGGCGTAAGCGTAGACACCGCCGTCCAGATCAGGCTTTCGGTTAGCGAGGGTTTGAAAGACAAAGGCCAGGGTCAACATGCCGACGGCGGTAATCGCCCACCCAATCAGCACGGCGCCGACGTCGGCACTGGCGGCCATGTTTTGCGGCAAAGAGAAGATCCCGCCACCAATCATTGACCCTACAACCAACGCCACTAGTGCGCCGAGTTTCAGTTTTCCGGGTGATTCAGACATGGCGTGACTCCAGTGCAGGAGAAGAGAGGCAACAGATTAAATCTGTTCGCTGTTCAATCAGCTGACATAGATCAGTGCATGAGTACATTCCATTGCTAATGAAAGACTTATGAGTTATTTGCGGACATAACTGTTGTGCCGAAAAAGCCCGGTTCAGAAGGGCTGGCCAAATTAGGCAGGCATTATTGGTAGGGTATGGCGCCTTGAAGCTAGTTTGTTTTGAAGTTTTAGCAAACTTTTGATCTGTGTTTTTAATACAGAGTTGATGTGTTAGGTGTGACGTAAAAAACGGCTGCTTGAATTTATGTCTTCGATGGACCGCTCATATATAAGAAGTGGTGGGTCAGTATTAATTAATAAACGTTTTTGTTCGTTGTCTGTTAGTTAAAGCACAACTCTGTGACCGTTTGGCGGCGCTCGTCGCACCCCGCTCACAGAGGTAAATAGGGCGGTCGATGGCGCACGCGGTGCTACTGAGCGGGCGTGGCGAAACCGACGAGCGCACTAAAGACCTGTTGATCGGTAGCCTCGGCCGGGTGACGCGATGTGGCTGCTGCATGCCGGCGAGGGTCACCACCATTGCGCGCGATGGGAACCCAACTCCCCGGCCGCAAGCATCCACTGCAACGGCGTCCCGGTTATTTTCAACGGCGCCTGCAACCGACGCGCCGGGCCCCAGGTTGTCTGCTCAACCAACACGCCTTGATCGTCCTGATCTTCCGCCCGCAAAGGTTCATGCGTCCCGGCCCCCTTCTCGATCAACAGCTTCGCTGTGCGTGCCAGTGACAAACGCGCCGAACCGCCGTGCCCGCTGTTCAAACGCTCAGCCAGCAACGTCACGACACTGGCCGCCATCAAATACCCGGTGGCGTGATCCAGCGCCTGCACGGGCAGCGGCGTGGGCTTGTGCGCTTTTTGCCACTGCTGACCGGCTTCGGCGATCCCGCTGCTCATCTGCACCAGGCTGTCGAAGCCGCGACGGTTTTGCCATGGGCCGCTCCAGCCGTAGGCGTTGAGGCTGACATCGATCAGGCCGGGGGCTAGTTGCTGGCGCTCACTGGCGCTGTACCCCAGTCGCTCTAACGCATCGGCGCGGTAGCCATGGAGCAAAATGTCAGCCTCCCTGAGCAAGCTTTCAAACACCGCGCGATCAGCTTGGTCGTGTAGATCGAGCCGAGCACAGCGTTTACCCAGTGTCACTTCAGGCACCACGCCTGGCTCGTTCCAGGTCGGTGGGTCGATGCGCAGCACGTCGGCGCCGAGGCCGGCGAGGAAGCGGCTGGCTATTGGGCCGGCGAGTACCCGTGTCAAATCCAGCACCTTGATCCCTGTCAGTGGTCGAGCGACCGAACCTTGCCACGGTTTGGCGTCTTGACGCGTGCCGGTGGCGAACTGAATCAGCGGCTCGGCATTCACCGCAATGCCTTGGGGGTGGGACTGCCACTGTGCCCAGGTACGCATCTCGGCGGCGCAGCCACCGGCATTGACGATGGCGTGTTCCAGATCGGTCTTGGCCCACTTCGTCACCTGACTCGCCATCGCGGCGCGGTCGGCACACGCCCCCAGAATGGTTTCGGCCGCCGCGCGGTGATGGGGCGCGTTGGTGTGCAGGCGGATCCAGCCGTCCTTGGCCGCATAATCGCCAGCCACGGGGTCCCACAGTGGTGGCACGCTCCAGCCCTGCGGGCGAATGGAGGTGGCGAACCAGAACGAAGCCAGGCGGCGGTTCACTTCAAGCGTGGGCAAGCGGCCCGTTTGCTGATGCAGCAGTTCACTGATCGCTTGGCCGGCGGCCGCAATGCTGGCGCAGGCCAGGTCGGTGACGGCGAACGCCGAGGGCAGGGCGCCGCTCGACGTGAAAGGTATTTGAGTGTGAGGTAAGCCGAGTGCGGCTTGAATGGACGTGAGTAAATCAGTCATTGAAGGCCCTCCGGAGCGAGAGGGCGATGATAGATCAAAAATCTGCGAGGCCGGATGAATGATCGTCCCCAGACGGCGCGTGGGAACGATCAACCGCTACACCCGGAATTGATCCATCAGTTTCATCTGGTGGGTGGCCAGGGCGTTGAGTCGGCTGCTGATCTGCGCCGATTCGGTGGCCTGTTCGGTCAGCGTTTCGGTGACGGTGCGGATCGCCGAAACATTGCGATTGACCTCTTCGGCGACGGCGCTTTGCTGTTCGGCAGCGCTGGCGATTTGCAGGTTCATGTCGCTGATCACGGTGACGGCGTCGCTGATCTTGGCCAAGGCCTGGACCGCTTGCTGGATCTGCCCGGCATTGCTGTGAGCCTGGGTCTGGCTTGAATGCATGGTGGCGACCACGCCGCGAGTGCCAGTCTGAATGCGTTCGATGACGAGGCGGATTTCCTCCACCGAGTCCTGGGTGCGTTTGGCCAGGTTGCGCACTTCGTCGGCCACCACCGCAAAGCCGCGACCGCTCTCGCCGGCACGGGCCGCTTCGATGGCGGCGTTAAGGGCCAGCAGGTTGGTTTGTTCGGCAATACTGCGGATCACTTCCAGCACTGAACCGATCTGCTCGCTGTTCACCGCCAGGGCTTCGACTTCGGTCACGGCTTTACTGACTTCGTTGGCCAGTTGATTGATGTTGTGGGTGCTGCGTTCGATGATTTGCATGCCATCACGAGCCGACTGATCGGCGCCTTTGGCGGCATTGGCCGCGTTCGACGCACTGTTGGCGACATCGTGGGCGGTGGCGCTCATTTCGTTGGACGCAGTGGCCACTTGGTCAATTTCGCGGAACTGCACCTGCATGCCTTCGCTGGTCTGCCGGGCGATTTGCGAAGACTGGTCAGCGGTGCTCCGGGCGTCGGTGATGCTTTGCTTGATCTGCCCGATGGTCGGTTGCAGCTTGTCGAGGAAGCGGTTGAACCAGCTCACCAGTTCGCCAAGTTCGTCGCGCTTGGTGTAATGCAAGCGCTGGGTCAGGTCGCCGTCGCCACTGGCAATTGCCTTGAGCATTTCAGCCACGCTGTTGATCGGTCGGGTGACGCCAGAGGCGGTGAGCCAAATCAGCAACAAGCCGACGAGCCCGGCGATGACGGCCACCAGTACGGTTTTGAGGGTGCCGCTGGCTTGAGCTTCATCCAGTACGGTTTGCAGCCTCAGCGAATCGGCCAGCAGCACGTGTTTTGGCAGGTCGATCACCACGCCCCAGGCCCTGGAGTCGCTGATCGGGCTGACCGGGTACACCGCGCGGATCAAGTCACCTTGTTCAAGAATTTTCGGGGTGCCAATGCCGAGCAATTGCAGGACATCCTTGCCATCGGCACCCAGCGTCTCGGCGATACTTTTACCGACCTTGGTGCCGTCGCCGCTGTAGCCCGCGAGTACACCACTGCCGGAGACGATCAGCATGTGCCCGGCGCCATTGAACAACTCTCGTTGGGAATCCACGGCGGCGGCTTGCAGCGCGTCGAGAGCAATGTCCACACCGACCGCGCCAATGGCTTTTCCGTCTACCAGCAGCGGAACGGAAATAGTCGTCATCAGCACTTCCTTACCCGCCACGGTGTCGGCATACGGGTCCAGCAAGCAGGTGCGTTTGTTGTCGCGAGGGCAGGTATACCAACTGTTATAGGGCGTGCCGCTGACGCTTAAGGTGGTTTTGGTCATGTCGTCTTCGACCATGACTGTATTGATTCCTGCCCCGCCGGAACGGCTCCAGTAGCTGGCAAAGCGTCCGGCGCCGTTGGATTGCCGAGCCGCATCATTGGCAAACTCGCTGTCCTTGCCGTCCAGGCCGTTGGGCTCGAACGCGAGCCAGATGCCCAGCACTTTGCCGTTGCGTTCGAAGGTGGTTTTCAGGCTCTGGTTCAACTCCTCACGCAGGGCGCCGGCGTCCAGTGAGCGCTTACTCGCCATGGTGCGCAGGTCCTTGACCTGGTCGGCCAGGGCGGTTACCACCAGCAGGTTCTCGCCGAAGGTCTTCTGCACCCGCACCGCTTGCTCAGCCGCTTTGGCCTGGAGCAGGTTCTGCACGCTGTCGGTGAGCATTTTGCTGCTGGAGGCGCTGACCAGTTCATCGTTGCGATTGGTCTGGTACATGTTCATCCCGACGATCAGGGCAACGACGCCCAGCAGGCACAGCCCCGACAGCAGGACGATTTTCAGGCGGATGGACAGAGAATCGAACATAGGGCGAACTCGCTAATGGGTGGGGTGTTGGCCAAGAGTCGGGAGCGCTCCCGCTTGCCAAGTCCATTCAGCGCCATCCTTGAACCATCGGCGTGGCAGAAGGCTGCATGAGGTAAAACGGATGAGTGGTCCGCTTAAATGTTTGCGCATGCGTGCAGGGTGCCAAGGCTGGCGCTGCAGGCGACCCGGTCTTTCAGGACGGTCGAGGCAAGGATTCTGGGCGCGACCAAATCCACAGGTTGCCCAGGCTCATGCCGGCAATGGCCAGGTAAATCGGCCAACCGTGCTCAAGCATCATCAGCATCAAGCCTGCGCACAGCAGCATGCTGACGGTGGCGCTGACCTTGGCCCGGCGCGCGATGACTTTACCGTTACGCCAGTTCCACAGGATCGGCCCGAACACACGATGGTTTTCCAGCCATGCACTCAGGCGTGGCGAGCTTTTGGTCGCGGCCCAGGCGGCCAGCAAGATGAACTCGGTGGTTGGCAGGCCCGGTACGATGATCGCTATCAGGCCGATGCCCAGGCTGACGTAGGCCAGCAGGCCAAACAGTATTCGGGCGAGTTTGGAGGCGGCGAGGTGAGGCATGGGAGTAATGTTGACCAGTGTGACGCACGATCGGCAAGTGTTGATTGAGTCTGGCGGGTGTACACAGATCCTTTGTGGACGCTGGCTTGCCTGCCACCGCAGGCAAGCCAGCGTCCACTGGGATTGAGTGTTGTCAGGCGAGTTCTGGGGTGTAAGCCCGTTCAAGCAACACGGTGAAGCGGTTGAACGCAGCAACAGCCGCTTGCTCTATTTCAGCTTCTTCCTGAGCGCTGAACGCCAGTGCGTCGAGGGTTTTGACGAAGCTTTTCCAGCCTTCGGCGCGTCCCCCGGCCGGTTCGCCGAGGTGGCGGGCGCCGAAGGTGTCGCTCAAGCCGAGGCCGACGGCACGCTTGATCAAAAATGCCGCGCCCAGCTTCGAGCCTTCGGAAACGAATAACCAGCCCAGTGCAGCAGCTTTGGTAGGATTTTTCACTGCGCCGGCGACCGATGCCGGGACCTCGGTGTGCAGATCGGCCAAGTCAGCCTTGGCTGCTTCGGCGCGGCAGCGTGCGGGTAAGTCCGGGACAATGGCCGTGAGCGCGGCATCGTTGTACAGCGACGCCAGTTCTGATTGAAACAAGTATTGGGCAACCACAAAACGGGCGAAGTTGGCCTGGGTTTCGAAAGGCGCATGGGCTTTGACCAGGGTATCGAGTTTGGCGTGCGGCTCGTTAGTGATCTGGTTCAAGCGTTGCGAGCGCAGGGCCGGGCGCTGAGCAGTGTCCTGAGAAGTCATGAAAAGTCCTTGAGAAATAGAGGTGCGTGGTAACGAGACGAATAAGAAGAGGCCTGACAGTAAAAATCCTCACGGCGCGCCATCGGATCATCGCGCCGAGAGGTGGGCGCGGTCAGATATCCCAGACCAGGTTGACCGCAAAGTTGCGCCCTGGCTGTGTCAGGCGATCCAGGTTGGCCGGCTGCGTTACCGAGGCTTCACCGACGCTGTCATAGCCGCGCACGTCGTCCCATTGCCAGTATTTCTTGTCTGTCAGGTTGTAGAGGCCGGCGTTGACGGTCACGTCGTTGGTCACCTTGTAGAAACCGGCCAGGTCGAGCACGCCATAGCCCGGTGTTTTGAACTGGGTGCTGGTGCCATCCGGGGTCTTGAAGCTGGTGCTGTCGACGCGGGTTTTGCGTTTAACCAGTGTCCAGCTCAGCAGCGCGCCGTAATTGTCTTGGTCGTAACCGAGCCCAAACACGCCGGTCAGTGGGTTGATGCTGTTCAGCGGCTGGCCGCTGTCATCGTTGCGGCCGTACAGGTACGACAGTGAGCCTTGGGTATAGAGGCCGCTCGGCGCGCCAAAAGTGTCGAGGTTCAGGTGGCCCTTGAGTTCCAGGCCCTTGATGGTGGCGTGCTTGATGTTGTTGCTCTGGAACGTGGTCTCGTTGTAACCAGGGGTGATCGCGTTCTCGTCGATGAAGTCGCGGTATTTGTTGTAGAACACCGCGACATCGAACGTGCCGGCCTCGAACTGCCCGCGCAGGCCGGTTTCATAGCTCTTGCTTTTTTCCGGTTCCAGGTTGGGGTTCGGCGCGACCTGATAACCACCGGCCAGGTTTTCAAAACGACCGTATAAAGCCTTGGCGGTCGGCGTGCGGAAGCCTTCAGCGTATTGGCCGTACCCGGTGTAGTTATCGTTGAAGCGATACGTGGTGCCGAACTTGGGCGACAGGCGATGCCAGGTTTTGTTGTCGTCGCTGACCACCCCATTGCCGCTTTGGTCGGCGGTGGCCAGGAACTCGCTGGTGATGTGCGGCGTGAGTTGGGTGTAGTCGTAGCGCGCGCCGGGCAGGAAGGTCCAGTTGTTCCAGCTGATTTGGTCCTGGGCGAACAGGCTGTAGCTGTTAATGGTGGGGTCCGGGAAGTCGCTGGCCGGTTTCAGGGTATCGGCGGCGCTGGCGGCGCCGATCACCCGGCAGGCGCCGGAGACTGTCAGGCAGGTGCCGCTACCGGTACGCAAACCGGTGACTTTGTTCTGTTTGAGGGTGGTGCCGTAAGTCACGCGGTGATCGGTGTTGGCGATGGCGAACGACTTGTCCGCCTGGGCATCGAACACCCATTGACGATCTTTGTAGGTGGTGTCGCGGTTTCGCAGCACGGTGCGCGAGGGGGCGTAGATTTCTTCGGTGCTCTGGTCGGTTTTGGCAATCTGGTAGTTCAGCGACCACTTGATGTTGTCGGCCAGGGCGCTGTCCAGACCGAAGCTGTGCTCCAGGCCAAAACGTTCGCGGGTGATCGTGTCGTTGCCGGTACGGGACTTGTAGAAACCAAAACCGCGTCCGGAGGTGAATGGACCGCCAACTGCACTCAACTGACGGGTGTCGATGTCATTCTTGTAATGCTCGTAGGTCAGGCCGAAGCGAGCATCGTCGGCGTAATTCCAGCCCAGTTTGGCCAGTACGTTGTTGGTGCGCACGTCCTCGGGGTTGGCTTCGGTGCGGGCCAGGCCGGTGCCGCCGGTTTCGCCGTAGGATTGAGTTTCATGACCCCTACGTTGGCTCAAGTGCAAAAGACCGTCGACGTCGCCGGTGCGGCCGGCCACCGTGCCGGAAGTCAGCCAACTGTCGTCGGCCGAGCTATAGCCGGTTTTCAAACGAGCGCCGACGTCTTTACCGGGCTTGATGATGTCGTCCGGATCAAGGGTGTAATAGCTGACCGCACCGCCGATAGCGTTGCTGCCATAGAGCACCGAGGCCGGACCGCGCAGGATTTCCACGCGTTTGACGATCTCAGGATCGACATAGTTGCGGTTGGTCTGGGCATAGGGCCCGTTGAAGAAACCGTCGGGCACTTGCACGCCATCGACTTGGGTCAGTACGCGGTCGCCGTCGATACCGCGGATGTTGTAGCCCGTCAGCCCGGCGCGTTGGCCGGCACCGCCCACCGAGACCCCGGGTTCGTAGCGCACCAGCTCCTTGATGTTATTGACGTTATTGCGATCCAGCTCTTCACGGGTGTGGACGGTGACGGTGCTGGGCACGCTGCTCACGCTTTGTTCCTGACGCGTCGCGCTGATCGTGACTTGTTGCAGGTTGAGTGTGGCGCTGGCACTGCGTTTTTCCAGCACGATGTTGCTGCTGCCCAGCTTGCGATAGCTCAGGTTGGTCCCCACCAACAGCTGATCCAGGGCCTTTTCCGGTGGCAGCGAACCGCGCACGCCGGGTGAGGCGACGCCCTCGGCCAATTCGGCCGGCAAACCGACCTGCCATCCGGTCACGCGGGTAAAGGCATTGAGTGCAGAGACCAGCGATTGCTGAGGAATGGCAAACGCGTAATCGCCCAGGTTGTGCGCCGGTTGCTCGACTGCGGTAGCGGCCAGCAGGGGCGCGGCACCGGCCATGAGAATGGCGGCGGTCAGCAGCGAAAGCACGCGCGAGGGTGAAGAGGACTGACGGGTAAGGTGAGAAGACATCAATAACGCTCCGTGTCGCACGAATCTTTATAGGTGCTGATTGGCATGTGGAGATGCGAATCAATTGCATTGGCTATAACTAGACGAACGGGCTTTCGTTATCGAGTAAAAATAATTCTCATTTAGTTCAGGATCACCAATGCCGGAAATTCCTGAAGCCGGGCGGAGGTGATGTGGGCCAGGGAACGGACCACATCCAGCGGCTGGTCGAGGCGATAATTGCCGGTCACTGTGACGTTGGCCAACTGTGCGTTGTTATTGATGATCCAGCCGGGGTAATAGCGGCTCAGCTCCGCCAGTACCTGGCTTAGTGGGCAGTTTTCGAACACCAGTCGGCCCTGGACCCAGGCCAGGTCGGTGGCGGCATCGAGCTTGGCCGGTTGGTCAAAACCATTGGGGCCGATGCGAATGCTTTCGCCCGCAGACAGCCGGACTCGGGCATCGTCCCGGGTCGTGCGCAAATCGACATCGCCACGCTGCACCCTGACCTGTGCCACGCCGTCGAGGTAACGCACAGCAAATGCGGTGTCGCGCACGCTTGCCTTGACCGGGCCAGCGTCAATTTCCAGCGGCTGCCCACGATTGGCCGACACGTCGAAAAACGCTTCGCCCTGATACAGGCGTGCGACTCGTTGTTGGTCGTTGATGGTGCTGGAAAACGCTGAATTGGTATTGAGCAGGACTTTTGAACCGTCCTCCAGTTGCAGGCGCTGGCGTTCGCCGACCACGGTCAGGTGGTCGGCTTGCAGGCGCATCGGCAGGTTGCTGAAACTGAGCACGCCCAGGAGCAACACCGCCGCCGCGGCCAATGGTTTCCAGTGCGGTCGCAGGCGCGAAAGCCTGCCCACTTTCGTCGGCACGACGGCCAGGTTTTGCGCGCATTGCGCGACCTGCGGGCCATCCCAGATTGTTTGGGCCTTGGCAAACGCTTCGGCATGCAACGGGTCAGCGGCCAGCCAGTCTTGAAATTGCCGGGTTTGCTCGACGCTTGGACGGTCCAATACGACCAGCCAGTCCATTGCCTGGTCCATCGCGCTTGCGCTGTCCCGCGCGACTGCGGGCGCAGGGGGGCGTTGGGTGTCCGTCACGGTGGTTCCTCGGCAATGTCCAAGCATTGGTGTTTTTTAGCGAAGCTTTAAAAGTGCTGGCAAGGGTAGCAAAGCGCTACAGACTCAGTCGCTGTTTAAGCGCTCGGCCACGCTAATGCAGATGGCCATGATCAGCTTCAGTTCCTTTTGCACCGTGCTCAACGACACGCTGAGCTTCTCGGCGATTTCCAGATAGCTGTGTCCGTGCAGGCGACTAAGGATGAAGATTTGCTGCTGACGCGGGCTGAGTTCACTGAGGCTCACGTTCAAACGCTCGAGTAACTGTTCAGCGTGGGCGGCGTCTTCGGCGCTGCTCACGGGGGAGGCGACTGCCTGTACGACGTCCAGCGGCACATCGTCGAGCATCGTGCGTGCGTGAATACGCCGCGCGCGCAAGTGGTCCAGCGCCAGGTTGCGGGCGGTCTGGAAGACAAAGGGCTCAAGGTGATCGATGGCCCGTTCACTCAGCGCCCGCGTCACGCGTAGGTAGGTCTCCTGCAACAGGTCTTCGGCGGTGCTGTGATTGTTGACCATCCGCTCCAAGGTGCGCAGCAACGAAACCCGCTGGGTGATGAAGACATGGTTGAAGCGCGATTGACTCACGGGATGACCTGATCCATTTTGAGCGAATGATAATGCTTATCATCTGCTCGTATGGTCAAGTGCTGATTTGTGATGACCTTGTAACGTAGCTGAAACCTTTGGGATCGAGCCTGCTCGCGATGACTGTCTATCAGTCAACAGTGTTACTGACTGTTAAATTGCGATCGCGAGCAGGCTTGCTCCCACAGGGAATGCGGACTACTGCGCGTTGCACAGCACCAGGCAGTTATCGAGCATGCGGTTGGAGAAGCCCCATTCGTTGTCGTACCAGGCCAGCACCTTGAGCAGCTTGCCGCTGGACTTGGTGTGGTTGGCGTCGAAGATCGACGACAGCGGGTTGTGGTTAAAGTCGCTGGAAACCAGCGGCAGGGTGTTGTAGCCAAGAATCTTCGAATGCTGGGCCGCTTCTTTCAGCAGTGCATTGACCTCATCGGCCGAGGCTTCGCGCTTGAGCTGCACTGTCAGGTCCACCAGCGACACATTGATCACCGGAACACGCACCGCCATGCCGGTCAGTTTGCCCGCGAGTTCCGGCAGCACCAAGCCCACCGCTTCAGCGGCGCCGGTCTTGCTTGGGATCATATTCTGGGTGGCCGAGCGGGCGCGGTATGGGTCGGTGTGGTAGACGTCGGTCAGGTTCTGGTCGTTGGTGTAGGCATGGATGGTGGTCATCAGACCGCTTTCGATGCCCAGCTCGCGGTGCAGCACCTGAGCTACCGGGGCCAGGCAGTTGGTGGTGCATGAGGCGTTGGAAATGATCTGGTGCGACTGGCGCAGAATGTCGTGGTTCACACCGTAGACCACGGTGGCGTCAGCGCCTTTGGCCGGGGCCGAAATAATTACTTTGCGCGCACCGGCCGTAATATGCGCGGCGGCTTTGGCACGGTCGGTGAACAGACCGGTGCATTCGAACACCACGTCGATTTTCTCGGCCGCCCATGGCAGTTCGGCCGGGTTGCGAATGGCGCTGACGGCGATGCGGTCGCCGTTGACGGTCAGGCTTTCCTGATCGTGCTGGACATCGGCGTCGAACGTGCCGTGAACGGTGTCGTACTTGAGCAGATGCGCGTTCATCGAGCTGTCGCCCAAGTCATTGATGGCGACGATCTGCAGGTCCTGGCGATACCCTTGGGTATACAGTGCGCGCAGGACATTACGGCCAATACGGCCAAAACCATTGATTGCGATTCGAAGAGTCATTTAACAGCGCCGCCGTCGTTTTGTTGTTGGAATTACAAGATTATTCGCATAAAAATAGAAAACAAGCCTTTTTAATGGCAATATTTTGTTCAATCTACAACGAGTGACCTGAATCAACTGGTCCGATCGATCAAGAAAACCGTTCGTCATCCCATCGACAGCGGTCCCTGATCAGCATAGACAATCAGGTCGCCACATCCGTTAGCCTGGAGTTCTACACATGCATCCCCGCGTCCTTGAGGTCACCGAACGGCTTATCGCCCGCAGCCGTGCAACTCGTGAGGCTTACCTTGCGCTCATTCGCGGCGCCGCCAGCGACGGACCGATGCGCGGCAAGCTGCAATGCGCCAACTTCGCCCATGGCGTGGCAGGGTGTGGCACTGACGATAAGAACAACCTGCGGATGATGAATGCCGCCAACATCGCAATTGTTTCGTCTTATAACGACATGCTCTCGGCGCATCAGCCGTATGAAGTTTTTCCTGAGCAGATCAAAAAAGCCCTGCGCGAAATTGGTTCTGTCGGTCAGTTTGCCGGCGGCACCCCAGCTATGTGCGATGGCGTGACCCAGGGCGAGCCTGGCATGGAGTTGAGTCTGCCAAGCCGTGAGGTGATCGCGCTGTCTACGGCGGTGGCGCTGTCCCACAACATGTTCGACGGTGCGCTGATGCTTGGCATCTGCGACAAGATTGTGCCGGGCCTGATGATGGGCGCACTGCGTTTTGGTCATCTGCCGACGATCTTCGTACCAGGCGGCCCTATGGTCTCGGGCATTTCCAACAAACAGAAAGCCGATGTGCGCCAGCGCTACGCCGAAGGCAAGGCGAGCCGCGAAGAACTTCTTGAGTCGGAAATGAAGTCCTATCACAGCCCTGGCACCTGTACCTTCTACGGCACGGCCAACACTAACCAGTTGCTGATGGAAGTCATGGGCCTGCATTTGCCGGGCGCCTCTTTCGTCAACCCGAACACCCCGTTGCGCGATGCCCTAACTCGTGAAGCCGCGCATCAGGTCACCCGGCTGACCAAGCAGAACGGCGACTTCATGCCAATCGGCGAAATCGTCGACGAGCGTTCGCTGGTTAACTCTATCGTGGCGCTGCATGCCACGGGCGGCTCGACCAACCACACCTTGCACATGCCGGCTATCGCCATGGCGGCAGGTATTCAACTGACCTGGCAGGACATGGCCGACCTCTCCGAGGTGGTGCCGACCTTGAGCCACGTGTACCCGAACGGCAAAGCCGACATCAACCACTTCCAGGCGGCGGGCGGCATGTCGTTCCTGATCCGCGAATTGCTGGAAGCCGGGTTGCTTCACGAAAACGTCAACACGGTGTTGGGTCACGGTCTCAGTCGTTACACCGTGGAACCATTCCTCGACAAGGGCGAACTGGTCTGGCGCGAAGGCCCGATTGAGAGCCTCGACGAAACTATCCTGCGTCCGGTGGCACGTGCGTTCTCGCCAGAAGGCGGCTTGCGGGTGATGGAAGGCAACCTGGGGCGCGGGGTGATGAAAGTCTCCGCCGTCGCCTTGGAAAACCAGATCGTCGAGGCACCGGCCATGGTGTTTCAGGATCAACAAGACCTCGCCGATGCCTTCAAGGCTGGTCTGCTGGAGAAAGATTTTGTCGCGGTGATGCGCTTCCAGGGCCCACGCTCCAACGGCATGCCGGAACTGCACAAGATGACGCCGTTCCTCGGCGTGTTGCAGGACCGCGGCTTCAAAGTGGCGCTGGTAACCGATGGACGTATGTCGGGCGCTTCAGGGAAAATCCCGGCGGCGATTCATGTCAGTCCCGAAGCGTTCGTGGGCGGTGCGTTGGCCCGAGTGCAAGAGGGCGATATCATTCGCGTCGATGGCGTCAAAGGCACCTTGGAGATTAAGGTGGACGCCGAAGAATTCGCGGCGCGCACCCCGGCCAAGGGCCTGTTGAGCAACAACATTGGCAGTGGTCGCGAGCTGTTTGCTTTCATGCGTATGGCCTTCAGCTCCGCAGAGCAAGGCGCCAGCGCCTTTACTTCTGCCCTGGAGACGCTTAATTGAAACTGGCTTTGGTCGGTGACATCGGTGGGACCAACGCACGGTTTGCGTTGTGGAAAAACCAGCAACTGGAATCAATCCAGGTGCTGGCGACGGCGCAACATGCCAGTCCGGAGGAGGCTATTGCGCTCTACCTGGACGGGCTCGGCCTGCCGCCGGGTTCAATCGGTTCGGTCTGCCTGTCGGTAGCGGGCCCCGTGAGCGGGGATGAATTCAAGTTCACCAACAACCACTGGCGCCTGAGCCGCAAGGCGTTCTGCCAGACCTTGCAGGTGGACGAATTGCTATTGCTCAACGATTTCTCGGCCATGGCCCTGGGCATGACGCGCTTGCAACCGGGCGAGTTCCGGGTGGTCTGCGAGGGCACGCCAGAGCCGTTGCGCCCGGCGGTGGTGATCGGCCCTGGAACGGGTCTGGGGGTCGGCACCTTGTTGCATCTGGGGAACGCGCGTTTCGCGGCGTTGCCGGGAGAGGGTGGGCACGTTGATTTGCCCCTGAGTAGCCCGCGCGAAACCCAGCTCTGGCAACACATTTTCAACGAGATCGGCCATGTCAGCGCCGAAACGGCATTGAGTGGCAGCGGCTTGCCGCGGGTATACCGGGCGATCTGCGCGGTGGACGGTCATACGCCGTTGCTCGACACCCCGCAAGCCATCACGGCGGCGGGGCTGGCCGGCGATCCGATTGCGCTCGAAGTGCTTGAGCAGTTCTGCTGCTGGCTCGGTCGTGTGGCCGGCAACAACGTACTGACTACCGGTGGCCGCGGTGGCGTTTACATCGTCGGTGGAGTGATTCCACGGTTTGCCGATTTCTTCGTCAACAGTGGTTTCGCCCGGTGCTTTGCCGACAAGGGCTGCATGAGCGATTACTTCAAAGGCATACCGGTGTGGCTGGTGACGGCACCGTATTCCGGGCTGATGGGCGCAGGCGTGGCGCTCGATCAGGCCTGAAACACGATAAAAATGCAGGGGGTGAGCTTGCCCCGCATTGGTTTACGACGTTTGTAGCTTCCGTGCTTAAGGCATAATCCGCCCAACTCAAACAACAAGGATGCCGCCCCTGTGAGCTCAGTCAACAAGTCGATTTTGTTGGTCGATGACGATCAAGAGATACGCGAGTTGCTGGACACCTACCTGACCCGCGCCGGTTTTCAGGTACGCACCACCCCTGACGGTGCGGGCTTTCGCCAGGCAATGAACGAATCCTCCAGCGACCTGGTGATTCTTGATGTGATGCTGCCGGATGAAGACGGGTTCAGCCTCTGCCGCTGGATTCGCCAGCATCCGCGCCAGGCGCAGGTGCCGATCATTATGCTCACCGCCAGTTCCGACGAGGCTGATCGCGTGATTGGCCTAGAGCTGGGAGCAGACGATTACTTGGGTAAACCTTTCAGTCCTCGGGAGTTGCAGGCCCGCATTAAAGCCCTGTTGCGCCGTGCGCAGTTCGGCCAGGACCGTTCCAGCGGTGAGGTGCTGGCTTTCGATGACTGGCGGCTGGACATGGTCAGTCACCGGCTGTTTCACATCGATGGCGAAGAGGTGATTCTTTCCGGTGCCGACTTTGCCTTGCTGAAACTGTTCCTCGATCACCCGCAGGAAATTCTCGATCGCGACACCATCGGCAACGCTACACGCGGGCGTGACCTGATGCCGCTTGATCGTATCGTTGACATGGCTGTCAGCCGTTTGCGACAGCGCCTGCGCGACACCGAAAAACCGCCGCGCCTGATCCGTACCGTGCGTGGCAGTGGTTACCAATTGGCCGCCAATGTTGTGGCCAGTAATGGCCATTGAATGGCTGCGCGGTGTCGCCGCCAAGGTCCCGGTGCCGCGCTCTTTGCTCGGGCGAATGTTACTGCTGACCCTGTTAGTGGTGCTGTTTGCCCAGGCGCTGTCTAGCGTGATCTGGGTCTCGCAACTGCGCGCGACCCAGCTCGAAGGCCTGGTGACCAGTGCCCGCAGCCTGGCGCATTCGATGACCGCCAGCGTCAGTTATTTTCGTTCATTGCCGGTGGCCTTTCGGCCGCTGGTCCTCGACCAGTTGCGCAGCATGGGCGGCACTCGGTTCGTGGTGACCCTGAACGATAAACCCTTGGGTATGGATGTGTTGCCTATCACTGCGCGTAAAGCGGCTGTGCTCAAAGCGGTGGACGAAGTGCTGCGCGAGTCCCTGGGCCATGACACGGATATCTCGGTGACCTTCGTCAGCCCTGAAGACCTGCGCATCTTCAACAGCGGACTGAAACTCGATGAATTGCCGCGCTCCTGGGCTCACTACGCATTGACCCTCGAACCGGTGAACCCGCCAGTGCTGGTCACGCAAATTCAGATGGCGCCGGGCGAATGGCTGTACATCGCTTCGCTACTGCCAGAGCCCTACACCAGTCTTGAAGAGCAAGGCCTGCCGGCGCAGCAGGTCTGGTTCATCGTGCTCACCAGCGGTTTTCTGCTGTTGTTCATCGGCTTGCTGGTGCATTGGCAGAGCCGACCGCTGAAGCGTTTGGCGCGCGCCGCGCGGGACATGTCGCTGGGTGCCGAAGTCGAACCGGTGCCCGAGGGCGGCGGCAGTGAGGTGGTCGAAGTCGGTCGCGCCTTCAATGCAATGCGCGAGCGCATTAGCCGTTACCTGAACGAACGTAGCCAGTTGTTCAGCGCGATTTCCCACGACCTGCGCACGCCAATCACCCGTTTGCGGCTGCGGGTCGAGTTGCTCGAAGACGAAAAGCTGCAAGCCAAGTTCGGCCGCGACCTGGATGAGCTGGAGCTGCTGGTCAAAGGTGCGTTGCAGTGTGTGAAAGACACCGACATCCACGAAAATATCGAGTCGGTGGACCTCAATCATGTACTCGATTGTCTGGTAGAACCGTACCTGGCGCCCAACGGCAATGGCCGGGTGACGCAGAACGGGCGAGCGCTGGCCACGTATCCGGGCAAACCGCTGGCGCTTAAGCGTTGCATCGGCAACTTGATCGACAACGCTTTGAAGTACGGGCAGAACGCGCATTTGCACATTGACGACGATGACAGTGCATTCGTCCTGCATGTCGACGATGAAGGGCCGGGTGTGCCAGAGCAAAGGCTTGAACAGGTATTCGAACCGCACTTCCGCCTCGCCGGCCAGCAGCAGGGGTATGGATTGGGGTTGGGGATCGCGCGCAACATTGCCCACAGTCATGGCGGTGAAGTGAGTTTGCAGAATTTACGTGAAGGTGGGTTGCGGGTGACGTTGCAGTTACCGCGCAGCGTTGATTAGTCAGGCCGCGCTATCGTTCATCGCGAAGAGGCTCGCGATGACGCCAGACCGTTCAGCCTTTCCCAAGGTTAATGTCACGGTCCGGTGACATAAATCGCCCCCTTCGTTACCTGCCGGTTGGCGACCGTTGTTTAGACTGCCTCAGTCATAACAACAAAAAAGGCCGCCCATGAGCACTTTCCAACCCGCGTTCAGCAGTTGGCTGAACGCGCCTGCCCACCAGCAATGGCTTGCCGCCGAAGGGCTGCGCCTGCTGGCATTTGCCAAGGCTTCCAAGCTGCCTGAAGGGTTCGGCAATCTTGACGCAAAGGGTCATCTCGCGGCTAACGCCCATGCTGAGACCATGAACACCGCGCGCATGACCCATAGCTTTGCGATGGCTCACATCCAGGGCCTGCCGGGTTTCGCCGAGTACGTGGATCACGGCGTCGCCGCCCTTGGCGGTCCGTTGCGAGATGCCGAGCACGGTGGGTGGTTCGCTGTTGCACAGCATCGCGACGACAACACCGGCAAGGCGGCTTACCTGCATGCGTTCGTCGCACTGGCTGCGAGTTCGGCCGTCGTCGCCCAGCGCCCCGGTGCCCAGGCATTACTTGACGACGCGATCAATATCATCGACACCCGGTTCTGGAGTGAGGAGGAGGGCGCGCTGCGCGAATCCTTCCCTCGGGACTGGAATGGTGAGGAGGCGTATCGCGGCGCTAACAGCAACATGCACGCTACCGAAGCCTTTCTCGCGCTGGCCGATGTCACCCAAGACAAGCGCTGGCTTAACCGTGCCCTGCGCATTGTCGAGCGGGTGATCCACGGCCATGCTGCCGCCAACGACTTCCTGGTGGTCGAGCATTTCGACCGTGAGTGGCAGCCGCTGCGTGACTACAATCGCGACAATCCGGCCGATGGCTTTCGTCCCTATGGCACCACGCCCGGTCATGGTTTTGAATGGGCGCGGCTGTTGCTGCACCTGGAAGCGGCGCGTGTGCAGGCGGGGATGCTCACACCGGGTTGGCTGGCGACCGATGCGCAAAAACTCTTTGATCACAATTGCCGTTACGGCTGGCATGTCGATGGCGCGCCGGGGATGGTCTATACCCTCGACTGGAACAACTGCGCTGTGGTTCGCCATCGCTTGCACTGGACCCATTGCGAAGCCAGTGCCGCCGCCAGTGCGCTGCTTAAACGAACCGGCGATGAGCGCTACGAAACCTGGTATCGCGTGTTCTGGGAGTTTTGTGAGCGTCATTTCATCGACCGTTGCGATGGCAGTTGGCATCACGAACTCGACCCGCAAAACCGCCCAAGCGCCGATATATGGGGCGGTAAGCCCGACCTTTATCACGCCTGGCAAGCGGTCTTGATTCCGCGTCTGCCGCTGGCACCAAGCATGGCCACCGCCTTGGGGCAGTTGTCCCAGAGCGTTCCTGTGTAACCATGCGGTGACATTCAAGCGTCCCTTCGTTACCTGCGAAGGGGCAACTCCTGTTTAAAATCCTATGCAGCGCAAGCACCAGACTTGCATGCATAACAACAAGAAAGGTAATTCTAGATGAATGCGATTTCTCGCCTCGCTACTGTCATTTCTCTTGCCTCATTGCTCCCTCTCAGTGCGTTCCCGCTCAGTACGCTTGCCGCCGATTCCAAAGGTTCGGTAGAAGTTGTTCACTGGTGGACCTCCGGTGGCGAAAAAGCCGCTGTCGATGTTCTTAAAGCCCAAGTCGAAAAAGACGGTTTTACCTGGAAGGACGGCGCTGTCGCCGGTGGTGGCGGCGCTACCGCCATGACCGTACTGAAAAGCCGCGCCGTTGCCGGGAACCCGCCGGGTGTAGCGCAGATCAAAGGCCCGGATATCCAGGAATGGGCGTCTACCGGTCTGCTCGATACCGACGTCTTGAAAGACGTTGCCAAATCAGAGAAGTGGGACAGCCTGCTCGACAAGAAAGTTGCTGATACCGTGAAGTACAACGGTGATTACGTGGCCGTTCCGGTGAACATTCACCGCGTCAACTGGCTGTGGATCAACCCGGAAGTCTTCAAAAAAGCCGGCATCGAAAAAGCCCCGACGACCCTCCAGGAATTCTACGCAGCCGGCGACAAGCTCAAGGCTGCGGGCTTCATTGCGCTTGCCCACGGCGGCCAGCCTTGGCAGGACAGCACCGTGTTCGAAGCGGTGGTTCTTTCGGTGATGGGCGTCGACGGCTATAAAAAAGCCTTGGTCGACCTGGATAACGCCACCCTGACCGGTCCTGAAATGGTCAAGGCGCTGACTGAATTGAAGAAAGTCGTGACCTACATGGACGTCGACGGTAAAGGTCAGGACTGGAACCTGGAAGCGGCCAAAGTCATCAACGGCAAGGCCGGCATGCAGATCATGGGTGACTGGGCCAAGAGCGAGTGGACAGCGGCCAAGAAAGTCGCCGGTAAGGACTACGAGTGCGTAGCGTTCCCGGGCACCGACAAGGCTTTCACCTACAACATCGATTCCCTGGCCGTGTTCAAGCAGAAAGACGCAGGCACTGCTGCTGGTCAGCAGGACATTGCCAAGATCGTGCTGGGTGAGAACTTCCAGAAAGTCTTCAGCATCAACAAGGGCTCGATCCCTGTTCGCAACGACATGCTCCACGAAATGGACAAGCTCGGCTTCGACTCCTGTGCCCAGACTGCTGCCAAGGACTTCCTGGCCGACGCCAAGTCGGGTGGCTTGCAGCCGAGTATGGCGCACAACATGGCGACCACGCTGGCAGTGCAGGGCGCGTTCTTTGATGTTGTGACCAACTTCATCAACAACCCGAAAGCCGACCCTGCCGCAACCGCCAAACAACTTGGCACTGCGATCAAGTCGGCCAAGTAACGCTTAGCGCCCTGTAGGCGCGAGCCTGCTCGCGATGGCGGATGCTGGTCCGGTGTATGCACCGGTTGACCTTCCGCAATCGCCAGCAAGCTCGTTCCCACAAGGGATGTCACCGTAGTTTTATTCCCTGTACTGGATTTCCCCATGAGTTCTGTTGCTGTGTTCAGCAAGGCCTCGCCATTCGATGCATTGCAGCGCTGGCTACCCAAACTGGTGCTGGCGCCCAGCATGTTCATCGTTCTGGTGGGCTTTTATGGCTATATCCTGTGGACGTTCGTCCTGTCGTTCACCACTTCGACCTTTCTGCCGACTTACAAATGGGCAGGCCTGGCGCAATACCAACGGCTGTTCGACAACGACCGTTGGTGGGTGGCGAGCAAGAACCTGGCGGTTTTCGGCGGCATGTTTATCGGCATCACCCTGGTGATCGGCGTACTGCTGGCGGTGTTTCTTGATCAGCGCATTCGTCGCGAAGGTTTCATTCGCACCATTTACCTGTACCCGATGGCGCTCTCGATGATCGTTACCGGTACGGCCTGGAAATGGCTGCTTAACCCAGGCATGGGCCTGGACAAATTGCTCCGCGACTGGGGCTGGGAAGGATTTCGCCTGGACTGGCTGATCGACCCGGACCGCGTCGTGTACTGCCTGGTGATCGCCGCGGTTTGGCAGGCCTCGGGCTTTATCATGGCGATGTTCCTCGCCGGTCTGCGAGGGGTGGATCAATCGATCATCCGTGCGGCCCAGATCGATGGCGCGAGCATGCCTCGGATTTACCTAAAAGTGGTGTTGCCCAGCTTGCGTCCAGTGTTCTTCAGTGCGGTGATGATCTTGGCCCACATTGCGATCAAGAGTTTCGACCTGGTGGCAGCAATGACCGCCGGCGGCCCTGGTTACTCCTCCGACCTGCCAGCGATGTTCATGTATTCCTTTACCTTCAGTCGCGGCCAAATGGGCATGGGCTCGGCCAGTGCGATTCTGATGCTCGGTGCGATTCTCGCAATCATCGTGCCTTACCTGTACTCCGAGCTGAGGACCAAGCGTCATGACTAGTTTCGCTGCCAAACCTTCTATCAGCTTGAGTCGGATCGCGATCTACGCGGTGCTGATCCTGGCGGTATTCCTTTACCTGATACCGCTGGTGGTCATGCTGTTGACCAGTTTCAAAACGCCGGAAGACATCAACACCGGCAACCTGCTGAGCTGGCCAACCGTGGTGACCGGCATTGGCTGGGTCAAGGCCTGGGGCACGGTGGACGGGTATTTCTGGAATTCGATCAAAATCACCGTCCCGGCGGTGCTGATTTCCACCGCCATCGGTGCGCTGAATGGTTATGTGCTGTCGATGTGGCGCTTTCGTGGGTCGCAGTTGTTTTTCGGTCTGCTGTTGTTCGGTTGCTTCCTGCCGTTCCAGACCGTCCTGCTGCCGGCCTCGTTCACCCTCGGCAAGATGGGCCTGGCCAGTACCACCACCGGCTTGGTGTTTGTACACGTGGTCTACGGCCTGGCGTTCACCACGCTGTTTTTCCGTAACTACTACGTCAGCGTTCCCGATGCGTTGGTGAAGGCCGCTCGGCTCGATGGTGCGGGTTTCTTCACCATCTTCCGCTTGATCATCTTGCCGATGTCCACCCCGATCATCATGGTCTGTCTGATCTGGCAGTTCACCCAGATCTGGAACGACTTCCTGTTCGGTGTGGTGTTCTCCAGCGGTGACTCACAACCCATTACCGTGGCGCTGAACAACTTGGTCAACACCAGTACCGGGGCCAAGGAATACAACGTTGATATGGCGGCGGCGATGATCGCCGGGCTGCCAACCCTGCTGGTCTATGTGGTCGCAGGCAAGTATTTCGTGCGCGGGCTGACGGCCGGCGCAGTCAAGGGGTAATCATGGCAACGCTCGAAATTCGCAATGTAAACAAGACCTATGGCCCCGGCCTGCCGGACACCCTGAAGAATATCGAACTGTCGATCAAGGACGGTGAGTTCCTGATTCTTGTCGGACCTTCGGGGTGCGGCAAGTCGACTCTGATGAATTGCATTGCCGGCCTTGAGACCATCACCGGCGGCGCGATCATGATCGATGACCAGGACGTCAGCGGCATGAGCCCGAAAGACCGCGACATCGCCATGGTCTTTCAGTCCTACGCGCTGTACCCGACCATGAGCGTGCGCGAGAACATCGCCTTTGGCTTGAAGATCCGCAAAATGCCCGCCGCTGACATCGAAGCGGAAGTAGCGCGCGTCGCAAAGCTGTTGCAAATCGAACACCTGCTGAGCCGCAAACCCGGCCAGCTTTCCGGTGGTCAACAGCAGCGCGTGGCCATGGGGCGTGCATTGGCACGGCGACCAAAGATTTACCTGTTCGACGAACCGCTATCCAACCTCGACGCGAAGTTGCGGGTCGAGATGCGCACCGAAATGAAACTGATGCACCAGCGTCTGAAAACCACCACGGTCTATGTCACACACGACCAGATCGAAGCCATGACCTTGGGCGACAAGGTGGCGGTGATGAAGGACGGGATCATTCAGCAGTTCGGCACGCCGAAAGACATCTACAACAATCCGGCCAACCTGTTCGTGGCGAGTTTCATTGGTTCGCCGCCGATGAACTTTATTCCGCTGCGTTTGCAACGCAAGGACGGTCGTCTGTTGGCGCTGCTCGACAGCGGTCAGGCGCGTTGCGAGTTGCCATTGGGCATGCAGGACGCCGGGCTCGAAGATCGCGAAGTGATCCTTGGCCTGCGCCCGGAGCAAATCGTGCTGGCGGCTGGCGAGCCCAATGGTTTGCCGACCATTCGCGCCGAAGTTCAGGTGACTGAACCGACCGGCCCGGACACCTTGGTGTTCGTGCAGCTAAACGAGACCAAAGTCTGCTGTCGCCTGGCGCCGGACGTCGCGCCGGGTGTGGGCGAGACGCTGACATTGCAGTTCGATCCGTCGAAAGTTCTATTGTTCGATGCCAAGACCGGGGAGCGCCTCGGCATGGCCGGCCTGCCAAAAGCGGAAGCATCGGTAGGCAACGTCACCCAGTTCAAAGGCCGCTGAAGAATAGGTAGGGAGTGGGTTAGGTGGGCACTGGGCTTGCCGGCGATACAGGCAAATCGGTTTGACGTCAGACCGGTTTGCAGTCATCGCAGGCAAGCCAGCACCGCCACCCAATCGCTCCCACAAGGGGATACGTGGCGGATGGCCTGTCATCCGTCGCAAGTGGTGTAAACCGCGTTAGATAAAAACAGTTAATAACAATAAAGACGAGGATGTAGGGATGAAGAAGAACACCAATGTTCAGCGTATTTGCCAGTTGTCTGCTGTTGCGGCGATGACGCTGGCCGGCAGCGTACACGCGGCTGACGCGTTCAGTGCCGACTCCAAGTGGATGACGGGCGACTGGGGTGGCGAGCGGACCAAGCTGATCGAGCAAGGTATCGACATTAAGGCTGATTACGTCGGTGAAGTGGGCGGCAACCTCCACGGTGGTTACAACGACGACAAGACGGCGCGTTACGCCGACCAGTTTGGCTTGGGCGTGGCGCTTGACCTGCAAAAACTGATGGGCTGGGATAACACCCAGGCCAAGATCCAACTGACCAACCGTAACGGTCAGAACATTTCCAATGATCGTGTCGGCGACCCGCGTGCCGGCACCTTGAGTTCCTCCCAGGAAGTCTACGGTCGTGGCCATATGGTCCGTCTGACCCAGTTGTGGGTTCAGCACCAGTTCCTCGACGGCAAACTGGACGTCAAAGCCGGTTACTTCGGCGAAGGCGAAGACTTCAACACCTTCCCTTGCGAGTTCCAGAACCTGGCGTTCTGCGGTTCTCAGGCGGGTAACTGGGCGACCGGTATTTGGTACAACTGGCCCGTCAGCCAAGCGGCACTGCGCGTGAAGTACAACATCACGCCTGAGTTGTATGCGCAGATTGGCGCGTACAACCAGAACCCGTCGCAACTGGAACACGGTAACGGCTTCAAGCTCAGCGGCAGTGGTACCAAGGGCACCGTACTGCCGGTCGAATTGGTCTGGTCGCCGAAGGTCAACGACTTGCCGGGCGAGTACCGTGTGGGTTACTACAAAAGCACCGCGCCTGCTGCTGACGTGCTTAAAGATGCCAATGGCAACGATGCTGCAACCACCGGTAACGCCTACCGCGTTCACGACAGCAAGCACGGCTACTGGGGCGTTATCCAGCAGCAACTTACCACCCACAACGGCGACGCTTCGCGCGGTCTGAACGTTGCAGCCAACGCGACCTTCCACGACAAAGACACCAACGTCGTCGACAACTATCAGTCGCTGATGTTTGTCTACAAAGGTCCGTTTGATGCGCGTCCAAAAGACGACGTCGGAATCGGTTTCGCCCGTATCCACGTCAACGACGATGTGAAGAAAAACGCTGAATTGGTCAACGCCTCTAATGGCGTGACCGACTACGACAATCCGTTGTACTCGCCGCTGCGTTCCACCGAATACAACTACGAGATCAACTACGGTTTCCACGTTACCAATTGGCTGACGGTGCGTCCTAACCTGCAATACGTCACTCACCCGGGCGGTGTGGATGAAGTCGACAATGCTCTGGTGGCCGGTCTGAAAATTCAATCGGTGTTCTAACGCTGTTGCGATAAGCTCCTCTCTATGTGCGCATTTTGCGGACAGCTCAGGCTGTCCGCTTTTTTTTGGGGGCCGCACACCCCTGCAACAGATGATTTTCAGGACTGCGGCACATGCATGAGCATCCGCTACAACGCTTTTTCAAATCCCTGCGTGAGCGTCCAGTGTTTGCGTGGGAGCGCTATCAGATGCGCGACGTGTTGGTAATCGATCATCCGCTGTGCCAGGCGGTGTTCAGTCGTCAAGGGGCGCAGTTGTTGCACTTTCAGCCGACGGGGCAGAAACCATGGCTTTGGTGTGCGGCGAAATGGCCGCAGGTCGGCGCCATTCGTGGCGGCGTGCCGGTGTGTTGGCCTTGGTATGGCCGGCATCCGAGCGAAAACGCGTGGCCGTCCCATGGCTGGGCGCGGCTGATCGACTGGAAACTGCTGGACAGCAGCAGCGAGAGCGATGGTGTGCGTCTGCACTGGCGGCTTCAGTTGTGTGACTGGCAGGCCGACCTACACGCGCATCTGGGGGAACGCATGGAGTTGCGTCTGAGTACCGAACATCAAGACAGCCTGCCTTGCCAATTGAGTCAGGCATTGCATGCCTACTGGCGTATTGGCGATGTGGGTGAGGTAGCGCTGTCTGGGCTCGATGGGGCGCAAGGTTACGACCAACTGAACCGGCAAGCTTGCCAGCAGGAAGGTGATTTGAGGGTTGAGGGTGGCTGTCAGCGGGTGTTCCAGCATGACGGCGAATTACAGCTCAAGGACCATGCCTGGCAGAGGGAGTTGTGCATCGATACCGGTGACGACGCAGACACGGTGGTCTGGCATCCCGGATCACGGCCGCTGCTGGGCGTGAACTGGAATGAGATTTGCGAGTTTATCTGTGTCGAGGCCGCCAGCGGAGGCACCGAAAGCCTGAGCCTGGCACCAGGGGCGCGGGCGCATTTGAGTTTGCAGGCGCGGATGGGTGTCTAGAGGTCGTTCTCACTTGGCGTGGGAACGACCGCTACGGGTTAGTTGAACTCGTCGCCCACCGGATAACGGCTGGCATTCAGGCTCTCTTTGATCTTGCGCAAATGTGGCTGGAAATCAACGCCTCGGCGCAAGGTCATGCCGGTGGCCAGCACATCCAGCACGGTCAACTGAATGATCCGTGAGGTCATTGGCATATAGATGTCGGTGTCTTCGGGCAGCGGAATGTTCAGGCTCAGGGTGCTGGCCTTGGCCAGCGGGGAACCTTCAGCCGTCAGGCCCAGTACCGATGCCCCGTTTGCCCTGGCAATGCGCGCCACTTCCACCAGTTCGCGGGTGCGACCGGTGTAGGAAATGATCACAAACAATTCGCCGGTGTGCGCTACCGAGGCAATCATGCGCTGCATCAGTACATCCGCATGAGCGGTGACTGCCAAGTTGAAGCGAAAGAACTTATGTTGTGCATCCAGCGCCACGGGCGCGGAGGCACCGAGGCCGAAGAAGTGGATCTGCCGGGCCTGGATCAATAAGTCGACGGCACGACTGATCAGGCTCGGGTCCAGTGCCTGCAATGCGCTGTCGAGGGACGCGATGGCGCTGCCGAAGATTTTCTGGGTATAGGCTTCAGGGTTGTCATCGGCCTCGACCGCACGGCTGACATACGCGGCGCCGCTGGCCAGGCTCTGGGCCAATTGCAGCTTGAGCTCCGGGTAGCCGCTGACACCGAATGAACGGCAGAAGCGGTTGACCGTTGGCTCGCTGACTTTCGAGGCTTGGGCGAGCGCGGCGATGCTGAACCGGGTGGCCTGCTGCGGGTTAAGCAGGATCACTTCGGCGACTTTGCGTTCTGCCTTGTTCAGGTCTTCAAGGCGATTCTGGATCTGTTCCAGTAGATTTCGCACGCGGTCCATTTCATGTTCCTTAGGTCAGCAGCGCAAATGAGCGTTCGACTATGCAAATTGGGCCTTTGATACGGCCTGTCACGGTGGCCTATCCTACTGATGGCTCCGACTGACCACCACTCGGAATCTGTATTTTGCGAAAATGTTGTGGTTATTACTACATTTTCCCTTGAGTGATGCCTTGAAAAAAGGTATTTGTAGCTTAACTTGATAAAAGAACAAACATCATGCCTTCGATTACGGTTGAACCGTGCACCTTTGCCTTGTTCGGCGCCCTTGGCGACCTGGCCTTGCGCAAGCTGTTTCCTGCCCTTTATCAACTTGACGGTGCCGGCCTGTTGCACGAGAACACGCGAATCATCGCGTTGGCCCGTGAACCCGGCAGCGAGCAACAGCACATGGCGTTTATCGCCACCGAGCTGCGCCGCTACGTCGATGCCAAAGAGCTGGACGAAGCCGTGGTCGAGCGTTTCCTCTCCCGATTGAGTTACTTGCACGTCGATTTCCTCAAGGCTGACGATTATGTCGCCCTGGCCGAACAAGCCGGCACTGCTCAACGATTGATTGCCTACTTCGCCACACCGGCAGCGGTTTACGGCGCGATTTGCGAGAACCTGGCGAAGGTTGGGCTGGCCGAAAACACCCGTGTGGTGTTGGAAAAGCCCATCGGTTCGGATCTGGAATCCTCGCGTACAGTCAACGACGCAGTGGCGCAGTTCTTCCCGGAAAACCGTACCTACCGCATTGATCACTATCTGGGCAAAGAAACGGTCCAGAACTTGATCGCCCTGCGTTTCGCCAACAGCCTGTTCGAAACCCAGTGGAACCAGAACTACATTTCCCACGTGGAAATTACCGTGGCTGAAAAGGTCGGTATCGAGGGCCGCTGGGGTTATTTCGACAAGGCCGGTCAGTTGCGGGACATGATCCAGAATCACCTGTTGCAACTGCTCTGCCTGATCGCCATGGACCCGCCGGCTGACCTGTCCGCGGACAGCATCCGAGACGAGAAAGTCAAAGTCCTCAAAGCCTTGGCGCCGATCAGTCCTGAGGGCCTCACTACCCAAGTGGTACGCGGTCAGTACATCGCTGGGTACAGCGAAGGCAAGTCGGTTCCGGGTTACCTGGAAGAAGAAAATTCCAACACCCAGAGTGACACTGAGACGTTCGTCGCCCTGCGTGCCGATATTCGCAACTGGCGTTGGGCCGGCGTGCCGTTTTACCTGCGTACCGGTAAGCGGATGCCGCAGAAGTTGTCGCAGATCGTTATCCACTTCAAGGAACCGTCCCACTATATTTTCGCTCCCGAGCAGCGTCTGCAAATCAGCAACAAGCTGATCATTCGCCTGCAACCTGACGAAGGCATTTCCTTGCGTGTGATGACCAAAGAACAAGGCCTCGATAAAGGCATGCAGCTGCGCAGCGGTCCGTTGCAGCTGAATTTTTCCGATACCTATCGCAGCGCGCGGATTCCCGATGCCTACGAGCGGTTGTTGCTGGAAGTGATGCGCGGCAATCAGAACCTGTTTGTCCGTAAAGATGAAATCGAAGCCGCGTGGAAGTGGTGTGACCAGTTGATCGCCGGGTGGAAAAAATCCGGTGACGCGCCCAAGCCTTATGCGGCCGGGTCCTGGGGACCGATGAGCTCCATTGCTCTGATCACGCGAGACGGGAGGTCGTGGTATGGCGATATCTGAATTGAAACTGCCTCAGGGCGTCAGCGCCCATGAGTTCAAAAACCCAGTGCTGTTGGCCGATGGCCTCGCACTGGCCGTGGCCGAGCAACTGCGCGAGGCCATCAGCGCGCACGGCACGGCGACCCTGGTGGTTTCCGGTGGACGCAGTCCTGTCGCGTTCTTCCAGAACCTGGCCAAGCAGCCGCTGGACTGGTCCAGGGTTGTGGTGACGTTGGCCGATGAGCGTTGGGTGCCGGTCGAGCACGCTGACAGTAACGCCGGTCTGATCAAGCGTTACTTGCTGCAAGGCCCGGCGGCCAAGGCGACGTTTCTGAGCCTCTACAGTGTCAGCGCCAATCTTGAACAAGCCGCCGAGCAGGCCGATCACATGCTGGCTGAATTGCCACCGATTGACGTGCTGGTGTTGGGCATGGGCGACGATGGCCACACCGCATCACTGTTCCCCAACAGCCTGAATCTGGCCGCTGCCCTGGACGCCGATGGCTCCCGTCGTTGCTGGCCGATGCTGGCGCCGAGCGTGCCGCACCAGCGCCTGAGCATGAGCCGCGCATTGTTGGCATCGGCCAAGCACACAGTGCTGTCGATTTCCGGTCAGTCCAAGCTGATCACCCTGAACGCCGCATTGGCCGGTGACGATGTCGCCGCCATGCCGGTTCGCGCATTTTTGCAATCTAAGTTAGAGATTTACTGGTGCCCATGAGCCAAGGATCAGCCGCTATGACAAACCCATCCCCGACCGTTTCCATGGCGGATAAAGTTGCCCTGATCGATAGCCTCTGTGCCAAGGCGCGGATTCTGCCGGTGATCACCATCGCGCGCGAGCAGGACGTGTTGCCGTTGGCTGACGCCTTGGCTGCCGGTGGCCTGACAGCGTTGGAAGTGACCCTGCGTTCGCAGTTCGGCCTCAAGGCAATCCAGATACTGCGTGAGCAGCGTCCGGAACTGTGTACGGGGGCTGGCACTGTGCTTGATCGCAACATGCTGGCGGCCGCTGAAAGGGCAGGTTCGCAGTTCATCGTCACGCCAGGCATCACCCGTGATCTGCTGGAGGCCAGTGTCGACAGCCCGATTCCGCTGTTACCGGGCATCAGCAATGCCTCCGGGATCATGGAAGGCTATGGCTTGGGTTATCGTCGCTTCAAGTTGTTTCCTGCCGAAGTCAGTGGCGGCGTAGCGGCCATCAAGGCGCTGGGCGGCCCGTTCGGCGAAGTGAAATTTTGCCCGACCGGCGGCGTCAGTCCGGCCAATATCAAAAGCTACATGGCGTTGAAAAATGTCATGTGCGTGGGCGGTAGCTGGATGCTTGATCCCGAGTGGATCAAGAACGGCGACTGGGCCCGCATTCAGGAATGCACCGCCGAGGCATTGGCGCTGCTGGACTGATCGCTTACCCAACACTTCGTTGTGTGTTCTACGGTTTTACGGTGCGCTTGGTCGGTGCACCGTTTTTTTTTGCCTGATGAAAACGGGTCTGACATCACATGATCCGATACATAGTTACCGCCTGTTGAATCTCGTCCAGCGCTAACCTGCGTTCATCTTATGGAAGAGAGAACATCATGGACGACAACTCCCCAGTCGTGATTCCCCACCCCGCGGTTTTCCTGCTTTCGCCTGAGCAGATTACTGGCCCTCATTTAAAGCGTCCGGACCTCATCAGAAGAAATATCAGCGAAGGCGCCGACGGTATTCCCCTGATACTAAGGCTGACGATTGTCGATGCGATGACGAGTGAACCGGTCACCGACGCGTTGGTGGATATCTGGCATTGCAACATGCGCGACACCTGTTCGGGATGGAACGACGTCGAGCCACAAGAAGACGTCGATGTCCTCGGCACCGACTCTATCCCGTGTTCCGATGGCAATACTTACCTGCGCGGTGGGCAATTCACTGACCACAAAGGCAACGTGCGGTTTACCACAATCTATCCGGGTTTCTATGCGGGTCGGGTCCTGCACATCCATTTGGCGGTACGAATGGTCTCCGGCACCCGTTGTCAGGACGAGGAGCAGGTGGCTTGGGTCGGGAAGCTTTATTTTCCCGAGACGGTCTCCAGGTCGGCGCTCAACGCTAGGGAGTATCGGGGCCTGACCTCTTTGTCACAGAGCAACCGGCCAGCGAATAGCGACGACTCAAGGGCGGCTGCCGCCTCGACCTTGACCATTCACACCCTCGGTCGAGACACTCACGAAGACGGTTTTTTCGGGCATTTAAGTATCGGTATCGACACCTTCGCGGTGTCGACGCACATCAAACCCGAAGATTTCGACAAATACACTGTTTAGGGCAGGTTGCCGATGAGGTCAGCGCAGTTCGCTCAGCGCTCGGCTCAATATCTTCATGTCGGCGGCGGTGGTGGTCAGCCCTGGCGTAATGCGAATGCAGGTGCCGCAGGCAGCGCCGCTGCGCGCGACGGTGAACACGTTGTACTCGTTG
Organism: Pseudomonas sp. DC1.2; assembly: GCF_034351645.1. Lineage (NCBI taxonomy): Bacteria > Pseudomonadati > Pseudomonadota > Gammaproteobacteria > Pseudomonadales > Pseudomonadaceae > Pseudomonas > Pseudomonas sp. DC1.2. Next base: position 4,170,252 of record NZ_CP133782.1, on the reverse strand, counting down.
AGCAATCGCTCGGCCATCTGCTGCTGGTCGGGGTGATGGGTAAAGCGCAGCGAGGTAATACCGCAATACAGTCGCGGGTCGTCCGGCGTCATGACTTCGATTCCCGGCAATTCGCGCACAGCGCTGACCCACAGGTTGCGCAAGTAGTTCAGCCGAGCGCCTTTGGCGGGAGCACCGCCCATGGCCCTATGTTCTTCGAACACCAGTGGGAGAGTCAGCAGGGCAGGGATGTTAGGTGTGCTATAGGGCGTTCTGGCACGAATGTCGTTGATCGGGAAATGCGCTTCCCCCATGTCCGGGTCGATGTCGGACAGACGCTGGGGCGCGATGTATATGAAGCCCAGGGTCAGCGGTGCACCCATCCATTTGTGCAGATTGAAGCCGGCAAAGGCGATGCCCAGCTCATCAAGTTTGAACTCGATTTGGCCGAGGGCATGCGCGCCATCAAGGATCACGTCGATACCGTGCTCTCGGGCAGCGGCGGCAATCGCTTTGACCGGCATCACCAGACCGGTGCGGTGGGTGACGTGGGTGAGGGCCATCAACTTCAGGCGCGGATAGCGTGCGAAGGCTTCGCGGTAAGTGCTGAGCAAACTGTCGAAACTGGCGGGGTGCTGGTGTTCGATCTCAATCACTTCTACGCCGCGATGGCGGGCCAGCCAGCGCATAGCTCCTTTGACCGTGTCGTATTCCAGATCGCAGAACAGCACTTGATCGCCCGGTTGCAGGCGATTGTAGTTACGGATCAGCGCTTGCAGGCCGTCCGTAGCATTGCGCGTGAGGGCTACGCTTTGGGCGTGTACGCCCATCAGTTCCGCCAGTTGTCCGCGGATGTCCAGACTATCGCCCTGTTCGAAGCGCTGGCGCACGTAAACCGAGTTGCTAGCGTTGATCAACTCAATGTTGCGCTGATATTCCTCGATCACAGTGCGCGACATACGCCCGAAGTAACCGTTCTCCAGATTGATGGGGCCAGGTTCAACGGCGTAGCGGTCGGCAAAGGTTTGCCAGAAGGCTTCATCACGGGCACGGCGTGTGTTATCGGGCATTAGTGACTCTTACGGTTCAGTGGCGAGGGGCGGGTTTACCGTGTTTGGTACGCAGCGGCTCAAGCAGATCGGATAGGCCGTTGTGGTCGATTTCCTGCATCAGCGCCAGCAAACCACCCAGTTCCCCCTTGGGGAAGCCTTCACGAGCGAACCAGTTAAGGTACTGGCCGGGTAGGTCGGCAATGATACGGCCCTTGTATTTGCCGAAGGGCATTTCACGGGTAATCAGCAGTTCGAGCTTTTCAGGATTCATCAATCAGCCGTCTTGGTTTAACCAGCGTCGAAAATACAGGCATTCTGCATGCAGGCCAAATGACAGATCATGCAAATAGAGCGGGCATAGATTTGTCGTATTTTTTTAACTTATTGAAAAATAACAAATAATTATTCAATTCAAAGCTGGCATGCAGGCTGCAATGGTTATTGCATCTTTCATCAACCCGCGAGGAATTGAAAATGACCGACATGAATAAAGAAGCCATCTCTGTACTCAACGACCTGATTGAAACGTGCAAAGACGGTCAGGAAGGGTTCAAGACGTGCGCTGAAGACATTAAACACCCAGAACTGAAAACTCTGTTTGTTCAGCGTTCCGCTGACTGTGCCACCGCCGCCGCAGAACTCCAGAGCACTGTTCGTTCGATGGGCGGCGACCCAGAAACCTCTACCAGCGTCAGCGGTGACTTGCACCGTCGCTGGGTCGATGTGAAGGCTGTGTTCACCGGGAAGGACGAAGAAGCGGTGCTCAACGAAGCCGAGCGCGGTGAAGACCATGCGCTTAAGGCTTATAAAGAAGCCATCGAAAAAATCAACAAGCACGGCTTGGTTGGCATTCGTGACCTGGTTGAACGCCAGTATCACGGTGTACAACGCAATCACGATCAAGTGAAGGCCCTGCGTAATCAGGCTCGCGCGCGTTCGTAAGCGTTCGTAGCTTGCCAAAAAAACGCCAGCCAGTCTGGCGTTTTTTTATGCCCGATCGTTCCCCGCGCACAGTGGGACGGGACGGGGCATTTCAGCCGATGCTGATCGCTGGCAATATTGGCAGCGTGACGGTCTGTTGCTTGCGCGGTGCCAGAATCTCGGCCTCGCCATCCACCACCAACTCATCACGCTGGTTGAATACTCGGGTTGCGATGCGGACACGAAACTTCGGCAGCTTCTCGAGAATCTCCAGGCGCACGGTCAAGGTGTCGCCGATTTTCACTGGTTTCTGAAAGCTCATTTGCTGACCGATATAGATAGTCCCCGGCCCAGGCAACTCGCACGCCACCGCTGCGCTGATCAGGGCGCCGCTGAACATGCCGTGGGCAATGCGCTCCTTGAACATCGTGCCTGCGGCGAAGTCGGCGTCCAAGTGTACCGGGTTGTGATCGCCGGACATTGCAGCGAATAACTGAATGTCGCGCTCTTCGACCGTCTTGCTATAACTGGCGGTCTGGCCGACTTCAAGGGCTTCATAGGGCGTGTTGGTAACCTGGGTCATCAGTATCGATTCCTGTAACGAATTAAGTAAATCCATCAAAAACTATTCGGTTCTGGTGGGCCGGCGATGACTCAGCGCCTGGGCAATCCAGATCAGCACATCAGCGGTCACTTCATCGCGATTGCTCTCGTTGAAGAGTTCATGCCGGGCTTGGGGGTAAATGTTCAATTGCAGGCTCTGGCTGCCGGCGGTGCGTAACGCCTGAGCCAGATCTTTGAGACGTTTGCCTTCGCTCACCGGATCACATTCTCCGCCCATCACCAGCAACGGCAGCCCCGGATCAATCTGGGCGAGATTGGACGCTTTGCTGATTTGCTGCAAGCCACCTAGCAAATCGATCCACAGTTGATTGGTGCAACGAAAGCCGCAGAGTGGGTCATTGGCATAGAGGTCAACCTGCGTCGAGTCGCGGCTTAGCCAGTCGAACCGCGTGCGCGCCGGTTTGAATTTCTTGTTGAACGAGCCGAACGACAGCCACTCGATCAATGCGCTGCGCCCCTTGGGACCCTGACGCAGTCGTTCGAACCGGGCTATTTGCCGTGCAGCGCGATAAAGCGCCACGGGTTGAAAATTCGAACCACTGAGAATCGCTCCGTGCAGGCTGGCACTGTGGTGCAGCAGATAAGCCTGGGCGATGTAGCTACCCATGCTGTGCCCCAGCAGTACGATCGGCGTGCCGGGGTGGTGTTGACCCATGTGTTGGTTAAGGCTGGCCAGGTCGCCGACTACCTTGCACCAGCCATCGTCATCGGCGAAATGACCCAGTGTCCCGTTTTCGGCAGTGTTGCCATGTCCGCGCAGATCCGGCGCGTAGACACCGTAACCCTGCTCACACAATTTCGCTGCCAGACGCGCATAGCGACCGCTGTGTTCCGCCATGCCGTGGGCCAGCAGGATCATGGCCTTGAGCGGCGCCTTGGGCAGCCACTGGTTAACGAAGAGGCGGCTGCGGTCACTCGCGGTCAGCCAGAAAGTGTCGTGGATCATGGCGATTCCTTTGCACGGGGTCGTTGCATTGTATAGCGCATCCATCGCTTGCCGTCTGATCAGGCCGTGCCACGGCAGGAAGATTCACACGATCAATGAGGCCTTTTCGCATATTTGCCTGACTCGTTATAGCTGCTAGTGTCCGTGAAGCCCCGCTTTTCAAAAGTGACAGAAAAGTGGCCCCGGATAGGCTCAGGTAAAGAGGACAAAAACAATGCAACCTGATTTCTGGAACGACAAGCGCCCGGCCGGCGTGCCCCTGGATATTGATCTCGGGGTTTACAAGTCGGTGATTGAGGTGTTCGAGCGTTCCTGCAAGAAATTCGCCGATCGCCCGGCGTTCAGTAGCATGGGCGTGACGCTGACCTACGCCGAGCTGGAGCGTTGCAGTGCCGCGTTCGCCGGTTACCTGCAAACTCACACCGATCTGATGCCGGGGGATCGCATCGCGGTGCAGATGCCTAATGTCCTGCAATACCCGATCGCCGTGTTCGGTGCGTTGCGCGCTGGGCTGATTGTAGTCAACACCAACCCCCTATATACCCCACGCGAGATGCGCCATCAGTTCAAGGACTCCGGTGCCCGAGCACTGGTCTACCTGAACCTGTTCGGTGCCAAGGTCCAGGAAGTATTAGGCGACACGGATATTCAGTACCTGATCGAAGCGAAGATGGGCGACATGATGCCCACCGCCAAGGGTTGGCTGATCAACACCGTGGTCAGCAAGGTCAAGAAAATGGTCCCGGACTATTCATTGCCCCAGGCCATTTCTTTCAAAAGCGCGCTGCGCCTGGGCCGGGGCTTGGGGATCAAGCCGCTGACGGTCAGTCTTGATGACATCGCGGTGCTGCAATACACCGGTGGCACCACCGGCTTGGCCAAGGGCGCGATGCTGACCCATGGCAACCTGGTCGCTAACATGCAGCAAGCACGGGCGTGCCTGGGGCAGTTCGGCGATGACGGTCAGCCGTTGCTGCGCGAAGGGCAGGAAGTGATGATCGCGCCCCTGCCGCTGTACCACATCTATGCCTTCACGGCGAACTGCATGTGCATGATGGTCACCGGTAACCACAACGTTCTGATTACCAATCCACGGGATATCAAGGGCTTCATCAAGGAGCTGAAAAACTGGCGCTTCTCGGCGCTGCTGGGGCTTAACACGCTGTTTGTCGCGTTGATGGACCATCCTGACTTCAAGACTCTGGATTTCTCCAGCCTCAAACTCACCAATTCAGGTGGCACCGCGTTGGTCAAGGCCACCGCTGAGCGTTGGGAGGGACTCACCGGTTGCCGCATCACCGAGGGTTACGGCCTGACTGAAACCTCTCCGGTGGCATGCACCAATCCCTATGGCAACAAGTCGCGTATCGGTACGGTCGGGATGCCGGTGCCGGGCACAACCCTGAAGATCATCAACGATGACGGTGTTGAGCAACCCATGGGTGAGCGCGGCGAGTTGTGCATCAAGGGCCCGCAGATCATGAAGGGCTACTGGCATCAACCTGAAGCCACCGCCGAAGTGCTGGACGCCGACGGCTGGTTTAAATCCGGTGACATCGCCGTGATCGACCCGGACGGTTTTGTGCGCATCGTCGATCGCAAGAAAGACATGATCATCGTCTCGGGTTTCAACGTGTACCCGAACGAAATCGAAGACGTGGTCATGGCGCACCCAAAAGTCGCCAACTGTGCGGTCATCGGTGTGCCGGACGAGCGCTCCGGGGAGGCGGTGAAGCTGTTTGTAGTCGCTCGTGAATCGGGCATCAGCCTTGAAGAGTTGAAGGCCTACTGCAAGGAAAACTTCACCGCCTACAAAGTCCCCAAGCACATCGTGTTACGTGAGTCGTTGCCGATGACACCGGTAGGCAAGATTCTGCGGCGGGAGTTGCGTGATATCGCCTAACGAATAAAGGTTGCGTACATCAGGCATTACGAATAAGTGGGCGAGCCCGCTCCTGCAGGGATCAGCGATGACCTTGATGGGCGTGGGCTCGCCTACACTGTTTTCAAGGTTTTTAAGGGGCTATTTCAACGTATTTAAAGGCCTGTAGAACCTTTACTCTAAAAGTGACTATTAAATATTCTTGAGTCAATTAAGTGACTGTAGAGGCTGCTTTTGGCTCTAGTCGGCCCTTGGCAAAGCTGCTACTCTCGGCGCGCTTTGTGACCTCTGGGCCTATCTAAACAGCCAGACTCACCAACAAACACACACCAATAATAATCGCATCAAATGCGGTGATGAATTCGCGTTGCTGAGGAGTGGGCTTCCATGATCGAAGACTTTTGGAAGGATAAGTACCCAGCTGGAATTGCTGCCGATATCAATCCAGACGAGTATCCGAATATTCAGGCAGTGTTGAAGCAGTCCTGCCAACGCTTCGCCGACAAGCCGGCATTCAGCAACCTGGGCAAAACACTCACCTACGGTGAACTGTACGAATTGTCCGGTGCCTTTGCCGCGTATCTGCAGCAGCATACCGACTTGCAGCCCGGTGATCGAATCGCCGTGCAACTGCCCAACGTGTTGCAGTACCCGGTGGCTGTCTTCGGTGCGATTCGCGCCGGCCTGATTGTCGTCAACACCAACCCGCTGTACACCGCGCGGGAAATGGAACATCAATTTAATGATTCCGGTGCCAAAGCGCTGGTTTGCCTGGCCAACATGGCGCATCTGGCCGAGACGGTAGTGCCGAAAACCGGCGTCAAACACGTCATCGTCACCGAAGTGGCCGACCTGCTGCCACCGCTCAAGCGTCTGCTGATCAACAGTGTCATCAAGTACGTGAAGAAGATGGTCCCGGCCTATCACTTGCCCAAGGCCATCAAGTTCAATGACGTGTTGAGCAAGGGGCATGGCCAGCCAGTGGCTGAAGCCAATCCCGACCGTCACGACGTCGCGGTGCTGCAATACACCGGCGGTACGACCGGCGTAGCGAAGGGCGCGATGCTGACTCATCGCAACCTTGTGGCCAACATGCTCCAGTGCAAGGCTCTGATGGGCTCCAACCTCAATGAAGGCTGCGAGATCCTGATCACTCCGCTGCCGCTTTACCACATCTATGCGTTCACCTTTCATTGCATGGCGATGATGTTGATCGGCAACCACAACATCCTGATCAGCAACCCGCGCGACCTGTCGGCGATGGTCAAAGAGCTGTCGAAGTGGAAGTTCAGTGGCTTCGTCGGCCTTAACACGCTGTTCGTGGCCCTGTGCAACAACGACGCATTCCGCAAGCTGGATTTCTGCGCCTTGAAAGTCACCCTGTCCGGTGGCATGGCGCTGCAACTGGCGGCAGCCGAACGTTGGAAAGCGGTGACGGGTTGTGCCATTTGTGAAGGTTACGGCATGACCGAAACCAGCCCGGTGGCTACGGTTAACCCGATTCAGAACATCCAGATCGGCACGATTGGCATTCCTGTGCCATCCACCCTGTGCAAAGTTATCGATGATGCTGGTGTTGAGCAGCCTTTGGGCGAAATCGGCGAATTGTGTGTGAAAGGTCCCCAAGTCATGAAGGGCTACTGGCAGCGCCAGGACGCCACCGATGAGATGCTCGACAGCGAAGGCTGGCTGAAAACAGGTGATATCGCGCTGATTCAGCCTGACGGCTATATGCGCATTGTCGATCGTAAGAAAGACATGATTCTGGTGTCTGGTTTCAATGTCTACCCCAACGAATTGGAAGACGTGCTGACGGCCCTGCCGGGTGTGTTGCAATGTGCGGCCATCGGCGTGCCGGACGAGAAGTCGGGCGAGTCGATCAAGATATTCATCGTGGTCAAGCCTGGTGTGACGCTGACCAAGGAGCAGGTCATGGCGCACATGCGCGCCAACGTCACGGGTTACAAGGTGCCGCGTTCGGTGGAATTTCGTGATGCGCTGCCGACCACCAACGTCGGCAAGATCTTGCGACGTGAGCTGCGTGACGAAGAACTAAAGAAGCTGGGCCTGAAGAAATAAGCCCCTCCTAAAACAAAAAAAGCCCCACAGTGTGGGGCTTTGCCGTTCCCACGCTGCGTGGGAGCGATCAGCTTACAACCGGAACGGTGCGAAATTGACGTTGGTGCCTGCCGGGCGCATGTCTTGCAGGTAGGCATCTTTGTCCGCGCTCAGTTCAAGGCTCAGCGCGGCTTTGCGCTTGCCTTCGTTGCGTACTACCAGGCCTTCGAGTTTTTCGCGCAGGAACACCGTTGGCACTTTAAGGTGCAGCAGTTCGTCGGTGTCCGGTGTGTGCATCAACAGATGAACCCACTCGTACTGACCAACGGCCAGGCGTGCCACGGGAATGTCGAACCACCAGATGTTGCGGTTGCGGTTCAATTCGGTGAAGTGGCAGTTGTTGACGCCAAGCACAGCACCGCCGAGTTCCAGGTTTCTGCGGGCAATGGCCTGCTTTTTATCAAGTTTCATAACATTCCTACGGGATTGGATCTTCAGCGCCATGGCCTGAATACGTTGCGCATTCTCGGGGGTTGGCTGGCAAACATAAAGCCTAACCTGCGCTGATCGATGAAATGTCGGGCAAAAAATAAATGAAACTCTGCCGAAAGGCTGCTGGTCAATCTTTGTGTAACGACTATGACCCTTGAATTGTTCACAGGAGAAAGACCATGAGCAGCACTGGCGATAAAGTTAAAGGTATGGCTAACGAAGCGGTCGGCAACATCAAGCAAGGTGTGGGTAAAGCCACTGACAGCACCAAGCTGCAGGCCGAAGGCAAGATTCAGGAAAAGAAAGGCGAAGCTCAGCAAGCGATTGGCAAGGCCAAGGACGCGGTAAAGAAAACCGTCGATAAAGCCTGAAACCGCCTTTAATCAAAGGTAAGAAACGGCCATCCGCGGATGGCCGTTTTTGTGTCAGGTGTCGCTGTAAACCCGCGAAATTGTTTCAAAGTCGCCAAGCAGGCAACTTTGATGTAAAAACCGGCCCTTGAGTCGCCATGACTTCAACCCTTTTGCGGCGAAAGGAGACGCTAATGATTTTCCCAGACATGAAAGGTCTGCCCCTGCATCGGGTGATATTGCGAACGGTCAAAGAGTTCATCGACGATGAAATGTCGACCTACGCTTCGGCACTGGCCTACCAGATGCTGTTCTCGCTGTTCCCCTTCATTCTGTTTCTGATTGCACTGATCGGCTTTCTGCACTTGCCGGACTTTTTTACCTGGCTGCGCCTGCAATCGGAGCTGGTGCTGCCGCCCCAAGCCCTGGAGCAGGTCAACCCGGTGATCGATCAGCTTCAGCAATCCAAGGGCGGCTTACTCTCGGTCGGTATCGTCATTGCCCTGTACACCGCTTCTGCCGGCGTGCGGTTGATGATGAGTGCGATGAACGCTGCTTACGACGTGGTCGAGGGCCGCCCGGTGTGGAAGCGTTTCCCGCTGTCGATTCTCTACACCGTGGGCATCGCCGGCATGTTGCTCGCCGCCGCCGCGCTGATGGTGCTCGGGCCGCAGGTGATGGGCTGGATCGCCGCGCAAGTCGGTCTGGAGGACTTCATCGTTACCGTCTGGACGCTGCTGCGCTGGCCGGTCATCGTGATTCTGATGATGATGGCAGTGGCGCTGATCTATTACGTCATGCCAGACGTTAGGCAGGAGTTTCGCTTCATTACGCCCGGTTCGGTGCTGGCGGTGGTGGTGTGGATCATTGCGTCCTTGGGGTTTGCTTTTTACGTCAAGACCTTCGCCAATTACAACGCCATGTATGGCAGTATCGGCGCGATTATCGTGCTGTTGCTCTACTTCTATATCTCCTCCGCCGTGCTGCTGCTCGGTGCGGAGATGAACGCGGTGATTGAACACATGTCGACCGAAGGCAAGGACCCTGGCGAAAAGGTCCCCGGCCAGAACGACGAAAAACAACATGTTTCGGGTCTGGGGCGGGATCACTCGCTCAACCCGAACACTGACGAAGCCTGAACATGATTCGTGACATTCTGAAAATGGGCGATGAACGCCTGCTGCGCATTGCTCCACCCGTGCCGGCCGAAATGTTCGACAGCCCGGAATTGTGGGCGCTGATCGACGACATGTTCCAGACCATGGAAAGCGTGGGCGGCGTCGGCCTCGCCGCGCCGCAGATCGGTGTAGACCTGCAACTGGTGATTTTCGGTTTTGAACACAGCGAGCGCTACCCCGAGGCTGACGCGGTGCCGCAGACTATTTTGATCAACCCGCTGATCACGCCATTGAGCCCAACTCTGGAAGAGGGGTTTGAAGGCTGTCTGTCGGTGCCGGGCTTGCGCGGTGCGGTGGATCGCTATCAGCAGATTCGGTATGAAGGCTTCGACCCCAAGGGTGAGCCGATTACGCGCATTGCATCGGGGTTTCATGCGCGCGTGGTGCAGCATGAGTGCGATCACCTGATCGGCCGCTTGTACCCGTCGCGCATTACTGATTTCAGTAAGTTTGGCTTCATTGAAGTGATGTTCCCGGACATGGACCCAGCGGCGGACGACTGACCTTCCATCCGCCTCGCCACCTCTGAAGTACGGGCTTATTGGGCCGGTTTGACGAACCGCAACGTCATCCGGTCCGACTCACCGATCGCTACATACTTCGCCCTATCTTTGTCTCCTAACGTCAACGCTGGCGGCAATGTCCACACGCCTTCGGGATAGTCCTTGGTGTCGTTGAGGTTGGCGTTGATCTCGCTCTGATCCTCAAGCTTGAACCCCGCTGCCGTCGCCAGTTTCACCACATACGCGGTGGTCAGGTATCCGCTGTGTTTGATCTCGTCCAGTGAGGCGCCATCTCGAGCCCGATGATCTACCACGCCGAGCGTGCCACCCGGTTTCAATACCTTGAAAAACGATTCGAACATCAGCGGTGCGGTGTCGGCCAGCACCCAGTTGTGTACGTTGCGAAAAGTCAGCACGGTGTCCGCCGAGCCCGGCTTTCCCAGTACCGGGGCCTTGGGATCAAACTCGACCATCTGGGTCTTGGCGTATTGGGCGGGGGTGTCGGCGAATTTCTGCCGCAGCGTTGCGTAACTTTTGCGTGCGTTATCACTGACTGAGGGTGCCTGCACGGCGGCAATGTAAGTGCCCTGATCCTTGAGCAGCGGCGCCAGCAGTTCGCTGTACCAGCCACCGCCCGGCGTGATTTCGATCACACTCTGATTCGCTCGCAAGCCAAAGAACTGCAACGTTTGCTGCGGGTGTCGGTAAGCATCGCGCGCGGCGTTTTGCGGCGCGCGCCAAGTGCCGGCGAGTACCTTTGCGTATTGCTCGGCGGACACTGGCGCGGTGTCCGCCGCCTGACTGACGGCAGGGACGAGCAGGGCGGTGAGTGTTAAAGCCAGCAGGGCAGGTTTCATGGGGCGTCCTTTGCGAAGTCGATGTCGACCCCGAGGCTAGCACGCGGCCTTCGACCACCGATCACACTTTATCGAGGGACGCTCTCACCCACGGATCCAAGCCCATGGCGATCATCGGTTTGCTGCGGGCGTAACGGCTCAGACGCTCGACCATGGCGTAGGGCATCTGTGGGTCTGCGCAAAAGCCCTGTCGCTCATAAAAGCCGCGCAAATCAGGGTGGCAGTAGAGCCAGACCGGGCTGTCGAGGCCGGTGACAGCTTTGTCGATGAGTGTCGCGGCGATTCCCTGTTGCCGACAGTGTGCAGCGACAAACAGCCCCGTCAGCCAGTGCCCACCGGACACCGGGCGCAAACACAGGGCGGCGACGATCTCACCGCGCCGGGCGACCCACAGTTGCGCCTCGCGCACCGCTTTCATCGGTGATTGGTGGGCACGGTAAAACTTATTCATCAATGGCCATAAGGGCTCGGCGAGCAGGGTGTACTGAGTGTCGGGCATGGGTTCTGACTGTCGATGCGTAAAGCGAGGGATTATAAAAGAACGCGGCCGGCGCGATAGGTGTATACCTGACTTCACATCCCGTATGAGTGGAGTACGTATCATGGCCAAAGGCATGGATTCAAAGAAAGCTGCGAAGAAAAAACCGGCAAAAACCGCCGATGAAAAGCGCGCGGACAAGAAGGCCAAAAAGGTGGATGTGTTCGGTCATTGATTTCGCGTCAACGGAGCCCGGTTCTCGGGCTCCGGTTTCAGCTCTAACGACATAACTAAACGATCTGCAAAAAATCCCTGCGCCGTTGCACAGAGGGGGACAGGTTCCCGTTCTGGGCAAAGCCATGCCCTATTACTTCGATGCTGCCCGCCGAAAAGAAATCGACACCTGGGCCGACGCCCGAAGGCTCGTACCGAGTGGCCAACCTGATTGCTGCTGGTCAGTCCCCCATGAAATCGGCTGCAAACACTGATGATTTTCGTGGGCGCGAGCCTGCTTGCGATCGATCTAAAGCCCTACGCCAACTCTGCCGCCAACGCCGCTTTCACCGTTGGACGCGTTTCAATCCTTGCCTGAAACCGTGCCAGGGCTGGCCATTGATTGAGGTCGATGCCAAACACCGATGTCCAGCGCAGCACGGTAAACAGATAGGCATCAACCACGCTGAAGCCGCTGACCAGCACATAATCCTGCTGCTCCAGTGTCTGGCTTAACACTGCAAAGCGTTTGAACAGTTTGTCCTTGATGAGGGCTTTTACCTCGTCGGGGAACTGCGCATTGAACAGCCAGCCGAGCCCGCCATGAATCTCGGTCGAGACGAAGTTCAGCCATTCCTGCAAGCGTACCCGTTCAAACGTCCCGTTCGCGGGCGCCAGGTTCGCCGTCGGCCGCACATCCGCCAGGTATTGCAGGATCGCCGGGCCTTCAGTCAGCACCTGGCCGTTGTCCAGTTGCAGTGCCGCGACGTAACCCTTGGGGTTAATCGTGAGGAAGTCATCACCTGTGGCGGTAGTTTTGGTGTGGTTATCGACACGGATCAATTGGAACGGCAGGTCGAGTTCGCGCAGCACAATGTGCGGCGCCAGCGAACACGCTTGCGGGGCGTAATACAGCTTCATGGGCAGGGCTCTGGTTGCGAATTTACGCCAGTGTCATAGTGCGCGGCGAACTTCGTAAAATTAGTCTTTCAGAACACGGCCATAAGGATAGCTACTGCCATGATGAATCTGACGCATTGGCGAATGGTGGTGGCGGTAGCCGATACCGGCAACATCACCCGGGCAGCCGAGCGGGTCGGGATGACCCAGTCGGGCGCTAGTCAGGCCTTGGCCCTGATTGAAGAAACCCTGGGCGTTCAGCTGTTCAGTCGGGAAAATCGCCAGACGCTGCCCACCGCCATCGGCTTGCCGGTCATTGAACAGGCGCGAACCATGCTGGGGGCGCTGAAAAATATCCGCAGCACGGCTGATGCCGCCCGTGACATCCAGCGTGGGACCCTGCGTCTGGCCGGTTTCCCCTTGGTGTTAGCGACGTTTTTACCACCCTTGTTGGGCCGATTTAATCGACTCTACCCCGGCATTGAGGTGGTCACTCTGGAAGTCAGCGACGATGAAGTGGAAACCTTGCTTGCGGCCGGGCTCGTCGATGTCGGTACGGTGTTGAACCCATTGCGTGAGTGCAATGCGGGTCGTTTGGGGCGCGATACCTGGATGGCGGTGCTGCCCGTCGGCCATCCGTTGGCCTGTCACTCGGCTGAAGACGGCATCACCCTCGCGCAATTGGCAGAGCAACCCTTTGTGCTCGCCACGGGCGGTTGTTCGACCAATGCCCGCAGCCTGGCGGCTGATGCCGGTCTGCAACTGCGGGATGTGCGGGTCGAGGTCCGCGAGTGGAGCAGTGCGTTTACTCTGGTGCGGGAAAATGTCGGCGTGACGCTGGTGCCGGAGATGACTTTGCCTATTCATCGCCAAGGTCTGCATATCGTGCCAGTGACGCCGCGCATCGATCGTGAGTTCGCCCTGGTTGTTTCTCCGCACAAGGCGCCCTCGGCTGCTGTGCGGGCATTGCTGGAGGTTCTCGCCGATCAATCAGCGGCGTTGGCGGCTGAGGCATGATTGTCGCCGATACCGGCCGACTAGTGGCCTTGCGTCCCTGATTGCGCTGGCTATGCTCAGCCGTAACATGCGCTGCCAGGCGCCGCCGCAAGGTGCCTGGGCCGCGGTGAAAAAAGCCTCAAGTGTGCGCAACCCAAGGCACCGATACTGAGCAACCAGGAGCTTTTGCGTACAAGGAGTGATTTGAAAAAGTTAGGGTTGGCCCGACACCGGGCTATCAAGAGAAGGATGTCTTGATAAGAGCGTTGCGACATGGACTCTCCGATTAAACATCATCGATCACCTGACCCATCCTTCCTTTGGAGGGATTCGTGTGCCTGTTTCGTGGAAAGTCGTGAAAGCCACCCCGACGCTTTCATCAATCAAAAGACCGCGCTGAAGGTGATAGAACCATGTTTAACCTACATCACAAGGCAGACCTGCTGGAGATAGAGCGATTCAACGGTGCGCTGATCGAAGCTAACGCCAAGTTGGCGGCGGTCAGCCGTTCCATGGCGATGATTGAGTTTTCTGCGGATGGCATCGTGCTAGGTGCCAACGAGCATTTTTGCGCCACCATGGGCTACAGCGTCGAGGAAGTTCGTGGCAAGCATCACCGCATTTTCTGTGAGGAAGCGTTCTATCGCAGCGAAGAGTACGTCAAGTTGTGGCGTGACCTGGCCCATGGCGAGCCCATCAGTGGCACTTTTTTACGGCTGGATAAAAATGGCAAAGAGATTTGGCTCGAAGCCAGTTACATGCCGGTATTTGGCCCTGATCGCCAGGTCAGAAGCGTAGTGAAAGTGGCGTCGGACATTTCTCAGAGAATTTATCAGGAGCACGAAAACGAGAGCATGCTCGCGGCCATCGGGCGTTCTATGGCGGTGATCGAATTTACCCCGGACGGTCACGTCATCACGGCCAACGACAACTTTTTGAAAACCATGCATTACTCGCTTAACGAAGTGGTGGGCCAACACCACAGCATGTTCTGCCACCCTGCAGACGCTGAATCCCAGGCGTACAACGCGTTTTGGGCGTCACTTAATCGCGGCGAATATCACTCGCACCGTTTCGAGCGCCAAGACAAGTACGGTCACACGGTTTTCCTGGAGGCGTCCTACAATCCGTTGTTCGATACTAAAGGACGGCTGTACAAAGTGGTCAAGTTCGCCAGCGACATCACCCGGCAAGTCACCACCCTGCAAACGGCTGCTGAATCGGCTCACAGCACTTCGGTACAAAACGACGCCTGCGCGCAGAAAGGTTCCCAGGTCGTTCAGCAAACCGTGCAGGTCATTCAGGATATTTCCCGCGACCTCAACGAAGCCGCGCTGAGCATCGATGCCGTGAGTAAACAGTCCGACATTATCGGCAGCATCGTCCAGACCATTCGCGGCATCGCCGATCAGACCAACCTGCTGGCACTCAACGCGGCCATCGAAGCGGCCCGGGCAGGTGAGCATGGGCGGGGTTTTGCAGTGGTTGCCGACGAAGTACGCACCCTTGCGGCCCGAACGAGCCAGGCGACGCTGGAGATCGTCGACGTGGTGCGCAAGAACCACGATTTGTCATTGAGTGCAGTGTCGAGCATGCAGTCGAGCCTTAGCCGAACCGGGCTTGGGGTGGAGCTGGCGAACGAGGCGGGGGAGGTGATTCTGGAGATTCAACAAGGGTCACGGCACGTGGTGGATGCGATCAATCAGTTCAATTCGACGTTGCAGTTGAACTGATATCGATCCACTAAAAAGGGCCCGTGAAGGGCCCCGTTCCAGCGGTGCCAGGCGTATTAGAGCGAAGCCAGAAACTTATCGGCGAGCTGATTCGTGGTGGCTTTATCGGTGCTGCTGCTGGCGGTATCGGTTTGCGCCAGTTTCATCTTGTCTTCGATGCTTTGAGTGATCTGTTTACCAATCGCCAGTTGTTGGTCCGCCGGCATGGCACTCAATTGGGTCTGCGTAATGCCCATTCCTTTCAGAATGCTGTCACGCATCTGCTGTTCCGGCGTTTTACTCATGTAGTCCTTGAAGTCGGCCAGGGCCGTGCTGTCAGTGGACTTGGCTTGAGTCGCCGCCGGAACAGCGGCTTGCAGGGCTACACGGGTTTTTGCGAACGCTTCATTGACGTTGTCGCTGATGGTGCTCGCGGCGTTGACCTGCTGGGTCGCAGAGGTCAGGCCGGACGCCTGGACAGAGGAACTGCCCTGCGTGGCTTGGGCGCCAGTGTTTTGCGCGTTCTGGATCAAACCGCTGTAAAGCGCGCTGGCGGCGGCCGTCGTCGGGTCCATGTCCGAGCGTTGGGTGTGTTGAATGATGGGCGTTTTCTGCGCACTGACCAACATGATGGGTAAGCCTGTAGGTAATTGCTGTCGGGTCTGTAGACGCAATTAGCGTGCCTATCCTCCATGCCCTGTTTACGCGGCGATGGCGCCGCCTTAGCGGTCAATCCTTGCCGCTGGGCGGCAGAAGGCAACCGCGTGGCGTTAGTGATGAGCAATGTTCTCCAGTGCCAAGTTGCGCGTTTTCGGACCGAAGTAGCCGATGGTCAGCATCACGATCAGCATGCTGCTTGCGATGAACGCCAATACGCCGGGCGTACCGAGGTGTTCTAGAAAGATGCCGATCAGCAAACTGCTGAACACCGTCGACAAACGACTGAACGAATAGCAGAACCCCACCGCGCGGGCGCGCAGGTGGGTGGGGAACAGTTCGCTTTGGTAAGCGTGGTAGGCAAAGCTCAGCCAGGCGTTACAGAAGGTGATCATTACCCCGCAGAAGATCAGGCCAAAGGCGCTGGTTTGAATGGCAAACAGGGTGCCGAAGGTCATCGCGCCCAGCGCCGAGCCGACGATCTGCCACTTGTTTTCGAAGCGGTTGGCGACCTTCACAAACAGCAACGGACCTAACGGGTAGGCGAGGGTGATGATGAAGGCGTACATCAGGCTGTGAGTGACGCTTACGCCCTGGCCGGAGAGCAATGCCGGTAGCCAGTTGCCGAACCCAAAAAAACCGATCGCCTGAAACACGTGGAAGACGATCAGCATCAACGCTCGACGACGATAGGGCGGCTGCCAGATATCGGCGAAACGGCCCTGGCCTTGAATGCCCACTGCCGCGAGTTCTGGCTCGTCCAACGGCCGACCCTGATCCCTCACGCAACGGGCTTCTATGCGATCGAGGATCTGGCTGGCTTCCTCAAGCCGCCCGCGTTGTGCCAGCCAGCGCGGGGATTCCGGCAGCTTCGAGCGTAGCCACCAGATGAACAGCGCGAACACGGCGCTGGCCAGCACCACGAAACGCCAGCCCGAAACCCCGAATGGCGCCTGCGGTACCAGCCACCAAGACATCAGCGCCACCGCTGGCACCGACAGAAACTGCACGAAGAACGCAAAGGCGAACGCTGAACTGCGCATGCGCTTGGGCACCAGTTCGGAGAGGTACGCGTCGATGGTGACCAGTTCGACACCCAAGCCGATGCCCACCAGCAAACGCATGCCGATGATACCCAGCGCTGAGCTTTGGATGCCCATCAGCACGGTGGCGACGGTGTACCCGATCAGGGCAAAGGTAAAGATCGCCCGCCGTCCGAAACGGTCGGCCAACGGGCTGAGCAGGCTGGCACCGAGGAACAGTCCGAGAAACGTCGCCGAGGCGAACGCTGCCTGGTCGGAAAAGCCAAACACACCCTGACTGCCGGTGGCGAAAATACCGTCACGGATCAGGCCGGGGCTGATGTAGGCGGTCTGAAACAGGTCATAGAGTTCGAAAAAACCGCCAATCGACAGTAACGCCACCAGCCGCCAGATTGTCGCAACGGCGGGCAGTCGATCAATACGGGCGCTAATGTGGGCGGCGCGAACGGGGTCGATGGTAGCGGGCGCAGTGGCAGCCGGGACGTGAGCGGGCATGGGCGGGTCCGATTCGTATGGAAGGGCAAGCTTAGCCTGCTATCGGAAATGGATGCGTGTGAAACTCGGCAGTTTTGCGGCGAGATCTGCCGAGTTATTGCACTAACGGTTTACATTTTGCGGATTGATCGCGTGGTCAGCGCTCAAGGCACACCGTTACAAGCGTGCATCATGAAACCGGGGCGTTTGGCCAGCCGTTGACAGTAGTCATCGATGGCCGGGTAGGGCGGTCGCTCCATGGGGGTCATGCGCCAGCGATTGACTGACAGCCCCACCACGATATCGGCGAGCGTGAAGTGGGGGCCGGCGACGTAGGCGTCCGTGATCGCCAATTGTTGCTCCAACAGGCCCATGGTTTGATTCCAGCCACGGACGCCCGCGATGATCAGCGCCGGCTCCTGAAACGCCGGGTCTTGGCGCACCAGCGCGGGAAACGCATAGCGCCAGGTCGGATTGAGTTCAGTGGCCTGCCAGTCCATCCATTGCTCGACGCGGGCGCGGGCCGCCGGTTCGTTCGGCAACAGATCAGTATTTTGGTGTTTGCCCGCCAGATAGCGGCAAATAGTATTGGATTCCCAGAGCACGCCCGCGTCGTCGATGATCACCGGGACTTGGGCATTGGGGTTGAGCGTGAGAAAAGCGGCGCTGTGGGTGGAGGCAAAACCGCTTCCCCAGTCCTCTCGCTCGTAGGAAATACCCAGCTCCTCACAGGTCCACAGCACTTTTCTGACGTTGATCGATGACGCTTTACCCAGAATCTTCAGTGCATGTTCCATTGAGCTACTCCGTTAGCGGTCGAGGCTTGGGGAATTTAGCAGCGTCTGCCTCAATGGGCGACCCTCTTGCGGTTTACACCGCGTCTGGTAACGCCGATGCCGGCAGCCCGAACGTGCGGTCGAACAGCCAGTTAAACGCAAAGGTGTAGCACGGGATGAAAATGATCAGCGCCAGGTCCAGCAGGAAGGCCTGCACCAGGCTGATGTTCATCCACCAGGCGATCAGGGGAATCAGGAACACGATCAACGTTAACTGAAAGCCCGCAGCATGGGCGATACGCCGTTTGACGGTGCGAGTGCGCGAGGGCTGTCGGCTTTCCCAGCGCTCGAAGAGTGAGGTGTAGATGAAGTTCCAGGTCACGGCAAGGGTGGTGATGATCACGGCGAGCGGGCCGGTGCTGTCGGGCGAAGTACCGGACAAGAGTGCCAGGCCCAGGGCGGAAAAGGTCATGCCGATCAATTCGTACAGCGACACGTAGACCAGTTTGCGTTTAACACCTTGCATGTGAATTGCCTCGTTTTTAACACTGGATGCCAGGTTTATGAAAAGGAGCTGGCGAAGGCGGCGAAAGATAGCTTCAATGTTACTGATAGAAAAAGTCAGTAGCTTTCAGTTTTTTTGATAGGACGGTCGATGAATTTCAACAGCGACAGCATTGAGTTGTTCCTCGCGGTGGTTGAGCGCGGTTCGTTTTCGGCGGCGGCCCGGGCGTTGGGCAAAGTCCCCTCGGCCGTGAGCATGGGCATCGCCAACCTGGAAGCCGAGCTGGGTTACTTGTTGTTTGATCGCAGCCACCGCGAGCCGGTGCCTACGGCAATGGCCAATGCGCTAGTGCCACATGCACGGCTGATAGCCGAGCAGCTCAAGCAGTTGCAGGTGCATGCCGTCGAGCTGTCGCTGGGGCTGGAAAGCAGGTTGTCGATCGCGGTGGTCGCGGATATTGATAAGCGCCGCTTGATGGCGGCAATCAAGGTCATCGCCGAGCGTCATCCGTTGCTGGATATTGAAGTGCTCAGCGCACCTCAGGACGATGTGCTGGCGATGCTTCACAGCGGTCGAGTCAGCGTTTGCCTGGCCTTTGCCGGGTTGAGCGTGAACGCACTGGAGCGGTTTCAGTTTGTCGGCACCGAACGGGTGATCGCGACGCTGGCGGCGGATCATCCGCTGCTGGAGGGGCAGGATTTGTTTCTGGAGGATTTGGTGTCAGTGCGGCAGATCATCGTCGCCAGCCGCGACCTGCCAATCAGCGAAACCCGGCCACTGGTGGGCGAGTCTTACTGGCGCACGGACACATTGGCCGTGGCCATGGAAATGGTCGAGGCGGGGCTGGGCTGGGGCAATTTTCCGTTGTCGGTGGTGCAGCCGTTGCTCGACGCCGGCAGGCTCAAGCGCCTGAGCTTTCGCAACATCGAGAACGGTTTGCTATTGCCAGTGCATGCGGTGTGGCTCAAGAGCCAGCCGTTGCAGAAAGGCGCGTTGGCCTTCGTCGGCCTCATGTCCGAGGCGTGATCGCTGTGACGCCGAACCTGATAACGATCAGGCTACGTACTCTCGCGCACCTTCAGTTCAAACCCCATGTCTTGCACCGGTTTCGCCACGGCATTGCCGGCCAGCAACGTCAGCATTAACTCCGCCGAACGTCGGCCGATGGCTTCGCGCGGGGTACTGATGCTGCTCAGTCGCGGCACCATGTGCGCCGAGGCTGGCAGGTCGTTGAAGCCGAGGATCGCCACTTGCTGGGGAATCTTGATGGCGCTGCGCATCGCTTCAAGCAAGGCGCCCTGGGCCAGGTCATCGTTGCCGAAGAAGATCGCATCGACATCAGGGTGGCTGGCCATCAGTTGCAGGAACAGCTCGCCACCTAAGCCAACAGAGGATGCTCGCGGGGTCAGCACTTCCAGGTCCGGGTCATACAAACCAGCCTTTTGCAGCGCTCTGCGAAAGCCCTCGCCTCGCAACAACGTGCGCTGGTCGAGCTGCGCGCCAATGTAAGCCAGGCGTTTACGTCCACGGGACAGCAAATGCTCGGCTGCCGTTTCGCCGGCAGCCAGTTGCGAGAAGCCGACACAATTCAGGCCGGCCGCGCTGTCCAGTTCCATCATGTATACGCAGGGAATGTTGCTTGCTTCGATCATCCGGCGCGAGCTTTCGGTACGGTCGAAACCGGTCAGCAGCAAACCGCGCGGCTGATAGGCCATGTAGTTGCGCAACAGGTTTTCTTCTTCATCACGTGAGTAGTGGAAGTTGCCGATCAGCACTTCGAAGCCCTTGGGCCGCAGTACCTGATGAATGGCTTCGAGGGTGTCGATGAAAAGCAAATTGGACAGCGACGGCACTAATACGACGACCGAATGGCTCTGCGCTGAAGCCAAGGCGCGAGCGGCAGGGTTGACCACGTAGTTGAGGTCGAGGGCGGCTTTCTGGACTTTTTCCACCAGCTCGGTGGCCACTGTACTGACACCGCGCAGGGCACGCGAAGCGGTGATCGGGCTGACACCGGCCAGGCGTGCGACTTCGTTAAGGGTCGGGCGGCCAGTAGTGCGTGGATTCTTATCGTTTTTAGGGGCGATCATCGGACGGCTTGCCAAACAAAATTCGAGGCACTAAGGTAGCGCTGTCCCGAAGCGGCTGCAAATGCGTAAGCGAGTTTTGCCTGAACCTCGTTTTTTAGCGCTGGGAACACACATGCTGCAACCCACAAAAATGACAAGAAGGCGTCGGCAATTTCTACTTTTGTACAACTTTTTCAGGTGTCAGAGGTAGCGCTGTCTGCGCGCTGAGGTGTTACATGAATCATCCCATCACCGCCCTGGTCATCATGGGCGTTGCCGGTTGCGGCAAGACCTGCGTGAGTCAGGCCCTGTGCCAGCTCAGCGGCGCAACAGCCATTGAAGGCGACACTTTTCACCCGGCCGCCAACATCGAAAAGATGAGCGCGGGCATCCCCCTGAATGACGAAGACCGTGCCGGCTGGCTCGACAGCCTGTGCGACGAACTGCGCCGCGTCGATGCCAAGGGCGAACGCCCGGTGTTGACCTGCTCGGCGCTCAAACACAGTTACCGTGAAGTGCTGCGCAGTGCTTTGCCGGGCTTGGGTTTCGTGTTCCTTGCACTGACCCCTGAAGTGGCCGCCGACCGCGTGTCCCATCGTCCGGGGCACTTCATGCCATCGACCTTGATCGACAGCCAGTTCGCTACCCTTGAGTCACCCGTTGGCGAGCCGCTGACCCTGGCGCTGGATGCCTCGACGCATAGCGTTGAACAACTGGCGGAGCAGGCCAATGCCTGGTGGCTTGAACACGGATTGAACCGTCCGGTTTAAGTGTTGCCCCAAGAGATAGCGCTGTCCTGACGGCTTCTGAATAACCGCTTTCATAACAACAACAAACAGGAGACACCCCCATGTTTGGCATGTCCCACGATACGTTTTTACTGTTGGATGCCGTGGTCACGGTGATTGGGCTTATCGTCCTGATTACCAAATTCAAGCTGCATCCCTTCATCGCGCTGATCATTGCCGCCGGTTTTCTCGGTCTGACCTCGGGCATGCCGGTGGGCACCATCCTCAAAGCGTTCCAGGACGGCTTCGGTGGTGTGCTGGGCTTTGTCGGCATCATCCTGGCGCTTGGCACCATGCTCGGCAAAATGATGGCCGAGTCGGGTGGGGCGGATCAGATTGCCCAAACGTTGATTCGTGCGTTCGGCAAAGAGCGCGTGCAGTGGGCCATGATGTTTGCGGCGTTTCTGGTGGGCATTCCGCTGTTCTTCGAAATCGGCTTCGTGCTGCTGATTCCGCTGGTGTTCATCGTCGCCCGGCGGACCGGCGTCTCGATTATCAAGATCGGTATCCCGCTGCTGGCCGGTTTGTCGGCGGTACACGGTCTGGTGCCGCCGCACCCAGGGCCGTTACTGGCCATCGGGGTGTTTGGCGCCGACATTGGCAAGACCATTTTGTACGGTCTGATCGTGGCGCTGCCGACTGCGATTATTGCCGGTCCGATCTATGGCACGTTCATTTCCAAATACATTCCAGGCCATGCCAATCAGGATTTGGTGGATCAGTTGGCGCGCGAACCGGCGTCCGCGAATTTGCCGAGCTTCGCGATTACCCTGATCACCGTGCTGCTGCCGGTGTTCCTGATGTTGCTTAAGACCTTTGCCGATGTTGCGCTACCAGACGGGCATTTCTTCCGCAGCTGGATGGACCTGATCGGTCACCCCATTTCTGCGCTGCTGCTGGCATTGCTGTTGTCGCTGTACACCTTCGGCCACCGTCAGGGCATTGGTTCGAAACAGATTCTGAAACTGCTGGATGCGAGCCTTGCGCCGACTGCCGCGATCATTCTGATCATCGGTGCCGGCGGTGGCTTCAAGCAGATGCTGGTGACCAGTGGTGTGGGCGACGTGATCGGTCACATGGCGGTCAATGCGCAAATCTCGCCGATTCTGTTGGCGTGGCTGGTGGCGGCGGTGATTCGTGTGGCGACCGGTTCGGCGACGGTCGCAACCATTACCGGTGCCGGCATTGTGGTGCCGGTGGTGGGGATGATTCCGGGTGTGAACCGTGAACTGCTGGTATTGGCCACGGGTGCTGGCTCGCTGGTACTGTCACACGTCAACGACGCGGGTTTCTGGCTGGTGAAGCAGTACTTCAACATGACCGTGGCCGAAACTTTCAAGACCTGGACCGCGATGGAAACCATCCTGTCCGTTGTGGCGCTGGGCTTTATCCTGCTGTTGTCGTTGGTGGTGTGAACACCTCACGCTGATCGTTTCCGCGCAGAGTGAGCGGGTAGCGATCAGGCAACGTGCGCGTACAAAAAAACCGCAGCAATGCGGTTTTTTTTTTGGCTGCTGAATAAATCAGGCGCTGGTTTTGGTGACCAGACCATCCGCTCGGAACATGCCGCGAATCCCGCGTACTGCCTGACGAATCCGGTCTTGGTTTTCGATCAGCGCGAAACGCACATGATCATCCCCATACTCACCAAATCCGACACCCGGCGAGACACAGACCTTGGCCTCGGCCAGCAGCTTCTTGGCGAACTCCAGGGAGCCCAAGTGCGCGTATGCCTCGGGGATCTTGGCCCAGACGTACATTGACGCTTTCGGGTTTTCGACCATCCAGCCCAGTTCGTGTAGGCCCTTGACCAGCACGTTACGGCGCTGACGGTACTGCTCGGCGATGTCTTTGACGCATTGCTGATCACCTTCGAGCGCAGCAATCGCCGCGACTTGTAGCGGGGTGAATGTGCCGTAGTCGTGGTAGCTCTTGATCCGCGCCAAGGCGTTGACCAGTTCAGCGTTACCGACCATGAAACCGATGCGCCAACCCGCCATGTTGTAGCTTTTGGACAGCGTGAAAAACTCCACCGCGATGTCTTTGGCGCCGGGAACCTGCATGATCGACGGGGCTTTCCAGCCGTCATAGACGATGTCGGCGTAGGCCAGGTCATGCACCACCAGTACGTCGTACTGTTTGGCGAGGGCAATCACCCGCTCGAAAAAATCCAGCTCTACGCACTGGGCGGTAGGGTTGGACGGAAAGCCGAGGATCATCATTTTCGGTTTCGGGATCGAGCCGCGAATCGCGCTTTCCAGTTCGGCGAAGAAATCCACGCCTGGGATCAGCGGCACTGACCGCACCTGGGCGCCGGCAATCACGGCACCGTAGATGTGAATCGGGTAACTGGGATTCGGCACCAGCACGGTGTCGCCCTGATCGAGCGTGGCCAGCATCAAGTGCGCCAAGCCTTCCTTGGAACCGATGGTCACAATGGCTTCGGTTTCCGGGTCGATGTCGACCTCGTAGCGATCCTTGTACCAGTTGGAAATAGCCCGGCGCAGGCGCGGAATACCCTTGGATGTCGAGTAACCGTGGGTGTCTTCGCGTTGGGCGACGGTCACCAGTTTTTCGACGATGTGCGGCGGTGTCGGGCCGTCCGGGTTGCCCATGCTGAAGTCGATGATGTCTTCGCCACGACGACGGGCGGCCATCTTCAGCTCGGCGGTGATATTGAAAACGTAAGGAGGGAGTCGATCTATGCGCGCAAAGCGGCGCGGCGAACCTGGGTTGGCCATTGTTGCCTCGGAGAACGTGAGCGCCCGGAACCGTCCGAGCGACGCTGGCCACTGCGGTGGCCTGTGGCGGAATGTAAGGGCTGTTGTGGCAAACTGTCCAGCGACTGTGTAAACAATTTTTGCCGAAGGAAACGGGTTAATGGAATTTAGCAGTGGCTTCTTGCTGAGCCTTTCGCTGTGCCTGGACATTGGTGTGGCCAACATCGCTATGATCACGTTGGCCATGCAGCGTGGCTATTTTCAAGGCTTTGCGCTGGGGCTGGGGACCTGCGTCGGTGACCTCATTTACGCCGTACTCGCACTCGCCGGAATGACCGTTTTGTTGCAATACGAAACCGTGCGCTGGGTACTGTGGATCGGGGGTTCGGCGTTGCTGTTGTACTTCGCAGCCAAGATGATTTACTCCGCCATCCACCATGAAGCAGCGTTGGCCCAGGCTGCCGAAGTCGGTCAAAACTCGCATCGCAAAGAATTTTTCCGCGGCATTTTCCTTGCCATGTCATCCCCCAGCGCCATTCTTTGGTTCGCGGCGGTAGGTGGCACCCTGATCGCGCGCTCCGGCGGTGGTGGCGCGCTCAGCTCGGCGTTGTTCCTCGGCGGGTTTGTGTGTGCCGGTCTGCTCTGGAGCGCCGGCTTGTGCTTCGCCGCGAGTCACGGTGGCAAGTTGCTGGGCGACAAGTTACTGCGTTACTCCTACATGGCATCAGCAGCGATCTTCTGCTATTTCGCGGTCTACGTGATCCTATCCGGCTACAACGAGTTTATCGTCAAGGCTGCCGTCGGGCAGCTTCCCGGGCTCTGACTGGGCGAATCGTGTTTGGCTTCTATACTCCCAGCCGAACACACCTTTTCGTTCCAGGAGTCGAGTCATGGATGAGCAAACACGCATCAAACCGGCCGAACCACGCTTCGAAAATGGGCATTTCCTGCTCATTGCCGGGCTTGGCGGGCGATTTACCCAGGCAACGTCTGGGCAGATCCCCCAACTCTGGGAGCAATTCATTCCCCATCTCGGGCGTATTCCGAGCCAAAAAGGCGAAGTGACTTACGGCGTTTGCTGCAATCCGGATGGCAAGGGTGGGTTCGAATACATTGCGGGTGTCGAAATCAGTAAGCTCGACGACTTGCCGGAAAAGTACCGTTGGGTAGAAGTTCAGCCTCAGCACTACGCTGTGTTCGAGCATCACGGAGCGCTGGATACGTTGCCCCAGACCTTTCAGTACATTTGGAAAACCTGGTTGCCGCAGTCCGGTCGGGCGGCGGCGGATGCCCCGGAGTTCGAGCGCTACAGCGAAGATTTCAACCCGAAGCTCGCGACTGGAACGCTGGAAATCTGGTTGCCGCTCAAGGCCTGAAAACTGCGAGGGGCGGACCCGGCATCCGCCTCTCGCTGACCGTGTTGAGGCCTAGTTGCCATGTTTCGCCCGTCGCGCCCGCAACAGGTCAACGGCTAAGGTGATGAAGCCGAAAGTGCTGATACCTAACAACATAAGAAGACCGATCTGAATACTACTCATGGTGAGTTTCCCCTAATGATGGCCAGAGACAGGATGGACGAGCCCCCTGAAAGACAGGACACCGTTTCCCCCTTAACATAAGGGATAGGCAAACGACTGTGTATATGACTAATAGAAACGATAAGGGTGGGGAGCTTTTGGGTCAGGAGCGGCGTCGCCGCTGGAGCCCGGAGCAAAAACTGGCCATGGTTCGCGAGAGCCTGCAACCGGGGCAAAGCGTCTCGGTGGTGGCTCGACAGAATGGCGTGAATGCCAACCAGTTGTTTCAGTGGCGCAAGCTCTATCAGAGCGGCAGTCTCTCGGCTGTCAGTGCTGGGGAGAGCGTGGTGCCCGCTTCCGAGCTGGCCGATGCGCTCAAGCAGATCCGCGAGCTACAGCGCATGCTTGGCAAGAAAACCATGCAGGTCGAGATCCTTCAGGAAGCTGTGGAGATTGCTCGGTCGCGAAAATGGATTGCGCACTCACCCTTGTTGCCGGGGGACGACCAGTGAAGCTGATCAGTGAAAGTCTCGGTGTAGCGCGCTCGCAATTGACGGTTCGACTCAACCCAAATGCTCAGGTCGAGCGGCGTCGCCCTGCGCTGGACGATGCCGCACTGGTCGAAGAAATTCAGGCTGAAGTGAGTGAACTGCCCAGCTACGGGTACCGCCGTGTGTGGGGGTTGCTGCGTCGTCGGCGTGAAAAGCAGAGTCAGGCGCCGATCAACGTCAAGCGGGTTTATCGCGTCATGCGCGATCATCAGTTGCTGCTGGAGCGACGGATTAAACAACCGGGTGTGGCACGCCGTCACGAAGGCCGAATTGCCGTGGCCACCAGCGATACCCGGTGGTGCTCGGACGGGTTTGAGTTTCGCTGTGATGATAACGCCAAGCTGAGCGTGACCTTTGCCCTGGACTGCTGCGACCGCGAAGCCATCGGTTGGGTGGCCAGCCCGACCGGGTACAGCGGCGACGATATCCGTGATCTGATGCTGGAGGCGGTGGAAAAACGCTTCGGTGAAGAGGCGCCTGCCACCCCGGTGCAATGGCTGAGCGACAATGGCTCGGCCTACATCGCTGAACAGACACGCCAGTTTGCCCGACAGATCGGTTTGCAACCGGTGACCACACCGGTGCGTAGCCCGCAGAGCAACGGCATGGCCGAGAGCTTCGTCAAAACGATGAAACGCGACTACGTCGCGCACATGCCCAAACCTGACCGGGAAACAGCCTTGCGTAACCTGACGATTGCCTTTGAGCATTACAACGAGGAGCATCCGCACAGCGCGCTGAAATACCGTTCACCACGGGAGTTTAGGCGTTTGGCAGCGGCATCAATTTAACGGGGTGCAGGTGTCCGGTTTGATAGGGGCCAGTCCACAGGAAACACAAATAGTCCGAACCGCTGAGCAATACCAGCGCCTATACGCAGGCTTTACGGGGTTTTCGGTGATCGATATGAACCCCTTATTAATTTATGATTGCGCGCCTATCCGTCGTTTATTCCGAGTCGCCATGAACACCGTCATCCGCCCTGTCACGCCTGCTGATCTGGACCGCTGCTTCGCCATCGAAACCGTTGCCTACGAGGGCGACGAAGCAGCCACCCGCGAAAAAATTGCCATCCGCATTGCCACGTGGCCGCAAGGTTTCATCGTCGCTGAAGTGGACGGCGTTGTAGCCGGTTTCATTAACAGCGGCGCGGCATTTGAGGTGCAGATGTCGGACGAGGCGTTCAAAGAACTGATTGGCCACGACCCGGCTGGACCGCAGGTGGTGATCATGTCGGTGGTGGTGCATCCGGACTATCAGGGGCTGGGTTTGGCCAAGCGGTTGATGAGCGAATTCATTAAGCGGATGCGCGCGCTGAACAAGGTCGGCATTCATCTGATGTGCAAGGAACGGCACATCCCGCTCTACGCCGGATTTGGCTTTGCCTACATCAAGCCTTCGGCGTCAGACCATGGCGCGATGGCGTGGCATGAGATGGTCCTGACGCTCTGAACATGCAGATGAATGTGTGAGGTCGGCGCTTCAGAGCGTCAATCCCATCCGCCGCTCGTAGCCGATACGGCCCTTGTAGGCTTCGCCGCTGTCGATCCAGCCGAACTTTGCATACAGCGCGATGGCCGGCTCGTTGTCGGCATCGACTGACAATTCCAATGCCTTTATTTCCGGAAACGCTTGGCGCGCCAGGGCGGGCAGCGATTGCAGGCAGGCTTTGCCATAGCCTTTGCCTTGCGCGCGCTGATCGACTTGCAGCGCGTGCAGGGTCGCGCTGTGTTCGTTGGCCCAGGCCGGCAGCACGGGCGGGCGCTTGAGCAGCAGGAACGCCACCGGTACGTCCTCGGCCAACAGGGCAAAGCCTTTGACGCCGGGACCGGGTTTGGACAGCAAGGAGTGCAACGCACCGTGGATGTCGCCGGAAAACTTTATTTGTTCAGGATGAACTTCGATGGCCTCGATCTGCTGACGCTGGAGGGCAGTAAGGCTTTCGTAAGGCACAAGACGGGCGATCACTGGAGTGTCCTTTTCCAACATACACACACTGGGGCTGCGGATTTTAGCGAATTTTAGTCGGCGGATTATGTTTATTTCGGCGGTCGAATGGGTGCTTTGCCGGTGCGCCGATTCACTGAACGGCGGATCAGGGCGTTGACGCGAGGTGATGTTGCCCGCGAAAGGCCATACCGCTATTCCAGCATTTTGCTCAGTAGCCAACTCCCTGCCGGCCCCGGCGGGTTCAGTCGCGACCACAGTGCGTCGACATACACCGGTTTTGGCCAGCCACGAACCTCCAGTTCCACCAGTGAGCCGGCTCCAAACCGTCCCACTAGCCAGCGGGGCAAGGGCGCCCAGCCAAATCCGCCTTGGGCCATTTCGAGCAACATCAGATAACTCGGTGCCGACCAGACCCGGCCTTTGGCCCGGCTCTCATAGGGGTTGACGATGGTTGCCAGGCGTAACTCCCGGTGCTGTTGCAGCATGTCCTGGTCAACCCGGGTGAGCGCGGCCAATGGGTGTTGACGGGACACGAAGAGGGCGATTTCCGTGCGCTCGTCGACGGTCGAATTGACCAGGTCTGGCGGGTAGCTGTCGCGCATTTCGGCGAAGCCCAGATGGGCCCGACCGCTTTGCACCAGTGCTATCAGGTCATCACACTCGGCGATCAGGCATTCAAGCTCGAGGTCCGGATAACGCTGCTCGAAGGCGCTGAGGGCGGCTTCGAAACGGTTGGACTGGTAAGTGTCGGAAATGGCCACCGTCAGTTTCGCCTCCACGCCTTGAGACAGCTGACTGGCGGTCATCTCGAGACGACTGGTCGCCGCCAAAATCTCTTCGGCCCTTTGCAGCATGACGTGCCCGGCCGGGGTCAGGCTGGGCTTGCGGCTGCTGCGATCAAACAGCCTAAGGTTCAAATCGATTTCCAGGCTGGCCACTGCCGCGCTGATGGTCGACTGACTGCGACCCAGCTTACGTGCTGCGGCGGAAAACGAGCCTTGGGTCGCCGCCTGGACAAATGCCAGCAATACTTCGTGAGAGGCCATGAGCTATCGTCTTGATCGATGGTTATTGGTTATGAAGTATCGATCTACTGACAGATCATGGCAACCACAGTCACTCAGGACACTCAGCCATGAACGCCAACAGATCCATCACCGAACGTATTGTCCAAGCCGTGGGATTCGAACTGCTGGCTATCTTGATTTGTACCCCGCTGCTGGCGTGGGTGATGGACAAACCGATGGCGCAAATGGGCTTGGTGACCATGGCCATTGCGGCGATTGCGCTGGCTTGGAACGTGGTCTTCAATGCTCTGTTTGACCGCGCGCTCAAGCACTTCGAGATCGTGCGCAGCGCTTGGGTCCGCGTGGTGCATGCGCTGTTGTTCGAGGGGGGGCTGGTTGCGTTCGGCGTGCCACTGATTGCGTGGTGGCTGAAGGTCAGCCTGTGGCAGGCGTTCTTGCTGGACATCGGGGTGCTGCTGTTCTTCCTGCCCTACACCTACGTGTACCACTGGGTGTATGACGTGCTACGGGCGAAAGTGATGATGCGCCGGTCTTACGCGGGATAAAAAGCAAAGATCGCAGCCCAGGGCTGCGATCTTTTGTTCTGGACTACAAAAACATCCCGCCCGATGCCTCGATCCGCTGCCCGTTGATCCACTGGCTGCCCGGCGCGAGCAGTAGCGCAATCGCGGCGCCAATGTCGTCCGGTTGGCCCGTGCGGCCCAACGCGGTATTGCTCGCCACCATTTGATTCACGCCGGCGTTATCACGTACTGCACCGCCGCCGAAATCGGTTTCAATCGCGCCAGGGGCCAAGGTATTGACCGCTATTGCACGTGCGCCGAGTTCCTTGGCCTGGTAACGGGTCAAGACTTCCATCGCCCCTTTCATCGCCGCGTAAGTGCCATAACCTGGCAGGCTGAAACGGGTCAGGCCGCTGGAAATATTGATGATGCGGCCTCCGTCATTGAGCTGTGGCAGTAAGGTCTGGGTGAGGAAAAACGGCCCCTTCAAATGGATATTCATCAACAAGTCGAACTGCTCGATCGTGGTGTCGACAAAACTCGCATGCACACCCACGCCGGCGTTGTTGATCAGGAAGTCGAAGTGCTGACGACTGAAGTGGTTTTGCAGCACCTGAGCGACTTCGGTACTGAATGCGCCAAAGTGTTCGTTGTTGCTGACATCAAGTTGCAGCATGGCGGCGCGGCCACCGAGCCGTTCAATTTCTGCGACCAGCGCGTGTGCCTCGTCGGCGCGACTGTTGTAGGTACCGATGATGTCGATACCTTGCGCGGCCAAGTGCAGGGCGGTGCTTTTACCCAGGCCGCGGCTGGCGCCGGTGATCAGTGCGATTTTACGGTTCATGGCGGGTTTCCTTAACAAGCAGCTCAAGAGCAGTGAGTGATGATGTGCTGGGAAGTTTATTTGTCCGGCTCAGGGTGATAAACAGGAGTAAATCGGAATCACTGGCCGATTAATCCGAACAATAGAGGGCTGCCCATGAACAAACTTGAACTGTTGCGCACGTTCGTGCGCGTCAGCGAAGTGTCGAGTTTTACCCTCGCCGGCGAAAGCCTTGGCCTGCCCAGGTCTACCGTGTCCGAGCACGTCCGTGCGTTGGAAGCGCTGCTGGGCACGCGCCTGCTGCAACGGACCACGCGCAAGGTTCAAGCGACCCAGGATGGTCTGGTGTTGTACGAGCGCAGCAAAGATTTGCTGTCGCATATGGATGAAATCGAAGGGCTGTTCAAGCAGGACAAGGCGTCCCTCGCCGGACGAATTCGTATTGATATGCCGAACATTCTTGCCCGTCGGGTGGTGATGCCGCGATTGCCAGAATTCATGGCCGAGCATCCCCGCCTTGAGCTGGAAATCAGTTGCACCGACCGTCGGGTCGATCTGCTCAGCGAGGGTTTCGATTGCGTGGTGCGGGTCGGCGCGCAACCTGATCAATCGGTGGTCGCGCGCCATCTGTGCGACTTCGCCATGGTCAATTGCGCCAGCCCGGCTTACTTGCAGCGTTTCGGCATACCGCAGCGCCTGGAAGATTTGGCCCAGCATCGGCTGGTTCATTACGTCGGCGTGTTGGGTTCGCGCCCGGAAGGTTTTTTGTATGAGCAGCAGGGCGAGCTGCATCGGGTGCCGATGGCCGGCAGCATCACGGTCAACAGCACGGATGCTTATGAGTCGGCGTGTCGGGGCGGCCTCGGGTTAATTCAGGCGCCGCTGATGGGCATGCAGCCGTACTTGCAGAGCGGTGAGCTGGTGGCGGTGTTGCCGCAGCACTGCGCGCCGTCGATGCAAGTGTCGCTGCTGTATGCACGGCAACGACACTTGCCCTTGCGGGTGAGAGCGTTCATGGATTGGCTGGGGCAAATCATTGCGACAGCGCACTGACCCGAAGGCCTGTGCGCACTTGCAACCTGGATGTTGACTGAGGGTCCGCCATCGCGGGCAGGTTCGCTCCCAAAGCGTTTAGGCGTCAGACGTGGAAGTAGCCTACGCAGGAGTCGAACGGCAGGCGCTTGAGTTCGATTTTGTTCAGGTCCAGCACTTCACGCAGGGCTTTGGTTTCACCTGGGAAGTTGCGGTAGGCGACTTCGTCCAGAACCACGATTGCGCCTTTTGGCATGTACGGCAGGAAGGTTTGCAGCGCAACTTTGGTCGATTCGTACAGGTCGGTGTCGAGGATCAGCATCGCTACTACCAAGTCAGGACGGGTCTTGACCCATTCCGGAACGGTCTTGACGATGTCGCCTTTGACCAGCTCGCAACGCGGTATCCGGTTGACCGGGCGCAGCAGGTCGTTGGCGTCGATCATGTCCTGGATCAGTGACTGGTCGGTGTCCGAGAACATGGTCTCGTTGACGTCGGCCGGGTCTTCTTTCTGGTCGATGCTCTGGAAGCCTTCGAACGTGTCGAAGCCAATGATCGAGCGGTTGATCGCGTAGGGTTCCAGAATCATCGACAAATGCATGTAGAGCATCAGCGAATTGCCCTTGTACACACCACACTCGATGATCGCACCCGGTATTTCGGCCACTTTCTTGAACAGTTCCATGCGCGACAGTGCCGCGGTCACGCCGATGCGGTTGGCGAAGACGAACGGCGCATCGGCTACATACTCGGCATCGACCCGTTTCAGGACATTGGCGCGTGTTTCGTTGTACTGGGCCTCGGCGGGCGTGATGCGACGCTTGGTCATTGCTGGATTCCTTGGAAGTTCGAAAAGTCGTGGGCGTGGAAATAGTCTTTGAACCCTGCGGCAACGTCAGTGCAGGCGCTGTCGACGTTGATCGCACCGCGTTTGTGCTTTAGGTCGTCGAGGTGCATCAGGCGAAAGTCCACGCTGAAACGGGTCTGTTGGGTGTGGTTGGGAACGGTGCCATGCAGGTGCGAGCCGGAAAAAATCAGCATGTCACCGGTGTTACCGGCAATGCGTACTTCAGACGCGCTATTGATCGCTTCCAGTGGCACTGGGTGGAGGCGGACTTCCTCTTTGAGGTTGTCCTTGGCTTTGTGCCGTTGATTGCTGATCCAGTCGTTGAGGCTCCATTCGCTGGAGGTGTTCTGCACCGGCACGTCGAAATAGCCGCCGTTGATCATCATGGTTTGGTCGGTGCTGATGGTGTAAACCGGCATCCAGGTATTGATCTGGCAATCGACGCTGCCGTACCAGGTATCGCGATGGGGCTTGTAGGCGTAGCTGACGCCCGCGTGCAGGTACTCGTAGTTGGGCACGACGCGAATCCGCGGCACGTCGAAAATATACTCGCGCGGGTCGGCGCCGATTTCATTGATGAAGCTGAGGATCAATTCTTTGGCGCGCAGGCTGTTGGTGAACTGGCCCTTGAGTCGTGTCACCAGCACCACGAATTCTTCCACCGGCATCAGGGTGTGCAGGGCCTGGTGGCGGGTCTCGCCATTGAACGCGGCGGTGATGCTTTCCTGGGCGAATGCACACAGCGCTTTGGCGGCACTCAGCTCGGTGTTCAAGAAAATATCGCCGGTGTAGATGGCTTCTTTGAAGTCAGCTTTTTTCTGAAGCTGATTGATGTACAGATTCACGGCTCTTCCTCCTGAATGCATCGACTCTCATAAGCATCGGCCTGACGTTTGCAAACTGAAGCGCGAGCCCGCGCTGGCCAGTCAATGCCCGTGTCATGACGAATAAATGGCAGGGCCAAAACTGAAAAATCCCGGACGGAAACCCGGCCGGGATTCGGGTGATACGCCGAAGGTTAGAACAATTGAGTGAACAGCCAATACAAACTGCCCGACAGCACAATCGCTGCTGGCAACGTCAGCACCCAGGCCATCAACAGGTTGCGGATGGTCTTCATCTGCAAGCCACCGCCGTTGGCGATCATGGTCCCGGCTACCCCTGAGGACAAGACGTGCGTCGTGGAGACCGGTAAACCGAACATGTCAGCAGCGCCGATGGTCAGCATGGCCACGGTTTCTGCCGACGCGCCTTGGGCGTAGGTCAGGTGTGTCTTGCCGATTTTTTCGCCGACGGTCACCACAATGCGTTTCCAGCCGACCATGGTGCCCAGGCCCAGCGCGATGGCCACGGCAATTTTCACCCACAGCGGAATGAATCGGGTGGCGTTGTCGATCTGTTGCTTGAACAGTTGCAGCTTGTCGTGGGTGTCGGCGTCGAAATTGCCGACCTTGTTCTTGTCCATCAGGCGAATGGTTTCGCTGGTCAAATACATGTCGTTGCGCACGTTGCCCATGGCTTCAGCCGGCACTTTGGACAGTGAGCCGTAGCCCTTCACTTCGCTACCGATGTTGCCGGCCAGTGCGGCGAGGGCGGGAACCAGTTGTGGCGTAGCGTCCTTGCTGCGCACGTAATCGGACAGCACCGCCCGAGGGTCGGCTGGGGCTGGCAACGGCGTATTTTTTACCAGTGCTTGTTGGGTGACTTCGGCGACGGCGGCGAACTGCAATACCTGATCGGCCGGCATCGTGCGGTTCAGCGCATACGCCATCGGCAACGTGCCGACCAGAATCAGCATGATCAGGCCCATGCCTTTCTGGCCGTCGTTGGAACCGTGAGCAAATGACACGCCGGTGCAGGTCAGGATCAGCAGGCCACGAATCCACCACGGTGGCGGGGCATCGCCTTTGGGCGCTTTGTACAGCGCCCGATTCTTGACGAAAGCGCGCAAGGCCAGCAGCAACAACGCGGCAAAGCCAAATCCTACCAGCGGCGAAAGCAGCAAGGCGTAACCGATTTTGGTTGCCTGGGCCCAGTCCACACCACTGGTGCCATCACGGCCATGCATCAGGGCGTTGGCCACGCCGACGCCAATGATCGAGCCGATCAAGGTGTGGGACGACGACGCTGGCAGCCCTAGCCACCAGGTGCCGAGGTTCCACAGGATGGCGGCGATCAGCAGGGCAAAAATCATTGCGAAACCGGCCGATGAGCCGACTTGCAGAATCAGCTCGACGGGGAGCAGGGCGATGATCCCGAACGCCACTGCACCACTGGAAAGCAGCACACCGAGAAAATTAAAGAAACCCGACCAGGCTACGGCAAAGTTCGGCGGTAGCGAGTTGGTATAAATTACCGTCGCGACGGCGTTCGCGGTGTCGTGGAAACCATTGACGAACTCAAAGCCCAAGGCGATCAGTAATGCCACGCCCAGCAGCAGAAACGGTGTCCAGGTGGTCACCACCGCACCGAGTTCGTGCATGTCGTGCATCAAACTGTAGGCGGTGAACAGTAGCCCGCTGCCCAGTACCGCGAAAAAAATCACCAGAGTGAACACACCGGGCTTTTTATCAAACCGTGGTCTGGCACCGCGGGCGGACGCTGGGGCGGCGGTCAATGAGGGCGTAGCCATGACGGGCAATCCTGAGGGCGGAAGGAATGTTCGTCATGATCGTCTCAAAATGTTACAGAGAGGCTGCGTTGCGTCAGTGTTTGGTCTTTCTGGGGGGCGTTTGATCTCAGCTGCGCTCAATAATCCTGACGCTTGCGAAACGCCCAGCGTCCGGCAATCAGGGTAAACGTCACCACCAGCGCCACCAGAATCCAGAAACCCTCAGGGTCGCCGGAGAGCGGGACACCGCCGACGTTCATGCCAAAGAAGCCGGCGATGATGTTGATCGGCAGTGCCAGTACCGTGACCACCGTCAGGGTGAACAGCGTGCGGTTGCTCTGTTCGTTGAGGTTGGCGGCGATTTCCTCCTGCAACAACTTGATCCGTTCGCCGAGGGCCGTGAGGTCGTTGATGATCAGGGCAAACTCCTCGGTGGACTTGCGCAACTCCTTGACGTCCTCCTTTTGTAACCACTGCGGTGGACGGTTGAGCAAGCGCAGCAATGATCCCGGCTCCAACGCCAACAGCCGTTGCAGGCGCACCAGCCATCGACGGTTAGCCCCTAGCTCGGCGCGGTTGGTGGACAGTTTTGACGACAACAACTCATCTTCGATCTGATCGACACTTTGGCTGGTCTTGCGCACGATTTGCGTTAGCACTTCCCCTTGATCGCGCAATAAATGCACCAGTAACTCCAGCGGCGAACGAAAGCATTCACCGGCTTTGACTGACGAGCGCAGCTTGTCCACTGAGTGCAGCGGTTGTAGTCGCGCGCTGATAATCAAGCGACTGCGGGCACACACCCAGAGCGTCGAGACATCCGACGACACCATGCTGTGGAGGTTGAATACCACGTCATTGACCACGGCCAACAATGCTGAGTCGACGTGCTCGATGCGCGTTGAGCGTGAGCCTTCGTGCAGCGCTTCGAAAAACTCTACTGGCAGCTCCAGGTGACTTTTCATCCAGCGCTCACAGGCCGCGTGGGCGAGGTTGAGGTGCAGCCAGAGGAACTCTTCGGCAGCGTCTGGTTGCTGCAGGCATTGCAGGGCTTTGGCCGAATCGATCTCTTGGCCGCGTTCGCCGGGGAGGAAACGGAACCCGTAAAGCAGGCCGAACAGATCGGGATCACGGTGGCTTTGATCAATGCTGTGGTTCATGAAGTCTCGCTGAAGGAAGCGCCTGCCGGGATTTCACAGGCTCACTGAACCGCATCATTGCAGGGTGTTTTGACCGTTTTGTGACGGTTGTATGGCGCCGTAAAACTGACTGTTACCAGTGGTCGGAATGGGTTCAAGAACGGCGATGGAACGCCGATGACGCAGGCATGTAGTTGTGCGGCGCTTGTCACGAGCCAGCGGCGCAGACAGGGATGTTCGGATGTCTTTTCACGCCCATCAAAGCGTGCCTTATTCCTGTCATGAGTATCAGCCGATGCTGCAAAAATCCTTGAGAGCACAAATTCTCGCCCTGTTAAGTGGCAGCCTGCTGGCGATGTTACTGATCGCCCTGGCCTGCTTTCACTTTCTGTCCAGCGGCGTACAAAACTACGCCAACCTGATCGACGGTCCGCTGCACACTTCGCAACTGATCGACGAAGCCAACCTGCAATTCAAGGTTCAGGTCCAGGAATGGAAAAACGTTCTGCTTCGCGGCAAGCAGCCGGCCGATCTCAATAAATACTGGCAGCAGTTCGAAGATCGCCAACGCGACGTGCAGGGGATTCTCGGCGAATTGACCGCGCAGAAAGACCTGGACGCACAACTCAAGGCGCGCATTGAACGACTGCGTGACGAACACCGCCTGCTGGGCGCTGCTTATCAGAAGGGCCGCGATGCCTATGTTGCTGCCGGTGCCGACCCAACGGCCGGCGACAACGCGGTCAAGGGCGTGGACCGTGCTACCAGCGATCAGATGAGTGAGCTGGTCAGCGAATTACGCAAGCATGGCACCGAGCAGTCGGCATTGATCAGCGCCAGCGCCGAACGCACGGTGCTGCTGGGTATCATCGTGATGTTGGTGTCAGGGTTGTTGATCGGCCTGTTTAGCCTGTGGCTGGTCAACCGTCAGTTGGTGGCGCCGATTCGCAAACTGATCGATTACGTGGCGCAACTGGCCAAGGGCAAGTTCGCCGAGCGTGTGGACAGCCGCCGTCAGGACGAACTGGGCAAGCTGGCGACCGCTGCCAATACGCTGCGTGACTTTCTCGCTGAAACCTTCAGCCGTTTGCAGCGCAGTGCGTCGGAACTGGACAGCGCCAGCGGCGAACTGAATGCCATCGCCAGCCTCATGGCCAGCGGCACCAACGAGCAGTTCACCCGCACCGATCAGGTGGCCACGGCCATGCACGAAATGTCCGCCACCGCGCAGGAAGTGGCTCGCCACGCGGCCGATGCGGCGCGTGCGGCCGACGATGCCGACCAATCCGCCCAGCAGGGTGAGCAGGTCATGCAGGGCACCATTCACACGATCACTCAGATGCGCGGCGAAATCGCCAACACTGCCACGGTCATCCGGCGTCTGGAAACTGATAGCGGGCGTATCGGCAAGGTTCTTGAAGTGATTCGCGGCATCGCCGAGCAAACCAACTTGCTGGCGCTCAATGCCGCGATTGAAGCGGCACGTGCGGGTGAAGCCGGACGCGGTTTTGCCGTGGTAGCCG
This sequence comes from Pseudomonas sp. DC1.2, assembly GCF_034351645.1. Lineage (NCBI taxonomy): Bacteria > Pseudomonadati > Pseudomonadota > Gammaproteobacteria > Pseudomonadales > Pseudomonadaceae > Pseudomonas > Pseudomonas sp. DC1.2. The sequence goes on along the minus strand of NZ_CP133782.1, from coordinate 4,132,555 downwards.
ATGAGGTGCGCAGCCTGGCCCAGCGCACGGCGGCGTCGATCATCGAGATCAACCAGATCATTCAAAGTGTGCAGACCGGTGCGGTGGACGCAGCTCAGGCGATTGAAAGCGGCCAGTCGCGCAGCGAAGAAAGTGTCGCTCAGGTGACTGAGGCTGGGGCCATGCTGGAGCGCATCACCCATGCCGTGGAAGCGATTCGTGACATGAACCGCCAGATCGCTACCGCTGCCGAAGAGCAGACCTCGGTGGCCGAGGACATTTCGCGCAACCTCACTGAGATCACCAGTATCGCCAGCACCAACCTGGACAACGTGCAGCGCACTGAGGCGGCAAGCCACAACCTGCATGGGTTGTCGGGGCAGTTGAACGAAGTCACGGCCCGTCTGAGCGCCTGACGGAAAATACCTGTGTACCGGTTTTTTTACCGACGCGGTACACAGTTTCCCTCAAGTTTGGCCCGTCTGTGTCGATGACGGATTTACCTTTAACTTAAAAAAGGATTGGACCCATGGTCAGCATCACCTCGATTTCGATCAACCAGACCCTTTCTACGCCGTCCAGCAACGTTGCCGTCAAGGGCAGCAGCGAAGACACCAGCGCAACGACGGCCACGGGCACTGCCAGCGCATCCGGCGGCACCGCTAAGGCGTCTGGCGGCGGGGCACCTGTGTCTGGCGGCGGCAGCACCAGTGGTAGCACTGAATCGTCGGCGGTAAAAGCAATGCGCAAGCAGATCGCCCAGCTGCAAAAGCTATTGCAGGAACAGCAGCGTCAACTGCAAGCGATTCAGGCCAAGCAGGAAAGCCCTGAGGCCAAAGCGACGGCTGTCGCGGCGGCGCAATCGCAGATCGCAGCCACTTCCGGTTCGTTGCAGACCGCGACCGCGGCACTTTTGCAGGCGTTGCAAAAATCCAGTTCGAGCACCTCGGGTTCTTTGGTCAGCACCACGGCTTAAATTGTCGAGGGCAGGCTGAACGTAAACAGCGTGCCGTGCTGTGCCGTGGACGCAACATGCAGGCGACCGCCATGGGACTGAGCAATCTGGCTGGCAATGTAGAGGCCCAGCCCCAGGCCCGCTTGAGGGGCGTCGCGGTTGTGGCGCGTATAGGGCTGGAAAAGGTGCGGCAGCACTTGCTCGGGGATTTCCCCTTGGTTTCTGACCGCCAGCATCAAGGTGCCTTGATCCGCGAGTGCAGTGATCTCGACCTCACCGTCGGTATCACCATGCACCATGGCATTGGCCAGCAGGTTGGACAACAGCTGTGCGACGCGTGCGCGATCACAGTGAATACCCCGTAAAGGGCTGATCGATGAGCGAATGACCCGTTGCGGATACAGGCTCTGGATCTCTGAAACGATATGCTTGAGCGCGTCGTCAAGGTCTTGGCACGCTTGGATATTGACCGGAATGCCATTGCCCAGTCGTCCACGGGCAAAGTCGAGGACGTCATCCACCAACTGCGCGGCGCGTTGCGAGCTAGTGAGAATGTGGTTCACCAGTCGGTCACTGGCCGGGTTCGAAAACTTGCGTTGGAGCATTTCGGCCGCCGCACTGATGGCGAACAACGGGTTGCGCAAGTCATGACCGAGTACGGCGATGAATTGTTCGCGCAGCTCGCAGGTGTGCCGTTCCTGATGCAGTGCAGCTTCGGTCTGTTGATGGTTTTCCTCAGCCTCGATCTGTAGCGCCAGCATCCGTGCGAACGACGCCATGGTGCTCTGGATCTTGCTGGACTTGAGTAGGGCCGGTTCCGGGTCGAGTGCGCAGATCGTGCCGAAAAAGCTGCCATCGGTGCGGAACACGGGCACCGAGATATAGCTTTCGAATTTGTACAGGCGAGGCGTGTGATGGTCTCTGTAGAGCGGGTCTTCACTGGCCTTGTCGATGACCACCGCACCGTGGGCCGAGTGAATCTCGTGGCATAAGGTCGTGACCACGTCCAGCTCCCCACCCACCTGCAGGCCGAAATCCAGCTGATCAAGCACCGCACACGCTGTCCATGAGTGTTCTGTTACCCGTGCGACGGCGGCGAAGCGAAGGCCAGTCAGTTCACGTATGACTTGAAGAATCGCCGGAACAGCGCTGATTCGACCGATTGTGGCAATGTCTGCTGCCGCTGTTTGCCCCATAGCCGTCGTCTCTGCTTATACACGCTGTTTAGTCCTGGGGGATTCTAGCCGGCTCGCCTGGCGTTGGCTGGATTTCCTTTGCCTGAGCCACACGCACAAAAGCCGCACGATCCGAAGATCGTGCGGCTTTTGTGCGGGTGGGGTTACTTGTCTTGCTTGTTGCGCAGTACCTGACCGGTCTTGGCGTCGAGGTCCACGTCCCACTTAACGCCTTTGGCGTCGCGGATTTCCACCTGATAGACATACGCGCCGGCAGCGTTCTTATCGAGTTCGGTCTCAGTGATGTTCGCCGCCGTTGTGCCAGAGTGCTGGGCGAGGGCGGTCTGGTTGAGTTTTTCCAGGTCCATAATGGTGCCGGCCTGGAGCAGACCGGGAATCAGGTCCGGGCGAACATCAGCCTGGGCCAGGCCAGCGCAAAGGGTCAGAGCAGTAGCAGTGAACAGGGCAGTCAGGGTTTTCATCAGGTTCGTTCCTTGGGTTAACTCTTTAAGTGCGCTCAGGTTATCCAGCCGAACTTAACTCACCCTTAATTAACTCCCCCGACGGTTATTCCGCCTTCGCGAGCCAGCCCGCGAAGACGTTGACGCTGCATCACAGCCGACGCCGATCAGTACCCATTGTTCTGCAACAACTGCGTGACGCTCGCCGCCGGTGGACGGTTGTAGAACTTCAGCAATTCGCCGGCGCGGTTGGTGAAGATGCCATCGACGCCAGCGTCCATCACCTTTTGGTAATCCACCGCATCGTCGATGGTGTAGACGTGTACCAGCATGCCTTGATCGTGGGTGTACTGGTTCATCCACGGTTGCACCAAGTCGGAGTAGCTCTGATCGCCGCCCTTGGTCAGTGCCGCCGAAGGGCCGGTGCCGATGGCGCCTTGGGCCTTGGCGTATGCAACCCATTGCTGGAATTCGGCTTTGTCTTTCGGCTCCTGGCTGGCGTAGTAGGTGGCTTTGTCCGTGGCCCCGGATTTGGCGAACGTCACCGTGGATTTCGGCTCGATACTGCCTTCACCGACCCACAGCAGCAGGACCTTCGGCACGTTAGGCATTTCTTTTTGCAGCAGAACCAAGCTGCTCTTTTCAAAGGTTTGCAGCACAACCTTACCTTTGCCCTGGCCGACCGCTAACTCGCTCTTCGCCAATTTCGAACCTGCCGGGCTCAGCCAGCCGCGGTCCTGGAGTTTTTCCCTGAGGTCGCGTTCGATGCCTGGGAATTGCTTCGGCTCTTTGGTTTCGATGTAAAGGCCAGGTTTGTGCAGCGGGTTGCCTTGGGCGATGTCGATGATTTCGTCCAGGGTCAGGATTTTCAAACCGACGTAGGAAGGACGGGCACGGTCCGGGTAAGCCGCATTGAACCAACTGCCCGCGTCGAGGGTTTTCAGTTCAGCGAGGGTGAACTGGTTGGCGGGGCTGTTTTTACGCTCAGGGAATCGGGTAGCGACATCGGTGGTGCGTTGCAGATTATTGTCGTGCAGCGCAAACAGCACGCCGTCCTTGCTGCGTTGCAGGTCCATTTCCAGATAGTCGGCGCCCAGGTCGCGGGCCAGCGCATAGGACGCAGCCGTAGATTCCGGTGCATCAAAAGACGCACCACGGTGGGCGATAACCGCCGGGTGCGGGATCCCCATCGAGGTCGCCAATTCGGTAGGCGTTGGCTGGCTGGAAGCCTGTGCCTGGCCGAGGCCGAGCATCAGGCTCAGCAACAGCGCGCTTTTGGAAAAGGTGGCAGGCATGGTCGAGATCCTTTCGCAGTTAAATTTCAAAGACGTACCTTTTAACAACTGAGCGCGCTTAACGCCATCGTCCGACTGACATAAACGTGGTTAAAACCCATTTTTTTCTGCGCGTTCAGGCCGTTTTTTGCAGTATTCTTGGCCCCGGTAATTTCTCCGGAAGAGGGAAATCCGTTCGTTTGTCCTGCGTGTAAACCATCGATCACCGGTCCTTTTGACCTTTTGTGAGGTTTACCATGCGCATCACTTCTCAGCTCATCTGTCAGGCCGCCGACCAACTCAAAGGTTTCGTCGGTTTCAATCGCAAGACCGGCCACTACATCGTGCGTTTCAGCGAAGACTCCTTCGGCATGGACGTTGCCGACGACGGCATCATTCCTGCCAGTGAGTTTGTATGGGCCGCAGGGCCTGAGCAGGCCATGACCCTCAAGCGTGAGTTGATTCAGTTGTTGCTGGACCAGAACATCGATGACCGGATCAACATTACCGAGCCCTTGCGGGTGTACATGACTCGACGGGAAGTGCTGGAGATATCGGCGGTTAGGAGTTTGGTCCAGCTTGGCGCTCCATCACTTACCGCTTGAACTCATATTCTCGCTCAACCTTGCATACCCGCGTATGACACGCCGCATACCACGTCGAGCGCCCACGCTGACGAATCTCGCTGTGCTCGGGGTGATGCTTCCAGGCAAGGATCGCTGCTTCACTGGCCCAGTAAGACACGGTAATCCCCAACCCATCTTCACCCCGGGCCGACTCAATCCCGAGGAAGCCCGGTTGCTCGCGAGCCAGTTCGACCATGCGCTCGGCCACCTGGGTGTAACCCTGATCACCCTCAGTGCGCAGCGAGGTAAAGATCACCGCATAGTAAGCCGCAGGCGAGGGGGTGGCGCTCATGCTCTTTGCCTCGCACAGGCCTCGATCAAGGCGCGCACCAAGGGGGGCAAAGTCCCCTTGAGGGCCGCACGCTCCGGCTGGAACAGCGTGGCGATGAAGAAGGGATGATCTTTCAATTCCACCGCCCGCAAATCCCCCGTCGAGTCGTGACCAGCGGCGTTGAGTTGTGAGTGCAGCAGTTCCCGTTCGAACGCCGGATTTACGCCGTAGCGGCAGTGATAGCCTTCGCGAATCTCGGTGTTTTCATACGCGTTGGCAATCAGCGAGCCTTCAACCAGATAGAGGCTGTCGACGGCATCCACCAACGAACACGTCAGTGGCGTGATCAAGGCCCGTGCGGCACCGGGTGCTGTTTCACCGTGCTCGGCGTCTGCCCAGCCCAAAACGTTGCGGGCGTATTCCAATACGGCGTGTTGAAAACCGCCGCATGTACCGAGGAACGGTCGCTGCTGTTCGCGGGCAAAACGGATCGCCCGTAAGGCGCCTTCTTCGTCGCGATACGGGCTGGCGGGCACGCACCAAAAGCCGTCAAACGCATCGAGCGGTGTAGCTGCGTTGATGTGGTCAGTGGCCAACCATTGCCATTGCACGTCCAGGCCCGCGTGTTTGGCGGCCATGCCGAGTGCGACGGGAATGGCTTGGTGAGCGCTGACCAGGGGGTCGTAATCGCCGATCAGGGCGATGCGCAGCGCGGTGGTTTCCATGGGTTCTCTCTGTGCTTGTTGATTCCTGGCAGCCACTATAGATTGGCGTCCACGCACTCAATATTGGCGTTATCCCAATTGTTCAATGCAGCGACGCACTACCGGCTGGAATATCCGGACCTAGCGCTGGTTCTCGCTCTGGTACGCGGCGGCTCTCTGGCCCGGGCCTCGACGTTGTTGAAAGTCGACGTCTCGACGGTGTTTCGTGCCGTGCGCCGGCTGGAAACGGCGTTGGGCCAGCAACTGTTTGAAAAGAGCCGTGCCGGTTACCTGCCCACGACGTTGGCGCAGACGCTGGCCGAGCAGGCGCAAAGGGCCGAGCAAGCGTTGGAAGCCGCCCGTGTGGGTGTTGAGCTGGGCGGCGAAGTCATCAGCGGTACGGTGCGCGTGACCTGCACCGATTCGGTCTTGCAAGGTTTGTTGTTGCCGGCATTGGCGCGATTCATGCCGTCCTACCCGGCGCTGACCCTAGAGCTGAGTACCTCCAACGACTTCGCCAACCTCAGCCGTCGGGATGCCGACATCGCCTTGCGTCTGACCCGCTCGCCGCCAGAACACTTGGTCGGCCGGCGATTGGCGGACATTTCCTATCGGGTGTGTGCGAGTACGGCGTACCTGGAAAGGGTGGCGCCTGTTGATTTGGCCGCACTGACCTGGATCGCTCCCGACGATTTCCTCCCGGATCACCCGACCATCGCCTGGCGTCGTCAGCACTTACCCGGCGTGGTGCCGGGCTATCGCTGCAACAGCATGCAGTCGGTCACCGAGCTGGTGCGAGCGGGACTGGGTGTTGCGGCGTTGCCGGACTTTCTGATTGATGACGGACTACAACCATTGACTGAGCCTTTGCTCGGTTACGACACCGCCCTCTGGTTACTGACCCGCCCGGATTGTCGCGCCCTGCGCTCGGTGGTGACGTTGTTTGATGAGCTGGGGCGCAACATTCGCTTACCTGCTTAACCGCCGCGCCCTTTCTTGATGGCACATCGTAAACAGCCTTCGCAACCGACGGTGGCGGATGCCGTCAACCACGTGGCTGTTCGATGATCAAGCGTTTGGCTGATCCTTGGTAACGAAATGCTCATGCATTTCCAGGGTCAGGCCTTCGATGCGCTCGGTCAGGGCCTTGGTCATTTCGGTGAGCTTGGTATTTTGCTCAAGCAGCGCCAGCAGTTGCTCGGAGTTTTGTGCTGCCAGGGCCTGACGTTCTGTATTGGCCACGGCGAGCGCTTCGCGGTGTTGTGCATCCGCATCAGACTGGGCTTTGTCCCGTGCAGCCTGACGGGTCTGGGCCAGCAGAATCAGCGGAGCGGCATACGCCGCCTGGAGGCTGAACGCCAGGTTGAGCAGGATGAATGGGTAAACGTCGAAGGTTGTAATGCCGAAAAGGTTGAGGCAGATCCAGATCAACACGATCAGGGTTTGTGCGCCGAGAAAGGTCGGCGTCCCGAAGAACCGTGCAAAGGATTCGGCGCGCAGGGCGAAGGCGTCGTTGCCGAAGGTTGTCGCCAGGTGAGCGTGAGGGCGGTGGAAGCGCAGGTGATCGACGGGGGCTTTGGTTTCGGTGTTGGGCTTGTCTGAATTCATGAGGCTCTCTGCAAGGCTTTTGGACTAGCGGTCACTATAGTCCGTTGCGCGCAGCATCATTGTGATGAGGTTTTCACTGAGCTCTGATGTTGAGTAGCAGGCTGGGTTGCCTGGATCGCCTTCGCGAGCGTGGCCGCTCGCGAAGTGGGTGGTCGGTGTAGTGGGGCTGGCGAGGAAAGTGACCCCGGCAAACCGGTTTAGCCAGGCTCCCGTTCGTTGGCAAACATGCTCACCGCCTGCACTGCGTTACTCGCACCATCACGAATCTGCAAGATCACTGCCCCAGCTTGATTGGCTAGTTCGACGCCTTCCGCCGCCCGGTCACGGGTGCCGTCCATACTTTTGATCGCCCGCCGCGTTTCGCTGAGGATTAACCCGATCATGCTTGAAATTTCTGCCGTGGACCCGCTGGTGCGAGCTGCCAGTTGCCGTACCTCATCAGCCACCACCGCAAATCCGCGCCCTTGCTCACCGGCGCGGGCGGCCTCGATGGCGGCATTGAGTGCCAGCAGGTTGGTCTGGTCGGCAATCGCGCGGATGGTGTTGACGATGGCGGTGATCTGCTCGGAGCGCTCGCCGAGTTGCGCAATCAGTGTCGAAGACTCGGCGATGTTGGCGGCGATTTCGCGCATTTCACTGGCCGCTTGCTGAATCACATGAGTGCCTTGCTCGGCGACTTTTCGGGTCTCCACCGAGATGTGATAAGCCTCGTTGGCACTGCGGGCATCTTGGGCATGTTGCTCGACCCGTGCGGTGACGTCCGAGGCGAACTTCACCACTTTGCACAAACGACCGCCCGCGTCGTACACCGGGTTGTAGTTGGCTTCCAGCCACACGGCGTGCCCTTGTTTATCGACGCGCTGGAATTGGCCGTTGAACAGTTCGCCTTGATTCAGGCGCCGCCAGAAGTCCTGATACGCACTGCTGTTGATCAGTTCTTGGGTGCAAAAAATTCGATGATGTTTGCCTTTTATTTCGGCCAGCGTGTAACCCATACGTGACAGAAAATTCTGATTGGCAGTAATGATGCTGCCGTCCAGGTTGAACTCGATGACTGACATGGCGCGGTCGATTGCCTGCAACTTGGCCGCCGACTCGCTTTCATGCTGCACCTTAGCGGTGACATCCATCGCATACTTGACCACTTTAATCACCCGGCCCGAGGCATCCTTGATCGGGTTATAGCTGGCCTCCAGCCAGATCGGTTGGCCCTTGCCGTCAACTCGCTCAAAGGTGCCCGATTCGAACTGGCCGTTTTTCAGGCGCGACCACAACTGGGTGTACTGGCTGCTGCGGGCAAATTCCAGGGTGCAGAACTGGCGATGGGGCTTGCCGATCACCTGTTCGGCCGAATAGCCCATGGTCTTGAGGAAGTTGTCGTTGGCGTGCAGCACGACACCGTCCAGATTGAACTCGATCACGGCCATCGAGTGATTGATCGCTTCAAGCAGGCTATTTTGCTGAGCGATAGTTTGCTGTAGCGCTTCAACAGTGGATTTATGGCGGTTGAACAGCATGGTGGCAGTGCTCGAGAAGTGGGCGAAACAAGGAGTCAGTCCCTATTCCTGCGCTTGCAGGCCGAAAATCAAGGTTGTCTTCGGCGCTGTCTGCTCAATGCCAGCGTTCCATGACTGACAGTAAAATACTTATACAAAACTTCGTAAACTTGTACAAGTTGGCTTTTTTTTGATGTCGTGTATAAGTTTTTGCGTGGCGGTTTGGTTAGCCGTATCGATGGTGGGCCCGGTCTCCGAGAGGCTGATCTTGTTGCGCACGGTATTTTTTGCGGCGTATAGCGCTTTGTCCGCGTCATCGAGCCAGTCAATCGCGTCGGCGAACGATGGTTGAAAAGCGGCAAGGCCGATACTCAGGCTGACTCGTAACTGAGAGACGTCCTGATGGCGGAAATCGCAGATCACTGTCTGCAGCCGCTCCATGACATCGCAGGCCTGATGCAACGCCATGTTGGGCAAGATCACGCAAAACTCGTCACCACCATAACGCCCCGCCAAGTCACTTTCTCGCAGAGTGCGCTGTAGCTCCGTGCTTAGCTGACGCAACACCGAATCGCCGACGATGTGCCCGTAAGTGTCGTTGATGGCTTTGAAGTGATCGATGTCGATCAGCGCAATCGCCGCGGGCTCTTGCTTCTGTCGGCACTGTTGAAACTTGAAGTGGAGCAGGTCTTTCCAGGCACCGTGGTTTAGCAGGCCGGTCAGGCTGTCTGTACGACTCAAGGCTTTCAGGGTGCGTTTATGCTCAGACAGTTTGATCGCCAACTGATAGCAGACCATGCCTAACGCCAATGGATAGAGGGTGAGCATCGGCAGGCAGGCCGCTATCTGCAATTGTGTAGTCGAGAGCGTGAATGCCGCACCGAACAACGCCCATGAGATCAATACACCTGCTGCTTGGGCCATGACGCCGGGCAAGAACAGCCTGCGGCCGCCCGCTGCGACGTTGTTCATGGTCATCATCGACAAGATGGTCACGGCAGGGAGGGGGTTGAACTGAAAAGTTGCAGCCCAGAAGCCACCGCACAACGAATCGTAAAGCAGGTTTCGGCGCTCAGCTTGATAGGGAAAGCTTGAGTGGATTGATAATTGGTAGGCCAGGTGCGGCCAGAAAAAACCATTGAACAGCAATAACACCCAAACCCAAGTAGGCATGTTCAACGGATAAAGCGCACCGGCGACGCTGAGACTGCCAATGCTCAGACCGATAATTCTGGGCAAGTAGATGCGTTTGGCAAATGACAGCCCCTTGCCGTGTTGTTTTTCCATAATTCTCTGCGCCAGATTCATTCTGAAACACTTTGCAGTGTTTTTTCAGATTACCGCTCACCGGTAAATTGTCGGACATTGTCATTTATTCCAAGCGCAATGATCAGTGTCCTTTGAAGCCATTTAACGAAAGCGTGGCGCGGCGTGTACATCATTCAGCGCTGATAGCAGGCCAGAAACATATCCAGCGCCGACTCTACGACGGTGTTCTGCATCTCGGGCGACAGAACTGTCTGGCCCATGGAGATCTGTGGCCAGAAGGCGAAGGACTTGAGCAGACCCTGGAGTTGTTGCGCAGCGAAATTTGGGTCGAGTGTCTTCAAGCGGCCATCGGCCAGGGCTGCGCGAATCCAGACGGTCAGGCCCTCTTCGCGCTCCCCCAAACGGGCGACCATGTTCTGACCGCGCACGGGCGAATGGATGGTGGCAGCAATTGCCACGCGCGCCAGGTCGAGAAAGTTGTCATCGCCCAGCATCTGCAATTTAGCCATCAACATTCGACGCAATTGATCGCGTAACGGCAGGTCAGGGTTGTAGGGGGTTTCCTGTTCTGCTGTCACCCGCTCCCACAGCTGGTTGAGGATCTCGGCGAACAGCTCTTCCTTGCTCGGGAAGTGGTTGTACACCGTGCGCTTCGACACGCCGGCGGTGGCGGCGATTTTATCCATGCTGGTAATGTCGAAACCGTTGGTACGGAACTCGGCAATCGCAGCCTGAATAATCGCTTCGCGTTTTCGGTCGGTGAGGCGCTTTGGAGCTGTCATAAGTACGCTTCGGCAGAGGGAGGTAGAGCATTACACTCGGCAGTTTACTTGTGAACGCGTTTGATGCAACCTAGAAACTACACTGTGCAGTGTACTGCCATGGCAAAAGCAGTCGGTTAAGAAATACTCTGTTCGGCTGGCGCTTGCGTGCCTTGGCCATTTATCGTCCCAAAGCGGAAAACTGTGAATTACGCGGTTTTTCTGGAGTCATTCAGTCATGGCCACCTCAACTTCCCCTGCGCAAAACGCCTCCACGCCTGAAGCTTCCCGACAGGCCGGAGGGCAATACCAAAATCATGTTCCTGTGACGCGTGAAGGCTTTCGTAAAACCTTGCGTATTATTTGGAACATGATTTTTCACAAGCCACGCAATACCCGGCCGACTGCTGCGGTGCCTTTGCAGACCTTGACTCGCGCGGCCTTGCTGGCGGCGCCTAATCACAGCGTCTACCGCCTCGGTCACTCCACCGTGCTGCTCAAGCTGCACGACAAGTTCTGGATCACCGACCCCGTCTTCGCCGAGCGTGCCTCTCCTGTGCAGTGGGCCGGCCCCAAGCGCTTCCACCAACCGCCGATCAGCCTGGAAGAGTTACCGCCCATTGAGGCCGTGATTTTGTCCCACGACCACTATGACCACCTCGATTACCAGGCTGTACTCAAACTGGCAGACAAGGCCAAGTACTTCCTCACGCCGCTGGGTGTAGGTGACACTTTGATCAAGTGGGGCATCGACGCCAGTAAGGTGCGTCAATTGGATTGGTGGCAAGGCACTGAGGTTGATGGCATCCAGTTCATCGCCACGCCGTCGCAACATTTTTCCGGTCGTGGCCTGTTCGACGGCAACAGCACGCTGTGGGCTTCATGGGTGATGATCGATGGCGACACGCGGATCTTTTTCAGCGGCGACAGCGGCTATTTCGACGGCTTCAAACGCATCGGCGAACAGTACGGCCCATTTAATCTGACGCTGATGGAAACCGGTGCCTACAACGTTGAATGGCCGCACATTCACATGCAACCTGAGCAGACGTTACAAGCGCACATCGATCTCAAAGGTCACTGGCTTCTGCCAATTCACAACGGTACGTTCGACTTGTCGATGCACGTTTGGTACGAGCCCTTCGACCGCATCCTGGCGTTGGCCTGGGAGCGCAGTGTTTCCATCACCACACCGCAAATGGGGGAGGCATTCAATTTGATGCATCCGCAGCGAGGAAGTCCATGGTGGTTGGAAATGGAAGGGGAGGCCGAACAGGTGGCGGCATAGAACGTCTGGCGTTCAGGCACTGGGTCGCTAGGCATCAAGGCGACCCGCGCTGACACCTCACTCCACCATTGCATAATCCGCCCGCGCCACTGGATTCGGCGTTGACCCCTTCACATTCATTCCTCTGCCCGGCGCAAACCCCGGGAAGAACACCAGTCCCTGCGATTCAAACCGATAAGCCAGTGCTAATCGGGTCACATCCAGCACCTCACGCTCTGCCTCGAAACGTTGAATGGCGTCCACGGAAACTCCGGACTCCTCGCAGAGTTCTTCTACACTCCAGCCCAGCATCGCTCGGGCCTGGGCGCAGTGGGCCGGGGTGAATTGGAAGAGGGCGATACGTTCCAGGGTGATTTTCATCGCAAGAGAGGCCATGGTGTTCTCCGGGCTCGAGAGTGTTGGTTTAAAATGTACTGTGTTTTTGTACAGTTGTTTTGTGCTCGGATCAAACGCATTTTTTGATTTTTGCTATTTCACCCCTTCCAACCAGACGGACGGTGGCTGGCCCAATAGGCGCCGGAACATTGTCGAGAACGCCGCAGGGCTTTTATAGCCGAGGTCCAGGGCAATTCGTGTCACCGGCGTTCCCACCGCCAGCCGCGCCAGCGCCAGTACCACGCAGGCTCGTTGCCGCCATTGGCTGAAACTCAGACCGGTCTGTTGGCGGAACAGCCGATTGAAGGTGCGCAAACTGATATGCAACTGATCGGCCCAGTGTTGCGGTGTCTGATGAGCATTCGGCTGCTGGAGAAACGCCCGACACAATTTCAGCAGTCGCGCCTCGACGGGTAACGGAATGTGCAGCGGCAGGTGTGTACTCAGCGCTACTTCGTGCAGTAACAAGTCAATCAACGCTCCGTCACGCCCGGTCTCGTCGTAAGTAAGCGGTATTTCAACCGCCGCCATCAGCAAGTGCCGCATCAGCGGTGAAACACTGATCACCTGGCAGCGATTCCCTAAATCGACCCTCCTCGGTTCGATATACAAACTGCGTGTGCTTACCCCCTGCATCAATACTTCATGCTCGGTTCCCGCCGGGATCCACACCGCCCGTTGCGGCGGCACCACCCAGCTGCCGTTTTGGGTGCTGACTTGCATCACCCCGGTGGCGCCGTATAGGAGTTGGGCTCGACGGTGCGTATGACGGGGCAATAAGTGGCCGTGGGAATAGTCCGTACCGATCGCCACCACTGGCCTTGGCGTGTCATCCAGTAAATCAATCGAAACATTGCGCATCGAGCGGCCTCCAGCAATTGGCGTAAACGCACGCATTATTGTCCGGCTTGCTGAGGCGGGCCAGTGCGCGCCGCTCTATCGTCGACTCCTCTTAATCCCTGGGCGATTGCGATGTTCTATCTCTTGCTGACATTTTTCGGTTGTATCTCTGGGCTCACAGCGGTGTTGTTCGGCTTTGGCGGCGGCTTCGTTGTAGTGCCGCTGCTGTACCGCATGCTCATGGCCAGTCATGGCGCAGACGATCCCATCGGGCAATCGGCAATGCACATTGCCGTGGCCACTTCGACCTGCGTGATGATCGTCAATGCTTTGATCGCCACGCTCAAACATCAGCGCGCCGGTCATCTCATCCGCCACTATTTATGGCCGTTGGGTGGGTTTATCGGGGTGGGCGCGATTGTCGGGGCTGCCGCTGCGGTGTGGGCCAGCGGAGAGATGATTCGCTATGCCTTCATTGTCTACCTCGGCATTACGATTCTCGATTGCGTATTCAGGCGCGGTTTTCTTACGCAACCCAATGATGGAGTACCACGGCGATTGAGGAGAGTTGAGGCGGCCGGTGTAGGAATCGGTGCGATCGCAACGTTTCTCGGCGTAGGGGGCAGTGTCATGACCGTACCGTTACTGCGCCGCTGTGGATTGAGCATGTCCCAGGCAACGTCCATGGCCAATCCATTGAGTTTGCCGGTGGCCGTCGCCGGAACGCTGACTTACATGACGATGGCCGGCGTTACCGGGCTTGGTCTGGGACCTTGGTTTATCGGGTATGTGGATCTCCTGGCATTTGCCCTGTTGACGCTCGGGGCGCTGGTGGGCATTTGGCTGGCAACTCCGTGGAGGGGGCGGATACCGGATAGTGTGCATGCGCGGGTTTACATTGGCTTACTGATGCTGGTGATGTTCAGCATGACGCTGAACTCACTGGCGTGATGAGGCTCGATTCCTCCACGTAATCCCGCGATAATCCGCCCTTCGTTTTCACTCGCGCCGGATTCAACTGCTTGGCGGCGTTTGCCACTTTTCAAGGACTGATCAATGCTCAAAGGACTGTTGCGCCTCGCACCTTGCGCTGCTTTTTTATTCACGCTGGTTTCGACCGCTCACGCTGAAGAGGGTGGGCAGGTGTTCACTGGCACCTTGGGCAAGATGCCAATTGTGGTGGAACTGAACACCCGCGATGCGAACGAAGTCACTGGCCGTTACTTCTATGAGAAGTTTCATCGCGACTTGGCGTTGAGCGGGACGCTTGCGGACAAGACCCTGACGCTCAACGAGGGCGACAACCGCTACGGCGATGACAAGCCCCTGCCAACCCTGAAGCTGAAACAAACCGCCAATGGTTGGCAGGGTAAATGGGCAAGTCCCAAGGGTCGAACCCTTGAGGTGCAGTTGACTGAAGCTGAGCCCAAAGCGCCAGCAGCGACTGCTTTGCCCTTCATCGCCGCGCTGACTAAAAGCGATCCTTACGAGTATTTGCGTGTGCAAGGGTTGACGCTCAAGCCAGGCAAAAAAGAAATGTTCATGGGCTACGGTCTGCAATGGTGGAGCGAGCCAGTGTCCAAGGTCTCCCTGTTCAGCGTGGAATCCGGCTACCCGAAAGCCGACCTGGAGCGCGTCAATCAACAGTTGCTGGGGCGACTCTGGAGCGAGTCCATCAACTATTACAGCTGCCAACTGCGGGGAGGGAAGAATGCCGAATTCGAACAAGGCGCCGCCCCGACGTTCCTGTCGCCTGATGTGGTCAGCCTGAACATTTCAACCCGCTACGATTGCGGCGGTGCGCACCCGGACTTTGGCGACTCACCGCTCAACTTCGACGTTCACACGGGGCGAGTCTTAGTGCTGGCCGACGTGCTATGGATTGACGAGGCGGACACACCTTCGACGACACCCGACAGCGACACCCGCGCCAGCCATCAGCACGACGTCATGGTGCCTTGGCTGATTAAGCAATTCACCACGCTTTACCCGGAAGAAATGAAAAAACCGGCTGCAGGTGATGAAGACAGTTGTGACTACACGGACGAAAGTGTCTGGAGTTACTCCAACTGGCACTTCACTGCGACGGGCTTATACTTGGGCGCCTACTTCGCCCGGTACCAACGGGGATGCGACTCGCCTGATTGGTCGGTGCTGCCGTATTCGCTGATCAAACAGCACCCCGGCGCAGTGAAACTGGAACTACCCAAGGGTTAATCCCTACTCCAACCCCGGCGCTTCTCGAACAATAAAGTGATCCAGGTTTTCAATACTGACGCTGAACACTCCGAACGTTTGTTCGGGGTTTTTCTTGCTAGGCACCTGCTTTAACTCCGGCGTCACGCCATAGAAGAAACAGAACAACTCTTTCCCACTCTCAATGGCGTGTTTGATCTCTTCCAGAAACGCTTTGCGCTTGCGGTAGTTGTCGATCAGCTTCTTGCTCAAATAAACATTTACCGAGTAAGGCTTCTTCTTCGCCTCGTCCGGTGCCTTGAACCAGACTTTCTGCTCGAAATCGATGCGCAAGCTCTGGGTGTAATCCTTGATCTCCTTGATCTTGCCCCAGTAAATCAGCCCCTTGTTGTCCTGCAGATATTCGATCTTCTTGAAGAACGACCCATAAGGCGCGGTGTGCTCGCCAATCTTCAGCGGCATGCGCTTAAGCAATTCTTTGTCCTCGAAGTTCGACACAAAACACTCCACCGGATGGGCGAAGACAGTGGTCTTTTCCGGCGCTGAATCGCGAGTTTGATGCGCAGCGAGGTTGTCTGCGGCAACGGGTTTTACGTCATCGCGCAGGCCATCCGCCGCCACCGCCGGGGTCGACGGCTTGCGCACATACTCACGCCGAGTCAGCAACAACTCCGACGGAAAATGCTCCTCACGACCGTCATCCGCCTCCGCACCGTCCACACCCAAAGCCTGGGTCTTGAGACTGACGTAAGGACAATCCGCTACATGCCGAGTGCTTGGCGTGTTCTTGAAGTGCGGCGTGCGCACGTAATTCACATTCTTGGCATTAAGTGTCGTTAACACATTTGTCACATCGAACGCCAAGCGGCAGGCATCGTTAGGGCACTGAAAGTGTTCTTTGGCGGAATCGAATTCCATCGTCTCGTCGAAATTCAAATCCCGCACGTCGTAGATCGACAACTTGTCGTCGAGGCTGAGGCAGTAGGCGAGGTCGAATTTCATGGTGGGCTCGGGTCCTTGAGTGGGGGAGGGTATTAATAGTGGGAGGTGGGATGAATTACTCTGGAATTAATCGTCCAACCTTTAAATAAAGCGAAGCAGTAAACGCCTCCCTGTCGTTCGAGTAATGGCACCGACGATGACAGTTTGGGCACAGCGCTACGGCGTTGGTGATTTGATCCGAACCTTTTTCGGCGAGGGGCTTAACGTGGTGAACTTCCAGATAAGGCAAATCAAATTTTTGAAACGGAGCGGGCTCGCCACAGCCATTGCAATGGCCTTCGGCTTCATTTCGAACCCATGCCCTAACCTCGGGGTCACGGAAATATACCGTGCGCGAGCTAGCCGCCTGCGTTGGTTTTTTAATGCCCTTGGGGGGTTCCTTTATCTTTTGCTTTTGTAGCGCCGCAGCGCGACGTTCGAGCGTCTCTTCATCGGCAGTTGGAGCTTTAGGGTCGCCAGGCTGAATGCCCTTTTCACTTAGCACTGCGCGGATTGATTGCTCAACGTTAGCGCCCACGTTTCTGGCCGGCTTATATCCTTTGATGAACTCCCGATCCATCTTCATCAGAACCGTAGAGATGTTCTGCATCCGAAATTCGACAGACCCTTTGGTACGGGTGGGTAAGGCCGTTTCGCGTAAAGAAATATTCGCCGCAGTCTTAACGAACTTCTGGCCCTTTTTCTCCAGCGCGAGCATCTCCAGATAGGCGTCTACCGCTGCCTTAATTTCCGGAATACTCCAATCGCTTTCTTTCTTCTTTACGCTCATGACATCGCCGAGGGTTGAACACCTTCGGACGATACTGAGTGGCCCTTACGGCTGTCTACGAAAATTCCTACAGCAAAGACCTATGCATCGTTCAGCCGATCTCTACAGAGACACGCTGCACGAGCCCACTGAATACTTCGATAACTGGAAAACCTCCTTAACTTTCGAATACCAACGCGTCACCCCTTGGTGCTTGTCATTAATGGTTTTTCCTAGACCAAAAAAAGCCCCGATCAAGATCAGGGCTTTCAGTTTTTCGATTTGTCGATTTCAGCTCGTCATCGCCAAATCACGGCTTGCTTATGGAATCAATCCCAGCTAAGTGCGCCGCCGGTTTGGTATTCGATTACGCGCGTCTCAAAGAAGTTCTTCTCTTTCTTCAAGTCCATAATCTCGCTCATCCAAGGGAACGGGTTAGTCGTTCCTGGATACTCTTCTTTCAAACCGATCTGCGACAGACGACGGTTAGCGATGAACTTCAGGTAGTCCTCCATCATCGCCGCGTTCATGCCCAGCACGCCGCGAGGCATGGTGTCGCGAGCGTATTCGATCTCCAGCTGAGTGCCTTGCAGAATCATCTGCGAAGCCTCTTCCTTCATCTCGGCGTCCCACAAGTGTGGGTTTTCGATTTTGATCTGGTTGATCACATCGATGCCGAAGTTCAGGTGCATGGATTCGTCGCGCAAGATGTACTGGAACTGCTCGGCGACGCCGGTCATTTTGTTGCGGCGGCCCATGGAGAGGATTTGGGTGAAGCCGCAGTAGAAGAAGATGCCTTCCAGTACGCAGTAGTAAGCGATCAGGTTGCGCAGCAGCTCTTTGTCGGTGTCGACGGTGCCGGTTTCGAACTTCGGATCGGAGATCGAACGGGTGTATTTGAGGCCCCAAGTGGCCTTTTTCGCGACCGATGGGATCTCGTGGTACATGTTGAAGATCTCGCCTTCATCCATGGCCAGCGATTCGATGCAGTACTGGTAGGCGTGGGTGTGGATCGCCTCTTCGAAGGCCTGGCGCAGGATGTACTGGCGGCATTCCGGGTTGGTGATCAGGCGGTACACGGCCAGCACCAGGTTGTTGGCAACCAGGGAGTCGGCGGTGGAGAAGAAGCCGAGGTTGCGCATGACGATGCGACGCTCGTCGTCGGTCAGGCCTTCCGGGTCTTTCCAGAGGGCGATGTCGGCGGTCATGTTGACTTCTTGAGGCATCCAGTGGTTTGCGCAACCGTCCAGGTACTTCTGCCAGGCCCAGTCGTACTTGAAGGGTACGAGTTGGTTGAGGTCGGCGCGGCAGTTGATCATGCGCTTTTCATCAACGGCGACACGGGCGGAGGCGCCTTCGAGTTCGGCCAGACCTTCTGCGACGTCGAGGGTGTCCAGGGCGGCCTTGGCGCGGGCGATCGCGGCGGAATCGGAAGCGGTCACGGCGCGCGCTTCTTGGGCAGCAACACCACCAGCGGTGTCGAGGCGGTCCATGTTGGCTTCAGTCGCGTGGCCGGCGTTGGCGCCTTTTACCACGGCTTCGCCGCTGTCTTCTTTGTCGAATTCGTCCCAGCTCAGCATGACGTGTCGTCTCCTGCGTGAGGGCCAGTTGCCCGTGTGATGGTTTTTCACACGGTCGTACTGACCGCGTTGGATCTATAGGAATCGTTTTTTGCAGCAGCTATACGCAGGCAATAAACAGAAAATCGTATGGGTTTCCGAAGCCTCTGATGGGCGCAAATAGCGTTAACGGCTTTCGCGTGGACTTCAGACTGGCTTTTCGCCCCTGTAAGGGAATATTACAGGCCCGTTTGAGGCCGCATTATAGGGAAAAAAATCGGGCTGTGGTGCGACGAAGTGGCGCTGAGGACGGTCGGCGGGGGGAGGGTTTTCGGTTGGAGCGAGGGTTTACAGGGCTTTGGCTGGATATCGCGGGTATAGATTTTTTTTTCATAATTTTTGGAGCGAGGTTTTTTTGTTCAAAAAATAGCCAAAAAACCGCTTTTTCACTACATGTTGTGTTTTGAGTTGCGTTTCGGCGCTCCAAGACACAACTAAGCCCGACCGAAGTCGGGCCCTAATGTGGCGTTCAGTCATCAGCTAAAACGAGCGGCACCGACGCGATCAGCACCGTCAGCAGCGACCTTGGCAGTGCCAGTGTGGTCGAAGCCGTCGGCGGCCAGTTTGGCGGCGTTGGTGTGATCAGCGCCATCGGAGGCGAAAGAGGCCGAACCGGTGCGGTCGTAACCGTCAGAAGCGACAGCTGCATCATTGGTGAAAGCAGCCGAACCCGTGCGGTCATAACCGTCAGCGGCGAAAGCGCTGCCAGCGAGTACAGAAAGGGTCAGGGCGAGAATCAATTGGGTTTTCATGGGAGTGGCTCCAGGTTCGTTGGCGTGATGTGCCTTGGTGTGGAACAGATGCTACGCCAACTAAATCGATTTAAAAGTGCATATATTTGCACAAAACAATCGTATTTATCGATATTAGGTTCGGCGCTTCATTTGCCTTTAAAGCGGGCAAGTGGGTCGAACCGTCAAGGGGGAGGCAGGTAATCAGCCGTTAGAACAGCCGTTACCCATCACGCTGTAACGAAGGATGTGACGTTGACCTTTAGAGTCGTCGTATTCCATTTTCATCGGAACCACTTCACACACATTGGGTACTTCGCTCATGGACACAATGTTGGCGATGTCCAGATGAGTAGAGTAGGTGTATTCCTCTACTGCCACGGGTTGCTGCTGTGCGACATCAGTCGGGGCCTCGTCTGCCATGGCGGTTGCGCACAGACTGCTGAGGGCCAGAACTAATAAAGCTTTCATTTAAAATTTACCTTTCTAAAGTCGAGAGGGGTCACGCAATCTTTTTGGGATTGCGTGTGGAACTTCGGTACTGGGTGTTTGATTAACTGCCTTCGTGGGGGCTGCAACTTGGTTAATCAGGTTTGCCTTGTTGGCGAGGCAGATTCTAGGCGTGAGGTTTACATTCATATACCCGTGCTTTTGATAAACACCTTTGACAAATTCTGTAACAATCTCCCGAAAGCGTACTTTAGTCGTGGATGACGACAATTTCACAAAGTCCCTCAAGCCTCTGAAATCAACGTGTTTGAGCGATTTATCGAGGTATAGGCACGTTTTGTAGGGGCTTGTTACTACCATCGTCGAATGGTTCTATAGGCCCAGCCCGGCTACAACATAGGTCTACAAAAACAACTATTCCACCGAGGTAAGAAAGATGAGTGCGGCTTCTCTGTATCCCGTTCGTCCCGAGGTAGCGGCCAATACGCTGACTGACGAGGCGACCTACAAAGCCATGTACCAGCAGTCGGTCGTCAACCCCGACGGCTTCTGGCGCGAACAAGCCAAGCGCCTCGACTGGATCAAGCCTTTCACCACGGTGAAGCAGACCTCTTTTGACGATCACCATGTTGATATCAAGTGGTTCGCCGACGGCACCCTTAACGTTTCCTACAACTGCCTCGACCGTCATCTGGCCGAACGTGGCGATCAAATCGCGATCATCTGGGAAGGGGATGACCCTGCCGAGAGTCGCAACATCACCTATCGCGAGTTGCACGAAGAAGTCTGCAAGTTTGCCAACGCCCTGCGCGGGCAGGATGTACACCGCGGCGACGTGGTGACTATCTATATGCCGATGATCCCCGAAGCTGTGGTCGCCATGTTGGCCTGCACCCGGATCGGTGCGATTCACTCGGTGGTGTTTGGTGGCTTCTCGCCGGAAGCTCTGGCTGGCCGGATCATCGATTGCCGCTCCAAAGTGGTGATCACTGCTGACGAAGGCATTCGTGCCGGTAAGCGGATCCCGCTCAAGACCAACGTCGATGACGCGCTGACCAATCCAGAAACCAGCAGCATCCAGAAAGTCATCGTGTGCAAGCGCACCGGCGGCGATATCAAGTGGAACCAGCATCGCGACATCTGGTACGAAGACCTGATGAAAGTAGCGGGCAGTGTTTGCGCGCCGAAAGAGATGGGCGCTGAAGAAGCGCTGTTCATTCTTTATACCTCCGGCTCTACCGGCAAGCCGAAGGGCGTACAGCACACCACCGGCGGTTACCTGCTTTATGCGGCCATGACCCATGAGCGCGTGTTCGACTACCGTCCGGGCGAAGTGTACTGGTGTACCGCCGACGTTGGCTGGATCACCGGCCACACCTATATCGTTTATGGTCCGTTGGCCAATGGCGCGACCACGCTGCTGTTTGAAGGCGTCCCGAACTACCCAGACATCACCCGGGTGGCGAAGATTGTCGACAAGCACAAGGTCAACATCCTCTACACCGCACCTACCGCGATCCGCGCAATGATGGCGTCGGGCAAGGCGGCTGTTGAAGGCGCCGATGGCAGCAGCTTGCGTCTGTTGGGTTCGGTCGGTGAGCCAATTAACCCGGAAGCGTGGGATTGGTACTACAAAAACGTAGGGCAATCCCGTTGCCCAATCGTGGATACCTGGTGGCAAACCGAGACCGGCGCAACGCTGATGAGTCCTTTACCCGGCGCTCATGCCCTGAAACCAGGTTCGGCTGCGCGCCCGTTCTTCGGCGTGGTGCCTGCCTTGGTGGACAACCTGGGTAACATTATCGAAGGCGTTGCCGAGGGCAACCTGGTGATTCTCGATTCGTGGCCGGGTCAGGCGCGCACCTTGTATCGCGACCATGACCGTTTCGTCGACACCTACTTCAAGACGTTCCGTGGCATGTACTTCACCGGTGATGGTGCTCGTCGTGACGAAGACGGTTACTACTGGATCACCGGTCGCGTCGATGACGTGCTAAACGTTTCTGGCCACCGCATGGGTACTGCCGAGATTGAAAGTGCGATGGTTGCTCACCCCAAAGTCGCCGAAGCAGCGGTGGTCGGTGTGCCGCATGACATCAAAGGGCAGGGCATTTATGTGTACGTCACCCTGATCGGTGGCGAGGAACCGAGCGAGCAACTACGCCTGGAGCTGAAAAACTGGGTGCGTAAAGAAATTGGCCCGATTGCTTCGCCAGACGTTATTCAATGGGCTCCGGGACTGCCGAAAACCCGTTCGGGCAAGATCATGCGGCGAATTCTGCGCAAAATCGCGACCGCCGAATATGACGGGTTGGGTGATATCTCCACGCTGGCGGACCCAGGTGTGGTGCAGCATTTGATTGATACGCACAAGACCATGAACGCTGCGTAACCGCCGTTCATGAGTGACGCAAAGCCCCGTCAGGCGATGAGCCTGGCGGGGTTTTTTATTGCCTGCTCGTTCCGCTTCGCCAGGGAACGATCACTTAAACAACGTCCAATAATTATCGGCCTCACCTGTAAGCGATTTCCCACTGTTACCCCGCCCGATGAAAGTAACTGAATGTGTAACCGCCCGCCCTGATCCGGGGCATTGGGAAACGCAAAGTCCAGGATCAGGGCGTCCCAAGCCCTTCGGAAAAATAAGACACCACGCTGCGCTTGCCGGATTAGAAGGGTTTGCCAATAATAGGCCCGCAATTTGCAACATAGATCGGTTCTAAATCTTTTGCTCTTGCATGAAAGTGCGAGGCTGTCAATGAGCTCAAGCGGCTTTCTCGGTGCATCTGTAATTTGTTGTCGCATTGAAGAAATATCGGCTTCGGGCCTGTCGTTAGAATGCCGATCACTCGCTCGTCGTTGCTCGCGTTGAAATCAACGTGGGCTTCCTAGGACGCAGCACCGCTTTGCGGTTCCACCCATTCGCATATTGGGCTTGTGCTCACTCTGCCGTTTTTGCCCTTTACCGATGGAGTCCCAAGATGAAGAAACTTGTGCTGCTCGGCGCCCTGGCGCTGTCCGTTCTGTCCCTGCCGACCTTCGCCGATGAAAAGCCTCTGAAAATTGGTATTGAAGCGGCTTACCCTCCGTTTGCTTCAAAGGCTCCGGATGGCAACATCGTCGGTTTTGACTACGACATCGGTAATGCCCTGTGCGAACAGATGCAGGTCAAGTGTGTATGGGTCGAACAAGAGTTTGACGGTCTGATCCCTGCACTGAAAGTGCGCAAGATCGACGCGATCCTGTCCTCGATGTCGATCACTGAAGACCGCAAGAAGTCCGTGGACTTCACCAACAAGTACTACAACACCCCGGCTCGTCTGGTGATGAAGGCTGGCACTCAAGTCAGCGAAGGCTTGACTGAGCTCAAGGGCAAGAACATCGGCGTGCAACGTGGCTCGATCCACGAGCGTTTCGCCCGCGAAGTCCTCGCCCCGCTGGGTGCAGAGATCAAGCCTTACGGTTCGCAGAATGAAATCTACCTCGACGTGGCCGCTGGTCGCCTTGATGGTACCGTGGCAGATGCCACCTTGCTGGACGACGGTTTCCTGAAAACCGACGCTGGCAAAGGTTTTGCGTTCGTGGGTCCGGCCTTCACCGATATCAAATACTTCGGCGACGGCGTCGGTATCGCGGTTCGTAAGGGCGACGCACTGAAAGACAAAATCAACACCGCGATTGCTGCCATTCGTGAGAACGGCAAGTACAAGCAAATCCAGGACAAATACTTCGCCTTCGATATCTACGGCAAGTAACACGTCCCGGCGACACGTTCGAAATGGCGCAAGCAGCAGGATCTCTGAGGTTTGCGCCATTTTTTCATCCCAACTTTCGAGGACCTGAATCATGTTGAAAGGCTACGGGGCTGTCATCCTCGATGGCGCATGGCTGACGCTTCAGCTCGCCTTGTCGTCCATGGCCCTGGCCATTGTTCTGGGGCTGATCGGCGTTTCGCTGCGTCTTTCGCCGGTACGCTGGCTGGCCTGGCTGGGCGATCTGTACTCCACGGTAATCCGCGGTATCCCCGATCTGGTGCTGATCCTGCTGATTTTCTACGGTGGTCAGGACCTGCTCAACCGCGTTGCGCCGATGCTCGGCTTCAACGACTACATCGACCTGAACCCACTGGCGGCCGGTATCGGCACCTTGGGCTTCATCTTCGGTGCGTACTTGTCGGAAACCTTTCGTGGCGCCTTCATGGCGATTCCTAAAGGTCAGGCCGAGGCCGGTATGGCGTATGGCATGAGCAGTTTTCAGGTGTTTTTCCGGGTGTTGGTGCCGCAGATGATTCGCTTGGCGATTCCGGGTTTCACCAACAACTGGCTGGTCCTCACCAAGGCCACCGCGCTGATTTCGGTGGTGGGTCTGCAAGACATGATGTTCAAGGCCAAGCAGGCGGCAGATGCCACGCGTGAGCCTTTCACCTTCTTCCTTGCAGTAGCGGCGATGTACCTGGTGATCACCAGTGTCTCGTTGCTGGTACTGCGTCAACTTGAGAAGCGCTACTCGGTAGGCGTAAGGGCGGCTGATCTATGATCTTCGACTACAACGTCATTTATGAGGCCTTGCCGCTGTACTTCGGTGGCTTGCTGACAACCCTGAAATTACTGGCGATTTCGCTGTTTTTCGGTCTGATGGCGGCATTGCCTTTGGGGCTGATGCGCGTTTCCAAGCAGCCCGTCGTCAACATGAGTGCCTGGCTGTTCACCTACGTGATCCGTGGCACGCCGATGCTGGTGCAGTTGTTTTTGATCTACTACGGTCTGGCGCAGTTTCAGGCAGTCCGTGAAAGCTTCCTCTGGCCATGGCTGTCCAGCGCAACGTTTTGTGCGTGCCTGGCGTTTGCCATTAACACCAGTGCGTACACCGCCGAGATTATCGCCGGCAGCCTGCGAGCTACGCCGAACGGTGAGATCGAAGCGGCCAGGGCAATGGGCATGTCGCGCTACAAAATGTACAAGCGTATTTTGTTGCCGTCGGCCCTGCGTCGGGCGCTGCCGCAGTACAGCAACGAAGTGATCATGATGCTGCAGACCACCAGTCTGGCCTCCATCGTGACCCTGATCGACATCACCGGTGCCGCGCGCACGGTCAACGCTCAGTACTACTTGCCGTTCGAAGCGTACATCACCGCGGGTGTTTTCTATTTGTGCCTGACATTCATTCTGGTGCGCCTGTTCAAGCTGGCTGAGCACCGCTGGCTGGGCTATCTGGCCCCGCGGAAGCACTGATATGGAACGTATCGATCATGCATTGCCATGGAGCCATTTGGGCAGCGAGCGCCAGATTTCGGTGTTCCGCTTTGGTCATGGCGAGCGTAAAGCCTATATCCAGGCCAGCCTGCACGCCGATGAACTGCCGGGCATGCGTACCGCTTGGGAACTGAAGAAACGCCTGGCTGAACTCGAAGCCAAAGGCATGCTCAATGGCGTGATCGAGTTAGTGCCAGTGGCCAACCCGCTGGGCCTCGGTCAACTGCTGCAAGGCAATCATCAAGGGCGCTTCGAGGCCGGCAGTGGTAAGAATTTCAACCGGGATTTTGTGGCGCTTAGCGCGCCAGTGATCGCCGAGTTGGAAGGGCGCCTTGGCGATGATTCTCACGCCAACATCCGAATGATCCGTCAGGCCATGAGTGATGCCCTCGCTGCATTACCTGCGGCCACCAGTCAGTTGCAAGGCATGCAGCGCATCTTGCTCAGTCATGCCTGCACCGCCGATGTGGTGCTGGATTTGCACTGCGATGCCGAAGCCGCGCTGCACATGTATGCGTTGCCGCAACACTGGCCGCAATGGCGCTCGTTGGCCGCCCATTTGAATATGCGGGTTTGCCTGTTGGCGGAAGATTCCGGTGGCAGCTCCTTTGACGAGGCCTGCTCGCTGCCGTGGTTGCACCTGGCGCGACAGTTTCCTGATGCGCAGATTCCGCTGGCGTGCCTGGCGACCACCCTTGAATTGGGCGGCCAGGCTGACACCGGCCGCCCCGAGGCGAAGGCTCACGCTGAAGGTATTTTGGCGTTCCTCGCCGAGCAAGGCCTGATCAGCGGCGAATGGCCGAAACCTGCGCACGACGCGTGCGAAGGCATGCCGTTCGAGGGGACTGAATTGCTGTTTGCGCCGCACCCTGGTGTGGTGAGCTTTTTGCGTCAACCCGGCGAGTGGATTGAAGCTGGCGACGAGATCTTTGAAGTGATTGATCCTTTATCCGATCGGGTCAGCACGGTGTGTGCTGGCACCTGCGGGGTGCTGTTTGCCATTGAACGGCTACGTTATGCCCAACCCGGTTTCTGGCTGGCCAAGGTGGCGGGGCGCGAAGCGCTGCGTCACGGGCGCTTGCTCAACGACTGACTGACTGTTTTTGTGAGAACCGACCGCATGTACAAACTTGAAGTCCAAGACCTGCATAAACGCTATGGCAGTCACGAAGTGCTCAAGGGCGTGTCCCTGAAAGCGGCGGCTGGCGATGTGATCAGCATCATCGGCTCCAGTGGCTCCGGAAAAAGTACCTTTTTGCGCTGTATAAACCTGCTGGAGCAGCCGCACGCGGGCAGGATTCTGCTCAATAACGAAGAGCTGAAACTGGTCGCCAACAAGGACGGCGCGCTGAAGGCCGCCGACCCGAAACAGTTGCAGCGCATGCGTTCGCGCCTGTCGATGGTATTTCAGCATTTCAACCTGTGGTCGCACATGACCGCGATTGAAAACATCATGGAAGCGCCGGTCCACGTGCTCGGCATGACCAAGGCGCAAGCGCGCGAGAAGGCTGAGCACTACCTGAACAAGGTGGGTGTGTCCCATCGCAAGGACGCCTACCCTGGCCACATGTCCGGCGGCGAACAACAGCGTGTGGCGATTGCCCGTGCGTTGGCGATGGAGCCTGAAGTGATGCTGTTCGACGAGCCGACTTCGGCCCTCGACCCTGAGCTGGTGGGTGACGTGCTGAAAGTCATGCAGGCCCTGGCGCTGGAAGGCCGGACCATGGTGGTGGTGACTCACGAAATGGGTTTTGCCCGTGAAGTATCGAGCCAGCTGGTTTTCCTGCATCAAGGTGTCGTTGAAGAGAGCGGCAACCCGCGTGAGGTGCTGGTTAATCCACAGTCCGAGCGTTTGCAGCAATTCCTCTCCGGCAGCCTCAAGTAATCGCTGCCGTTATGCACCTAATTAGGTCATGCTTCGCGCCGCGCGCCAGATGGTCTAATTTGGTTGCAGCCGCTTTCGGCTTTAACACTGTTTTCGTTTCGGATTGCCCGCCATGACTGCCCATCGAATTGGTTTCCTGATTTGGCCCAGCACTAAAGCTCTGACGCTTGCGCTGGCTGAGGAGGCCTTGCGTGTTGCTCAGCGTGTGCATCCGGACGTTGTTTACGAACTGTCGTTTTTGCAGGCCGAACCGCCGACGGAAGGCGCCTGGCAATTGCCGGGTGAGCCTTGGGTGGGCAAGCTGGAAAATTTTCAGAAGCTGTTTCTGCTCGCTGATGAGCCGCCGACTGCGCTTGCGTCGCCCCTTAGCAGCGCGCTGAAACAACTGGTGCGCGCCGGTTGTGTGATCGGTGGCTTGTCCGCAGGCGTTTATCCGTTGGCGCAGCTGGGCCTGCTCGACGGTTATCGCGCCGCCGTACACTGGCGCTGGCAGGACGATTTCGCAGAGCGTTTCCCGAAAGTCATCGCCACCAGCCACCTGTTTGACTGGGACCGTGATCGCCTGACCGCATGCGGCGGTCTGTCGGTACTCGACTTGCTGCTGGCGGTGCTCGCTCGTGATCACGGCGCCGAACTGGCCGGTGCGGTGTCGGAAGAGTTGGTGGTCGAACGCATCCGCGAAGGTGGTGAACGCCAGCGCATTCCGCTGCAAAACCGCCTCGGCTCCAGCCATCCTAAGCTCACCCAGGCGGTGTTGCTGATGGAAGCCAATATAGAAGAGCCCCTGACCACTGACGAAATCGCCCAGCATGTGTGTGTGTCTCGTCGGCAATTGGAGCGGATTTTCAAGCAGTACCTCAACCGGGTTCCGAGCCAGTACTACCTGGAACTGCGCTTGAACAAAGCCCGACAAATGCTGATGCAAACCAGCAAGTCGATCATCCAGATCGGCCTGTCCTGTGGCTTCTCCTCTGGGCCGCATTTTTCCAGCGCCTATCGCAACTTCTTCGGTGCTACGCCGCGGGAAGATCGCAACCAGCGACGCAGCAGCAGCCCATTCGAATTGTCGTCTGTGCCTTCAGAGCGCGGTTGACCGCGCTGCTGTTCATTGCCCTCTGAGGGCGACGCCTCAGGTGCGCAAACGACTTCGTCGACTCCCAAGTAATCCCCTGTGCGTTGAAAGTGGGTGGCGGTGACGCGCAGGTTTTTACCCATTCAATTGCAGGCGGCTGAGCAACCCTCTCGGCTAGAAATGAAAGCAGGATATGCGATTGAAGGTGCGGTACATATTTATGCCAGAACTCAATTCATATCCCGCTAACATGCCGCAATGCGCCGTCGGCAGTTTAAACTGCGCCTTTGCGACGCTATATGTCGCATTGCCGTAAACCCGGCTGAAACCGGGGTTTGCGCTATAAGAAGTTGTCGCTTGGCGGCAAGGCCGGGCTGAGAACTGTCCTTACAATCCCCCCATCGCTCGCCAGTTTCAGGCGGGTGTTCCTCATCAGGAGACTCCGATGTCCGTTGAGCACGCTGCGGTAAAACGCGCCGATTTCGACCAGGTAATGGTTCCCAACTACGCGCCTGCCGCTTTCATTCCTGTGCGTGGTGCCGGTTCCCGCGTTTGGGACCAGACTGGCCGCGAGCTGATCGACTTCGCCGGCGGGATTGCCGTTAACGTATTGGGCCACGCGCACCCGGCGCTGGTCGGCGCGCTGACCGAGCAGGCCAACAAGCTGTGGCATGTGTCGAACGTGTTCACCAATGAGCCGGCGTTGCGCCTGGCGCATAAACTGATCGACGCGACTTTTGCCGAGCGGGTGTTCTTCTGTAACTCTGGTGCTGAAGCTAACGAGGCCGCTTTCAAGCTGGCCCGTCGCGTCGCGTTCGACCGTTTCGGCAGTGAAAAATACGAAATCATCGCCGCGTTGAACAGCTTTCACGGCCGCACCCTGTTCACCGTCAATGTCGGTGGTCAGTCGAAATATTCTGACGGTTTCGGCCCCAAGATCACCGGTATCACTCACGTTCCTTTCAACGATCTGGCTGCTTTGAAAGCCGCCATTTCCGACAAGACCTGTGCGGTGGTGTTGGAGCCTATACAGGGTGAGGGCGGCGTGCTGCCGGCTGAACTGGCTTACCTGCAAGCTGCCCGTGCGTTGTGTACCGAGCACGACGCACTGCTGGTTTTCGATGAAGTGCAAACCGGCATGGGCCGTAGCGGCAAGCTGTTTGCCTATCAGCATTACGGCGTGACCCCGGACATCCTGACCAGCGCCAAAAGCCTGGGCGGCGGTTTTCCGATAGCGGCAATGCTCACTACTGAGGCGTTGGCTAAACACTTGGTCGTCGGCACTCATGGCACCACTTACGGCGGCAACCCGCTGGCGTGTGCGGTGGCTGAAGCCGTGATCGATGTCATCAATACCCCTGAAGTGCTGAACGGTGTGAATGCAAAGCACGACAAGTTCAAGACACGTCTGGAGCAGATCGGCGAGAAATATGGCCTGTTCACTCAAGTGCGTGGCTTGGGCCTATTGATCGGTTGCGTCTTGAGCGATGCCTGGAAAGGCAAGGCCAAGGACATCTTCAACGCCGCCGAGCGTGAAGGCCTGATGATTCTGCAAGCCGGCCCGGACGTGATTCGTTTCGCCCCAAGCCTGGTGGTTGAAGACGCAGATATCGATGCCGGCCTCGACCGTTTCGAGCGCGCTGCGGTGAAACTGACGCAAGCCTGATAGACCCTTCGACGCCTGACTGTTCAGGTGTCGAT
This sequence comes from Pseudomonas sp. DC1.2, assembly GCF_034351645.1. Lineage (NCBI taxonomy): Bacteria > Pseudomonadati > Pseudomonadota > Gammaproteobacteria > Pseudomonadales > Pseudomonadaceae > Pseudomonas > Pseudomonas sp. DC1.2. The sequence continues at coordinate 4,102,817 of NZ_CP133782.1, read as the reverse complement.
CCAAATTTTGTGTTCCAGACCAGAGCCCATGTGGGGCTGGCCGACTCGCCAAGAGGATCTGACAGCCAACGTTATTGTTTTCTGTCAGGCCACGCTATCGCGAACAGGCTGCGCTCCCGCAGTGGCTCAGTGGTCTGTCTGGACTATTTTCCTCTAAGAGTTTTTCGAGAAAGGAGTGACACCATGCTGGTGATGCGCCCCGCGCAAATGGCTGATCTGGGCGAGGTACAGCGTCTGGCTGCGGACAGCCCGATTGGTGTCACTTCCTTGCCGGATGACGTTGAACGCCTGAGCGACAAGATCGCGGCAAGCGAAGCCTCTTTCTCTGCCGAGGTCAGTTTCAACGGTGAAGAAAGCTATTTCTTTGTTCTTGAAGACACGGTCACCGGCAAACTGGTGGGCTGTTCGGCCATTGTTGCCTCGGCCGGTTATTCCGAGCCGTTTTATAGCTTCCGCAATGAAACCTTTGTCCACGCTTCTCGTGAACTGAAAATTCATAACAAGATTCATGTGCTCTCGCAGTGCCATGACCTGACCGGCAACAGCTTGCTGACCAGTTTCTACGTGCAGCGGGAACTGGTGGGGTCGCCTTGGGCGGAGCTCAATTCGCGCGGTCGCCTGCTGTTTGTAGCGAGCCACCCGGAGCGTTTTGCCGATTCTGTCGTCACTGAGATCGTCGGTTACAGCGACGAGAATGGCGATTCTCCATTCTGGGATGCCATCGGTCGTAACTTCTTTGACCTCAATTACGCGGCCGCCGAGCGTCTGTGCGGGCTGAAGAGTCGGACGTTCCTTGCCGAATTGATGCCGCACTACCCGATCTATGTGCCGCTGCTGCCGGACTCCGCTCAGGAGGCGATGGGCCAGGTTCATCCGCGGGCGCAGATCACCTTCGACATCCTGATGCGCGAAGGCTTCGAGACCGACCACTACATCGATATTTTCGACGGCGGCCCAACCCTGCATGCCCGCGTCTCGGGGATCCGCTCGATCGCCCAGAGCCGTGTGGTTCCGGTGAAAATCGGTGAACCCGTCAAAGGCGCCGGTCGTCAGTACCTGGTGGCCAACGCTCAGTTACAGGATTACCGGGCTGTTTTGCTTGAGCTCGATTACGCGCCAGGCAAGCCCGTGACCCTGGATCTTGAAGCGGCCGAAGCCTTGGGCGTCGGTGAGGGTGCCAGCGTGCGCCTGGTGGCGGTTTAACGCCTTACAGTGAGTTTCGCGGGTGGCGCAAGCGGCCCGTTTGAGGAGAAAGCATGATCGTTCGTCCTGTACGCAGTAGCGATTTACCCGCGCTGATCGACCTGGCCCGAAGCACCGGCACCGGCCTGACTACCTTGCCGGCCAACGAAGAACGCCTGGCCCATCGAGTCGGCTGGGCCGAGAAGACCTTTCGCGGCGAGGCCGGGCGTGGCGATGCGGACTACTTGTTCGTGCTCGAAGATGACAACGGTCGTGTCGTGGGTATTTCTGCCATTGCCGGCGCCGTCGGCATGCGTGAACCCTGGTACAACTTTCGCGTCGGCCTGACCGTCAGCGCTTCGCAAGAGTTGAACATTTACCGCGAAATTCCGACGCTGTTCCTGGCCAACGACCTGACCGGCAACTCCGAACTGTGCTCGTTGTTCCTACACGCCGACTTTCGCAATGGCCTCAACGGTCGTATGTTGGCCAAGGCGCGGATGCTGTTCATCGCAGAGTTCCCACAACTGTTCGGCAACAAGATCATCGCCGAAATGCGCGGTGTGTCTGACGAGGCCGGACGCTCGCCGTTTTGGGAGAGCTTGGGCCGACACTTCTTCAAAATGGAGTTCAGCCAGGCGGACTACCTGACCGGCGTCGGCAACAAGGCGTTCATCGCTGAATTGATGCCGAAATTCCCGCTGTATACCTGCTTTCTGTCGCCCGATGCGCGCAACGTTATCGGCCAGGTACATCCCGACACCGAGCCAGCCCTGGCCATGCTCAAGAGTGAAGGCTTCAGCTACCAAGGCTATGTCGATATCTTCGACGCCGGCCCTGCGGTTGAATGCGAAACCGGAAAAATTCGCGCTGTACGCGACAGTCAGGCGCTGGTGCTGGCCATCGGCACGCCGGGTGACGATGCCACCCCATTCCTTATTCACAACCGCAAGCGCGAAGACTGCCGGATCACTGCTGCTCCCGCACGCTTCGCTGCCGGTACGCTGGTGGTCGATCCGCTGACGGCCAAACGTCTTCAACTCAACGCCGGCGATCAGGTGCGCGCCGTTCCGTTGTCCGCTGCCCGGGAGTCCAAATAATGAATTCGCTATACATAGCAGGTGAGTGGCTGGCCGGCCAGGGTGAAGCGTTCCAATCGCTTAATCCAGTGACCCAGCAAGTGCTGTGGACCGGTGAAGGCGCCACCGCTGCGCAAGTTGAGTCGGCCGTGCAGGCCGCACGTCAGGCGTTTCCGGGCTGGGCCCGACGTACCCTGGATGAACGCATCACGGTTTTGGAAGCTTTTGCTGCTGCCCTGAAAAATCACGCTGAAGAACTGGCTCGCTGCATTGGCGAAGAAACCGGAAAACCGCTGTGGGAAGCGGCGACTGAAGTCACCAGTATGGTCAACAAGATTGCGATCTCTGTGCAGAGCTACCGCGAGCGAACCGGCGAGAAAAGCGGCCCGTTGGGCGATGCCACTGCCGTACTGCGCCACAAGCCACACGGCGTGGTCGCAGTGTTCGGCCCTTACAACTTTCCGGGCCATTTACCGAACGGTCATATCGTGCCCGCGCTGCTGGCCGGAAACAGCGTGCTGTTCAAACCGAGCGAGCTGACCCCGAAAGTTGCCGAGTTGACGGTCAAGTGCTGGATCGACGCCGGTCTGCCGGCAGGTGTGTTGAACCTGCTGCAAGGCGCCCGCGAAACCGGGATCGCCCTAGCGGCGAACGCGGGTATCGACGGCTTGTTCTTCACCGGTTCCAGCCGTACCGGTAATCACCTGCACCAACAGTTCGCCGGTCGTCCGGACAAGATCCTCGCGCTGGAAATGGGCGGTAACAACCCACTGGTAGTCGATCAGGTTGCGGACCTCGATGCCGCCGTTTACACGATTATTCAGTCGGCGTTCATTTCCGCCGGCCAGCGCTGTACCTGTGCCCGCCGTCTGCTGGTTCCTCAGGGCGCCTGGGGCGACACGTTGCTGGCGCGCCTGGTTGCGGTCACCTCGACGATTACAGTGGGTGCATTCGATCAGACGCCTGCGCCGTTCATGGGCTCGGTGATTTCCCTTGGCGCGGCGAAAGCGTTGATGGATGCGCAGGAGCATTTGTTGGCCAATGGCGCCGTCGCACTGCTGGAAATGACTCAGCCCCAGGCTCAGTCCGCCTTGCTGACGCCGGGGATTGTGGATGTCAGCGAAGTGGCTGATCGTCCTGACGAAGAGCTGTTCGGTCCGCTGCTGCAAGTGATCCGCTACGTTAATTTTGAAGCTGCGATCGCTGAAGCCAACGACACCAACTATGGCCTGGCAGCGGGCCTGCTGTCGGACTCGCAAGCGCGTTACCAGCAGTTCTGGCTGGAAAGCCGCGCCGGCATTGTTAACTGGAACAAACAGTTGACTGGTGCCGCGAGCAGCGCGCCGTTCGGTGGCGTAGGTGCTTCGGGTAACCATCGTGCCAGTGCCTACTACGCGGCAGATTACTGCGCGTACCCGGTGGCTTCGCTAGAGACCCCGAATCTGGTGATGCCTGCCTCGCTGACGCCGGGTGTACGGATGTCGTGACACCCCTCCGCGAGCAGGTTTTGCACAATCCCTGTGGGAGCGTGCCGGCTCGCGAAGGCCGCGCCTCGGTCTTACTGAATAGTTACTTGATGCCTATAAAAAACAGATTCTTGTGGAGCCTCGCTGATGAAATCCTATGAAGTCAATTTTGACGGTCTAGTGGGGCCTACCCATAACTACGGCGGCCTGTCCTACGGCAACGTCGCGTCCCAGAGCAACAGTCAACAGTCTTCGAATCCGAAGGAAGCGGCGTTGCAAGGTCTGGCGAAAATGAAAGCGCTGATGGAAATGGGCTTTCAGCAAGGCGTGCTGGCACCGCAAGAGCGTCCGGACGTCGCCGCGTTGCGCCGTTTGGGTTTCGGTGGCACTGATGCCCAAGTGATCGAGCGCGCCGCCAAAGAGGCGATGCCGTTGCTGGTTGCCAGTTGCTCGGCGTCGAGCATGTGGGTGGCCAACGCCGCCACGGTCAGCCCTAGCGCCGACACGGCCGACGGGCGTGTGCATTTCACCGCCGCCAACCTGAATTGCAAGTACCACCGCAGCATCGAACACCCGACCACCAGCCGGGTGCTGGGCGCAATGTTCTCCGACCAGACCCATTTCGCACACCACGCAGCGTTGCCTGCAGTGGCCCAGTTCGGTGACGAAGGCGCGGCCAACCACACCCGTTTCTGCCGTGAATATGGCGAGGCCGGTGTCGAGTTCTTCGTGTTCGGGCGTAGCGCGTTCGACAGCCGTTACCCGGCACCGCAGAAATACCCGGCGCGGCAAACCCTTGAAGCTTCCCAGGCCGTTGCCCGTCTGCACGGTTTAAGCGATGACGGCGTGGTCTATGCCCAGCAGAACCCGTCGGTGATCGATCAGGGCGTGTTTCACAACGACGTGATCGCGGTGGGTAACGGTGAGGTGTTGTTCTATCACGAGGACGCGTTTCTCGACACCGAGCAGATGCTGGCTGAACTCTCAGCAAAACTTGCAAAGGTGGGTGGCAAATTTCAGTCGATCTGTGTGCCGCGGGCTGCGGTAACCGTTGAAGATGCGGTTCGGTCCTACCTGTTCAATAGCCAGTTGCTGTCGAGTCCTGACGGCTCGATGCTGTTGATCGTGCCGGAAGAGTGCCGTGTTAACGAGCGCGTCTGGCAGTATCTGCAAGGGTTGACCCGCTCTGGCGGCCTGATCCGTGAAGTCAAGGTGTTCGACCTCAAGCAGAGTATGCAGAACGGCGGTGGCCCGGCGTGCCTGAGACTTCGTGTCGCGCTCAACGAAACTGAGCTGGCGGCCGTCAACCCTGGGGTTATCATGACGGCGCCGCTTTACGGCTCGCTGACCCAGTGGGTCGAAAAACACTATCGCGACCGCATGACCGAAAATGATCTCGCGGACCCGCAATTGCTGCTTGAGTGCCGGACGGCACTGGATGAACTGACGCAAATCCTTAAACTGGGCGCGGTTTATCCATTCCAGATCAATTGAAAATCGTTGCGCTTGCTTCATTTAATGAGTGAGCGCTGCGTTTTATCTCCCAATGAGAGCGTAAAAAATGAGCGATACCCTGCAGCTGATCCTTGAAGACACCGACGGCACGCAACTGGAAACTTCCTGCACCCGTGTCGCGGTCATGTGGCAAGGCAAAGAGCTGTGGATCCAGCAGGACGGTCGCGGCCAATTGCTGATCGGTGTGGACGTCGAAGAAGGCGACGCTGAATACGCAAACCTGCTGCTGCGCCCATTGGCGACTAATCTGGTCAGTCTGCAACTGGAGATGGAACCAGCTGAGGTCGGCGACGACGAAGACCATGTTCACGGCCCGGATTGCAATCACGACCACTAAGGAATAGCGCTATGCTCGCCCTCGGCAAACTGCTTGAACTGACCCTCGCCGGCCGCGAACCGGCAGAGAAGACTCAACTGACTGTCGAAGGCGTGCGTATGCGCTGGTTGAGCGAAGGTGCGCTGGAAGTTCGGCCACCTGAAGCCCGCGATAATGGCCTCGATCTGCTGTTATCGGCCGGGATTCATGGCAACGAAACAGCGCCTATCGAGTTGCTTGATCGCCTGTTGCATGACATCGCCCGCGGTGATCTTAAACCGCGTGCCCGTATTCTGTTTTTGTTTGGCAATCCCGAGGCTATCCGTCGCGGCGAGCGTTTCGTCGAGCAGGACGTCAACCGGCTGTTCAATGGCCGTCACGAACACAGCAGCGGCTCTGAAGCGTTACGGGCATGTGAACTGGAGCGACTGGCGGCCAGTTTCTTTAGCCTGCCGGATCGAAACCGACTGCACTACGACCTGCATACTGCGATTCGTGGTTCGAAAATCGAACAGTTCGCCCTGTACCCGTGGAAGGAAGGTCGCCAGCATTCGCGTCTTGAATTAGCACGCCTGCGCGCCGCTGGCATGGAAGCGGTGCTGTTGCAGAACAAACCTTCCATCGTGTTCAGCGCCTATACCTACGACAAACTCGGAGCTGAGTCGTTTACCCTCGAGTTGGGCAAGGCGCGCCCGTTCGGGCAAAACGAAGGGGTTAACGTTTCTCTGCTGGAAAATCGCCTGAAGCAAATCATCCAAGGTGACGAGCCTGCGATGACCGACGCGGGGCTGGACGGGTTGCAGCTATTTAGCGTTGCGCGGGAAATCATTAAGCACAGCGACAGCTTCAGCTTGAACCTGCCAGCGGATATCGAGAATTTTTCGGAGCTAGAAGTGGGTTACGTACTGGCCGAAGACATCGCCCAGACCCGCTGGGTCATCGAAGAGCAGGGTGCCCGGATCATTTTCCCGAACCCTAAAGTGAAGAACGGCCTGCGCGCCGGTATTTTGGTGGTGCCGGCGACCGAAGAAAACCTCGTTTAAGCACGCCACAAAACACGGGAGCAAGCCTGCTGCCGATCACGGTGTATCAGTCAAAATAGTCGTCGACTGACACTGCGTCATCGAGAGCGGGCCAGCTCCCACGTTTGATTTGAGTGAGGCCTGAGACCTCACCCACCTACATAGGTTTGTGTTTAGACCGCTAGAGCCCGCGGCTCGCTACGACGCAACGCACGCGTTTTGTGCAGTGTGTCGGCACACGTCTTCGCCGCTTCCTGACCTTTATGCACGAAGTGTTCGAAGAAAAACTTCTGATGTTCCTCGCCCGCATGGAAGTGGTGCGGCGTCAAAACCACTGAAAACACGGGCACTTCAGTCTCCAGTTGTACCTGCATCAGGCCGCTGATCACCGACTGGGCGACGAACTCGTGGCGGTAGATCCCACCGTCCACTACCAGGCCAGCGGCGACGATGCCGGCGTACCGGCCAGATTTAGCCAGCAGTTTGGCGTGCAGCGGAATTTCAAAGGCGCCGCCGACTTCGAAGCAGTCGATGTCCGACTCCTGATAACCCTGAGCAATCATTTCAGCGACGAAGCCCTTACGGCTCTGGTCGACGATTTCCTTGTGCCAGCAGGCCTGGATAAACGCTACGCGCTCGCCTTGGTGGTTTTTACTTTTGCTGTCGATTGCGGTGGGTTGCATGTTCTGACTCCTGTTTGTGTAAAAAACAGGGCTTATGAATCGAATGGGATTTAAAGGGTATGCACGCTCGCACGAATGCTCGCGGACGGCCCTTTGGCGCCAATCCCGTTCTCTCTTCATCCGGACTATGACCGTCGGCCCCGGGATCACACCGGGTCTGCTGACCTTGCCGTCAGGCAGTGCCGAAGCCGTGCCTGCCACCAAGCGCTCGCGGGCTATGCGCGTTGCGCGCAATTACCGCCGGTGGGGAGTTGCACCCCGCCCTGAGAACGTTTCCCCGCCAGTTTGTTTGGCGGCGAAGCGTTTTTAACACATATTCGGTGCCTGCGCATGGCTGCTTTCTGATAAGTGATATCGAGTTTTTCGAAGGCTCAAAGCGCCTTTTCCTAACCCAAGGGTTGATTATTCCTCGGTATGACCGCAGTAATTCAATCCAGAAAGGGACTTCCCCTGTTAACCGAGGCCAGATTCATGAGCGTGATCGATCTTCGCAGCGACACCGTCACTCAGCCGACCCCAGAGATGCTCGACGCAATGGCCTGCGCGGCCACCGGTGACGACGTTTACGGCGAAGACCCGACGGTCAATCGTTTGGAAGCTGAGCTGGCAAGTCGACTGGGTTTTGCCGCTGCATTGTTTGTCCCTACGGGCACCATGAGTAACCTGCTGGGCCTGATGGCGCATTGCGAACGCGGTGATGAATACATCGTCGGCCAGCAGGCCCATACCTATAAGTACGAAGGTGGCGGCGCGGCAGTGCTGGGGTCGATCCAGCCGCAGCCGCTGGAAATGCAGGCTGACGGCTCCCTGGACCTGTCGCATGTAGCCGCCGCGCTCAAGCCCGACGATTTCCACTTTGCCCGCACCCGCCTGTTGGCGTTGGAGAACACCATGCAGGGCAAGGTCCTGCCGTTGGAGTATCTGGCCCAGGCGCGCAGTTTTACCCGTGAGCACGGCTTGGCTTTGCACCTGGATGGGGCTCGGCTCTATAACGCGGCGGTTAAATTAGGCGTTGATGCCCGAGAGATCACGCAGCATTTCGATTCCGTGTCGGTGTGTCTGTCCAAGGGCCTGGGGGCGCCGATTGGTTCGGTGTTGCTTGGCACGGTGGAGTTGATCACCAAGGCACGTCGTCTGCGCAAAATGGTCGGCGGCGGCATGCGTCAGGCCGGGATTCTGGCAGCGGCAGGTTTGTACGCGCTTGATCACAACGTTCAGCGTCTGGCCGATGATCATGCCAACGCTCAACGCCTGGCCGAGGGGCTGCGAGCCGCGGGTTATGAGGTCGAGCCGGTGCAGACCAACATGGTTTACGTGAACGTGGGCGATAAGGCCGAAGCGATCAAGGCGTTCGCCGCTGAACGTGCAATCAAGCTCAGCGCTGCCTCGCGCCTGCGAATGGTCACGCACATGGACGTGTGTGCTGCGCAAATCGAGCAGGTGGTCGCTAGATTCGTCGAGTTTTCTCGCCACTGAGGGCATTAGCCGTCCAATTGGCCGTTTCTATCGTATAAACACGCTGTACCCCGCGCGCAGGGCCGATATAATGCGGCCCTTTGCCGTCGCTTCGTCTGATGACGTTTTGCACAGGCCTTTGGCCGCAGCCTCCGTGGAAGAACCTATGAAAAGCGCAGAAATCCGTGAAGCCTTCCTTCGCTTCTTCGAAGAACAAGGCCACACCCGTGTAGCCTCCAGCTCTTTGATTCCGGGCAACGACCCAACCCTGCTGTTCACTAACGCGGGGATGAACCAGTTCAAGGACTGCTTCCTGGGCCAGGAAAAACGTGCGTATACACGCGCAACCAGCAGCCAGAAGTGTGTGCGTGCCGGTGGCAAGAACAGCGACCTGGAGAACGTCGGTTATACCGCTCGTCACCACACGTTCTTTGAAATGCTCGGTAACTTCAGCTTCGGCGATTACTTCAAGCGTGATGCGATCACCTACGCCTGGACCTTCTTGACGGGTGTATTGGCCCTGCCCAAAGAAAAGCTCTGGGTGACGGTCTACGCGAGCGACGACGAAGCCTATGACATCTGGACTCAGGTGATCGGGGTTCCTGTCGAGCGCATGATCCGCATCGGCGACAACAAAGGGGCGCCATACGCCTCTGACAACTTCTGGACCATGGGCGATACCGGCCCGTGTGGTCCTTGCACCGAGATTTTTTACGATCACGGCGCTGATATCTGGGGCGGCCCACCGGGCTCGCCGGAAGAAGACGGCGACCGTTACATCGAAATCTGGAACAACGTGTTCATGCAATTCAACCGCACCGCCGACGGCGTGTTGCATCCCTTACCAGCCCCGTCGGTGGACACCGGCATGGGCCTGGAGCGGATCAGTGCGGTGATGCAGCACGTTCATTCCAACTATGAAATCGACCTGTTCAAAAACCTGTTAGTCGCGTCGGCTCAGGCTATTGGGTGCAGCAATGACGATCAGTCGTCCCTCAAAGTCGTGTCCGATCATATCCGTTCATGTGGCTTTCTGATTGCCGACGGCGTACTGCCATCCAATGAAGGTCGTGGCTATGTGCTGCGCCGGATCATTCGTCGTGCCTGCCGTCACGGCAACAAGTTGGGGGCCACGGGCAGCTTTTTCTACAAGATCGTTGCCGCGCTGGTGGCCGAGATGGGCGAAGCCTTTCCTGAACTTAAGCAGCAACAGGCCAACATCGAGCGTGTGCTCAAGGCTGAAGAAGAGCAGTTTTCGAAGACCCTGGAACACGGTCTGAAAATTCTCGAGCAGGATCTGCTTGAGCTTAAAGGCACAGTGGTGCCGGGCGACGTGGTGTTCAAACTGTATGACACCTACGGCTTCCCGATGGACCTCACCGCCGACATCGCCCGCGAACGCAGTCTGACCGTGGACGAGGAAGGCTTCGAGCGCGAAATGGAAGCCCAGCGTGTCCGTGCGCGTTCGGCCAGTTCGTTCGGTCTGGATTACAACACACTGGTCAAGGTCGACGTAGCGACCGCGTTCACCGGCTACAACGCCACCCGCGGTTCGGCGAAAGTTGTCGCTATCTATAAAAACGGCGCGTCGGTCGATGTGTTGAGTGAAGGCGAAGAGGGCGTGGTTGTTCTCGATCAGACCCCTTTCTACGCTGAGTCCGGCGGTCAAATCGGTGATTGCGGCTATCTGCAGACCGGCAGCGGTCGTTTCGACGTGCGCGACACGACAAAGACCGGTGGTGCATTCCTGCACCACGGCGTGTTGGCGTCAGGCAGCCTGATGGTAGGTTCGCCAGTGGACACTCACGTTGAAGCTGACGTGCGCCACGCCACATCGCTGAACCACTCGGCCACTCACTTACTGCACGCTGCACTGCGCCAGGTACTGGGCGATCACGTTCAACAGAAAGGCTCGCTGGTCGACAGTCAGCGCCTGCGTTTTGACTTCAGCCACTTCGAAGCCATCAAGCCCGAGCAGTTGAAGGCGCTGGAAGATATCGTCAACGCCGAGATTCGTAAGAACTCCGCCGTTGAGACAGAAGAAACTGACATCGACACCGCCAAGAAAAAAGGCGCGATGGCGTTGTTTGGCGAGAAGTACGGCGACAATGTGCGCGTACTGAGCATGGGCGGTGATTTCTCCGTCGAGCTGTGCGGTGGCATCCACGCCAACCGCACGGGCGATATCGGCCTGCTGAAAATCATTAGCGAAGGCGGTGTGGCCTCTGGCGTGCGTCGTATTGAAGCTTTGACCGGTGCCGCTGCATTGGCTTACTTGAACGGTGCGGAAGAGCAGCTCAAGGAAGCGGCGAACCTGGTCAAGGGCAGTCGCGAGAACCTGATAGACAAGCTGTCGGCTGTGCTGGAGCGCAATCGTCTGCTGGAGAAACAACTCGAGCAGTTGCAGGCCAAGGCAGCCAGCGCGGCCGGCGACGATTTGTCGGCTTCGGCGCTGGATGTTAAAGGCGTAAAAGTGTTGGCCGTGCGTCTGGACGGTCAGGACGGCAAAGCGTTGTTGGCGCTGGTCGACCAACTGAAAAATAAACTCGGCCGCGCAGTGATCCTGCTCGGCAGTGTCCATGAGGAAAAGGTCGTTCTGGTTGCAGGCGTAACCAAAGACCTGACTGGCCAACTCAAAGCCGGTGATTTGATGAAGCAAGCCGCTGCGGCAGTGGGCGGGAAGGGCGGTGGTCGTCCGGACATGGCGCAGGGCGGTGGTGTAGACGCTGGCGCACTGGACGCTGCATTGGCCCTGACCGTTCCATTTGTGGAACAGGGTCTATAAGGCAGTGTGCCGGGCTCGCAGTCTAGTGGCGGGCCCAGCAGCTGTTTGAGTGATTATTGGGCGCCCTTCATGGGCAGAGGCGGCTTTGAAATGGCTTTGATCGTACAGAAATTTGGAGGCACCTCAGTCGGCACCGTCGAGAGAATCGAGCAGGTCGCCGACAAGGTTAAGAAATTCCGCGATGCCGGTGATGACCTGGTGGTTGTGCTGTCTGCAATGAGCGGCGAAACCAACCGTCTGATCGATCTGGCCAAGCAAATCAGTGGCGACGATCAACCCGTCCCGCGTGAGTTGGATGTGATCGTCTCCACCGGAGAACAGGTGACCATTGCCCTGTTGGCCATGGCGTTGATCAAGCGTGGCGTGCCTGCGGTGTCCTACACGGGCAACCAGGTACGGATTCTGACGGACAGCGCGCATAACAAAGCGCGTATCTTGCAGATTGACGATCAGAAGATTCGTGCTGATTTGAAGGCCGGTCGTGTTGTCGTTGTCGCCGGTTTCCAGGGCGTCGATGAGCACGGCAACATCACCACCCTCGGTCGCGGCGGTTCCGACACTACTGGTGTGGCGTTGGCAGCAGCTTTGAAGGCGGATGAGTGCCAGATCTATACCGATGTCGACGGTGTGTACACCACCGACCCGCGCGTGGTGTCTGTGGCTCAGCGCCTGGACAAGATTACCTTTGAAGAGATGCTGGAAATGGCCAGCCTCGGTTCCAAGGTGTTGCAGATTCGCGCGGTGGAGTTCGCCGGCAAGTACAACGTTCCGCTGCGCGTATTGCACAGCTTTAAGGAGGGTCCGGGCACCCTCATTACTATTGATGAAGAGGAAACCATGGAACAGCCGATCATTTCCGGCATCGCTTTCAATCGCGATGAAGCCAAGCTGACCATCCGTGGCGTGCCAGACACCCCGGGTGTTGCGTTCAAGATTCTCGGCCCGATCAGCGCCGCGAACATCGAAGTCGACATGATCGTGCAGAACGTTGCGCACGATAACACCACCGACTTCACCTTTACCGTACACCGCAACGACTTCCAGGCGGCGCAAACCGTGCTGGAAAACACGGCTCGTGAGATCGGTGCCCGTGAAATCGTTGGTGACATCAAGATCGCCAAGGTTTCTATCGTCGGTGTTGGTATGCGTTCCCACGCAGGTGTGGCTAGCCGCATGTTTGAATCGCTGGCCAAGGAAAGCATCAACATCCAGATGATCTCGACCTCGGAAATCAAAGTTTCCGTCGTGATCGAAGAGAAGTACCTGGAGCTTGCTGTGCGCGCTCTGCACACAGCTTTCGAATTGGATGCGCCGGCCCGTCAAGGCGAGTGAGTGCGTTCCTCGAAGGGCGCGGTCAGACCGCGCCCTTCGTTTTTTTGAGTGGCGCGACCTAAAACTTTTCTTTTGCTCGCGCTGGTCAATACTCAGGCATGTAGGGCTGCGATCATTTCGGTTGTAGGTCGGGTGCCTTTTTTTTGCAGACTGTTGTTCCTGAAATGAAATGCGTGAGGAGAAAGGTATGCTGATTCTGACTCGTCGATGCGCAGAAAGCCTGATTATTGGTGATGGCGAAATCACTGTGACGGTGCTCGGCGTCAAAGGAAATCAAGTGCGTATTGGTGTCAACGCCCCGAAAGAGGTGGCTGTGCATCGTGAGGAAATTTACCTGCGTATCAAGAAAGAGAAGGACGAAGAACCAAGCCATTAATTTTTATCGTTTTTTATGTTTGCAAACGGGGAAGAAGCTGGTTAATATACGCCCCGTGTTGCGGAGAGCTGGCCGAGTGGCCGAAGGCGCTCCCCTGCTAAGGGAGTACACCTCAAAAGGGTGTCGGGGGTTCGAATCCCCCGTTCTCCGCCATTATTTGCGTAGTACGTTGTAATCTGGCTTCTTCGGTAAGTTGTTGAAATTACTAGAAAAAAGCGCTTTACAAAAAGATTCAACGGCCTATAATGCGCGGCAACAAATGCACTCGTAGCTCAGCTGGATAGAGTACTCGGCTACGAACCGAGCGGTCACAGGTTCGAATCCTGTCGAGTGCACCATTTAAGAGCCATTTGCAGTAATGTGAATGACTTTGCTTCAACCAGTTGTGGTCTGGTTAAAAAACACAAAATGCACTCGTAGCTCAGCTGGATAGAGTACTCGGCTACGAACCGAGCGGTCACAGGTTCGAATCCTGTCGAGTGCACCAAACACCAAAAAGCCTGCGTCTAACGCGGGCTTTTTGCTGTCTGGGTTTTAGGTTTTCCTTTGACGCATCCTTTCTCATCAAATGAGACCTGTGCCGTGCGACCTTGCTTGAGCTCGTAGCGGTAGTTTGTCGTCGAATTTCGAATGCTGATCTTGTCGGGTTTGCCGAGGGCGCTTTCAACATCCCGCTGGGTCATGCCGGAGATGACCCTCTGATTGATGATGGCCTCGCGACGTTGTTTGGCGTTGATCACGTTTGCGCATGGATCCTCTGATTGACCGACAACGGTAGGCTCCCTTCTTTTTATATTTTTACCGGATGTGGCGTGATCGCTGGCTTCGGGCATGACCGCAGCGGTGGTGCCTGGCGTAAACGGTTTTACGTCTTGGTGTGAGAGGCTGTCTCCGGTTGCACAGCTCATTGTGGTGAAGGTGACGCTGCCATCGGGCGACGCGCATCGATTAATCATCGTCGCGGGCGCCCAGGTGGGCAGCCAGAGCAGGGTGGTGAGTAAAAAATACTGGGTGCGCGATGGCATTAATCGTCCTCCATGACGGTCTGTCTAAAGGGTAGCCGCTACATTTTGCGGCAGTGGTGTGTTTTCTTTTCAGGATGAGTCGTCGCAGTTTCATGGATCAAGACAGTGCTTAGGTTTGTCTCGCAAGCGCTTGTTTCGGCCGCGCTTTTTTAACGTTTAAACCGTCGAGCGGTGTATCATTGCGCCCGTCAGCCCCGCCGGGGCTTGTGGAAAACCTCCATGGACTTACCCAGTAGTTGCTCAGTGTCCCGTTTTTCCAATCATGAATTGACTGATTGATCCTTCCGGCGTTCCCCGCTGCTGGGAGTGGAGTTCGCCTATGTCAGAAGTAGAAGTAAAGAAAACGCAGGAAAGCTTGCAAGACCGCCTCGCTCAAGTCGTTGAGCTGCTGCAGCGCCAGCGGGTGGTCGAAGACCTGACGCATCGCCAGGAAGGTCCGAATCACGACCGGGTCGAGAACCTGGTTCATCGTCAAAACCTCGTTGAGCTGCAACGCAAGCTTGATGATCTGCACTCCGCCGACGTTGCCTACATTCTTGAAGCCTTGCCGCTGGGCGATCGTCTGATGCTCTGGCAGTTGGTCAAGGCTGATCGCGACGGCGACATTCTGCTCGAAGTATCCGACTCGGTTCGTGAAACCCTGATCGCTGACATGGACGATCAGGAGCTCTTGGCAGCGGCCAGGGACATGGATGCTGATGAGCTTGCCGACTTGGCCTCAGAGCTGCCGCGAGACGTCGTCCACGAGCTGATGGAAACCCTTGATGGTCAACAGCGCGAGCGCGTCCGCTCCGCGTTGTCCTATGACGAGGAGCAGGTCGGTGCGCTGATGGACTTTGAAATGGTGACCATTCGCGAGGATGTCAGTCTCGAAGTGGTTCTACGCTACTTGCGTCGTCTCAAGGAACTGCCAAGCCATACCGATAAATTGTTTGTGGTTGATTATGATGGCGTGCTCAAGGGCGTGCTGCCGATCAAACGTTTGCTGGTCAACGACCCCGACAAGCAAGTTACGGACGTCATGGCCAGCGACCCGGTGAGTTTTCACCCGGACGAAGATGCCTATGACGCCGCTCAGGCGTTCGAGCGTTATGACTTGATCTCCGCGCCCGTCGTCGACAAGGGCGGCAAGCTGATCGGTCGTCTGACCATCGATGAAATGGTCGACCTGATTCGTGAAGAGAGCGAAAACGAAGTGCTCAACATGGCGGGTCTACGCGAAGAAGAGGATATTTTTGCCTCAGTCTGGAAGTCTCTGCGTAACCGTTGGGCCTGGTTGGCGGTGAACCTGATTACGGCGTTTATTGCGTCCCGAGTGATTGGTCTGTTCGAAGGCTCTATTGAGAAGCTGGTGGCGCTCGCGGCATTGATGCCGATTGTGGCGGGTATTGGTGGCAATTCGGGTAATCAAACGATCACTATGATTGTTCGAGCCATGGCCCTTGATCAGGTCAGTACGGGCAACACGTCGCGCCTGATGCGTAAGGAATTGGCGGTCGGGCTGATCAACGGACTGGTGTGGGGTGGGGTGATTGGTGTTGTGGCCTATCTGCTTTATGGCAGTTGGTCGCTTGGCGTCGTGATGACTGCAGCCATGACGCTCAACCTGCTGTTGGCGGCATTGATGGGGGTGTTGATTCCCATGACGTTGGTGCGACTGGGGCGTGACCCGGCAATGGGCGCCAGCGTAATGATCACGGCCATGACCGATAGTGGCGGGTTCTTTATCTTCCTCGGGCTGGCAACCATTTTCCTGCTTTGATTTGTTAATACGGCCTGCCAATCGGTGGGCTGTTTCTTTTTCAGTTCAGTATTTTCAATATTGGCCTCGCTGCCGATAGAGCATCTTTCGGTCAAATTTCAGACAAAAAAAAGCCAGCAATTAAGCTGGCTTGAGCGTTCGCGTTGAATCAGGAAGCGTCTGCGGCCATTTCAGCGTCATGGGCGATCAGCGAAACGAGCGCATTTTGCTGGCGATGAGAGAGTTGGCGGAAGCGTTGCAACAGCTCGCGCTCGTGCAAAGACAGCTCAGGGCTGTCCAGACGCATGCTCAACTCTTCACCCAGCGCGCCTTCTTGGATAAGGCTCTGCTCAAGACGCGCAATGATTTCGGAGTTCATGCTGCGATGATGATTGCGAGCCACTTCGGCAATGCGTTCACGCATTCCGTCTGGCAGACGTACGACGAATTTGTCAGCCGTACGGCTCGAATAAATTGCCTGTTTCAATGGGCGCATATATTTAACCGGTTAGTTCAGGGGAGCGGTTCTCGGGATTGGCCGCAGGATGTCTGATAGGACAAGAACTCTGGCCAAATGTTCAACCTGAATTGATAGAGGCTCGCATCATGCCTCAAGGTTGCCAGATCATTGGCGTCAATTCTGTGACAAATATTGAACTGGCTAAAGGCTTTATGCCAGCACCAATTATCAGAAATGCGGACTGGTTTGAAATCTCTGCCTGGGTCTGCATCGCTGACCGCGTCCTCGTGCCTATCAGGTGATGTCCGAAGACGCCTGAAGGTGCATGCTATGCGGATTCGATCATTGTTCCTTACCTGTACAGGATAGTGGCAAATGGCCGATTTACTAGAGGCGAACGCGTTTTGCGGGATGATTTCAGGATGGATGGCAGGCTGATTTACCTGATGGGGCCTTCCGGGTCGGGCAAAGACAGTCTCATTGAGGCCGCCCGAGTGCCTTTGCGGGCGCTTAATTGCAAGATAGTGCGCCGCGTCATCACGCGTTCTGCCGAATCCGTGGGCGAAGATGCCGTGGGTGTGTCCCGCGAGGAGTTCGAATATCAGCAGGCTGACGGTGAATTCGCCCTGTCTTGGCACGCCAATGGCCTGGATTACGGTATTCCTGTCGTCATTGATCAGTGGCTTCGCGAGGGTATACACGTAGTGATCAACGGCTCTCGTGCGCACTTGCCTGAGGCGCTGCGTCAATACCCTGCGCTGGTGCCGGTGATGTTGACCGTCAAGGATGAAGTATTGCGTGAGCGATTGCTAAGGCGCGGCCGTGAAAGCCTGGAGGAAATCGAAGCAAGGCTGCGCCGTAATGAGTTGTTTACAACTGGAGTTTCAATCGGCGAAGTACCTCTTCATCGACTAGATAACTCGGGCGACCTGGACGTCACGGTCGCCAATCTCCTCAGGCTGCTGGCTTCTAGCGCAGTACCGGATCGAACTTGATCCGTCGCCCGGCAATCAGTGCCAGTACAAACAGTCCGCCAAATACGCCGCAGGCAATCAGGGGCGGAGTGACAAACGTGTCCTTGACCCATGACAGATGAAGAAGGCCGCTAAACAAGGCCAGAATTAAAAATCCTGTCGCAGATTTGGACATCGGGTGCTCCTGGTGAGGTGATTCAAAATATCCAGCGTTCTGAAGGCGGCTGTCCTGCCCCGTCAACAGGTTGGTTGACCGCTTGGTTTACAGCGCCGCGCTGAACATTCATGACCGCTAGTTGTGGTGCTTTTTGCAATTGCAGGTAATGAGGCATGCGCTGGGCAACCGGTTCAGCGCCGCTCTCAGGTGCAAAATGAACACCGAGCAACATGGCCAGAGCCATCGCATTCGAGAGTAAAAGGGCGCTTTTCAAGAGGTTGTCCTCCGCTGTTCTTCGAAAACAGCTCAAGCAGCCGGCATGCCAAGAGTTTACAGGCTATTAAATCCTTTAAAAACAATGAATTAGCTATCTATGGTGGAGAGGTGTGATTGCATTTTGCAATGAGGATGGGTTTGGGGTAATGCAATTTGCACGGTAAACAAAAGCCACAGAGACCTGTGGCACTTGCCTACACTTAAAAAGCCCACGGACGACATGACAAAAACGGGTGTGGCCGTTAACATGCACGCCGTCCATCGCAGCGCGGTCCTCGCGCAGTGGCGTTTGTCTCAGTAGCTCAATTGGATAGAGCATCCCCCTCCTAAGGGGAAGGCTGGCAGTTCGAACCTGCCCTGGGACACCATATAATTCAAGGCCTCCAGCGATTTAAGCCCTCAGCTTCAAAACCTCATGGGTGCGGGGTGGGTGCAAAAGGATTGCTTCAGGCATTAAAAAGCCCCGCTCAGGATCTGCTGGCGGGGCTTTTTTTATTCTCTATTTATGGGGCTGGAGGATACAGCTCGCCATCATCACCCTGGGCGTTCGCGCCAAGTCGACTCGCGACATCGATCATTTTTTTTATCGCGTCATCAGACGGGTTTTTGGTGTAGAGCTCTCCCAGTGTCGGGTTAAACCAGATTGGGAATGTCTCAGTACCTAGCGTTACTAAAAAATCGTTCTTGGTGTTCTTCGTGTCCAAAGTGATCTGCGGGTCTTGGGCAATGTATTTTTCCCAGTCTGAAATGCTGATGGTTGGCCCATCCTCGTCTGCCCAAAAGGCCTTTCGAGTGATGTGCAAATCGTACCCAGCAAAAACTGCACTGCTGGTTAATGCCAGAATGAAAAAAGCTATTACCCGCATACCAGATCCATCCGTTTGTAGTGTTCAGGGCTCTCAGAGTTGAGCTAGGCGACCAAATCCCTAATTCTGAGAACAGTGGTGGTGGAGCAGTTTGCGTGCCGAGCTGTTGCGCGAATGCCGAGGCCGGCGCCGAGCAGTTCGGTCACGCGCTTATGCAGGTCCGCATCTACCGGGCGCCCCTGGTACTTACCGGCCGCCTTAGCCTTCTCGATACCCTGGGCCTGGCGCTCGCGGCGCTGCTCGTAATCCTTGCGGGCAATGGCGGCCATCATCTCCACCAGCATCGAGTTAATGGCGCCGAGCATCCGCCCGGTGAACTCGTCACCTTTGGTGTCCTGCATGCCCTGGTGGCTTGTTGGCAGGTCGAGCGCGACGATGCGCAGCCCCTTGGAATCAATCGCAGCCTTGAGCTTCTGCCAGTCTTCTACAGGAAGGCGTGAGAGGCGGTCTATCGACTCCACCAACAACACGTCACCCTTGCGCGCATCCTTGAGCAGACGCAGTAGCTCAGGCCGGTCTGCGGTCGCACCGCTGGCATTCTCCAGGTACACACTGGCAATGACCTTGTTGTGATCGCTGGTGAACTGCTCGAGCGATTTCCGGGCGCGGCCACCGATCAGCAGACTCTCTTCGCTCCAGTCAAATTGAAACGCCTCGCCGAGGGCAAACGTCAGCGGTACAAAAGCGCGTAAAGACTTGCCTTGCTCCCCTCGCCAAGAGCGCACAAACGCCGTGAGCTGGCTGTAGCCGCCGTCGTAACCCTCGGCCTTGATCTGCTCGAAAAGCGCTTTGGCGCTCCTGCGGTTGTGTTTTGGCCGGAACGAATCGGCCTTGAGCGCCTGTTCCAGCGTCTCGTGGAAAGGGCTGAGTTTGTTGAAGGTTGCGCACCGTTGGTACGCCGGCTGAGTGGCTTCGGGCGCTCTGACCCATTTTCGGATGGTGTTTCTAGAAAGCCCGGTACGCTTGGCTATCTGATGCAGCGAGAGCTTGTCGCGGAAGTACATCCGCCGGATTTTCCCCAACATTTCCATGCTGATCATCCTGTGTTCTCCTGCTCAAAAAGTGAGCAGAAGCAGTTGAACACCTGGGTCAGTTTTCAGTCGGCAGAACAGCCTTTACTGGGTCAGTTTTCGGTCAGCGGCAACACACCTGGGCAGCGTATCGATCTCAGGCTTCTTGTGGACTTTCGAGTGGTTTTTGGCACCGCCTGAAATCAATTAGTGGTGCCAGAGACAGAATCGAACCATGGCCTACAGGCTTTGTAATACGCCAATACTCCCGGTTTGGTTCGTTGGCTTGGCGGTCGTTGCCGGCGTGCCTGATTGCGTGCTGAGCAGCGATGAAGTGGCGACCATCAATCAAAGCGCGATCTCCCGCGCGAGAAACTACTACTTTGCTCGACAGCTTTCGTCAGCACCCGTGATTCGTCGCTCCACTAGCTCACAATTCAGGGGCATCTTTCCAGAGCGCCGAGGCTGATTTGAAACCCGTTGTAGGCTAGGTTGGACCCGCTTCTGGAGCGGGATTTATCCGGGGGAGGTGGGGCTGGGTGGGAGAAGTGAATCGCCCCTGGTGTTGTAGGCATCACATATGGTTTCGTAGATACTTCCAAGCCTCCTAATGAGGCGCAAATGGATGTGCCGTGAACCGTCAGCGTTTTAGTTTTGGCTGGAGCTCTTGGCTTCGCTAGTGAGAAACTTCATATAGAAACCGTGTTCCCGAGCTCTAAGTGCGGCCGTTTCAGCCTCCATCATCTCACCTACAGTGCCAGGAATTGGGCCCAGAATTTTGGGCAGATCTGACACAAGGACTGCGAGCGCATCCAGCGATGCCTTGCAAGCTTTCCCCATTTCGCGCAAGCGGTAGGGCATTATCTGGGCGGCCGAGAGCTGTGTATCTGTCAATTGGCTAGGGCGCGCATCAGTGAGTTTTTTAGTATCCGCCTGTATCCCCATGCGTAGGTCAGCGCAGGCTGTGAGTAGTCCAGCCACGTTACTGTCGGTATGAGCCAGCGCGGTGATCTGTTCGGGAGAGAGCACTAACTCTGGAAGTTCAAGGTTTACGGCAAACCCTATGATGTAGTCATCCATCTGAGCATGGTCTTTGGGGTTAGCTACCTTGTGGTCCAGGAATCCCTGCATAAATTGAGCAGAGAGTTCAGCGCTATTGGCGATCGATCGCACCTTGCCACCAATAGCGATAGCAACGGCCTCAGCCTCCCGCCGTTCCGCTTTTTCCGCGCGACTTTCAGCCTGGTATGCAATGCCGGCCGCTGCCGCTGCAAGTACCAAGGCAAGCCCCGCGATCGCGTCAGATCGAGTCCACTCTGTTGCCCACTTGAATGACATCAGCAATGCCCCTCCTTTGCGTAATAATCGGTTATTCGTTCAGCGAGTCACTAGTCCATTGGGCGTTCGGGTTCAAAGCCTGCTGGCGATTTCCTTCCAGATGTAGGCGTAGTTGTATTGCAGCCAGCGAACAAGCACTTTATCGAACTGCCGACGAAACCAGTTACGCTCTCTCGCTGCTAGCCTTTCTTCTATCGATTCTCTGAGTATGTCGGGGTCGAACCCCGTCCATACCGGAGGCACAGCTGCCACGAGATTGGTGAAGCACACTGGCGCGACCTCTGAATAGAGGATTGTGTAAAGTATTTCAGGGTCGACGCCTCTCACCTTATTCGCCAAATAGTCATATTCGACGGGAAAATCATTGAATGGCTCGGAAAGAGCAGCTCTGACTTTTGTCAGTAGTGGTTCAGTCAAAAGATGTCCCAATGTGTGAGCTCCTCTAACTCTTCGTCCAGTGAGCTCGCCACCGCTTCGCCTGCGACACCACCGGCGATTGTCCCTGCTAAGACAACTGCTATTGCACAAATGGGGGCGCCTGGGCCGCACAATGCGCTAACCCCCATCCCCGCAAGAATACCGCCGACCGCACCAGCACCGACGATGATGCCTTGGCGAGCTGCTTCTTTGGGTTTGTTGTCAGCATTCAATATTTGATAGTTGCTAGAGCCGCAGTCACGAGCACACGAAGCTTGCCCATGATCAACATTTTTTTTGTGCCGGTCGTGAATTTCGCGTTATCACGGCTCGAAGATTCCAGGATGGCTTAGTGAACCTTGTTCTTTTCTACGTCTGAAAGGCTGTCTTATCGTAAGGGGGAAACGGTGTCCTGTCTTTCATGGGGCTCGTTCAACTCATGCCCGGATGACACGATTGCGCTCCAGCGGCTTCAAGGGAATACGTCCTCTGGCCGATAACCCGAATAGCTGTCGTGATCGTTGTTCGTGATAACGGTAAATATCCTGACGAATTGACGAGAATTCGCTTGATAGCCGATGGCCCCCAGCTATCATCTGCGCCCCGCAAGGGGACCGCGACGCTGTGTTTCTCCGTGTATTGCCTTTGGGTTCTTCTTAAATTGCCTGGAAATCTTCGATGCTGTCGTATCACCAAAAGCGTTTTTTGATCGTCGATGATTTCTCGGATTTCCGCAGTTCCGTCAGGTCCATGCTGCGGGAGCTGGGCGTCAAGGATGTTGATACTGCTGACACCGGTGAGCAGGCGCTGCGCATGTGTGGGCAGAAATCCTATGATTTCATCCTGCAGGACTTCCACCTGGGAGACGGTAAGAAGAATGGTCAGCAGGTACTTGAAGACCTGATGGTCGAGAAATTGATCAGCCATGAA
Source organism: Pseudomonas sp. DC1.2 (assembly GCF_034351645.1). Lineage (NCBI taxonomy): Bacteria > Pseudomonadati > Pseudomonadota > Gammaproteobacteria > Pseudomonadales > Pseudomonadaceae > Pseudomonas > Pseudomonas sp. DC1.2. Next base: position 4,080,412 of record NZ_CP133782.1, on the reverse strand, counting down.
AGTGTGTTTGTCATGGTCACCGCCGAAACCAGCCAGGCCATGGTGCTCAGCGCCCTGGAGCACGAGCCGGATGCGTACCTGACCAAACCCTTTAACCGCTCAGGCCTGGCGCAGCGGCTTGAGCGACTGGTGCAACGCAAGACGTTGCTCAAGCCAATCCTGCAGGCGCTTGACCGAGGTAAACCGGTTGAGGTGCTCAATGCCTGTATCGCCCTTTGCAAACAAGACGTGCGCTACTCGCCGTTATGCCTGCGCTACCGTGCCGATGCGCTGCGTGATTTGAATCAAATCGAAGCGCTTGAGCGGCTTTACGACGGCATCATCGTCGACCGCCCGTTGCCCTGGGCGTTCGCTGGTCTTGGCAAGTTGCTGTTCAAGCGTGGTCAGGTGGCTCAGGCCAAAGACGTCTATGAAAAAGCCCTGAAAGTGTTCCCGATGATGCCGGCGCTGTATGACGGCCTGGCGGATACGTTAGTGGCCGAGGGCGATACCAAGGGCGCACAGCGGGTGTTGGAGGAGGCTATTCGGCTCTCGCCGCTGGCGGTTCGTCGGCAAGCGCTGCTGGGCAAGTTGGCAATGACCAACGAAGATTTTGAAACGGCCTCTAAGGCCTATCGGCAAGCCGTGTCCCAAGGCGCGCAATCTCGTTTTAAGGATGCGGAAAGCAACCTGGGCCTGGCTCACGCCTTGATCAGCAAAGGCAGCGACAAGGGCCTTGATAACCGCACTCGACTGGAAATCAACACGACACTGAGCGCGGTGGCTAAGGAAAATCTCGCTGATCCTGGTTTGCAGGTTCGTGCGCGGCTGATGAAGGCCACCAGCCTGTTGCTCAACGATGCCGAGACCGCCGAGAAATTGACCGAACAGGCGATGGCGCGCCTCGATGGCATGGAACAGTTCATGAGTGCCGAAGCGGCGCTGCTGGTGGCCAAGCAGTTGCAAATGCTGGGGCAGGAAGCTGCCGGTGCTTCGATGCTGAAAAACTGCGCGGAAATTTATGGCGATGATCCGGTGGTGATGCAGGGCATCGCCAAGTTGACCGACGACCCGACAATTCTCAACGCCGGCAATGCGGCGGCGGACCTTAACCGCCAGGGTGTTCGCGTGTACAAGACCGGCAATCTGGTGGAGGCCAGGGATGTGTTTCGCAAAGCCCTGGCTTTGCAACCGAAGAACATCAGTATCGCGTTGAACATGGCGCAATCATTGCTGCATGGCACCGACACCAGCGTGCCCTCGGCGGAACTTGAAGAATGTCGGGCGTGCCTGAAAACGGTTGGCCTGATGCCCGATACCGACGCGCGTCATGCCCGGTATCAAAAACTGCGTAGCAAGGCGTTTGGCGAATGAGCGACAGCGAACAGGCACTCGATTTCTCCACGGTGATTGCCTCCACCGTACATGACATGAAGAACTCTCTGACGCTGCTGATGCAGGCTCACAGCCAATGGCTGGCGCGCTTGCCCGACCAGCGGCAGACCCCGGAGCAGGGCGTCATCGATTTCGAATTCGCTCGCCTCAACGGCATGCTGGTGCAGTTGCTGGGGTTGTACAAACTCGGCGTCAACCAGATGCCGTTGCAGCCGGCCTACCATGAGCTGGATGACTTCATTGAGGCGCAACTGGCTTCTCATCAGGAAGTGTTCGCCAGCCGCGGCATCATGGCGACCTATGAAGTTGACCCTTTGAGCCCGCTGGGTTTCTTTGATCGTGAGCTGATTGCCTCGGTGCTTTCCAACTGCATCAACAACGCCATTCGTTATGCCCGTGAGTCACTGTTGATCACGGTCAGCGACGAGGCCGGGCAACTGGTGTTGACCGTCAACGACGACGGCGAAGGGTATCCGCCGCAGATGATCGAGCGTCAGGCCGATTATGTGCAGGGCATTAATCAAAGTACCGGCAGCACCGGTTTGGGCTTGTACTTCGCGGGGCGGATTGCCGCATTGCATCAACGCAACGGTGTTGGCGGCTATACCCGAATCAGCAACGGCGGCCCGTTGGGTGGCGGCGTGTTCAGTCTTTACTTGCCTTGATGTTCTTTTTGTTGGCCGCTGCTTGATATTCCGAACAGCCGGAGCCTATTTTGTACGGGTTGCCGTTCGCGGCTCGCACAACAAGGATTGAGTCATGACAACCGATGGCCAGCGCTCACTCGAGCAGCGATTGACGGGCATTGATGAGATTGAATGTGTCACACCGGATTTGAATGGCGTACCGCGGGGCAAGGTGATGACCGCCGAAGGTTTCCTCGAAGGCCGGCGGTTGCAGATGGCGCGGGGAGTATTGCTGCAATGCATCATGGGCGGATATCCGCCAGCGCGGTTTTATGGCAGCGATGACGGTGACCTGGCGCTGGTTGCCGACCCTGCACAGATCCACAGATTGCCCTGGAGCGAGAAGGCTCGGGCTTTTGCTATTTGTGATGCGGATGAGTTCACCGGGGAAAGCTCCCGGCTGTCGACCCGGGGTCAACTCAAGGCTGTGATTGCGCGGTACGCCGCTCGTGGTCTGGCACCTGTGGTGGCGACCGAGCTGGAGTTCTTCGTGTTTGCGCCCAACACCGACCCAACTCAATCGTTTCTGCCGCCCGTGGGCTTGGACGGGCGCCGCGAGGACGGTCATTCGGCGTTCAGCGTTAGCTCCAATAACGGTTTGCGGCCGTTCTTCAGTGAAGTCTATGACTGCATGGCGGCTCTCGGTTTGCCGCGCGATACTTTTATGCACGAGATGGGCGTCAGCCAGTTTGAGATCAACCTGCTGCACGGTGATCCGTTGCTGCTGGCCGACCAGACGTTTCTGTTCAAGCATCTGCTTAAGGAAGTCGCGCTCAAGCATGATTTGACGGTGGTTTGCATGGCCAAACCCCTGGCCCACACGCCGGGCAGTTCGATGCACATTCACCAGAGCGTTATCGAGATCGGCAGCGGTCGAAACGTATTCAGCGATGAGGCGGGGCAGCCGACAGCGACTTTCCGCCACTTTATTGGGGGGCAGCAGTGCTGTATGGCGGACTTCACGGCCTTGTTCGCGCCCAACGTGAACTCCTATCACCGTTTGTGCCACCCGTATGCGTCGCCGAATAATGCGTGCTGGTCCCATGACAACCGGGCCGCCGGCTTGCGAATTCCAGCCAGTTCGCCGTTGGCTCGTCGGGTCGAGAACCGCTTGCCGGGGGCCGATGCCAACCCTTACCTGGCCATCGCCGCGAGCCTTGCCGCCGGGTTGCACGGTATCGAAAAAGAACTGGAACCGACCGCGGCCATCCAGGGCGAATTCGCAGTGCCAGACAATCTTTCGTTGCCATGTACCTTACACGCGGCTCTTGAGCGTCTGAAACGTAGCCAATTGGCCAAGGAACTGTTCGGCAAGGAGTTCATCGAAGGTTACATCGCTTCGAAGACCATGGAATTGACCAGCTTCTTTGATGAAATTACTCCCTGGGAACGGCGTGTGTTAGCAGCCCAGGCCTGACGACTCGTCGTCTTTCGGGCTATCTTCTGCGATAGCCCGATCCTCACTGCAAGGAGCCGCTCGGAACGCCGATGCGCCAAATCTGGAAATCCTTTCGAGCGCTTTATTTTGCTTCGCTGATGATGTTGATCGGCTCGGGCTTGTTGAGTACTTACCTGGCCTTGCGCCTGGCGGCCGACCATGTCGACAGCCTATGGGTCGGTGCGTTGATGGCTGCCAACTATTTTGGCCTGGTACTGGGCGGCAAGATCGGCCACCGCTTGATTGCCCGTGTCGGACACATCCGGGCCTATGCGACGTGTGCCGGTATCGTTGGCGCTGCGGTGCTGGGGCATGGGTTGATTAATTGGTTGCCGGCCTGGCTGGTGCTGCGGGTGATCGTCGGCCTGGGCATGATGTGCCAATACATGGTTATCGAAAGCTGGCTCAACGAGCAGGCCGAAGCCAAGCAGCGTGGGCTGGTGTTCAGCGGCTACATGATTGCCTCGTACCTGGGGCTGGTGTTGGGTCAACTGATTCTGGTCATGCACCCGGCCTTGGGTCTTGAATTGCTGATGCTGGTCGCGTTGTGCTTCGCCCTGTGCCTGGTGCCGGTGGCCCTGACGCGGCGGATTCACCCTGCGCCTTTGCACCCTGCGCCCATGGAACCGAGGTTCTTCATCAAGCGCGTGCCGCAGTCGTTGAGCACGGTGTTAGGTGCCGGGTTGATCGTGGGTTCGTTCTACGGTCTGGCGCCGCTGTACGCTTCCCAACAAGGGCTGACCACCGAGCAGGTGGGTCTGTTCATGGGTAGCTGCATTTTTGCCGGATTGTTGGTGCAGTGGCCGCTGGGTTGGTTGTCTGATCGTTATGACCGGGCGTTGTTGATCCGTTGTTTTGCTTTGTCTCTCGCAGTGGCCGCGCTGCCGCTGGCGATCATGACCAAGGTGCCGCTGGAGGTGTTGTTCATCGCCGGCTTCCTGTGCTCGCTGGTGCAGTTCTGTCTTTATCCGCTGGCGGTAGCGTTCTCCAATGACCACGTTGAAGGTGATCGTCGAGTGTCGTTGACCGCGATGTTGCTAGTGACTTACGGCGTCGGCGCCAGTATCGGCCCGCTGGTGGCCGGGGTGCTGATGAAACTGTTTGGCAGCCACATGCTGTATGCCTTCTTCAGCTTCTTTGCGCTGGTGCTGGTATGGCGAATTCGTCCTAAAGCGGTGACCAACCTGCACCAGGTGGACGATGCTCCTCTGCATCACGTCGCGATGCCAGACAGCATGTCGAATTCGCCATTAGTGGCAGCCCTTGACCCGCGGGTCGATGAGCAGGTGGTGCATGAGCAGATGCACAGTCCGGTGGAACCAGTGCCTGATCCAGAGCCTGTCGTTGAGCCTGATCCCGAAACTGACCCCAAGCCTCAAGATCCAGAGGCGGCTCGCGAGCAAAGCTTTACCGAGGCCAGACCTTAAAACCACGCATAAAAAACGGGCAGTCACCGCAAGGGGCTGCCCGTTTTTTATTGAAGCGTCGTATTACATATCGTCTTTATCGAAGCGCCGTGCCTCGCGCTGAAGCTGATAGACGAAGCGCTCGACCTGTCGCTGCACCAGGCCGCTCATGTTGTGAAAGCGCACGCCGGCGAACGTGATAGCGATTCTTTCTTCGAAGTGCAGATAGCGCAGTTCTACGGGCGCCGTCATATTGCCGAAGGGCAGGGCGGCCATGAAACGGTCGTAGACTTGGCCTAATTGCAGGCTGGAAGTGATATCACCTTCAAAACGCAATTTGCAGCCGGTGGCGGAGATATCCAGCAGCTTGCCGTTGATCGGCACCTTGAGTTTTTCGCCGGCTACTTCAACATTCACCAGTTGCGCCAACTTCAACGCCGCGCGAAAAGCATTGCGTCGCTGGTGGTAGACGACCTCTTCAGGCAGTGCGCCACGATAGCAGCGACCACCGCCGGATTCGTCGATGGCCAGCGGGCCGTTGCTTTCCCAGGCGATACGCACGCCGTCGTGGAAGCCTTCGACGCGAAACGGTTCGCCAGCCATCAGGAAGCGTTCACCGTCGCGAGGAATCATTTCGTCCAGGGCAATAGTGCCAGTGTCACGATCGACGTCCACCAGATAGCTCTGGAAACGCTGACTACGCTCGTGAAACGTGATGATCAGCGGGTCGTGGCTGTCTTGCAGCTGCCGCAGATTGCCGGAGATTTCCAGGGGCGTGGTGAGTACCTTGGGGGGCTGCGGAGCATCTTCCGCGTTTGAGGCATTGAACACGGTTTCTCAATCTCCAAGCAAAATTAGGCTGCTAGCCGGCATTTTGCCAGCATGTCTCGCATCTTGATAGTGCGTGCTCATCTGCGCGCTCAAGCCTGGCTGAGCGGGCGTGGCTTAGCCATCTTGGAGGTGGAGCCGCGGGCGTCATAGAGTGCAGGCGGTTCCCCGCCGGTGAGGATTTTTAGCTGATTGGCCGTGGCGGCCTGTTGTATCTGGATCGACTGGCCATTTTTGACATTGGCCGCCTGGCATTGAGCCAGAAGATCGGTGAGCACATCGCTTTGCTCAAGTAGTTGATCGCCAATGCTCGAATGGCTGGCGAGTTGCTCAAGGCCATTGCGATCGATTGGTAATTTCAGGCTGGCGAGGATTTCGCTGCGCTTGCGGCCATGCTGTTCGAGCAGAATGATCAGTGCCTGTTTCTGCGCCAGAATTTCTTCGAGCAGTGGCATGTCGCGACCGTGCAAAGCCAGTGATTCGGTTTGCAGTAACTCCAGCAAATGTTGCGCTGGAGCAAAATCGTCGGTGATCAGTTGCAGTAGATTAGTGTCGTGCATGGCTGGCCTTGGGTTTTAAGCGTCCAAAAGCCTGGCGCAGGCGATGGCCTAGCGCTGGGCTTCGAAGTTGAGCAGTTTGCTGGCTACACGGTTGCTGTCGACTTTATAGCTGCCATCGGCAATCGCGGCTTTCAACTCGGCCACACGGGCGTTGTCTACGGCAGGTTGATCGCGCAGCTTGTCAGTGACCTTCTGCAACTGTTGAGCCTCATTGCTGAGGTGTACCGATTCCCCGCTTTTTACGGTACTGGCCTGTTCGGCCGGGGTATTCAGCGGCGCGGATTTGCCGGCGTCGGCGGTTTCCTTGTTGGCGCTGGTACGTGTACTGCCCGTAAGTGACGAGGAGCTGTTCAAACGGCTGAAATCGATGACCATGATAAAAAAACCTCTGGGTATTTGGACGCTTGCCATGTTTTCGGCTATCGCTTCGAAAACTTTAGGCTCATTTATCAATGAGCATGCATGCGCCAGCGCTTGTCCGGCGTGGGGCACAGTTTAAGCAACAGCCCCGAAACGCGCCATAGCTTCACAAAACAGAGAGCCCTACATGGACACTTCCACTTGGCCCGGCGCGATGACCTGCGCCTTGATGACCCGTTGCGAGTTGAGGTTCTTCACTCGAATCTGTTCTCGCAGGCCGCCGTTGGACAGGGCCTCTCCCGGCATGCGCACGCTGAGCGTACCACTGCGGGCGATAATCACCACTTGGTCGCCCTTGCTGATGACTTCAGCCTGTTCGAGGTGGACCAGTGTCAGGACCTGATCGGTGACCGTTGGTCGGGTAAGTTTTTGCCCGATGGCCTGGTCGAGCGAGGTGAAATAGCCCTGGTTGATCAGGCTGATGTCGCGCTCACGCATGACCACATCGCCGGGTTCAATTATGCCGGTGCGCTTGAGGGGCCGAGTGGTGGTGACAACCTCCCGAAACAGGCGCACTTGAGCGGGTACGAATACGGTCCATGGGGAAGCGCCCTCGCAACGAACTTTGACCGTGACGCGACCGATCGGAGTGCCCGGACTCTCCAGGGACGCTGTCAATTCCTTGTCACACATCGGCATGCGGAGCCGCGGATCAAGTTGGTTAACCTTGATTTCGTAGCGGCCTACCGTTTGACTGGTTGCCAGATAGTCTTCTACGGTGAATTCAAGAAAGCCCTGAGTGACGCCGATAAGCATGTCAGGCAAGGTAACCGTATCAGCAACGGCAGGGCTGCCAGGGTGCAGAAGGCAAACAGCCGACATTGCACAAAGCAATTTGCGGTAGTTTGATGTCAGGCGTCGGAAAAATGTCGTTTGTGCGTTCATACAGGTTAAAAAGCAAGCGCCGTGCCGTTTATTGATGAATGTGCGTCGCAACACACACTTAGCGTTGGTGTAGGAGTCTTGGCATGGCTGGTGTAATGGATTCGGTAAACCAGCGCACGCAACTGGTAGGGCAGAATCGCCTTGAGCTGTTGTTGTTCCGTCTTGACGGCCAGCAGCTGTATGGGATCAACGTGTTCAAGGTTCGCGAGGTGCTGCAATGCCCCAAGCTGACTCTGATGCCCAAGTCCAGTCCTGTCGTGTGCGGTGTAGCAAGTATTCGGGGTGCAACCATCCCGATTCTCGATCTGGCGATGGCGACCGGTGCCGGTCGGTTGCTCGATCAAAGCAATCCCTTCGTGATCATTACGGAGTACAACACCAAGACTCAGGGTTTCCTGGTCCGGTCGGTGGAGCGCATCGTCAACATGAACTGGGAGGAGATCCATCCACCTCCCAAGGGCACGGGACGCGATCACTACCTCACGGCTGTGACTCGGGTCGACAATCAGTTAGTCGAAATCATTGATGTCGAGAAAGTGTTGGCGGAAGTAGCACCGACACCGGAAGCCATTTCGGTCGGCGTGGTGGATGTCGAAACCCAGCACAAGGCGCTTTCGCTGCGTGTGCTGACGGTCGATGATTCGTCGGTGGCGCGCAAACAGGTGACGCGTTGCCTGCAAACGATCGGCGTTGAAGTGGTCGCGTTGAACGACGGAAGGCAGGCGTTGGAGTACCTTCGCAAGCTGGTCGAAGAGGGCAAGAAGCCCGAAGAAGAGTTCTTGATGATGATTTCCGACATCGAGATGCCGGAGATGGACGGTTACACCCTGACGGCCGAGATTCGCAGCGATCCACGGATGCAAAAGTTACATATCATCCTGCACACTTCGTTGTCGGGTGTATTCAATCAGGCGATGGTCAAGAAAGTCGGTGCCGATGACTTCCTGGCCAAATTCCGTCCTGATGACCTGGCATCCCGGGTAGTCGACCGGATCAAAGCAGCAGACATCAGCTAAGGGCCTTTTGCCCTTGGCGGTTAACGCGATTTAAGAGGCGGCATCATTGTCTACGGGTAATTTGGATTTTGAACAGTTCCGGGTCTTCCTGGAAAAAGCCTGTGGCATTTTGCTCGGTGAAAACAAGCAGTACCTGGTCTCGAGCCGTCTCAACAAACTGATGGAGCAGCAGGGCATCAAATCCTTGGGTGAGCTGGTTCAGCGCATCCAGACCCAGCCGCGCAGCGGTTTGCGCGAAATGGTGGTGGATGCCATGACGACGAACGAAACCCTTTGGTTTCGTGACACCTATCCGTTTGAAGTCTTGAAGAACAAGGTGCTGCCCGAAGCGATCAAGGCCGCTCCCGGGCAACGTCTGCGAATCTGGTCGGCGGCCTGCTCGTCTGGGCAGGAACCGTACTCGCTGTCGATGTCCATCGACGAGTTCGAGCGGGTCAACCTGGGCCAACTGAAGATGGGTGTGCAAATCGTTGCCACCGATCTGTCTGGCACCATGCTGACCAACTGCAAGACCGGGGAGTACGACAGTCTGGCAATTGGTCGTGGCTTGTCGCCCGAGCGTTTACAGCGTTACTTCGACCCTAAAGGTCCGGGGCGCTGGGCGATCAAGGCGCCGATCAAGAGTCGCGTGGAGTTTCGCTCGTTCAACCTGCTCGACAGCTACGCCGCGCTGGGCAAGTTCGACATCGTGTTCTGCCGCAACGTGCTGATCTACTTCTCCGCCGAGGTGAAGAAGGACATCCTGTTACGGATCCACAGCACATTGAAGCCGGGCGGCTACTTGTTCCTTGGCGCTTCGGAAGCGCTAAACGGCCTGCCGGATCATTACCAGATGGTTCAATGCAGCCCAGGGATCATTTACCAGGCGAAGTAATGGGTGAGTGGTACACAAAAACGGGAGTCCGCAAGGGCTCCCGTTTTTTTATGCCCGGTTATTTATCACGAGTGCCGCAGTCCCGGTAGGCGCGAGGCGGGCAAGCCTCGCGCCTGCTGTTGATTGATGTTGTCCTCGAGAAAGCGGCAGAAAAGCGGCAGGCGGCGGAAACCTGTTGCCGCTTTTCTGGCATTGCCGCTTTGCCACTGCCCGCAAAGCCGCGGTTTATGAGGATTTATAGGTTGGCACGGGGCTTGCTATGTTCCCAGTACGAAAAATCAGGTCACCCGAAGGTTTCCCGACATGAGCATCAGCTTCGATAAAGCGCTCGGTATCCACGAGCAAGCCCTGGGCTTTCGCGCTCAGCGTGCCGAAGTCCTGGCCAATAACATTGCCAACGCCGATACCCCGAACTACAAGGCTCGGGATCTGGACTTCTCCAAAGTGCTTGCTGCACAAAACGAGAAAACCAAGGGCGGGACGTTTGCCTTGAACATGACCAACAGCCGTCATATTGAAGCGCAAGGCCTGGGCGATGGCGACGAGTCGCTGCTCTATCGCACGCCGATGCAACCGTCGATCGACCAGAACACCGTGGATGCTCAACTGGAACAGTCCAATTACGCGGAAAACGCGATTGGTTTCCAGGCCAGTTTCACCCTGCTCAACAGCAAATTCAAAGGGCTGGTTTCAGCCCTGCGTGGAGAGTAATTCATGTCTCTTGCCAGTGTTTTCAACATTGCCGGTAGCGGCATGAGTGCTCAGACCACTCGCCTGAACACCGTCGCCAGTAACATTGCCAACGCCGAGACCGTTTCGTCGAGCATCGACCAGACCTACCGCGCCCGTCACCCAGTGTTCGCCACCATGTTTCAGGGGGGGCAGAGCGGCGGCAGTGATTCGCTGTTCCAGAGCCAGGACGCGGCGGGACAAGGCGTGCAAGTGTTGGGCGTGGTCGAAGACCAGAGCAACCTTGAGGCGCGTTACGAGCCCAACCATCCGGCGGCTGACGCCAAGGGTTATGTCTACTACCCGAACGTCAACGTCGTCGAAGAAATGGCCGACATGATTTCCGCGAGTCGTTCGTTTCAGACCAACGCCGAAATGATGAACACCGCCAAAACCATGATGCAGAAGGTCCTGACCCTCGGTCAGTGATAAGGGGCGACCTCGATGAGTATTACCGATTCCACCAGCAGCCTGAGTCTTACCGACATCCTGGCGAACTCTTCGGTCAAGAAGACTGCTTCGACGACCAACGGGCTCGCGGCAGCCACCAGCAGCGCCACTGGTAGCCAGACTTTGGGCAAGGATGCGTTCTTGCAGTTGCTGGTCACTCAGCTCAAGAACCAGAATCCGCTCTCACCACAGGACAACGGTGCGTTCGTGGCGCAGCTGGCTCAGTTCAGCAGCCTTGAAGGGATCACCTCGCTCAACACTACCGTGAGCTCCCTGGCCGGTAACTACAACTCTTCGCAGGCTTTGCAGGCTTCTTCGCTGGTTGGTCGTTCAGTGATTGCGCAAACCAGCACCGCTCAGGTCGATGACCCAACCAAGGGCCTGACCGGCTCGGTCAGTTTGTCGTCGTCTATCGCCAGCGGCGCCGGTACCGTCACCGTGACCGATGCCAGCGGCAAGGTGATCAGAAGCATCGACCTCGGCAGCCAGCCCGCAGGCAGCGCCAGCTTCAAATGGGATGGTAAGGACAGCGCGGGCACCACGGTCCCGGCAGGTACTTACACCTTCAAGGCCAATGCGCTGATCAATGGCACGGCGACCGATCTCGCGACTTATCTGCCGGCAACGGTCAACAGCGTAACGATCAGTCAGACTGGCGGCGAGTTGATGCTCAACCTCGCTGGCATGGGCTCTGTAGCCCTGTCAAAAGTTCAAACTATTGGTATATAGAGCCGACTAACCGGCACAAAGGAGTGGAATATGTCTTTCAATATCAGCCTTAGCGGCCTCTATGCAGCCAACAAGCAACTGGATGTCACCGGTAACAACATCGCCAACGTGGCAACCACCGGTTTCAAATCCTCCCGCGCCGAATTTGCAGACGTCTACTCGGCGACCAAGCTTGGTAGCGGTAGCAAGACCGTCGGCAGCGGTGTGAACCTGGTGAACGTTTCTCAGCAGTTCACCCAAGGTGACATCAACAACACCGGTAACGTGCTGGACATGGGCATCAATGGCTCGGGCTTCTTCACCCTGGGCAATAACGGTTCGACGTCATACACGCGTGCCGGTACGTTCAAAGTCGATAAGGATGGTTTCATTACCAACACCGACTACACCTCCCGTTTGCAGGGTTACGGTGTGGACGCCAATGGCAAAGTGATCAACGGCGTATTGACCGATCTGAAAATCGACACCTCGAACCTGGCGCCGAAGTCTACCTCGGCTGTCACCTCGACGATCAACCTGAACTCGACTGCTGCTGTCATCGATGACACGGTCGTCGCTGGCCAGTTCGACCCGAACAACACGGCGACTTACACCAAGTCGTTCAGCACCCCGATTTATGACAGTCAGGGCAACCAGCACACCATGGATCAGTACCTGGTGAAAACGGGCGCCAACACCTGGAAGACCTACACCCTGGTCGATGGTCGTAACCCTGACGCCACCGGCAGCGATCCGAAAGTGACACCGGCAACGGCTTCTACGCTGACGTTCGATTCCACTGGCAAATTGAGTCAGGTCAGCACCCCGGCGCCACCCGGTGCGCCGGTTATCAGCACTGACTTGAAGCTGAGTGGCTGGGTGCCTGGCACCGTGACCAATGGTGTCTGGGCGGCTAACGGTGCCTCGGCCAATGCGGCCGGCGTGACCATCTCCCTCGCCAAAACCACGCAATACAACGCTGATACCGCTCGTTCGATTCCGACTCAGGACGGTTACGCCACTGGCCAGATCACTAACCTGACGATCGACGGCACCGGTACGCTGTTTGCAAACTTCAGCAACAACCAGAGCAAGGCCATCGGCCAGGTTGCGTTGGCGAGCTTCACCAACGAACAAGGTCTGCAGCCAATTGGCGGCACCGCATGGAAAGAAACGTTTGCCTCGGGTATCCCTGGCTACGATGCGCCGAAGACCGGTACGTTGGGCGCTATCGTTTCCAACTCCCTGGAACAGTCCAACGTCAACCTGACCAACGAACTGGTCGACTTGATCAAGGCGCAAGGTAACTATCAGGCCAACGCCAAAGCTATCTCGACTCAAAGCACCATCATGCAAACCATCATTCAGATGACCTGATGCTGGTTGGGTTTTAGCGCTTTAAAAGGAGCCCCTCGCAAGAGGGGTTTTTTTGGGGGTGGGGTTTATGTCGCGTGTCGAAGCGTTGCCTTGTCGGTCGGGGCATCGCTTTGCTTGGGCAAAAGAAAACCCCCGGCCAGTCCAGAAGACTGATCGGGGGTTTCCAGTAAGCGCCGCTCGGCGCTTACTCACTCAGCTTATTGGCAAGCTTCGCAGTCTGGCTCGTCAATCGCGCAGGCTTTAGGCACTGGCGCCGGACCGGCAGGAGCAGCGAGGACCGAATCGTCACCGTGGTTGCCGCCGCTGGAAACAGCGTTCAGCTTGCCGGTGTTGATGGTCGACTTCTCGGTGCTGGTCGCGGCCAGGGCACGGAGGTAGTAAGTGGTTTTCAGGCCACGGTACCAAGCCATGCGGTAGGTCACGTCCAGCTTCTTGCCCGAAGCGCCGGCGATGTACAGGTTCAGCGATTGAGCCTGGTCGATCCACTTCTGACGACGGCTGGCTGCGTCAACGATCCACTTGGTGTCCACTTCGAACGCAGTGGCGTAGAGCTCTTTGAGTTCTTGCGGGATGCGCTCGATCTGCTGAACCGAACCGTCGTAATACTTCAGGTCGTTGATCATGACCGAGTCCCACAGGCCGCGAGCCTTGAGGTCGCGAACCAGGTACGGGTTGATCACGGTGAATTCGCCCGACAGGTTCGATTTCACATAGAGGTTCTGGTAGGTCGGTTCGATCGACTGCGAGACGCCAGTGATGTTGGCGATGGTCGCGGTCGGTGCGATGGCCATGATGTTGGAGTTACGAATGCCTTTCTGTACACGGGCGCGAACCGGTGCCCAGTCCAGGGATTCGTTCAGGTCAACGTCGATGTACTTCTGTCCACGTTGTTCGATCAGGATCTGTTGCGAATCCAGCGGCAGAATGCCTTTGGACCACAGCGAACCCTGGAACGTCTCGTAGGCGCCGCGCTCGTCGGCCAGGTCGCAAGAAGCCTGAATCGCGAAGTAGCTGACCGCTTCCATCGACTTGTCGGCGAACTCGACGGCAGCGTCGGAACCATAAGGAATGTGCTGCAGGTACAGCGCGTCCTGGAAGCCCATGATGCCCAGACCGACCGGACGGTGCTTGAAGTTGGAGTTCTTCGCTTGTGGTACCGAGTAGTAGTTGATGTCGATGACGTTATCGAGCATGCGAACAGCGGTGTTCACGGTGCGTTCCAGCTTAGCGGTGTCCAGCTTGCCGTTGGTGATGTGGTTCGGCAGGTTGATCGAGCCCAGGTTGCAAACGGCGATCTCGTCCTTGTTGGTGTTCAAGGTGATCTCGGTGCACAGGTTCGAGCTGTGAACCACGCCCACGTGCTGCTGCGGGCTACGCAGGTTGCACGGGTCTTTGAAGGTCAGCCAAGGGTGGCCGGTTTCAAACAGCATGGACAGCATTTTGCGCCACAGGTCTTTGGCCTGAATGGTCTTGAACAGCTTGATCTTGCCTGGGTACTGGGACAGGGCTTCGTAGTATTCGTAACGCTCTTCGAATGCCTTGCCAGTCAGGTCGTGCAGGTCGGGTACTTCGGAGGGCGAGAACAGGGTCCACGGGCCGTCATCGAAGACACGCTTCATGAACAGGTCAGGGATCCAATTGGCGGTGTTCATGTCGTGGGTACGACGGCGATCATCACCGGTGTTCTTGCGGAGTTCGATGAACTCTTCGATGTCCATGTGCCAGGTTTCCAGGTAGGCACATACAGCGCCTTTACGCTTGCCACCCTGGTTGACGGCGACGGCGGTGTCGTTCACCACTTTCAGGAACGGAACAACGCCCTGGGATTTGCCGTTGGTGCCTTTGATGTACGAACCCAATGCGCGGACAGGCGTCCAGTCGTTGCCCAGGCCGCCAGCAAATTTCGACAACATGGCATTGTCGTGGATCGCGTGATAAATGCCCGACAGGTCATCCGGTACGGTGGTCAGGTAGCAGCTCGACAGCTGTGGACGCAGGGTGCCAGCGTTGAACAGTGTTGGGGTCGACGACATGTAGTCAAAAGACGACAACAGGTTGTAGAACTCGATTGCACGGTCTTCTTTGTTCTGCTCTTCGATAGCCAGGCCCATGGCTACGCGCATGAAGAAGATCTGCGGCAGTTCGAAACGCACGCCATCCTTGTGGATGAAGTAACGGTCATACAGGGTTTGCAGGCCCAGGTAAGTGAACTGCTGGTCGCGCTCGTGGTTGATCGCCTTGCCGAGTTTTTCCAGGTCGAAGGTGGCCAGGATCGGGTTCAGCAATTCGAATTCGATACCCTTGGCGATGTACGAAGGCAGGGCCTTGGCGTACAGGTCGACCATTTCGTGGTGAGTGGCGCTGTCGGCGACTTCCAGGAAGCTCAGGCCTTCGGCACGCAGGGTATCCATCAGCAGGCGGGCGGTGACGAACGAGTAGTTCGGCTCGCGCTCTACCAGGGTCCGGGCGGTCATCACCAGAGCGGTGTTGACGTCGGTCAGGGCCACGCCGTCATACAGGTTTTTCAGGGTTTCGCGCTGGATCAGGTCGCCATCGACTTCTTCCAGGCCTTCGCACGCTTCGGTGACGATCGTGTTCAGGCGGCCCATGTCCAACGGCGCAAAGGTGCCATCGGCGCGGGTGATGCGGATCGACGGGTGAGCCTGTACCGCTTCTTCGGCCGGGGCGCGGGTGGCGCGTTCTTTTGAGCGGCCGTCGCGGTAAATCACATAGTCGCGGGCTACTTTCTGCTCGCCGGCACGCATCAGGGACAGTTCGACCTGGTCCTGGATTTCTTCGATGTGGATAGTGCCGCCCGAGGGCATGCGACGCTTGAAGGTCGCGGTGACCTGCTCGGTCAGGCGCGCCACGGTGTCGTGGATTCGCGACGAGGCGGCAGCGGTGCCGCCCTCAACTGCGAGAAACGCTTTGGTGATAGCGACGGTAATTTTGTCATCGGTGTAAGGAACGACAGTGCCGTTACGCTTGATCACGCGCAGTTGACCTGGCGCAGTGGCGGACAGATCCGAATTCGAATCAGCGGCCTGCGGCAAGGTGCCCTGCGGGTTCTCGCGAGTTGTGTCGGTTTGCATGGGTGTCTCCACGTTCTCTATGTTTGTTTGGGCACCATCACGGTGCCCACCGTTCCGTCCTGAAGCACTACAACCGGCGAGCGCCGGGCATAACGACTTCGGGACAGTTCAGGAAGGGGGCCTTTCAAGCGCCGCTTCCATGCCGAAGTCTTTGGTCTCACGCCTGGGGCCTGAAACCGGGTTCCTGTTGGGCGACAGTTAGGGACTGCAACACCCGTACCGTTTTCGCCGCTTGGGGCTGAAAAACAGCAGCCATCCGCATGCGCGGTTTGGTCTTCTGAAAATACGTTTGGTTCAACCAGACAGAGGCGATAAAGCGCTTGAATTTGGTGTCTGACTTGTGTTTGGTTTTTTACGCAAAACCCCATATGTAGGGTTTTTTTGGCGACGGGCTACAAGATAATGCGTTTTGGGGGCTGATTGCAACGTACTACCTGTGGATAAACCTGTGCGTAAATTGTGTGTGAAACGTGGAATGAGCGTGTAGGCCGCGAACCTGCTGGAGTAGACCGTTTGTCATAGTTTTTCCGCGATTGAAAACAGTCCGGGCGGTTTTTAAGGGCGCGAACCCTATCACAAAAAATCGGCTTGTCCGAACGCATTTGCCGACTTGTGTTCTGGTTGGGCGGCGTTTATACAATCGTGCTGCACACACGCATTCTTATCCACCCCAAACATTACAAAAAGACGGGGGGATCCTTCCTTATTTAGTGTCATTGGCAAGCAGAGGTCATCCGTGGAGCAAGAAGCCTGGCAGGTATTGATTGTGGAAGACGATCAACGTCTGGCCGAACTGACCCGCGATTATCTGCACGTCAATGGTCTGCGGGCGACGATAGAAGGCAACGGGGCGCTGGCGGCAGCAAGGATCATCGAGGAGCAGCCTGACCTGGTAATTCTCGACCTGATGCTGCCGGGCGAAGACGGCCTGAGCATCTGCCGCAAGGTACGTGGTCGCTATGACGGCCCGATCCTGATGCTCACGGCGCGCACCGATGACACCGACCAGATCCTTGGTCTGGACCTGGGGGCCGACGACTATGTCTGCAAGCCGGTGCGGCCACGTCTGCTGCTGGCGCGCATCCAGGCTTTGTTGCGCCGAAGTGAATCCCCCGAGGCGATCCCGGAAAAACGCCGGCGTTTGCAGTTCGGCCCTTTGGTGGTGGACAACGCGTTGCGTGAGGCATGGCTGCAGGGCAACGGCATCGAGTTGACCAGCGCCGAGTTCGACCTTCTCTGGCTGCTGGTGGCTAATGCCGGGCGCATTCTGTCTCGCGAAGAAATCTTCACCGCGCTGCGTGGTATTGGCTATGACGGCCAAGACCGCTCTATCGACGTCCGCATCTCGCGTATTCGCCCCAAAATCGGTGACGACCCGGAGCACCCGCGACTGATCAAGACTATCCGCAGCAAAGGTTACCTGTTCGTTCCCGAAGCCTGCGCAGAACTGACCCCTTGAACTCGATCTTCCTGCGCATCTACGGCGGGATGTGCGCGGCGCTGATTCTGGTGGCGTTGCTCGGCGTGCTGGCGCTGCACCTGCTCAATCAGGTGCGTAGCGAGCAATATCGCGAAGGCCTGGCCCACGGCACGTTCTCGTTGATGGCCGATAACCTGCAACCGATGAACCAGACCGAACGTCGCCGTGCGTTGTTGGTGTGGGAACGGTTGCTCGGTATTCCGCTCGCGCTGCAAACCTTTGCCGAGACGGATTTGGACCTCACCCAGCGCACTCGGATACTGCGCGGCCAGGCGCTGGTCGAGCAGACTGGTCCGCATGCCGCGAAGGTTTACCGACTGGTCAGTGACAAGGAACAGTTGGTGCTTACCGGGGAAGTCCAGCAAATCAGCGAACAGCTGGCTCGGGCGACGATTTACCTGTTGGCTGACGAGCTGGTGCGCTACCCGGTGGCCGAGCAACCTCAGCGGTTGGCGCAGTTAAAAGAGGACAAGGGGTTTGGTTTTGATCTGCGTCTGGTCACGATTGATCAGGCGGACATGGACGAGGATCAGGACCGTCGGGTGTCCGAAGGCGATACGGTCATGGCGTTGGGCAAGGGGGGCGATTCGATCAGGGTGTTTGCCGGCATGGTCGGTACGCCGTGGGTACTGGAGATGGGGCCGCTGTATCAGATGAATCCTTATCCGCCCCAATGGCTGGTGCTGATCGCCGCCCTGGGACTCACCCTGATTGGTCTGATCGTTTATCTGCTGGTGCGGCAACTGGAGCGCCGCTTGCGGGGGTTGGAAGCCGCCGCCACACGCATCGCCAAAGGTAGCCTGGAAACCCGCGTGCCGGCGCGCGGCGCTGACTCGGTGGGGCGCCTGGCCCAAGCGTTTAACGGCATGGCCGAGCACTTGCAACAGTTGCTGGCGATTCAGCGCGAACTGGTGCGCGCGGTCTCCCATGAACTGCGCACGCCGGTGGCGCGGTTGCGTTTTGGCTTGGAAATGATCGGTTCGGCCACCACGCCTCAGGCGCTGGAAAAGTACCGCGAAGGCATGGACCATGACATCGAGGACCTCGATAAGCTGGTGGACGAAATGCTCACCTATGCGCGCTTGGAACAGGGTTCGCCGGCGCTTGATTTTCAGCGGGTTGATCTCGATGCGTTGGTCAATCAAGTAATCGAAGAGTTGGCGCCCTTGCGTGCCGATGTCACGGTGCAATGTGGTGTGTGCCTGTCGGCCGCCGATTGCGACGACGCCTGGGTTGAAGCCGAACCGCGCTACTTGCACCGCGCGTTGCAGAATCTTGTCGGCAACGCCATGCGTCACGCCCAGTCCAGAGTGACCGTCAGTTACCAAGTGGGGCAGCAGCGCTGTCGGGTCGATGTTGAGGATGATGGGCCGGGGGTGCCGGAAGCCGCGTGGGAGAAAATTTTCACGCCGTTCCTGCGTCTGGATGACAGCCGGACCCGAGCGTCCGGTGGGCACGGGCTGGGGCTGTCCATTGTGCGGCGGATTGTCCATTGGCATGACGGACGGGCGTTGATCAGTAAGAGCAAAAGCCTGGGCGGGGCCTGTTTCAGCTTGAGTTGGCCGCGTCATCAGGAGAAACGCTGACGTTCTCCTATTGGCAAGAAAAACTCAGGCCTTGATGCTGACCAGACTCAATAACTGACCACCCCTCAACCCGAACTGCGCCTCCAGCTCGGTGCCGTTGCGCCATTCGCCGGTTAAGTCGGTGAGCAGTCGTAGCCGTACCTGGCCGCTTTCGGTCCACTCCAGCACTTCGGCGTGTTCGAAATAGAAGCGCTTTTGCACGATGGGATAGAGCGCCTTGAACAGGCTCTCCTTGACCGAAAAGGTCAGGGTCACCAGCAGCGCCACGTGATCTTGCGTGCCGGCGGCCATGCGCTGCATTTCTGACGAGGTGAGGATTTCGGCGGCCAGGCGCGTGGCCCGCTCTGGGGGGAGCAGGTTTTCCAGGTCCATGCCCAGGCCGCGCCAGTGCGTCTTCTGCGCCACAATCGCCGCGGCCTGGCCGGTGCTGTGGGTGATGGAACCAGTGATATGCGACGGCCACACCGGTGCGCGGTCTTCGCCAATGGCCGGGACACAGCTCAGCCCTTCCAGTTGCAACAACGCCGCCCGTGCGCAAACCCGCCCGGCAAGAAACTCCGCCTGACGTTTGGCCACCGAACGCTGGATGCTCGCTGGCGGTTCGATGGTGCTGCGCTGGAAATCGTCATGGGCCAGTTGCGAAGGCTCGAAACGAGTACTCAACAGGACCGTGTCGGGCAGTACAAACGGCAGCGGCCAATGGTCGTCGAGCGGGGAGCAGCAGGCGGGCAGGTCAGGGGCGAGATTCATGGCGGGCATTTTGCCGGGTTGGGCTGGGACTGGGTAGTGTTCTCAGCGAGAACGGCAGGTGACAGGAAACCGTGGCGAGGGCGCAGACGCCCTCGCGACAGAGCACGAGACCTGGCTGAGGGAGGCGTGGCTCAGCTGAAAATCTTTTTGAAGAACGCCTGCATGTCTGCCCATGAACGCTCATCGGCCGCCTTGTTGTAACCAATGTCCGGCCCACCGTGGTCGCCGTGGCTCAAGCGATCGGCCTCGGGGTTGGTGAACCCGTGCTTGGCGTTGTCGAGGCTAACGAACCGGTAGTCAGCCCCTGCCTGGTCCATTTCGGCCTTGAACGCGGCAACATTTTGCGGGGTGACCATGCTGTCCTTGGCCCCATGCTCGACAAGGATTTTCGCTTTGACGCTACCGGTTGTCGCGGGTGTATTGGTCGCCAGCGCCCCGTGGAAGCTCACCACGCCTGCCAGCGGCACACCTTGGCGTGCGGCATTCAACACGACTGCGCCGCCGAAGCAGTAACCGATGGCCGCGAGTTTTTCCGGATCGGTTTGTGGCTGTTTTTTCAACAGGTCGAGCCCCGCCTGGAACCGTGCACTCGCCACCGCGCTGTCTTTGAGCGCCTCTTGCATGAAGGCCATGGCATCTTTGGGGTGTTCGGTGTTCTTGCCGTCGCCGTACATGTCGATGGCCAGCGCGCTGTAACCCAGCCCTGCGAGATCGCGGGCGCGACGCTTGGCATAATCATTCAGCCCCCAGAATTCATGCACGACCACAACCCCTGGGCGTGGGCCTTTGATGGCGTCGTCGTAGGCGTAGTAGCCGATCATTTTGCTGCCGTCAGTGCTCTGGTAGTGGATTTCCTCGGTTTTGATCGCGGCGTGGGTCAGCCCGCTCAGGGCAAGCACGGCAACGGCAAGCAATAGGCGCATGGTTGGATCTCCTTGAAATACATTCGTCAAAACAGCCTAGTCGATTTAATTCAGCTCAGGTTCAGCGTGTGTTCAGGGGGAGTTCAGGGGTAGGTGAGTAACCTTGTGCGTATTCAAAAAGAAAAGTGCATCAGAGCCCTTGCTGTGATTGTCTTCGACACATTATTTCTAGCGTTCATCGCGCAGGGCGCCCGTGCAACGAGGCATGTCGCCGACGACAACGTGTCGGACCTGCACAATGGCATTAGACTGCGCCAGGAGATTTTGCTGCGCAGCCATGTAGGCACAGAGATGAGCGAACGTGCGGAGCGCTGAATTTGACCCACAGCGCCCAGACTTACCTTGCAGCGAACTACGCTTTCTAAAGAGCGCTTCGCCAAAGGCCTGCGCCGGATGCCCCAAGGGTGGTCCGGCGTTGGCATAGTGGTCACCGGGGGCGCTTGAACGTGCCGCTGGAGATCTTGTTTTGCCCTGGAGAGCGTTATGAAACTGCTGGTCGTCGAAGATGAGGCGCTGTTGCGCCATCATTTGCAAACCCGTTTGACGGATAGCGGCCATGTGGTCGAGTCCGTGGCCAATGCCGAAGAGGCGCTGTACCAGACCGAGCAGTTCAACCATGACCTGGCGGTGATCGACCTCGGCCTGCCGGGCATGGGCGGGCTTGATCTGATTCGCCTGCTGCGCTCACAGGGCAAGACGTTTCCGATCCTGATCCTCACTGCACGCGGTAACTGGCAGGACAAGGTCGAAGGCCTCGCCGCGGGTGCCGATGACTACGTGGTCAAGCCTTTTCAGTTCGAGGAGCTGGACGCCCGCCTGAACGCGTTGTTGCGCCGCTCCAGCGGGTTCACTCAATCGACCATCATCGCCGGGCCCTTGCTGCTGGACCTCAATCGCAAGCAGGCGTCCCTCGACGAACAGCCGCTGGCGCTGACCGCCTATGAATACCGGATCCTTGAATACCTCATGCGCCACCACCAGCAAGTGGTGGCCAAGGACCGCTTGATGGAGCAGCTCTACCCGGATGACGACGAGCGCGATCCGAATGTGATCGAAGTGCTGGTCGGCCGTCTGCGGCGCAAACTCGAAGGCCCGGCCGGGTTCAAACCGATCGATACCGTGCGTGGTCTCGGCTATTTGTTTAATGAGCGCTGCACTTGATTCGTTCCCTTCGTGTGCGTTTGATGCTGGCCGCCACGTTGTTGGCGGTGTTGTTCATGTTGGCGTTGTTGCCGGCAATGCAGGGGGCCTTCAGCCTGGCGTTGCAGGATTCTATCGAGCAACGTCTGGCGTCGGACGTCACCACGTTGGTCTCCGCTGCGAAGGTGGAGAGCAACCGCTTACAAATGCCGGCGCAGTTGCCCGATGAGCGTTTCAACCTGACCGACAGCCGTTTGCTCGGCTACATCTATGACCGCGAAGGTCATCTGGTGTGGCGCTCGAAGGCCACGCAAGAAGAACAGATCAACTACAAACCGCGCTATGACGGACGCGGTAGCGAGTTCGCGAGGATTCGCGAGCCCAGTGGTCAGGAGTTCTTCGTTTACGACGTTGAGGTCAAGCTGTTGGGCGGCAAAAATGCGGCGTTCAGTTTCGTCGCGTTGCAGCCGGTACGCGAGTACGAGGCCACTCTTGAAGGCCTGCGCGATAATCTCTATCTAGGCTTCGGCGCGGCGTTGCTGGTGCTGTTGGCGTTGCTGTGGATCGGTCTGACCTGGGGTTTGCAGGCCTTGCGCCGATTGAGTCAGGAGCTGGACCAGATTGAAAGCGGCACCCGCGAAAGCCTCAGCGAGGAGCATCCTCGTGAACTGTTGCGGCTGACCGGCTCCCTCAACCGCTTGCTGCAAAGCGAGCGCGAACAACGTACCCGCTATCGAGATTCTCTGGACGACCTGGCCCATAGCCTGAAAACGCCGTTGACGGTGCTGCAAGGGGTCAGCGAGGGCATGGCGCAGCGCCCGGAAAATCGCGAGCAGGCGTGGGTGCTGCAATCGCAAATCGAACGCATGAGCCAGCAGATCAGCTATCAGTTACAGCGTGCGAGCCTGCGTAAAAGCGGTCTGGTGCGACATCAAGTGCGCTTGCGCCCGGTGTTGCAAAGCCTGTGCGACACCCTAGACAAGGTTTACCGGGACAAGCGCGTGCGGGTCGCCTTCGACCTGCCGGACCCTTGCTATGTGCCGATCGAACAGGGCGCGCTCCTGGAAATGCTCGGCAACCTGCTGGAAAACGCCTATCGCCTGTGCCTTGCCGAAGTGCGCATCAGCGTGCGTGAGACCTTGAGCGGTGTCGAGTTGTGTGTAGAGGACGATGGTCCCGGGGTGCCCCAGGATCAGCGCGCGCGAATTCTACAGCGCGGCGAACGCCTGGACCGACAGCATCCGGGGCAGGGAATTGGATTGGCGGTGGTCAAGGACATTATCGAAAGCTACAGCGCAACGTTGACGTTATCGGATTCGCCCATGGGCGGTGCGGCGTTCCGGATTCATTTTCCGGTGGTTTGATGATGGTTCCCACGTGCAGCGGTGCCACCCGCATGCGCGCCCCCCCGTTCCGAGCAACGTCCTCTGTTCTCCTGCGCGCGGTAAGCTCCCGGCGTTACGCCCGTCCACTTCTTGAACGCCCGATGAAATGCCGATGGCTCGGAAAACCCGAGCTGCTCGGCAATCTGTTGCAGCGACAGATCCGCCCGCCCCAGGTGATAAATCGCAATGTCTCGGCGTAACTGATCCTTCAACTCCTGAAAACTCGAGCCTTCTTCACGCAGATGCCGACGCAAGGTCTGCGGGCTGATGTGCAGATGTGCGGCAACCGCTTCCAGGTCTGGCCAGCGTGAACTGTCGCGGCTGAGCAAGCGGCGTAACTGGCTGCTCAGGCTGTCGCCCTCGTCGGGGCGTGACAGCAGGTCGGCGGGAGAGCGTTCGAGGAAATGCTTGAGGGTTCGCTCGTCCTGTAACAGCGGCATGCTCAAATAGCGACTGTGGAACAGCAGGCTGCTCTGGGGGGCTTCGAAGACATGGGGGCAGGGGAACAACAAATCGTACTCGGCCCCGTGTTCGGGCTTGCGATAGCTGAACGTGGTCTGTTCCAGGCGGATGCGCTGGTCGATCAGCCAACTGCCGAGGCGGTGCCAGATCACCAGTAAGCTTTCGCTGAGAAAATGATCGGGGTCCCTGAGCGTTGAGTCATCAAGGCTCAGGCGGATCATTAGGTCTTCACGGCTCAGGGTCAGACGCGCAGTGTCGGGGAATAGGCTATAAAACAATAAGCCGCGATTGAGTGCCTTTTCCAGGGTGCGGCAATGGATAACGGCATGGCACATCATGGCGAAACTGCCGGGTTTGCTCGGGGCTTGGCCGAAGCCCAAATACTCGTCGTCCAGCCCTTGCCACAAGCCCTGAATCAGGCGGGTGAACTGCTCCGGTGCGATGCGCGCCCGTGGTTCGTCGAGCAACTCTGGGCTGATTCCCAGTTGCTGCAAAAGGCTTGAGTAATCAAAACCACATCGGCGCGCGCCACCGAGGGCGGCACGGGCGAAATGACTGGCGATGGTGCGTTCGCGCATAGCAGGCAAGTCCGTCCAGTGAGCGACGGATGGTAGCGGCGGTGCGCGGTGATGAACAAGGCGGATATCCGCCAAATTGTAGGACGAGCCGTGGTTGTATGGCGGAAATCCGCCACGTTGTAGCCGCCACGGCGTGGCCCAAACCCTCGGCAGCCCTGATGTCAAAAGGCTTGCAGGCTGTTCGGCTAAAGTGGCACGGGCTTTGCGATAGAACGATCAGATGCCTGCCGTTGCGCGGGGCTCGACAAAACAAATCCCTCCAGTGCAGGAGGGTTCGCAATTGAAGTGTCGTGGGCAACAGATGGATGTTGTCACGGGGCACTCGTGAGGATCTTTGCAATGACGACTCGTCAGCCACTTTACAAATCCCTGTATTTACAGGTGATCGTTGCCATTGCCATCGGCATCCTGGTCGGTCACTTCTACCCGCAGACCGGTGTAGCGCTCAAGCCGTTGGGCGATGGGTTCATCAAACTGATCAAAATGATCATCGCTCCGATCATCTTCTGTACCGTCGTCAGCGGTATCGCGGGTATGCAGAGCATGAAGTCGGTCGGTAAAACCGGCGGCTACGCGCTGCTGTACTTCGAAATTGTTTCGACCATCGCATTGCTCGTCGGTCTGGTAGTGGTCAACATCGTCCAGCCGGGCGCAGGCATGCACATCGATGTCACTACCCTGGATGCCTCCAAGGTGGCGGCGTATGTCGCGGCCGGTGCTGATCAAAGCGTCGTGGGCTTCCTGCTGAACGTCATCCCGACCACCATCGTTGGCGCCTTCGCTACTGGCGACATCCTGCAAGTGCTGATGTTCTCGGTAATTTTCGGCTTCGCCCTGCATCGCCTGGGTGCCTACGGCAAGCCAATCCTGGACTTCATCGATCGTTTTGCCCACGTGATGTTCAACATCATCAACATGATCATGAAGCTCGCACCCATCGGTGCTCTGGGCGCCATGGCGTTCACCATCGGTGCCTACGGTGTAGGTTCGCTGGTGCAATTGGGCCAGCTGATGTTGTGCTTCTACATCACCTGCCTGCTGTTCGTGCTGGTGGTGCTGGGCGGTATTGCGCGCGCTCACGGCTTCAGCGTACTGAAAGTGATCCGTTACATCCGTGAAGAGCTGCTGATCGTGCTGGGTACTTCCTCTTCGGAATCGGTACTGCCACGCATGCTGATCAAGATGGAGCGTCTGGGCGCGAAGAAATCCGTGGTGGGTCTGGTAATCCCGACCGGCTACTCGTTCAACCTCGACGGCACGGCGATCTACCTGACCATGGCGGCTGTGTTTATCGCTCAAGCGACCGACACCCACATGGACATCACTCACCAGATCACCTTGCTGGTGGTGTTGCTGCTCTCTTCCAAAGGCGCAGCCGGTGTCACCGGTAGCGGCTTCATCGTGCTGGCGGCGACCCTTTCGGCTGTTGGCCACTTGCCGGTGGCGGGTCTGGCGCTGATTCTCGGCATCGACCGCTTTATGTCCGAAGCGCGTGCCTTGACCAACCTGGTGGGTAACGCTGTAGCGACCCTGGTCGTTGCCAAGTGGGTCAAGGAGCTGGACACCGACGTGATGCACGCTGAGCTGGCATCCGGTGGCCGCGGTATCGCCGACACCCGTCCTGAAGACGATCTGGGCGTGGCTGAAGGCCAAACCCCTAACGCCGTCAAGTAAGACACGCTGCACTGAAAAACCCGCTTCGGCGGGTTTTTTCATGGTGCGCCAGGCATGGCGCGTTGCGCGCAAGCGCAACCAGTTTGGCTGTGGTGGCCACGCTGGTGACTTGGAGGTGCAAGTCCTCTACACACCCGGCAAGGGGAAGTGTTAGCCGAAGGCAAGGGTGTCGCGGGTGACTGCGAATCTGAAGGAAGCCTTAGGCAAAATGCTGGCCTGACGAACAGGAAGCGGATGAGGCGGCGTAGCGGGGTAAGGTGGCCATGATTACCAAAGCCCGATACTTGCACGGAACGCTACGACGTAGATCCGACAGGCATAAGCAGGAAGGTCGCGCGAATTACCTTGGGAGATCTGCACGTTTGCCATTGTGCTACCGAGCGTCGTGAGGCGACGGGATGAGCGTGCAGAAGTCAGCCGAGGCCGTAGTAAGTGACGAATAACCCCGTCACCAAGGGCTGAACAGGTTATGCCGCCAGTAGGCGTCAGAGTCTCGTCGAATGTCGAAAAGCAGAAATTTCTCCGAGGGAGAACTGTGACCCCAAGTTCCGGACAGAATCCGCGGGCGACGGCTGGCAGTGCGCAGGCATCGGCGGCGTCTGTGGCGTGGACGAACGCGGAGCCGGACACGCTGATGGAGCGGGTGCTTGCACCGGCAAATCTCAAGCGTGCGTATCAACGCGTGGTCAGCAACAAGGGTGCGCCGGGTGCCGATGGCATGACGGTCGACCAATTGGCTGACTATGTGAATCAGTATTGGCCGACCCTCAAGGTGCGGCTGCTGGCCGGCGAGTATCACCCGCAAGGTGTGCGCGCCGTCGAAATCCCAAAACCCAAAGGCGGAACCCGTCAGTTGGGTATCCCCAATGTGATGGATCGCCTGATCCAGCAGGCTCTGCTGCAACAGCTCACGCCAATCTTCGACCCTCTGTTCTCGGACTACAGCTACGGCTTTCGTCCAAACAGAAGCGCTCACCACGCCATCGAAACAGCCCGTGCCCATGTGGCGGCGGGCCACCGCTGGTGTGTGGAGCTTGATCTTGAGAAGTTCTTTGATCGGGTCAACCACGATGTATTGATGGCTTATGTAGAGCGTCAAATCGAAGACAAGCGTGTGCTCAGGCTCATTCGCCGTTACCTCGAGGCCGGCGTGATGTCAGGCGGTATCGCCAGTCGACGGCAGGAAGGGACGCCGCAAGGCGGCCCGCTCTCGCCGTTGCTGTCGAACATCCTGCTCAACGAACTCGATCGCGAGCTGGAACGGCGGGGTCATTGCTTCGTGCGCTACGCCGATGATGCGAACATTTATGTGCGCAGTCGTCGTGCTGGGGCGCGAGTGATGGCCAGTGTTGAGCGTTTCCTGAACCTGCGTCTGAAACTGACGCTGAATCGGGAAAAGAGCCGTGTGGTACGGCCTTGGGCCTGTGACTATCTGGGTTATGGGATGAGCTGGCATCAACAGCCGAGGCTAAGAGTGGCGACGATGAGTCTGGGTCGTTTACGCGACCGACTCAGAGACCTGCTGCGCGGAGCGCGGGGCCACAAGATGGCGAACGTCATCGAGCGGATAAACCCCGTACTACGCGGTTGGGCTGGCTACTTCAAGCTGAGTCAGAGCAAGCGGCCCCTTGAGGAACTGGACGGCTGGGTGCGGCATAAACTTCGCTGCATCATCTGGCGTCAATGGAAGCAGCCCTCTACGAGGGCGCGCAACTTGATGCGCTTAGGACTCAGCGAAGCGCGTGCCTGCAAATCAGCGTTCAACGGTCGAGGTCCATGGTGGAGCTCGGGAGCGCCACATATGAATCAGGCGCTGCCGAAGAAACTGTGGGATGGACTCGGGCTGGTCTCGATACTGGATACGATAAACCGGCTTAGCCGTATAACCTGAACCGCCGTATACGGAACCGTATGTACGGTGGTGTGAGAGGACGGCGGCTGTGAAGCCGCCTCCTACTCGAATCGTGCGATTTGAGCACAACGGTCACTGCGCCTGACGCATCAGGTGATTGCTGCAATAGCGTGAGCTGCCTAGTCTTTGGGCATCGCTCAAGGAGAACGCCCATGCTCGGTCCACTGGCATCACTCAAGGTACTGGATTTCTCGACGCTGCTGCCGGGGCCGTTCGCCTCACTGTTACTGGCGGACATGGGGGCCGAGGTGTTGCGCATCGAGTCGCCAACCCGCACGGACCTGATACGGGTGTTGCCGCCCCATGACCGGGGCGTCTCGGCCAGTCACGCCTACCTCAATCGCAACAAGCGCAGCCTGGCGCTGGACCTCAAGCAGCCCGAGGCGCTTGAAGTCATCAAGCAACTGCTACAGGACCACGACATTGTGCTGGAGCAATTCCGTCCCGGCGTGATGCAGCGGTTGGGCCTGGGTTACGAAGCGTTGAAAGCGATCAACCCGAAGCTGATCTATGTATCGATCACTGGTTACGGCCAGACCGGTCCCTACAAGGACCGCGCGGGTCATGACATCAACTACCTGGCGCTGGCCGGGCTTTCCAGCTACACCGGGCGCGCCGACACGGGACCGCTGCCCCTGGGCATGCAAGTGGCGGACATTGCCGGTGGCTCGCTGCACGGCGTCATCGGCTTGCTGGCGGCGGTGATCGCGCGGCAACAGACAGGGCTGGGGCAGCATCTGGATGTGAGCATGACGGACTGTGCTTTCAGCCTGAACGCCATGGCGGGTGCCGGTTATCTGGCCTGTGGCTTAGAGCCGGGGCGCGAGGATCAGGTGCTCAATGGCGGCAGCTTCTACGACCATTACCGCTCCCGTGATGGCCGCTGGTTGTCGGTGGGCAGTCTGGAGCCGGCGTTTATGCAGCCACTGTGTTCGGCGCTGGGTCGCCCAGAACTGGCGGCTCAGGGAGTGTCATCCCAACCCGAGCAGCAACAGGCGCTGAAGAATGAGTTGAGAATCGAATTCGAGAAGCACGATTTTGCCGAATTGTGCGCGTTGTTTGCTGGGGTCGATGCGTGCGTGGAACCAGTGCTGAGTGTGGGCGAGGCAGTGCAGCATCCGCAGTTGCAGGCGCGAGGGCTGGTGACTGAGGTGCCTCGTGGTGATGGGTCAACTCAGCAGCAAATGGCCTGTCCGTTGAAGTTTTCCGAGGGGTTACCGGAGCCACGGCATATCGGCGCGGCGGTGGGGCAGCACACGGATCAGGTGTTGGGGGAGCTAGGGTTTAGTGTTGAGAGGATCGATGAATTGCGCAGTGCCGGGGTGGTTTTTTAGACCGGTCCCACGGTGTGGGAACGATCATGCGGGTTATTCGACCCGCATCTCGCCGCTAAACACCAGCGTGCCGCGACAGCGGCGGCATAAATACCGCCGCCCCTGCCGCACCAGGCCATGACGCTGGGCGGAAAACGGAAAGTCGCTGTCGGCGCACGGGCATTTGTAGATGTAGCGGGTCATGCTGCGGCGTTTCACATCATAGGTATGGCAGCGGTTGGGCGGCAGTTCGTAAACGCCGCGCATGATCAGTTGCCACTCTTCGCCATGCGGCTGGATACGGTCGCCGAACAGTTGATGGGCAATCAGGTGTGCGACTTCATGGGCCACGGTCTGCTTGAGAAAATCTTCGGTATTGTCCCGGTATAACTGCGGGTTGAAGCGCAACAGGTTCTCGTGCAAATGCGCAACACCCGCTTTTTGTCCGCGCAGCTTGAGGCTTACCACGGGGCGTTTGAAGGGGCGTTTGAAAAAGGATTCGGCTTGTTGGAAACAGTCTTCGACGCGGGTGTTGAGTGGCTCGGGCATGCTTTATGGGTCTCCAGAGGCGCCGAGTATGCCGCAACCCTGGGGGCTTGCGAATCGCTGAGGCGCCGAATGGTCGTCGCCGTGCTCCTTTGAAGAATGAAAAGGCCGCCTTGCGGCGGCCTGTGTTGGCAGCGCTTGTTTTTTTGAAGTGCTCTAGTTCGTATAGACGGGACCTACTCCCAAGCCCCAGACGATCACGGTGAATGCCATGATGGCCACCAGCACCACCAACCCTACGGCGAGCACCGAGCTTGAAAACAGGAACCCTTCATCCGATGGGATGTTCATAAAGGTCGGCAAGCCTACGTACAGCAGGTACACCGTGTAGCAAATGGCCGCAGTGCCGACGACCATCCCCAACCACATGTGCGGATACAGCGCAGCCAGTCCACCGATGAACAGCGGGGTCGCGGTGTAGGTGGCAAAAGCGACACAACGCGCCAGGCTCGGGTTGGCGTCATAGGTTCGGGCCATCCAGTGAATGAATGCCCCCATCACGGCAACGCCGCCAAGCATTGCCAGGTACGACATGATGGTCATCCAGATCGCGCTTTCCTGGGTCAGCATGACCGGTGCGCGACTGCCAATGACCCAGCCAACCTTGGTGGTGCCGATAAACGCTGACACCGCCGGGATCGCCGCCAGAATCAGGGTGTGCGTGAGGTACATGTGGCTGATGCTTTCTTCCTGGTCGCCCCGGATGTCTTTCCATTCCTGGTCGGGGTGGGTGAAGAGCCCCACTACGTGATGGATCATGCCAGTCACTCCTCTTGTTTTTACCATCGCCCCCCAGCGGAGCGCTTACGGGCCGAAGCGGCCGGGTAAGGAAAGGTCTGGATACATGTGCGACCTCATGTCGCAGTATAGAAAGGTCTTACCCGCGCGGGTTGCGGGGCTTTAGAGCAAATCGCGCTGTAAACCTGGTGGCTAATCGCCGTAGGGTCTGTCAGCACCGATCCCTGTAGGAGGGAGGTCATTTCGCCCGCGCAAAGTTTTTGCGTAAAATGCCGGCCTCTCGTCATACCTCACGGGTTTTGCGTCATGGGCACTCTCACGGTCAACCAGAACAAACTGCAAAAGCGCCTTCGCCGCCAGGCCGGTGAGGCTGTTGCCGATTTCAATATGATTGAACACGGCGACAAGGTCATGGTCTGTCTGTCCGGTGGTAAGGACAGTTACACCCTGCTCGATGTGCTGATGCACTTTCAGAAGGTCGCCCCAATCCAGTTCGACATCGTGGCCGTGAACATGGACCAGAAGCAGCCAGGCTTTCCCGAGCACGTGCTGCCGGCCTACTTTAAAGCGCTGGGCGTGGAGTATCACATCGTCGAGAAAGACACCTATTCGCTGGTCAAGGAGCTGATTCCGGAGGGCAAGACCACCTGCTCGCTGTGCTCGCGTTTGCGGCGTGGCACGCTCTACACTTTTGCCGACAAAATTGGCGCGACTAAAATGGCACTCGGTCATCACCGCGACGACATCGTCGAGACGTTCTTCCTGAACATGTTCTTCAACGGTTCGCTAAAGGCCATGCCACCAAAGCTGCTAGCCGATGACGGACGTAACGTGGTGATCCGCCCGCTGGCCTACTGCAACGAAAAAGACATTCAGGCCTATTCGGACTTCAAGCAATTCCCGATCATCCCGTGCAACCTCTGCGGTTCCCAGGAAAACCTGCAACGCCAAGTGGTCAAGGACATGCTGCAAGAGTGGGAGCGCAAGACCCCTGGCCGAACGGAAAGCATTTTTCGCAGTCTGCAAAATGTGCAGCCGTCGCAACTGGCGGATCGCAATCTGTTCGACTTCACCCACCTGTGCATCGACGAAACCGCCGCATCGCGGTTCGTCAACGTGGTCAACCTCTAAACAAACACAGGTTATGTATTTCAATCCTCAGGAGAGGGCATGCGCGATTACAAGTGGCTGCACGAATACTGTCTGAACCGCTTCGGTTCGGCGGCTGAGCTGGAAGCCCATCTGCCGGTTCCGAAAACCCCGGCGCAATTGCGCAAGATCAGTGACGACCGCTACCTCTCGACCATGGCGTTGCGGGTGTTTCGCGCCGGTCTCAAGCACAGCCTGGTGGACGCCAAGTGGCCGGCGTTCGAAGAAGTGTTTTTCAAGTTCGACCCGGAAAAAGTCGTGCTGATGAGTGCTGAACACCTGGAGCGACTGATGCAGGACGCGCGAATCATCCGCCATTTGGGCAAGCTCAAGAGCGTACCGCGCAATGCGCAGTTCGTGCTGGACGTGGCGCATGAAAAGGGCAGCTTCGGCGCGTTGATCGCTGACTGGCCGGTGACGGATATCGTCGGTCTATGGACGTACCTGAAAAAGCACGGCCACCAGTTGGGTGGATTGTCGGCACCGCGCTTCTTGCGCATGGTCGGCAAGGACACGTTCGTGCCGAGTTACGACGTGGTCGCCGGGTTGAATGCGCAGAAGATTGTGGACAAGGTGCCTACCAGCCAGCGGGATTTGGCGTTGGTGCAGGAGGTGTTTAACCAGTGGCATGAACAAAGCGGCGGAAGGCCAATGAGCCAGATTTCGATGATGCTGGCGTACACCGTCAATCACTGAAGCCGAGTCGTGCCCTTCGCAGGGGATTTACGAATCACGCAAATCCCCTGCGCGAGCTAACCCGTTCGCGAAGGCGGCCTGTCAGGCGACGCCGATTTCGCCTTCGCCCGCCAGCTTGCGATTCAACTGAAACCGCCAACGCACGTACAGCAACGCTGAGCAAAACACCGCCAGACTCGCGCCCATCTCCAGTAAGCCGAACACCTGCCGGTTCGGGTCATAAGCGGCCAATGCGCCCTTGATGAAATACAGATTCACCACAAAGCACATCCACGAGTGCCCGCGCGCGCTGCCATTGATCATCCCCGGTGCCAGCACCAGCAGCGGCACCAGTTCGATCAGCAGAATCACCCACGGCCTTGCGCCGTGGAGGTCGGCAAACATCAAGTAGTAGGCGCACAGCAACCCCACCAGGCCTAAAAAACACAGCAGGCTGATGACGCGCATCGCCCGAACCCTGGGTTCCAGCCATGCGATGGAAGGCAAGATTTTCGGCTTCTTGGCCACGTCAGTTCCCCAGCTTCTGCGCCGTCTTCGCCAGGCGCAGGCCCAAGGCTCTGCACAGCGCGACTTCATGTTCGTTCAAGCCGTTTTTACCATCGGCCCCAGCGTGGTGGCTGGCGCCATACGGGGTGCCGCCGCCGCGTGTTTCCAGCAACGCCGATTCGCTATAGGGCAGGCCTGTGATCAGCATGCCGTGGTGCAGCAGTGGCAGCATCATCGACAAAAGGGTGGTTTCCTGGCCACCGTGCAGGCTAGCGGTAGAGGTGAACACCCCGGCCGGTTTGCCCACCAGTGCGCCGGTCAGCCACAGGTTACTGGTGCCATCGAGGAAGTATTTGAGCGGCGCGGCCATGTTGCCGAATCGGGTCGGGCTGCCAAGGGCCAGGCCGGCGCAGTTTTTCAGGTCGTCGAGGCTGGCGTACAACGCACCTTGATCCGGAATGTCCGGCGCCACGGCTTCACACTCGGTCGAAATCGCCGGCACCGTGCGCAGACGCGCTTCCATTCCTGACTGCTCGACGCCGCGGGCGATCTGCCGGGCCATTTCATTTGTCGAGCCGTTGCGGCTGTAGTACAGAACCAGAATGTAGGGTGCGCTCACGGTAATAGCTCCAGCAGGTTTTCTGGCGGACGGCCGATGATGGCTTTGTCGCCGGCTTCCAGAATCGGTCGCTCCATGAGTTTCGGGTGCGCGGCGATGGCGGCGATCAATTGCGTATCGCTCAGGCTGGCGTCGGCCAGGTTGAGGGTTTTATATTCTTCCTCACCGGTGCGCAGCAGCTGTCGCGCACTGAGGCCGAGCTTCGTCAGCAAACCCTTGAGCTGCGCGGCGTCCAGCGGTGTTTCCAAGTAGTGAACCACGGTCGGGCTCAGGCCGCGGGCTTGGAGCAGTTCCAGCGCACCGCGTGATTTCGAGCAGCGCGGGTTGTGATAAAGCGTCAGATCGGTCATGTGCGGGTCGCATCTTGCGTAAGGTGGCGGCTATTCTAACTGTGCAGCGCGGAATCCAGAACCTTGGGCGGCGATGGGTCGCAGGCGCATTCTTTTTTTGACAAGGAACATGACATGACAAGGCGACTGGCAGCGGCATTGGCGATCATCGGGACGTTGATGCTGGGGGGCTGCGGTAATGACTATGGCGTTGATCAAAATGGCCATAAAGTCGCGGCTGAACATCTGGATAAACAATGGCTGGTGCTCAATTACTGGGCTGAATGGTGTGGCCCTTGCCGTACTGAA
Source organism: Pseudomonas sp. DC1.2 (assembly GCF_034351645.1). Classification (NCBI taxonomy): domain Bacteria; kingdom Pseudomonadati; phylum Pseudomonadota; class Gammaproteobacteria; order Pseudomonadales; family Pseudomonadaceae; genus Pseudomonas; species Pseudomonas sp. DC1.2. Next base: position 4,046,494 of record NZ_CP133782.1, on the reverse strand, counting down.
ATCCCGGAGTTGAATACCTTGGCCGAACAGCTCAAGGCTAAAAAAATCAGCGTGTTCGGGGTCAACTTCGACAATGTGCAGGGTGAGGACTTGAAAAGCGCCAGTGAGAAGCTGGGCATCAAGTTCACCGTACTGGCCCAGGATCCGGCCGACTTATTCGATTTGCCCCGCAGTGAAGCGCTGCCGGTGACGTACATCATCGACAACAAGGGCAAGGTGCGCGAGCAACTGTTGGGCGAGCAGACGGCGGCGGGGGTGATCGCCAAGCTTGAGGCGCTGCAAGCAAAGAATTAAAGCGCTGGTTTTGATGCCGATCGTTCCCACGCTTTGCGTGGGAAGACATCGAGTGACGCTTTGCGTCGCTGGGACGCTGAGCGTATCTGCGCGCAGAGCACAGGGGTGATCGCTGAGGAGCGGATCAACCCTCTTCAAGCCACCAACGCAATGGCTTGCCCTGGGCCGGCCAGAAGCGCATCTGGTCGATCGGCGACACGTCCCACCGCTGCACGTTTTCCAGTGCCTGCAGGAAACGTTTTTCCTGCTCCATCAACGCCGGTGCGCAGAGTTTTCGAGTGCTGCCGATTTGGCCGAAGCTGAGCTTTTCGCCTTCCAGGGTGTAGGGGGCGAACCAGTGGTTACAGCCACCATTCCCATACGCTCGCCCGTCGTCACCGAGGGTGATGGTCAGGTGGCTGTAATCCATCAGCGGGCGTTCACCGATCCATTCCAGAATGTAGCTGCGATTCTGTTGCGGCGGTTCAGGTGTCGTGGCGCAGCCCAACAGGCTTGCGCCAACCATCGCGGTCAGAGCAAGGCGCTTCATCACGCCGGCTCCTGGCATTTTGGGCAGCGGTGTTTGTCGCCGGTTGTGATCCAGCCCAGCTCGGCAATTCGCGCCGTGGCGGCAGGTTTTTCAGCCTTGTTGCCCAGTTTGGCGTCGACCGCGAACTCGAAGCTCAGTTCTTTGGCGCAACTGTCGCAATGCACTTTCCAGGTGTGGATCGCCAGTTCGCCGAACACCGGCCCGCTGGCTACCGCGACCCATTGGCCCGGCGGGTTGATCAGGTGGCGAACCGTTTCAACGGTCAGGCGCATGGACAAGTCCTTGCTGCCTTTAAGGGTGACCACCAACACGTCGCTGTTACGAATCGAGCCGCCGTTGCCGGTGACTTGATAACGCCCAGGCACCAGCGCGCGGCATTCGGTGAGGGTGTGTTGCGGGTTCATCAGGCTGTAGCGGAAATCGTGTTCGACCATGGGTCCTCCAAATATGCGCGGTATGCTAGCACGGGCATCCCCACAGCATGGTGCGGGCATGTGACCTTCGATCAGGTTCAAATCTTCAGCAGGCTCATGGCACACTGCCGCATTTTGCACCTCGAAGGAACGAACATGGCATTGATCGAGTGTTATGAATGCAACAAAAGCATCAGCTCTGAGGCGACCGCATGCATTCATTGCGGCGCTCCGGCTGCGGCGGTGAAACCGTCCACTTCGCCGGCCTCGCCGATCTCTTTCGGGCATTTGCCGAGGGATGAAAAGGTCGCCAAGGTCACGCCTGCCGCGTTCGGGCGCAGAGTCAGGTCTGAGGGCACACTGGCGCAAGCAGTGCCTCAAACGACGCCCTCAGGCCTGCGCCCAGTAGAAAACTGGCTGAAGATTATGGTGTTTTTGCTGCCACCGTTTTTTGTCTGGTTCCTGTTGCGCCGTGGGCATTCACTGAAACAGCGTTTGATCGGTTTCGGTTGGCTGGGGCTGATGATTCTGTTGTCAAAAGGCTAGCCCCGGCATTTCCCGGCTCAGCCTTCGACCTGATTCTGTGATCTGCCTGCGGCCCAGTCGGCAATGTTCTGCAAGGTGGTGGTAGCGATTGCGTCCAGCGCCTCTCGGGTCAAAAAGGCCTGGTGCGCGGTGATGATCACGTTCGGGAAGGTCAGCAGTCGGGCCAGAACATCGTCTTGCAAGGGTAAGTCGGAGCGGTCCTCGAAGAACAGCTGCGCTTCCTCCTCGTAGACATCCAGTCCCAGGTAGCCCAATTGGCCGTCTTTCAACGCGTCGATCAGTGCCGGTGTGTCCACCAAGCCGCCGCGCCCGGTATTGATCAGCATTGCACCCGGTTGCATATGCGCCAGTGACTGGCGGTTGATTAAGTGTTTGGTCTGCTCGTTGAGCGGGCAGTGCAGGCTGACGATCTGCGCCTCGGCCAGCAGTTCTGGCAGGCTCAGGTAGCGGGCGCCCAAGGCCTCGACATGTGGATTGGGGTAGGGGTCATGAGCCAGCAGGCGGCAACCGAAGCCGTTCATGATGCGGGCGAAGGTTGCGCCGATCTGCCCGGTGCCGACCACCCCTACAGTCTTGCCCACCAAGTCGAAGCCGGTCAGCCCGTGCAGGCTGAAATCCCCTTCGCGGGTCCGGTTGTAGGCACGGTGCAGGTGCCGGTTAAGGGCCAGGATCAACGCCACCGCATGTTCGGCCACCGCGTGTGGCGAATAGGCCGGGACCCTCACGATGGTCAGCCCCAGGCGCTTTGCCGCTGCCAGGTCGACATGGTTATAACCGGCCGAGCGCAGGGCGATCAATTGGGTGCCGCCCGCCGCCAGTTGCTCTAGCACCGGGGCTCCGAGGTCATCATTGATGAAGGCGCAGACCACTTCGTGATGCTCCGCCAGCGCCACCGTGTCCAGGCTCAGGCGCGCGGATTGAAACTGTAACTCGATCCCGGCTGGCAGTCGGGCGGAGAGGAAACTGTCGCGGTCGTAAGCCTGACTGCTGAAGAGAATCGTGCGCATGGCGACCTTCTATCTGTGTCGGGAAATAGGCTAAGCCTAGACGCCTTGGCGTCCGGCACTATTGCGCTGGGTCAGGCACTGATACGTGCTTGTGCGGCCAGTCGATTGATCGACCGCTCCAGTTCTTCGAGTGCCGCCGGAGCTTTCGGGTCTTGTTGCTTGAGCAGCGTTTCGCTGCGCTGACAGGCGGCGCGCAACTGCGGCACGCCGCAATAACGCGTGGCGCCGTGGAGGCGGTGAACCCGCTCGATCAGGGCGTTCTGGTCGTTGGCTTCGCGGGCGACGCGAATGGCCTCGCGATCGGCTTCGAGTGAGGCCAGCAGCATCGCCAGCATGTCCGCTGCCAGGTCGGCTTTTCCGGCAGCCAGGCGCAGCCCTTCCTCAGGATCCAGCACCAGCAACTCGTGGCCGCTGCCAGCGTTGTCGCTTACGCGCTCCGGCCCTTGATTGCGCAAGGCCAGCCCGGTCCACTTCAATACCACCTGGCCCAGCTGTCGCTCGCTGATGGGTTTGGTCAGGTAATCGTCCATACCACTTTGCAGCAGAGCCCGTTTTTCGTTGGCCATGGCGTGGGCGGTGAGGGCGACGATGGGCAGCGGTGTGCAATGCCGTTCGCTTTCCCACTGACGAATCGCCTCGGTGCTTTGGCGTCCATCCATGCCGGGCATCTGCACGTCCATCAGCACCAGGTCGAAGGTTTCGCTTTGTACCGCTTTGACGGCGGCATAACCGCTTTCCACGGCCAGCACCTTGGCGCCCATGTCTTCGAGCAGCGTTTGCACCAGCAGCAGGTTGGCCGGGTTGTCGTCCACGCAAAGGACCTTCGGCGCGCGGCTGGACAACGGCTCGCCGGGTTCGCTGCGTTGACGCCGAGGGTTGACCAGGTCGGACAAGGCTCGGCGCAGCTTGCGCGTGCAGGCCGGTTTGGCCTGGAGCTGGCTGTGGGGGTTGGGCACCGAGAGGTGGAATAACGTCTGTTCGGTGGTCGGGCACAGCACCAGCACTTTGCAACCCAAGTGTTCGAGATCCCAGATGTGCTGATTGAGTCGCTCCGGTGGCATGTCGTTGCTGGTGATGCCAAGCACGGCCAGATCGATTGCCTGTTCGGTCTGATGGGCACCGGTGACGCCATTGGTCAGGCTTTCAAGGGTATTGAACGATGTCACTTCCAGGCCACAGTCTTCCAATTGATGCTGCAAGGCCTGACGGGCCAGCTCGTGGTTTTCCAGGACCGCGACCCGACGCCCGAGCAATGGCGGGCCAGGCAGGTCTTCAGCGTCGTCACGGGTTTTGGGCAGGCTCAGGCTGATCCAGAACTCGGAACCTTCGCCCGGTGTGCTTTCGACCCCGATCTCGCCGCCCATTTGTTCGATTAATCGCTTGGAAATCACCAGCCCCAGGCCGGTGCCGCCCGGTTGGCGCGACAGCGAGTTATCGGCCTGGCTGAAGGCCTGGAAAAGGGCTCTCACGTCTTGGCTGGAGAGGCCAATGCCGGTGTCCTGAATGCTGATACGCAACTGCACGTTGTCTTCGTGCTCTTCTTCGAGCATCGCCCGGGCGACGATGGTGCCTTCACGCGTGAACTTGATCGCGTTGCTCACCAGGTTCGTGAGGATCTGCTTGAGCCGCAGCGGATCGCCCACCAACGATAACGGGGTGTCGCGGTAAACCAGGCTCACCAGCTCCAGTTGTTTGGCATGGGCGGCGGGAGCGAGGATGGTCAGGGTGTCCTGGAGCAGGTCGCGCAGGTTGAACGGAATGTTATCGAGTACCAGTTTGCCGGCCTCGATTTTCGAGAAATCGAGGATCTCGTTGATGATCCCCAGCAGGCTGTCAGCGGACTTTTCGATCGTGTCCAGATAGTCGAGCTGGCGCGGGGTCAGCTCGCTTTTTTGCAGTAAGTGGGTAAAGCCGAGGATGCCATTGAGTGGCGTGCGGATTTCGTGGCTCATGTTCGCCAGGAACTCGGATTTGATCCGGCTCGCCTCCAGTGCTTCCTTGCGTGCCAAGTCCAGCTCGATGTTCTGGATTTCGATGGTTTCAAGGTTCTGGCGCACGTCTTCGGTGGCTTGATCGACGCTGTGCTGCAACTCTTCACGGGCATTTTGCAGGGTGCCAGCCATGCGGTTGATGCCGGACGCCAGTTGATCCAGCTCTTGGCTGCCAAGGGGCGGTAGACGGGTTTCCAGATGTCCGTCCTTGAGCTGGGCCACCGCTTGCTTGATCTGCCCGAGTGGCCCGTTGATGGTCTGCCCCATGCGCAAGGCCAGCAACGCCGCACCGGCCAGACCGGCGCCGATCAGCAGCAGGCTGGCGAACAGGCTGCGGTAGCCGCGCAGCAGCATGCCATTGTGTGACAGTTCGAGTTCGACCCAGCCCAAGAGGCGATTTGCTTCTTCGGGAATCACATCACCGGCCAGATTACGGTGCCTACCGAATACCGGCAGCAGATAGCGGGTGGCGTCATTACCGCTGCGGCGCAGCATCTGTGTGTTGTTACCGACGGGCGCCTGATTAAGCATGGTGGGCCCCGCGTGGGCCAGCGGCGTGTGGTCGGGCGCAAGGAACGTCACCGCGCGAACATCCGGCTGCTCCAGGGACTGGGTGGCGATGCGTTCGAGCAGGTCGGTGTTTTTGTGGCCCATGGCCGGAGCGACCAGCGGCGCGAGCTGTTCGGCGATCATTTCGCCACGCTGCATGAGCTGGGTTTGCAGGTCCGTTTGCTGCATCCACGTGAAATAGCCGCCCAGCACCAACGCCATCAGCGTGGTCGGCAGCAAGGTCAACAGCAGCACGCGGCCTTTAATTCCCAGTTTCTTGAGCACGCATTTCCCCTGCATCCAGCGATTGATTGACCTGTACGTGCATCCGGCACGTACCACTTGCGCAGTGTAGCGATTTGCTTGCAGGCAATCTTTCTAAAATTGACGAGGTGATTTGTCTCGCCGGCTAGTGCTTTTGCATCGATGTCCATCCGTGGGTTGCCCCTGGCGAGGCAATCTTGAATAATCGGCGATTGAGAATTATTTGCAGATGCTCATGACGCCAATCGCTCACAACGCTCCTCGCATTCTGTCCATTGAAGATGACCTTGTCCTGGGCGCCTATGTCCACGACCATCTTGGCCGCTGTGGCTTTCAGGTGACCTGGTGCCAGAACGGTCACGAGGGCCTGGCGATTGCCCGTCGGCATCCTTTCGATGTCGTGCTGATGGACATTCTGCTGCCGGGGCTGGACGGTCTGGCGGTGCTCACCCAATTGCGCCAGAGCCATGCAACGCCCGTGCTGCTGATGTCGGCACTCGGCGCGGAAGCGGATCGCATCAGCGGCTTTCGCCTGGGCGCCGACGACTACCTGCCTAAGCCGTTCAGCATGGCGGAGTTGCGGGTGCGTATCGAAGCCATCCTGCGGCGAGTGGCGCTTGATCGCCGCCCTGAACCGCCAGCGCCTGCACGTGACGCACATGGCCTGCGGCTCGATGATGATCTGTGCGAAGTCTTTTACGATGGGCGCGCCGCCGGCCTGACGCGCAGCGAGTATCGGCTGCTGGACACGCTCAATCGCAACGCAGACGAAGTATTGAGCAAAGCTTTCCTTTATCAGCATGTCCTGCAACGGGGGTATGCCCCTCATGATCGCAGCCTCGATATGCACATCAGCCAGATCCGCCGCAAACTCAAGGCCACCGGTTACACCGAGCGCGAAGTGCGCACGGTATGGGGCAAAGGTTATGTATTGAGTGCCGTTGATGAAATGTCCTGACCTGCCTGGCCGGCATTCGCTGTTCTGGAAGCTGGCGTGCCTGTTGGTCGCGTTCTGTCTGCTGATGATCTGGCTGAGCGGGTCCTGGGGCCGCTACATGGAGGAGAAAAACCTGTTTCTGTCCGACCAGGCGCGTGGCGCGTTGGCGCAGTTTGCGCACCAGGCAGAGCGCGCCTGGAACGAGGGTCAGCGCAGCGGCGTCGATACCTGGCTGGACAGTGTCCGCCAGCGCGAATCGACGTGGGTCGGGGTCATCAGCGGAGATTTACGGTCCCTTGGCGGCACCCCGCTGACAGACAAGGAACTCCAGCACCTGACGTTTTTACGTGGTCCGGACTGGCCGATCAGTCTTCGTTCGAAAAATCTTCCGTGGCTGAAGGTGCCTTTTCCCAATGATCCGTCGGCCGGCAGCGTGGTGATCGAGTTGCCTCAGCGCTTCCTGCCGGGCAGCTATCGGCTGTTTTGGCACGTGATCACGACAGCCGTCATTCCGGGAGTGTGTACGCTGCTGCTGTGCGTCGGCCTGTATCGGTTGCTGGTGGTGCCGTTGAATAGCCTGCGTGAACAAGTCAGTGCCTGGCGCGCCGATCCCTTGAACGTCCGTCTGTCATGTCACACCACCAATCGTTCGGATGAGCTGGGTGAGCTGGGGCGCGCGTTTGATCATATGTCCGAGCGCTTGCAAGGCACTGTGGCCTTGCAACAGCAACTGTTGCGTGACCTGTCCCACGAATTGCGCACGCCCTTGAGTCGTCTGCGGGTGGCCAGCGAAAGCGAGCAGGGGTTGCTGCAATTGCGCGAGCGCATCGGCCGCGAGGTTGACGGCATGCAGCGTCTGGTCGATGACACCTTGCAATTGGCGTGGCTCGATACCGAACGTAAACCGTTGCCCGACGAAGCGATTCAGGTTCACGCCTTATGGGACATGCTCACGGAAAATGCGTGCTACGAAAGCGGCTGGCCAGCCAGTCAGTTGCTATGTGAGGTCGACTCGTCGTGCTGGGTGCGCAGCAATCTCAATGCGCTGGCGCAGGCGCTGGAAAACATCCTGCGCAATGCGATTCGTCATTCACCGAGCGCAGGTGTGGTGCGCCTCGCCGGGCAGCGTGAGGGCAACTTCTGGCATCTGTGGTTGGAGGATCAGGGCGGTGGAGTGGCTGACGCGGATCTTGAACGGATCTTCTCGCCTTTTACACGACTCGACGGTTCGCGGCCGGGGGATGGCGGGTTTGGACTGGGTTTGAGTATTGCCAGGAATGCAGTGCAGCGTCAGGGTGGGCAGCTTTGGGCTGAGAACAGTGCCGAGGGGCTGCGGCTACATATGCGGTTGGTGGCCGAAAAGAAGGTCGTTGTTGAGGAGGACTTCACGAGCCCACCGGCTTCGCGGCCTTCAGACATTTCAAATCATTGAAGTCTTTGCGCACTCCGTCGATTTTTTTCAACAAGCGCTGACGCTGGGCGGGCGTACTTTCGGCCATCAAATCGACGATCAATCCTCGTGCCTGAGCCTCAGTGTCGGCGTAGGCCAATTGATAAGCCGGCGTCCACAAACGCTCGGGATTGACCAGCAGCGTCTCTATCTGCTGCGCGAACTCGGGGCTTTGGCGTTGTGCTAGCGCGGCACTGAACTGCTGCTGCCAGTGAGCGCGGTTGGCAAGCCACTGCTGATTCTGCTCGCCCAAGACCTTTGACCACGTCACGACACGTTGCTGCTGGCGGGTGCTGAGGGGACCAAGCCAGTCGTTCAGCCTTTTCTGCATGCGCTCGCTACGTTCCTTGATCTGCTGATCGAGGGGCGGCGTGAGGTATTCCTCCTGGCGTTTGCGCTGGTCCTTGACGAAGGCATCATTCATGTCCGCGATTTGCTTGTCGTTCAGCCCCTGCAACAGTTCGATGGCCGAAGGGGTAATCGCTCGTGCGGTCTGGGCGATGGCCTGTTTGGCTTCCAGGGTACGGGCCTGCAGGGTCGCATCGCTGACTTGATTCGCTTCGACCATGGCTTGTAAACGGTCGAGCCAGTCGAGATAACCCGGTAGTTGTGTGGTGCAGTGCCAGCTCAGATGCTCTTTGAGGCGTTCATTGAACCAGCCTTTTTGCTCGCCACTCATGTCCAGGTAGTCGCTGAGGGTCCACGGGATGATCACGTCAAGGTTGCGGTAAGCCAGTCCCACTCGGCTGCACGCACCGAGGGCGAGCGTGAGGGTGACTAGCACAACGATGTGTTTAAACCAGCGCGACATGAGCGAATCCTTGCGTGAGCCTGGCTTCTAAAGGAGGGCCTTCTATGTGAACGCAGAATGAGCCCCGCAGTTCAGCGGATCAATAGAAGGCGCGTTCGGCCTTGAGGGTCACGAGTCCATCGCATTGGCTGTTGTGTCCGGAGTACGCAGAGCAGTTGCTGCCGCTGAGGCTGGAGTCGCTGTAAATCAGGTCTAGATCGATGCCCATGAAGGCTCGGGACAGTTGCAATGACCAGTCGGTGAACGTGCTGACTGACCCTCCGTCGACGGAAACCGGGCTGTTGAGTTGGTGGGTGGTGTATTTCATGCTGACGCCGATGCCGAAGGGCTGATTGCCACCCAAATCGGCGAACAGCGTGCTGTTCTGTTTGTCCGGGTCGTTACTGAAGGCGGCGCCGAAACGGCTGCCCAACACGGTCAGGCCGCCGAAAAATTCCTGGCTGTCGAGCGTACCCACTTCGGGGTAGCTGTAGTGCATCATGCCGACTTCATAGCCGAGTGTTTTATCAAAAGGCTGTTTAAAGCCCAGGTAGGAATCCACCTCAAGATTGCTGCCGGGGCTCACACCCATGCTCGGCGCCCACTGGCCGACGTACCAGCCACTGTCGTGACCCAGGTCGAGACCGCCATGGAACGAGCCGGTTGTCGAAGGTTTTACCAGCCCTTGGGCCATGCTGCGGCTGGGAGTGGTGCCGAGTTTGAGGTCGAAGTCGCCCAGTTCTCGCTGGAAGATTTGCGCGTGAGCGACTGAACACGACAGCAGGGTGGCGAACATTAAGCAGGAGGATTTGAGCATGCGTCACTCCATGAACAGCGAGGAGCAGGAATCAGAAACCTGTCGAAACGCTTGATCTAGACGTGTGCAAGCATACCGGCGAATACTCGGTTTTGAGGGCCGTTCGTCGATTTTTGCAACATGGGTTGTTTTAGCGGGGGGGATACAAGGGTTCCAGTCCAAGCGCTTCGATGTTCAAAGCGCTTAGGGACCAGGTGACGCGCAGGGTTACTTTTTGCCCAGAGTAATCTGTTTTGACGGGCCGAACGTTTGGCCGCTGACGCCTTTGGCAATTTGCTGAATCTCGCCGCCAGACTTCAGGAACGCAGCAATCTGGTTGTTGATCGATTCGCTGGTTTCAACGGCTGGAGCTGGCTTTGCTTTGCTGTTGGATGCTTTTACACGCATGGCGGCCATTAACCTATAGAAAATTAACTTGGCCAAGCATCGTACAGGAAATACTTGACAATTGCTTGGTAAATATCCCCCTGAAATAACCGAGGATATCGCTCGATTACTCACAAGTTATTGTTCGAAATACCCTGCTAAGCCGCTGTTTTAAATAAGAACGTGAGTTAGCGCAAAGCATTTTAGGCAGGGCGGACAGTGGCCATGAACGCCGATTTGGTCAGACGAGCGGCCTGATGCATGTCGGGGAATCCACCGAAATTAAGGGGTTCGCAGAGATTTTCTTGCGCCACCGGGCCGGCTAGCGAGCGCGAACGGCAAAACCGGGTAGAATGCCGCCCACGCAATGAGGGTATTGGAAATGGCTTTAGTCGGGCGTTACAACAGTTTGCAAGTGGTTAAACACACTAACTTCGGTTTATACCTGGACGGTGGTGCGGACGGGGAAATCCTCCTGCCTAATCGTTATATCCCCAAAGATATTCCCAGCGAAGATGAAGACTGGCTCAACGTTTTTGTTTATCTGGACAGCGATGACAAGCTCATCGCAACTACCGAAACACCGAAAGTTCAGGTCGGTGAATTCGCCAGTTTGAAAGTCGTTGAAGTCAACAGCATTGGCGTCTTCCTGGATTGGGGCCTGCCCAAAGACCTGTTGCTTCCGTACTCCGAAGAAAAGCGTCAGATGACCGCGGGTGAGTATGTGGTGGTGCATGTCTATCTCGACAAGCATACCCGTCGCATCACCGCCACTGCGCGCCTGGATCGCTATCTGGACAAAACCCCGGCCAACTACACCGCCGGCCAAGAAGTTGATCTGCTGGTTGCCGAAGCCACCGACATGGGCTTCAAGGCAATCATCAATAACAAACACTGGGGCCTGATCCACAAGAACGAAATTTTCAAGTTCATGCGGGCCGGTAAAGAAGAGAAGGGCTTTATCAAGGAAGTCCGTCCCGACGGCAAGATCAGCCTCAGCCTGCAACCGGTGGGCGAGGAAGCTGCGACCAGTCTGAACTCGAAAATCCTCAGCAAGTTGCGCGATAACAACGGCACCCTGCCCATCAGCGACAAGAGCGATCCTACGCTGATCAGCAGCATGTTCGGTGTCAGCAAAGGTAATTTCAAGAAGGCTATTGGCGCGTTGTACAAGAACGGCCAGATTGTAATTCATGCCGATCGCATTGAACTAAGCTGACCTTTCGTCGGCCCCATGTAGGTCGATCACATGGGGTTGGATGGCTATGAAAAAAGCGTTGTTTGCCTACGCTGGCACCTTGCTTGCGTTTCTCGTACTCGATGGCGTCTGGCTCGGCGTTTTGATGGCGCCGACCTACCGGGCGCTGCTCGGCGGGCTGATGCTCGACCAACCGCTGCTGGCCCCGGCAGCGGTGTTCTATCTCCTTTATGTGATCGGGTGTGTGGTGTTCGTGGTATTGCCGTCGAGTTCTTGGCAGCGCGCCGCGCGTTTGGGCGCGTTGCTGGGGTTGGTGGCTTACGGCACGTATGACCTGAGCAACTGGGCGACGCTGAAAGGCTGGTCGGCGCAGTTAGCTGCAATGGATATGGCTTGGGGCGCTGTTGCGACGTGTGTGGCGTGTACGTTCGGGTTTTTTGTGGCGAACAGAAGGGCCAACACCCAACTGTAATTTTTGCTGACGGGTCGAATGCCTTCGCGAGCAGCAGTCAGTGATTACGGTTGTATACAGAAAAATCTGCACTATTTGTAGGCGCGAACGCCCTGTTCGTGAGCAAAAATTCTTTTTAGAAGGTTTCAGTACCAGGTCATTTTCTGGTCTGAAAGCCATCACTGTCACACCTTCTGCTCATTTGGCACGCATTCTGCGTGGCAATTCGTATACAAACCATGCCAGCTCCCGTGTGCAGTGTGGTCGCCACATCAATCTCGGGGGCCTTGCCTGTACTTTCGAGGAGCCCCGCGATGACCGAGAAAATGCCCAACGGCTACAGCCCCCGCTTGTATAACCAAGACCTGGGGCCGCTGCCGCAAAAATGGAATTGGTACAACATTTTCGCTTTTTGGATGAGCGACGTGCATAGCGTCGGAGGGTACGTATTCGCCGCCAGTTTGTTCGCGTTGGGGCTGGCCAGTTGGCAGGTGTTGATTGCCTTGCTCGGCGGGATTTGCATCGTGCAGGTGATCGCCAACCTGGTGGCCAGGCCGAGTCAGCAAGCCGCGGTGCCCTACCCGGTGATTTGCCGGTTGGCGTTCGGTGTCTTCGGGGCGAATATTCCTGCGGTGATTAGGGGGCTGATCGCGGTGGCCTGGTATGGGATTCAGACTTATCTGGCGTCGAGCGCTCTGATCATCGTCGTGTTGCGGTTTTTTCCTTCGATGGCGGCCTACGCTGAACCCCACTTCGCTGGTTTGTCCTACTTAGGGTGGTTCGGTTTTCTGAGCCTGTGGTTAGTTCAAGCGCTGGTGTTCTGGACCGGTATGGAGTCGATCCGACGTTTCATCGACTGGGCAGGCCCTGTGGTGTATGGCGTGATGTTCATGCTCGCCGGCTGGATAGTCTGGCAGGCAGGTTGGAGCAACATCAGCTTTACCCTTGCTGAAAAATCCCTGTCCGGCTGGGAAGCGTTCGGTCAGGTGATTGTCGCGATGGCACTGGTGGTGTCGTATTTCTCTGGCCCGACCTTGAATTTCGGCGACTTCAGCCGTTACTGCCGCAGCATGAACGATGTACGCCGGGGCAATTTCTGGGGGTTGCCGGTGAATTTTCTGGCGTTTTCGCTGGTGGCTGTGGTGATTGTTTCCGGCACCTTGCCGGTGTTCGGTGAAATGCTTCACGACCCGATCGCCACCGTCTCACGCATCGACAACAACGTGGCTGTGCTGCTGGGTGCCTTCGCTTTCGTCACCGCGACCATCGGCATCAACATCGTCGCGAACTTTGTGTCTCCGGCGTTTGACTTCGCCAACGTTGCACCGAGCAAAATCAGTTGGCGTGCTGGCGGCATGATCGCCGCCTTGGCGTCGATTTTCATCACCCCGTGGAACCTGTTCAACAACCCCGAAGTGATTCACTACACCCTCGATGTGCTGGCTGCGTTCATCGGACCGTTGTTCGGGATTTTGCTCGTGGATTACTACTGGATCAAGCAGCAGCAGATCGACGTTGACGCCCTGTTTAATGACGGCCCGAGCGGGAAGTATTACTACAGCGGCGGGGTCAACTGGACGGCGGTCAAGGCACTGATTCCGGCGACCTTGGTCGGCGTAACCATTACCTTCATTCCGGTACTGCAACCGATGGCCAACTTCGCCTGGTTCACTGGCTGCTTTCTAGGTGGTCTGCTGTTCTTCGTTCTGGCTAAGCGCGAACAGGCACAGCAATCTGTTGCATTGGTCACGTCAGCCTGACGCAACGAGGTATTTAAAGGTCTGTGGCTGGCGGCATTTTCTGGCCATTTGGTTGATAATCGACAGCATAATTTTTCGCCCTGGCCCGCGTTGCTTAACACGAGGGTCGGGGCTTTGCTTTTACTGTCGAGTCATTGCCATGGATTGTGTTATCGAGGTGTTCCGGTGAGCGCCACCCGGCGTAGCGCCGACGGGTTTGCGCTGCAAGTGATGATGGGTTTGTGCCTGATCTGGGGCGTGCAGCAGGTGATGATCAAATGGGCGGCGCCGGACATCGCTCCGGTCATGCAGGCGGCGGGGCGCTCAGGTATTTCCGCGTTGCTCGTAGGACTTCTCATCTGCTGGAAGGGCGGTTGGGACCAAGTGGGCGACACCTGGCGTGCCGGACTGCTGGCGGGAGCGCTTTTTGGTCTGGAGTTTTACTTCATTTCCGAAGGCTTGCAGCTGACCACTGCGGCGCACATGTCGGTGTTTCTTTACACCGCGCCGATCTTCACCGCGCTGGGCGTTCATTGGCTGTTGCCCAGTGAGCGTTTAAGACCGGTTCAATGGCTGGGGATCTTTCTCGCTTTCGTCGGGATTGCCGTTGCGTTTGCCGGTGGTGTTTCCTGGGATCACCTTGATCACCGTATGTTGCTGGGTGATGCCTTGGGCGTTCTGGCGGGTGCCTCATGGGGCGCGACCACGGTGGTTGTGCGAGCCTCTCGCCTGTCGGAAGCACCGGTGACCCTGACCCTGTTCTATCAATTGATCGTTGGTTTTGTCGGCCTGTTGCTGATTGCAGTGCTCAGTGGCCAGGTGACTCATGTCAGCTTGACGACCGTGGCGGTGGCCAGTGTGCTGTTTCAGGGACTGGTGGTGTCCTTCTTCAGTTACCTGACGTGGTTCTGGTTACTACGCCGTTATCTGGCGGCGAATCTGGCGGTGTTTTCGTTCATGACGCCGCTGTTTGGCGTCACGTTCGGTGTGGTGTTGCTCGGCGAAGCGCTCAGCTTCAATTTCGTTATCGGCGCGGTGCTGGTGTTGTTGGGTATCACGTTTGTCAGTGCTGAGCAGTGGGTGCGCCGCCGTTTGCGCAAAGCCCTCGGCCAGCATTGATCGGATTCAGCAACAGACCTCCGGCGATCAGCAGCCCGCTGCCGGCAAACACCAGCGCAGGGTGTAGACCGCCGCTGAAATGGCTGCTCAGCGCGGCCAGCAGTGGTCCGCACAGCTGACCGACGGCAAAGCATGCGGTGAGCAACCCGGCGTTGCGCTGGGTCGCTTGGGGCGCCAGTTCCCTGGAGCGTTGCATCACCAGTTGCATAGAGGCCAGAAATGGCGTGCCGCAAAGGATCACGCCTAGCGCCAGGCCAGCACCGCTGCCCAGCAAGCAGGCGAACACCCCGGCGGCTTGCAGCCATAACATCGCCATCAGCCAACGCTGAGTGGTGTTTGGGTTGTGCCGGCGCAGACTCACTAACACCACACCGATAGCGGCTGCGAGGCCGAAGCATGGCCAGAACAGGTCTGCCTGCCACTCTCCTTTGAACTGCGCACTGGCCATTTGCGAGAGGAAAGTGGCGGGAATGATGTAGCCCAAACCGAACAAACCATAGACCACCCCTAAGCGGCCGATGCCTTGCTGGCTCGCCGCACCGCCAGTTGGCGCGGCAACGGGCGCGATTGGTTGCGGCAGGAAGGGCAGAATCACCAGCAGCATCACCAGACCGACAGCGGCATACAGCAGCCATAAGGTCGCCGACGTTTGCCCCAGCAGGTTCGAGCCTAAGGCTAACAACCCTGTCAGAAAAATCCCTAGCCCCGGCCCGGCAAATACCAGTGCGCCCAGTCGAGGACGTCCGGCTGCCGCCGCCAGGGGTTGACTCAGCGCGGTGATCATCACCAGCACCCAGGCGCTGGCCACGCCGGTGCCAAAGCGCAGTACCAGATGAGCCCAGAAGCCGTTGGCCCAGTAAGAGGCGAGCGTCAGCAAGACGCAGAGCCACAACCCCGCGAGTAAACGTCCGCGGACTTGTCCGGGGCGGCGAGCGAACATAGCGTCCACCGCACCGACGAAGTAGCCGAGGTAGTTGGCCGCCGCGATCAGGCCGGCGGCTGTCAGGTCAATCTGGCCTTCGCTGAGCAGGTGCGGCAGTTGTGGAGTAAGGGCGAAACGACCGATGCCCATGGCCATCATCAAGGCGATAAAACTGGCGAGTAAGCGAATCAGTGGTGACATGATTTGAGTTCCAGCAGAGGATCAATGACCGTCAGGCTAGGACTGATTGACTTTCTTTAAAAATGAATAATAGTGAGCAACTTGTTCTTTTTTGGAGAATGCAGTGGAATTTAGCCAACTGCGGATCTTTCAAGCTGTCGCCCAAGAGGGATCCATCACTCGTGCAGCCGAACGCCTGCACCGGGTGCCGTCGAACCTTTCGACCCGGCTTAAACAGTTGGAAGAGCAACTTGGTGTGGAGCTATTCGTGCGCGAGCGTCAGCGTTTGCAGCTGTCGCCTGCGGGAAAAGTCTTGCTGGACTACACCGCCAGACTGTTCGCCTTGCACGACGAAGCCCATGCTGCCGTGCAGGGCGGGCAACCGGCCGGTGACTTCGTGCTCGGCACCATGTACAGCACGGCCGCTATCCACCTGCCGGGACTGTTGGCCCGTTACCACCGCACTTATCCGGCGGTGAACCTGCAAGTGCAGTCCGGGCCGAGTGGCGAGTTACTCGAAGGCTTGCTCACCGGGCGCCTCGATGCAGCGTTGGTGGACGGCCCGCTGGAGCTGGCCGGCCTCGATGGGGTGCCACTGTGCGAGGAACGGCTGGTACTGATCAGCGAGGCTGATCACCCTCCGGTGCGCAACGCTCTGGATGTGGAAGGGCGCTCAGTGTTTACCTTCCGTCGGGGCTGTTCCTACCGGATGCGCCTGGAGGCCTGGTTTGCTCATGACCACGCAGCCATGGGCCGAGCCATGGAGATTGAGTCCTACCCGGGGATGCTGGCGTGTGTGATTGCCGGCTCGGGGGTGGCGCTGATGTCGGAGTCCATGCTGGCCAGTCTGCCGGGTCGTGAAAGCGTTGCGGTCCACCCGTTGGCTGAACCTTTTGCCCGCGCGACGACCTGGCTGATGTGGCGCAAAGGCATGCTGGGGGCCAATCTGAATGCGTGGATTGAGCAGCAGCAGGCGGTGTATCCGTCAGCAACGCTTCAGGTTCAGGCGATGGCTTGAACTAATGGTGGGTAATTTGGATCGATTCAGTAACAGATCATTGCGATCTTCGGCGAGCATTGCGTAGGACTTCGGACTATTATCAGTGCGAAGTGGCTACAGAATTCCGCCACTCAGCACTACCCTAAAGGGGGCACCATGAAAGAGAAAATCCAAAATTGGCTGCATGATCTGGGTGTCGCACTCGGTTTGATCGAGCCGCCTCTGCAACCTGTGCCTATTCGCACTGACGACGAGCAACGCCGGCGTCAGCCGCGCCGCCGGTAGTTGTGGCCAGGGGGCTTGCCCCCGTTCTGCTGTCTACTGCAAAGCCGTCGTAAAGTCTGCTGATGTTGCCTGCCTGACTAAACCTGGCTAAACGGTTTGGGGGCGTTTAGCGGCTTGATGCAGACAAGCCATCTCGTCACAGGCTATTTCATCTGTCTCAAAAAGTGCAGTAAGCAACCGGGCTTGGCCTCATCCTTGGGCCTCAGCTATGGCGCCGCAACCATTGTTCAATCATCGCTCGCAAATGCTCCCCGGAAAAACTTCCGAAATGCCCGCCATGCACGGTGCGGATTGGCAGCGTGCGCAATCGCTGCAAGCTGCGGGCGTAGTCCTCGACGTTGGAGTGGTAGGCGTCTTCGATCAGCGGCCCGTCGTAGATGATGTCACCGCTGAACAGGGTTTCGGTGGTTGCTTCATACAGGCTGATACCGCCCGGTGAATGGCCCGGTGTATGCAAAACCTGTAATACCCGATTACCCAGATCCAGCACATCGCCTTCTTCAATCAGCCCTGTGGCCGGCGCGCCTTTCACCTGATATTCCGCATAGCACAGCGGGCAATCGGGATGGGCTTCGAACATCTCGTCACCGACAAACGCCGTGGCCAAGGTATTTATCCCGTCAGGCTTAGCGAGGATCTGCGCTTCTGCCGGGTGTACCAAGCGTTCAGGAAATTCGTGATGGCCGGCGATATGATCGAAATGGCAGTGACTGGCGACCGCCGCCAGCGGCCGCTCGGTGATCCACGGCAGTTGCTCGCGCAAGCTCACCAGCCCGGAACCGCTGTCCAGCAGCAAATCTTTGTCACGACCCTGAATGTGCCACAGGTTGCAGCGGTAGAAGGGGCGGATGTAAGGCTCATGAATCAGGCGAATGTCGTCACTGAGTTGTTTGACCTCGAACCACTGATCGCGGCTGACGATCTTCATAGGCTGTTCTCCAAGTAAAAAAACGGGTGTGACAACCACTGCCACACCCGTTGAAGAACGTTGTAGCGACAGGACCAGCTTAGATCGCGCTCGCCACCATGACTGGGCGACGAGACAACAGGCTGACCAGGACGAAGCTCACCAGTCCCACGCCCAGGCTGTAGTAAATCGGCGTGTTGGCATCCAGGCCGTCCTTGAGCATGAACACCAGTGCGGTGGCGAAGCCCATGCCCATGCTGGCGATGGCGCCGGAAGTGGTCGCGCGTTTCCAGAAAATTGCACCCATCAGCGGGATAAGCATGCCGCCTACCAACAGGTTGTAGGCCAGGGTCAGTGCGCTGATCACATCGTTGACCACCAAGGCGATACCCAGCACCGCGATGCCGGTCAGCAGTGTGAACAGACGGTTGATGTTCAGGCTCGACGGCTTACCGCCGCGCAATTTCGGCAGCAGGTCTTCGGTCAGCGTTGTGGACGCCGCCAGCAGCCCCGCGCTGGCGGTGGACATCATGGCCGCCAGCGCGGCAGCGATCACCAGGCCACGGACGCCGTCCGGCAGGGACAGTTTGACGATGGCGGCGAAGGCGTTGTTGACGTTGTCCAGATCCGGAATCAGGACGTGAGCCGCCATGCCGATCAGTGCGCAGGCCAGGCCGTAAAGGATGCAGTAGAAGCCGGCGAAGGTCCCCGCGTACTGCGCGATTTTTGCGGTCTTGACGGTGAACACTCGTTGCCAGATGTCCTGGCCGATCAAGATCCCGAAAAAATAGATCATGAAGTAGGTGATGATGGTGTCCCAACCAATGGTGGTGAAGCTGAAGTTGGACGCTGGCAGTTTCAACACCAACGCATCCCAGCCGCCGACGCGGTACAGACAGATTGGCAACAGGATAAACATTAGGCCGACCGTCTTGATGACGAACTGAACGATGTCGGTCAGGGTCAGCGACCACATGCCGCCGAGGGTCGAATAGATCACCACTACACCACCGCCGAGCAATACCGACATCCAGAACGGCAGGCCGAACAGCACTTGCAGCACCGTGCCGATGGCCAGGATAGAGGTTACGCCGATCATCAGCGCGTAGGCCAGCATGATCGCTGCGCTCGCGGAGCGGGCCATCGGGTTATAGCGTTTCTCCAGGACCTGGGTGACGGTATAAATCTTCAGTTTGAGCAGCGGTTTGGCCAGGAAAAGGTTCAGCGCCACGATCCCGCAACCTAGCGCGGCACACAGCCAGAAGCCGGAAATACCATGCACGTAACCCAGGCGCACGGTGCCGACGGTGGATGCACCGCCCAGAACGGTGGCGGCCATGGTGCCCATGTACAAGGTCGGACCCAGGTTGCGCCCGGCGACCAGATAGTCTTCGTTGGTTTTGGCTTTGCGCATGCCGTAGTAGCCGAGCACGAGCATCGCGGCGGCGTAGATGAGGACGACAAATAAATCCAGTGCCATGGTGGCAGGTCTCCGATTATTTTTTTTATGGTGAGGTCAACAGCAATCCCTGGGGGCGCGTGTTGGATCAGGCAGCTTGTCGCATCGTCGATTTTGCGAGCGAATCCGTGCCCTTGCTGCGTGTATCGTCTGGGCCGAACACGGCTGCTGGCTCTGGAAACAAGCTGAGCAGCGCCAAGTACACCAGCGAGGCAAGGCCCAGGGTTACGGGGAGGCTGATGTCGATGCCCCCCGCCAAATTCCCGAGGACACCGACAAATTGTCCCGGCAGGTTCACGAAGCACAGACCTACCAGTGCGCTCGGGATCCAGGCCCCAAGACCGCGCCAGTTCCAGCCATGGGTGAACCAGTAACGGCCACCTTTCTCGCCACGGGTGAACACTTGCAGGTCATCCGGGCAGTAGAAGCCGCGCCGCACCACCAGGCCGATGATCATGATCACCATCCATGGCGTGGTGCAGGTGATGATCAGCACGGCGAACGTCGATACGCTCTGCACCAGGTTTGCCGCAAAGCGCCCGATGAAGATGAAGGCAATCGACATCAGCCCGATCAGCAGCGTGGCTTTGACCCGCGACAGTAGACGTGGGAACACGCTGGACATGTCCAGCCCGGTGCCATAGAGCGACGTGGTGCCGGTGGACATGCCGCCGATCACCGCAATCATGCACACCGGCAGGAAGAACCAGTTGGGCGACACCGCCAGCAAACCGCCGACATAGTTGTTGGCGGCGATATAGTCTGGCGCCTTGATCGCCACAATGGTGGCCGTGGTCAGGCCGAACAGGAACGGGATGAACGTGGCAATTTGCGACAGGACGACGGCGGCCATGATCCGGCCCTTGGACGTGTCACGCGGGATGTAGCGTGACCAATCACCGAGGAACGCACCGAAGGAAATCGGGTTGCTCATGGCCACCAGTGCCGCGCCGATGAAGGCCGCCCAGAAACCCGGTTGGCCCATGCTCACAGTGCCGGTGTAGTTCACATCGAAAGGCCCGGCGAATGCGAAGATGCCCAGCAGAAACAGCAGACTGGCGCTCCACACCGCGATCTTGTTGACCCACAACAGAAAGCGGAAGCCGTAAATACACACCGTCAGCACCAGAATCGCAAACAGACCGTAAGCCAGTCCCAGGGTCAGGTCGGTTTCCGGTAGGCCGATCAGGCGTTTGGCGCCACCCACGAGGGCATCCCCCGAACTCCATACTGACAGCGAGAAGAAAGCGATAGCCGTCAACAGTGACAGGAACGAACCGACGATCCGCCCATGCACACCGAAGTGCGCGCCAGACGACACCGCGTTGTTGGTGCCGTTCAGCGGGCCGAACAGGCCCATCGGCGCCAGGATTAGCGAGCCCAGCAACACGCCTAGCACGATTGCCCAGACGCCCGCCTGAAAGGACAGGCCGAACAGCACCGGGAAACTACCGAGCACGGCGGTGGCAAACGTGTTTGAACCGCCGAAGATCATCCGGAACAAGTCCGTCGGGCCTGCGGTGCGTTCGCTGTCTGGGATTTGTTCTACCCCATAGGTTTCTATTCGTGTAAGGCTTTGGTCGTTGTTGTTTTTATTCATGATCAGCTCCGATCATAAAGGCGCGCTCATCGTGTGCGAGCGTCACCTGTTTGGCTAAGGGGGTGGCAGCCCTTCCGGCATTGCGGATAAATGTTCGTGGCAGGCCAGCCAATGGCCTTGTTGTTGTGGGCCAGACGCTTGTTTTTTGAAAACAATCGTCTCGCGCTCCTGGCTGAAGTGTCGCGTCCCTTGCAGGCGCAGCTCGGTGGCTACGTCATGGATGAAAATCGCCACGTCACCTTGCAGGCTGACAAAGGCGTTGCTTGAGGTACATGACAGCACCTCGAAGCTATCCTCGGCCCGCCAACTGTCCCACAACGCCTGATAGGCATCGCGCGACAGCAGAGGCTGTTCGAGGGTGTAGAACACGAAGCTGGCATCGGCGCTGAAAGCACCGAAGTAGCCTGCGCGATCGTTTCGGGCAAATGCCGATACCAGTTCAGCGGCAGCGCTGAGTACCTGAGTCTGTTCGTTCATGACCGATTCTCAGCGGTGGGCCACGCCCGGCAGTACGCAGAGCATTTCGTACAGCAGGTTGGCGGCCAGCAGCGAGGTGTTGCCGCTGGTGTCGTAAGCGGGCGAGACTTCTACCAGATCGCATCCGACCAGGTCGAGGTCTTGGCAGCCACGGACAATCTCGATCGCCTGAATGGTCGTCAGGCCGCCGATTTCCGGGGTGCCAGTGCCTGGAGCCCAGGCCGGATCGATGCCGTCAATGTCGAAACTCAGGTACACCGGACCGCCGCCGACTTTTTCGCGCACCTCGGCCATCAACGGCGCCAGCGATTTGTGCCAGCACTCTTCGGCCTGGACCACTCGGAAGCCTTGTTTACGGCTCCAGTTGAAGTCTTCAGCGGTGTAGCCCTGGGCCCTCAAACCAATTTGCACCACGCGATCGCAGTCCAGGAGACCTTCTTCAACAGCACGGCGGAACGTGGTGCCGTGGGCGATTTTCTCGCCAAACATGTGATCGTTGACGTCGGCGTGGGCGTCGATATGTACCAAACCCACCTTGCCGTGCTTTTTATGAATCGCACGCAGGATGGGCAGAGTAATGGTGTGATCGCCGCCCAGGGTCAGGGGAATCACATCGTGTTCGAGAATAGCGTTGTAGGACTCTTCGATGATCCGCACGGCATCCAGCAAGTTGAACGTGTTGATCGCCACATCACCTATGTCGGCGACCGACAGCGAGTCGAACGGTGCAGCGCCAGTGGCCATGTTGTAGGGGCGGATCATGACGGATTCGGCACGGATCTCACGCGGCCCGAAACGAGTGCCGGGGCGTAGCGACGTGCCGATGTCCAGCGGCACGCCAATAAAAGCCGCGTCCAGGCCAGCAGCGGTGGGCAGGTGGGGGAGTCGCATCATGGTGGCGATGCCGCCGAAGCGCGGCATTTCATTGCCGCCCAGTGGTTGGTGAAGAATCTTGTCCACGGGTAGGGCCTCATCTTTTTTGTATTAGGGGGCGATTTTGCGAAATGCAGTGGGTGGGAAGAATCGCTGCGGACAAATACTTAGTTCAGATTTTTCTAAACTAATGAGCGGCGCGGCGATAGACTTGCGTTCGTGTGCGCACCCGCTAAAGACGGAACCTTCCCAATGGCCAACGCTTTACCCGACCTCAAACTATTGCGCATCTTCGTCAGCGTGGTTCGCCATCAGGGGTTTGCCAGCGCCCAGCACGAACTCAATCTCTCGACCTCGGCCATCAGCACGTACATGAGTCAGCTCGAAGCGGCGCTGGGCCTGGTACTTTGCCATCGCGGCCGTGGCGGGTTCAGCCTGACCAGCAAAGGCGAGCTGTTTCATCAAGAAACGCTGCGCCTTTTGGGTGAGCTCGAAGGGTTTGAACAATACGCCGCGGCCCTCAAGGGTGAACTGCGCGGCACTTTGAACCTGGGAGTCATCGACTCCACCGTCAGCGACAAGGCCTTGCCCTTCGCTGAAGCCATCGGCGCCTACAGTCAGGAACACCCGGCGGTGCATTTGCACCTGTCGGTCATGAGCCCTTATGAGCTGCAACTCGGCGTGCAGGACAATCGCCTCGACCTGGCCATCGGTGCGTTTTCAACGCGCATGAGTGGTCTGGTCTACATGCCGCTGTACCGTGAACAGCACTGGTTGTATTGCAGCAGCCGACATCCGCTGTTTACCGAGCGGCGCATTCCCGAACAAGTCATCACTCAGCAGCGCATGGTCGGCCGTGGCTACTGGAGTCAGGCCGAACTGGCACGCCATGGTTTCAAACACAGCGCGGCCACGGTGGAAAGCATGGAAGCCCAACTGATATTGGTGCTGTCCGGTGCATACATCGGTTATTTGCCGGAGCACTATGCTCAGGCTTGGGCCGATAAGGGTGACCTGCGCGTGCTGCTGCCGGCGACCTTTGGCTATCAGGCCCCGTTTTCGATGATCGTGCGCCGTGGCCGCAGTCGCGAACCGCTGATCCAGACTTTTCGCGATTTGCTTAAAGCGCAGCTCAACCAGGCTTAAGACGATGTCCAGAATTCAATGCCCGCGCTGCCTGCGCCCCCAACCCCATTGCCTTTGTTCGCTGATTCCGAGCCTCGACAGCCGCACCCGGGTCTTGCTGTTGCAGCATCCAAGCGAAGTGAATCATGCGCTCAACACCGCGCGACTGGCGGCGCTGGGGTTGAAGAATGCCGAGTTGAGAGTGGGCGAGGTGTTTGAAGATTTAACGGCACTGCTGAATCAGCCAGGTTATACGGCGCGATTGTTGTTTCCCGCCGAGGATGCGCAGCCAATGCGGTGCTATAGCGCGACGGACGAACCGTTGCTGCTGGTGGTTCCGGACGGCACATGGCGCAAGGCGCGCAAGATGTTGCACCTTAACCCGCTGCTGGCGGCGTTGCCGAGGGTGACGCTGGTCGGCGGCGCGGTGTCTCGCTACCGGTTGCGCAAGGCGCCGGAGCCTGGGGCGTTGTCGACGGTGGAGGCGATTGTTCGGGCCCTGCAAATCTTGGAAGCACCGAAGACCTTCGAACCGTTGTTGAGACCGTTCGAAGCGTTGATCGAGGGGCAGATCGCTGCGATGGGGGAGGACGTGTTTCAGCGCAATCATACGGATCGCGCCTTATAGCGCCACTCGCCCCTTTTGCTCGTGATGGCGGCAGACGGTGCGTTAAACCTTCAGCACCAGCTTCCCGAAGTTCTCGCCACTGAACAATTTCATCAACGTCTCAGGAAACGTCTCCAATCCGTCGACGATGTCCTCTTTGCTTTTTAGCTGCCCCGTTGCCATCCATCCCGCCATTTCCTGCCCCGCAGCGGCGAACTGTGCGGCGTAATCCATCACCACAAAGCCTTCCATCCGCGCGCGGTTCACCAGCAGTGAAAGATAGTTGGCCGGTCCTTTGACGGCTTCCTTGTTGTTGTACTGACTGATAGCGCCGCAAATCACTACCCGCGCTTTGAGGTTCAGTCGGCTCAGGACCGCATCGAGAATGTCGCCGCCGACGTTGTCGAAATACACGTCGACGCCTTTCGGGCACTCACGTTTGAGGCCCGCGTGGACGTCTTCGTTCTTGTAGTCGATGGCGCCGTCAAACCCCAGTTCGTCGATCAAAAACTTGCATTTGTCCGCGCCGCCCGCGATGCCGATGACGCGGCAGCCTTTGAGCTTGGCGATCTGCCCGGCAATGCTGCCCACCGCGCCCGCCGCGCCTGACAGCACCACGGTGTCGCCGGCCTTGGGTACACCGACATCGAGCAGGGCGAAATAGGCAGTCATGCCAGTCATGCCCAGGGCTGACAAATACCGTGGCAGCGGCGCCAGTTTCGGGTCTACCTTGTAGAAACCTCGTGGTTCGCCAAGGAAATAATCCTGCACGCCGAGAGCACCGTTGACGTAGTCCCCGACGGCGAAGCTAGGGTTGTTTGAAGCCACTACCTTGCCTACGCCCAATGCACGCATTACCTCACCGATACCGACCGGGGGGATGTAGGACTTGCCCTCATTCATCCAGCCACGCATGGCCGGGTCCAGAGACAGGTATTCGTTCTTGACCAGAATCTGTCCCGAGCCCGGCTCGCCGACGGGGACTTCCTGGTAGGTGAACGTCTCGCGGGTCGCCGGACCCACCGGGCGTTTGGCAAGCAGGAACTGGCGATTGGTCTGGGTAGTCATGACGGGCACTCAAGATGAATGAAGACTTGTTGATAGACCTTCAAGTGCGATGTCGCAAGTTCGGCTGATGCGGCGAATGCAAGTCGATCCAGTACGGTGATAGTTGGGGTGCCTGCTTTATCACTGCAACTCATGGGCGTTCAACCGGCCCTCTGATAGTGCTGCCGCGCGATGGGGCGCTGTGGCTAGACTGGCAAGAGGCGATCACCCGTATTCTTCTTTATGAGGACATAACAATGAGCATGACGTTTTCCGGCCAAGTAGCTGTTGTGACGGGAGCCGCCGCGGGTATTGGCCGCGCAACGGCCCAGGCGTTCGCTGGCGAGGGGCTCAAAGTGGTGGTCGCCGATTTGGACGCGGCGGGCGGTGAGGAGACCGTAGCGTTGATTCGTGCTGTCGGTGGTGAAGCGACCTTCGTCCGGTGTGACGTCACGCTGGAAAGCGATGTAAAAAATCTGATGGAAGCAGTGATCAACGCTTACGGCCGTCTGGACTATGCCTTCAACAATGCCGGTATCGAGATCGAAAAAGGAAAGTTGGCCGAGGGGACTGTCGATGAGTTCGACGCGATCATGGGGGTCAACGTCAAAGGTGTGTGGTTGTGCATGAAGTATCAATTGCCGCTGCTGCTGGCTCAGGGTGGCGGTGCGATCGTCAACACCGCGTCGGTAGCCGGCTTGGGTGCTGCGCCGAAAATGAGTATTTACGCCGCGTCGAAGCACGCGGTGATCGGCTTGACCAAATCAGCGGCTATTGAATATGCCAAGAAGAAAATCCGCGTGAATGCGGTGTGTCCGGCGGTTATCGACACCGATATGTTTCGTCGTGCTTACGAGGCGGATCCGAAGAAGGGTGAGTTCGCCACGGCAATGCACCCGGTCGGACGTATCGGTAAGGTCGAGGAAATTGCCAGTGCGGTGTTGTACCTGTGCAGTGACGGTGCGGCATTCACCACCGGGCATTCGTTGGCGGTGGATGGGGGGGTTACAGCGTTTTGAACCCAAGGCAGTGAACGTGGAAAAAGCCTGCACGTGTGCAGGTTTTTTTATACGCGTGCGTCAGTTCTCTGAAGGCATCATGGAATGTGTTTCAAATGGTTAGAACTGGCGTTTTTGGCGGCGTTGTCGCACAGCCTCTAGTGCGCTCCTGTGATTAACTGCTTCCAGCAAAAAACGGACAGGAGTTTGCTTGCTCATGGAATTGAGAATCGATCGACAGGCAATGGTGCCGGTCGTACAGCAAATCGTTGACGGGCTGGCAGGTTGGATCCGTCACAGCGAAGTGCCGCCGGCAACACGTTTGCCCTCTGTGCGGCATATCGCGCGGATCAACCTGCTCAGTCAGTCCAGTGTCATTGAAGCCTGTGAGCGCTTAGTGGCTCAGGGGGTTTTGGGCGCGCGTCAGGGGGCGCGGTTCTTTGTCGCGGCGTCAGTGCCAGTTGCGCAAACGGCGCAGGCTCTTCCTGGGGGCGAGTGGGCCGGTAGTTGCGCCGCAGGTCATTGTGGTGAGCTGAGCCTGGGCAGTGGCGGGCTGCCTGAGGCCTGGCGTGAGACCGATGATCTCGGTTACGCGATTCGCCAAGTTGCGCGTACCGACATGGCGGGCCTGTTCAATTACAGCACGCCGCTGGGCCTGCCGGCTTTGCGTCAACAGATCCTCAAACGATTGAAACGCCTCAGCATCACGGCGCACGAAAGCAGTGTGATGACGACCGCCGGCGCCAGTCAGGGGCTCGACCTGATCGTTCGCACCTTGCTTAATCCGGGGGATTGCGTGGTCGTGGAAAGTCCCGGTTACGCTCACCTCTTCGATCTGCTCAGGCTTCACGGAGTCAGCATGGTCGAGGTGCCTAGAACCCCGCGCGGGCCTGATACGCAAGTGCTTGAGAGCGTGTTGCTGGCGCACAACCCTCGCGCATTGTTTATCAATAGCTTTCACCATAACCCCACCGGTAGCAGCCTGACGCTTGCTGTGGCGCAGCGCGTTCTACAACTGAGCAAAGACCACGGAATACTGGTGATTGAAGACGATATTTATGCCGACTTGCACAATGGTCCTGGTACGCGGCTTGCGGCGCTGGATGACGCTGCGAGCGTGATTTACGTCGGCAGCTTTTCCAAAACCCTCAGCAGTTCTCTGCGTGTGGGGTTTGTGGTGGCCGGTGCTGAGGTTATTTCGCGCCTGGCCCAGGTCAAGATGATCAGCAGCATGGGGGCATCCCGGTTCTGTGAATCGGTACTGGCCTGCCTGCTGGCGAGCGGCGCCTATCGCAAGTTGGTGCAGCGCCAGCGTCAGCGCTTGACGGCAGAAAGGTCCGCGGCGCTGCAAGTGCTCGAAGATGCGGGATGGGAGGTGTTTGGCAAGCCTGTAGGCGGGTTGTTTATCTGGGCGAGATCGCGGGTTGACGATGCACAGGTACGAATTGCGGCGCGGCGTTTTGGTGTCCTGTTGTCGTCCCCGACGTCGTTCAGTCCTAGCGGTGAGGCCAGTGCGTGGCAGCGAATCAATGTGGCGTGTGCCTGTGATCCCCGCGCCCGTGGGTTTTTCCAAGCCACCGCTTCGGATCGACCTCAAACGTTCTGAAAACGACGAAGATGTAGCTTTTTGCCATTATTCCGGCGCCAGAGTCTTGTGTTGGCGCAGGCCCGTTGCGAATCTGCACCTATACATAATGGCAAAGGGACTACGCGCAATGAACTCGGCCGTGCAAGGACGTTTTGCTAACCTCGGTATGGCTAAAAAACTGGGGGTCGGATTTGTCCTGGTGCTGTTGCTGACAGCCTTGGTGGCAGCTATCGGCGTCTGGTCCCTACAAACCATCAGTCATCGCTTCGACGGGCTTAAGCAGATGTCGGCGCTCAACAGTGGCTTGCTCAAGGTGCGTTTGCTTGAGCAGGAGTACGCGTTGCACGGGAACCCGAAAACGGCCGATGGTTTGCACCAGGGCGTGGATGCACTGATTGCTCTCGCTATCCAGTTAAAGGCGCAGTCAGCGGCCAACGTGCCGGTCATGAATGACGTTGAACAGTCGCTGGAGGCCTATCGCAAGGCATTTGATGAGTTCGTTTCGTTGACTCAAGCCAAAGACCTCGCGCTGGAAATGGCCAGTTGGTCGGTGTCCAGTGTGGCTAATAACCTGGATGTATTACAGGCCGGCCTTGCCGATGATGGCGCTTATACCTTGAAGGAATCCGAAGGCAAGGAGGGTGCGCAATTCATCGAACAGGCCAATCAGGTCAGCCAGGTGTCGCGACTGATGTTGCAGGCGATGAACGAAGCCCGCGTGCGTCTGGACCAGAGCCGCAAAGGTGACGACGACAGCGCCGGTAAAGGCAAGATCGAGCAGGCCGATCAGGCGCTGGCCCAGGCCGAGCAGCTCAAGACTACGGTCAAGGATGAGGGCTACCAGACGGTACTCAATGAAGTGACTGGCCATATTGCCAGCTTCAGCGACAAGCTCACCGAGTACACCGGCCTCCTTGCCCAGGAAAAATCCGTCTATGAGCAACTTCACCAGCGCGCCGCTCAAGTGGTGGCGCGAGTGGATCAGGCTTACGGCGCCGAAGATGGTGCAATGCAGGCGGAGCTGAAAAAGAATTCACTGTTGATTATTGGTTCTTCTGCGCTGGCGTTGCTCGTTGGGCTGATCGCTGCTTGGGTCATTACTCGCTTGATCGTGGCACCGCTGCGCAGTGTTATTCGTGTGGCTCAGCAAATTGCGGCGGGAGATTTGAGTGCAACGATTGAGGTGACTCGCCGTGACGAGATCGGTCAGCTAATGCAGGCTATGCAGCAGATGGGCGCGGGACTCAGCAGTATCGTCAGTGGTTTACAGGCCGGTATCGAACAGTTGGCCAGTTCAGCTCAATCGTTGTCGACAGTGACCGAGCAAACCAACCTTGAAGTCAGTAGCCAGAAGGAGGAAACCGAGCAGGTTGCCACGGCGATGAACCAGATGACCGCTACCGTGCATGACGTCGCGCGTAACGCCGAGGAGGCGGCTCAGGCGGCGCTGTCCGCCGACGGCAAGGTCGAGAGCGGTCAGCAGGTGGTGCGCCAGAGCATGGCGCGAATCGAGCAGTTGGCAAGCTCTGCGACCTCGGCGAGTTCCAGCATTGAGAGCTTGAGTGCGCAAATCCAGAATATCGGTACGGTGCTGAGTGTGATCAAGAGCGTGGCCGAGCAAACGAACTTGTTGGCCCTCAACGCCGCGATTGAGGCGGCCCGTGCCGGTGAACAGGGTAGGGGGTTTGCGGTGGTGGCTGACGAAGTGCGTGCTCTGGCCAAGCGAACTCAACAATCAACCGAAGAGATTGAGCGTTTGGTCAGCGCCTTGCGCTCGGCGGCACAGTCGTCGGTGCAGCAGATTCAAAACAGCGGTGAACTGGTCAAACTGGCGGTCAGCGATGCACTTCAGACCGAGAGTGCGCTAGGCAGTATTGCCGCCGCAGTGTCGTTGATTCAGCAGATGAATTTGCAGATTGCCGCCGCCGCCGAGGAGCAAAGTTCGGTGGCTGAGGAGATCAATCGCAGTGTCACCAGCATTCGTGCCAGTGCCGATCAATCCTCCCTGGCGATGCAGGGCAACGCGGCCTCCAGCATTGAGTTGGCGCAGTTGGGGGTAGAGTTGAAGGGGATGGTGGGGCATTTCAGGCTATAGGTGCGTGGGGGAGTGCGTGCTCACGAACTCGGTCTAATCGGCGGTGAGTTCCTATCGGCGGTGAGCTCTTTCCCAGGCAGGATCTTCAAGACGTTCGGCGTATGGTCTGCACGTTGATCAAAATAAAAGCAAAAAAAAGCCACCTGGTTCGGTGGCTTTTCTGACTCTTCCAATCAGTCGTAGATCACTTTCTTCTTCCAGTCTGCATCAGACTCGTCGTCTTTCAGACCTTCAGTCAATTGGTTTATCTCGCCTTCCGCTGGGGCGATTTTGTCCATGACCTGTGCGTTGGCGCGAGCCAGGAGTTTTTCCAGGTATTGCAGTTGCTCAGCGTAGACTTGCGGCTCCTGCTGTTTACGCAAGTACTGCACGCCGCGCTCGAACGCCAGTCGGGCCTGGCCGGGCTGGTTCTGTTGCAGGGAATGCTGGCCTAGATTGTTGAAAAACTCGATGTGCAGCAGCACCAGGATATGGCGCACTTCGCGGATCCAGCGCTTGGCTTCGTTGGTCGGCAAAAATCCGTCTTGGGCGGCGCGGGTGATCTGGCCGTGTAGCGCTTCAAGCAGAAAGCGCACGTCCTTAGCCTTGGCTTCTGTCTGGATCGGTGCTGGGGGGTTATTCACCGGGATCGATTCGCCTTGGCCAATCAGCGCATTCAGTTCGGTAATCCGGACCTTGAGGTTGGCGTTGGATTTTTCCAGGTTCAGCAGGCGTTGGCAGACGTTCAGCTCCAGGCGAGTCAACAGCAGCTTGAGCGCTGGTGTCATCAACTGGCCCGGGAAGGTCTCAGTGATTTCGCCGCAGCGACGCAGGCGGTCGTTGAGTTCAATCTGGGTGCGTGCCTTATCCAGCTTGCTGTTTTCCACCACATGGTTCATGTAGCCAATGGCGATCAATAGTGCGATCCCGGCTACGACTAGCAGGGTGATCATGAGTGGTGTCACCGGTAAGACCTCTTTATAGGATTCGCGTGCCAGTTTAGTGGCTTGCGACTGGGGCGCATAGGGTCGCTCGACGAGTTGAATCTGTTCTCGCTCTGCCTGTATCGGCAGCATCACTGCTTATATAAGCAACAATGCCCAGAGAGCAGATTGCCATCATCTGCAACGTGGGTGGACTATAGCGCCTTGGCGGGTGCCAGAATATAGGCGTCAAACGCTGGACGACGGAAAAGCCGGATTCGCTGTCAAAAGCGGGGCGAAGTCATTGATTTAAATAAATTTATATCTGGGGGTTGACGACC
Organism: Pseudomonas sp. DC1.2; assembly: GCF_034351645.1. Classification (NCBI taxonomy): domain Bacteria; kingdom Pseudomonadati; phylum Pseudomonadota; class Gammaproteobacteria; order Pseudomonadales; family Pseudomonadaceae; genus Pseudomonas; species Pseudomonas sp. DC1.2. Next base: position 4,015,628 of record NZ_CP133782.1, on the reverse strand, counting down.
TCTCAATCCATCCATAGAATGCGCGCCACTTACAGCGTAAAGCACACAGCGAAACGCGGTAAGAAGTGAATGTTGTACGTGTGTCCCCTTCGTCTAGTGGCCTAGGACACCGCCCTTTCACGGCGGTAACAGGGGTTCGAGTCCCCTAGGGGACGCCATATGCGGGAATAGCTCAGTTGGTAGAGCACGACCTTGCCAAGGTCGGGGTCGCGAGTTCGAGTCTCGTTTCCCGCTCCAATTTTAAACAGTGTTGCTTTACGGCGGCGCTGAGTGAAACCAGAACCGATATCTTCGGATACGGATTTGGGCACTGAAGCGCATACCATGCGTTTCAGTTAGCGTGTCCCCTTCGTCTAGTGGCCTAGGACACCGCCCTTTCACGGCGGTAACAGGGGTTCGAGTCCCCTAGGGGACGCCATTTGCGGGAATAGCTCAGTTGGTAGAGCACGACCTTGCCAAGGTCGGGGTCGCGAGTTCGAGTCTCGTTTCCCGCTCCATATTTAACAAAAACGCCGCTCAATGAGCGGCGTTTTTGTGTGCGCTCGATTTCGTCTGGTATCAAAAAAGGCCCGTCAGTCAGACTGAGCGGGCCTCTAGCAGCGGTACATGTTTTACATCGACAGAATCAGACGTCCGGCAAACAGTATCAAAATCACCCCCATGGTTCGTTCGAACCAGTGCCCCATGCGCATGAACAGTAGCCGTATCCGGGCGCTGGAAAAGAATAGCGCGACGATCACAAACCACAACGCGTTGACGAAGCACATCCAGATGCCATAAAGCGCCTGAATCTTCAGTGGGGTGGTTGTACTGATGATGGTAGTGAAGATCGCCAGGAAGAACAGTGTGGCTTTCGGGTTGGTCGCGTTGGTCAGGAAGCCTGTGGTGAACGCCTTCAACAGGGTTTGCTCCACGACCTGCTCGTCAGCGCATTTGTCGCCTACCAGTTCGGTCTTGGGTTTGCTGCGCAACAGGCTGACGCCGAGGTACAGAATGTAGGCGCCACCTACCACTTTGGCCACTGTCAAAAGCCAGGGAGTGGTGTGCATCAGTGCGCCGACGCCCAGCAACGTGTAGAGCACGTGTACCGAAATTCCTGCGCCAATACCCAGCGCCGTGCAGATCCCCACCACCCGTCCAAAGCGCACGCTCTGGCGAATTGTCACTGCAAAATCAGGCCCAGGCGCGACGACGGCGAGAAAGTGGATCGTCGCTAGCGCAAGGAATTCGCCTAGATAATTCGAAAGCATTTCAACTCCAAAAGGTCAGGGGGGAGGCATTGCCGCGATAGCCGACAAAGAACGAAAGGCTCAGTCGGGGATCCGCCACGCCCGGGGTTACCGAGTGCATACAGCGCGAATTGAACATGATGAAATCACCTGGCTCAGGGCGCACCTCCAAGGTCGGAGGTCCGAGCAAGGTCGGTTCGATGCCGTAGCTGTCGCCACGCATTTCATCAAACTGGTCGGGTGAAATATCGTGGTCCCACATCTGCAATGCCCCGCCCTCGGAGGGCATGTTCAGGTAAACGTTGCAGGCAAACTGCGCCTCCAGGCTCTTGGCCTGAACGCTGTCCGGGGCGTCTTTGGCGAAAATATCGTGGTGAGCGAGGAAGCACACCCCGGGTTTTACCACTCTGGACAGCCCGACATACATCTTGCGGCCGTAGAGATTCTCCAGATGAGCGCCCGCCGGCCAAGACTCATCGAACATGCAACGCAAGGTATCGACAGGTGATGAATAAGGCGCACATCGGCTGCGCAGTTCTTCGATATTGCTGGTAGCGCGCTCGAAATAATCTTCGATCAGCAGCGGTTGGTTTTCCGCTTCATAAAACGCCATGCCGATGCGGCCGATACTCGGTGCGTTGATATAGCCTTCGAAGCCAGGGGCCAGAATCTTGTCGCCAATCTTGATCGCCAGAGGCTGCGGCAAAAAGCCTTTGACGCGAATGGCGAGCACTTCTTCGTTGGCCAGTTTTTTTATGCACGTCTCATCGAGACGCTCGACGTCAAGCATCATGTCTTAGGTCCATCTATCGGATAGTCAACGGAGCTGCGAATGCCGGGTTCCCCGGCGTCAGGCGATGCCAGGGTCGACATCGCCCAAAATCCTTCAGTCCACGCTGTAGTGGACTGATAGCGTCCCTTTTTTCTGCGAAAGGGACGCGATCGTGATCGAGCCCAAATCCTTCAGGCTACGTACATGTGTGCCGCCGCAGCCGTAGGCGGGCAATTCACCGAAACCAATTTCTCGGGCGCCTTCGCGCAACGACGTCAGGCGCGGCAAGTCATGGCTAATCCATTTTTCGATGCCTTGTTGCAGGGGCTGAAGCTCCACGGCCTGTGCCGAATCGCCCGGTTGGAACTGCACGCGACCTTCTTCCGGCCAGTGATGAGCCTTGATCGGCGTCCAGCCCAAGGCCTGAACGAAGTGGCCGATCAGGTGGCCAGCCGAGTGCATGCGGGTATTGAACTGACGGCGCTGTTCATCAATGCGGATTTGGGTCATGCCGAGTTTTACGGGGTGGCTAACGTAGTGGATGATCTGGTCCGTATCCTGAACTACTCGCAGCACTTGGCTTTCGCCGATCCAGCCAGTGTCACAGGGCTGTCCACCGCCTTGGGGATGAAACAATGTAGCGCGCAGAATGACCGCGAACTCATGCTCGTGGGGGGTGCAATCCAGGACTTCCACATTGGCTTTGAGGTCATCACTATGGAAAAAGAGGCGAAGCGTCATATTCCATACCCTTATTAAAGTTTCTATTTTTATTATATGAAGCATGGAATTGCGTGATAATCCGTTCAAACATCAAAGGACTGTTGCGCTGTGAGCATAAATCTACCGTTGCCGCTGCTGGGGGAAATGGCGATTTTCGTCAAGGTTGTCGAGACCGGCAGTTTCTCCGAGGCGGCTCGACAGTTGGGAGCATCACCCTCGGCGGTCAGCCGAAGCATCTCGCGCCTGGAGAAGGCTCTGGCCACCCGGTTGCTGCAACGCACCACGCGCAAGCTGCGCTTGAGTGACGGCGGTGAAGAGGTGTTCAAGCGCTGCCAGGAGATGGTGAGTGCGGCCAAGTCGGTCATGGAGATCAGCGGCCAGTTCACCCATGAGGCAGAAGGGTTGGTGCGAGTCAGTGTGCCCAAGGCCGTCGGGCGATTTGTAATTCATCCGCATATGCCGGAGTTTCTGCGCCGCTACCCCAAGGTCGATGTGGAATTACTGCTTGAGGATCGCCAGGTGGATTTGATCGATGACCACGTCGATCTGGCGATCCGTATTACCGACCGACCTCCTGCGGGGCTGGTCGGTCGACAACTTCTGACCATCGATCATTTACTCTGTGCAACACCGCAATACCTGGCCGAACATGGCACCCCGAGTCACCCTCACGATTTGCTCAATCACAGTTGCATCTACCTGGGCGAAACCCCGAGCGATGCCCGCTGGAAATTCAAGAAAGGTTCCAAGGCCGTGACTGTCGGTGTGCGCGGGCGTTATGCCGCCAATCACACGGGCGTGCGATTGGGAGCTGTGTTGCAGCATATCGGGATCGGCAGCCTGCCGTATTTCACGGCGAGGTATGCGTTAGAGCAGGGGCTGATTGTGCAGGTTTTACCGGAATGGACCTTTCTGGCCTCTTATCATGGCGGCGCCTGGTTGTTGCATTCGCCGACCCGTTATCTGCCGCCAAAACTTCGGGTGTTCATCGATTATCTGGTTGATTGCCTGGAGAAAGAGCCGACCCTGAGCAAACCAGGGAAGTTGAATAGCGCGGGCAAAGTTGCGGCCGAATATGAGCTGCCGGAGAGTGAAGGGTTGCTTTGACGGACGCTTTAGCAAGGCGTCAGTGCGTTCTGTAATTGCAAAAAAAGGCCTTTATGGATATCCATAAGGGCCTTTTGAGTGACTGGTCGTGGATCAGTGCTTGCTGTCCTGGTTCGACATTGCCAGGAGCTGTTTTTCTTGGTTCCAATCGAAAGGTTCTTCGTTTTGCTCTGCCTCGAAACGACGCTCTTCCAGCGCCTGGTAAAGATCGATTTCATCATCTGGCATGTAATGCAGGCAGTCACCGGCGAAGTACCACAGCAGATCACGTGGGACCAAATGGGCAATTTGCGGGTAACGAGTGATGACCTGGCACAGAATATCCTGGCCCAGGTACTGGCTTTCGATCGGGTCAACCGGCAGCAAGGCACGCAGTTCGTCAAAACGCTCCAGGAACAAGGCATGGCTTTCTTCGGGAACCTGTTCGGCCTCACCTACGGCGACCAGGATGCTGCGCAAGTGATCGAGCAGGACGAGATGATCGGCAACGACGTTGGACACGAGATAAGTCCTCAAGAGCAAAACGGGCGCAAGAGTATAAAGCCCCTACGCCTTTTTTACATGGTGCAGCACACATGGTTGATGGATCAGCGGACCTTGCCTTCAGCCCGCGCCAGTTCCTCTTTGGCGAAATCGTCGACATCAATGACCTTGCGTCGCGCGGCTTCGGCTTCACGCAGGGTCTGCGCTTCTGCCGATTGCAGCACGCCCGCCTCCAGTGCTGCATCGATAGCGTGTTCTCCGGCAGCCGGGTTGACCTGGCCGCTTTTGAGCGCCAAATGCAGTTTTTTCTGCAACGGTTGCGCCGCCGTCAGCAAGTCGCAGGCATGTTGCAACGCACCAACGGCATCCTCGCTTGATTGCGGACGATAGCAACCGGCGAGTAGTTCTTCGAGGGTCGGATCGCCTTTTGTACGGCCGATAACTGCCGCCACTTCGGCACCGAGTTTGTCCGAAGGTCCTTTGTGGCGGCGGCCGAACGGAAACACGATCACTCGCAGCAGGCAACCCAGTACCTTGCTCGGGAAGTTAGTCAGCAGTTCATCCAGCGCTCGTTCAGCCTGACCCAGGCTTTCTTCCATGGCCCATGTAAATAGCGGCGCCATGTGTTCCGCAGAGTCCAGGTCGTGGTAACGCTTGAGCGCTGCCGAGGCCAGGTACATGTTGCTCAGTACATCGCCCAAGCGCGCGGACAGACGTTCGCGGCGTTTCAGTTCGCCGCCCAGCAGCATCATGCTCAGGTCCGCAAGCATCGCAAAGGCGGCGGCCTGACGGTTGAGGGCACGGAAGTAGCCTTGGCTGAGCTTGTTACCCGGCGCCTGTTCGAAGTGCCCCAGGCCGAGATTCAGGACCAGGGTGCTGGCGGCGTTGCTCACCGCAAAACCGATATGTTTGAGCAGTAGCCCATCGAACTCGGCGAGCGCCTGTTCCTTGTCTTCACGGCCGGCGAGGGCCATCTCCTTAAGCACGAACGGATGGCAGCGAATAGCGCCTTGACCAAAGATCATCAAGTTGCGTGAAAGAATGTTTGCGCCTTCCACGGTGATGAAGATGGGTGCGCCTTGCCAACTGCGCCCCAGGTAGTTGTTCGGCCCCATGATAATCGCCTTGCCGCCGTGGACGTCCATGGCGTGGCTGATGCACTCGCGGCCGCGTTCGGTGAGGTGATATTTGAGAATCGCCGACAGCACCGATGGTTTTTCGCCCAGATCCACGGCATTGGCCGTCAGCATACGCGCGGCGTCCATCATCCAGGCGTTGCCACCGATGCGCGCCATCGCTTCCTGGATACCTTCG